>JBEKTY010000168.1:0-17140 GCA_049515555.1 Thermoguttaceae bacterium
CCTGACCGATGTTACGGTGGCGACGACTTACAATGCCGTGGCGGGCCAGAGCACCGGCGCGCAGGTATTGGCAACGTTTACCGATGGCAACCCGGATGCGCTGGCGACCAACTACAAGGCCACGGTGAGCTGGGTGGGGGCGTTGACGGGCAAGGCCACGGTCTCGGTGCAGTTGGTCTCGCGTACGGTCACGCTCTCCACCTGGAACGTGCTGGGCAGCGCTACATACAGCAAGGCCGGCGCCTATACGATCAAGGTCACGGTGGCCGACGCGGGGGGCAAGAGCCTCAACACGAGCAAGACCACATTCAAGGTAAGCGGCCCGCAATCGGCGCCGCAACGGGCGCCGCAACGGGCGCCGCAGTCGGCGGGCCGCGTGGCGGCAACCGCCGCCGTACTCAGCGTGGCGGCCTCGCCCGCCCGGCCCAGCGGGCGGCCCGCCCATGCCGTCAACGACGCGGCACTGGCAGCCCTTGTGGGAGAGTGGACCACGTCGTCTCGAAGCTCGCCGGCGGCGGATGCCTCGAAGGACGCCGGCAAAGGACTGGCCGAACTGCCCGCGGGCATGGGTCGTCAGGCGGGCGGCCACGAAGCGCTGCACTTCGGCGGGCATGTCCAGCCCGCCCGCTGGGCCAACTGCTCGACGATGCCCAGCCGGGTGGCGAAATCGGGCGACTCAATGCGGCATACCATGCCGCCCAGTACGGCAAGGCCCTCCGCGCTGCAGGCCTGGTCGATCCCTACTATATCGAATTGACCGCGCCGCCGCAAGCGGCAAGCCGCTGGCGCACGCATCCGGCTCATCAATGTTCACAACAAAACCGACCCACCAGTTCCGACGAGCCGACCGTGTAGGCCGCCCAACCTTCCGGTTTGTGGGTCGCAAGAGGTGTCAATTCCTCCGATAACACCGTCCGCCAGAGAGTCAATACCCCGCGTTTTCACCTTGAATTCTTTGATTTCTGGCGGCTTATCGGAAACTTTCCCCGGGAAGTTTGGCACTTCGGCCCGAAAATGCAGGAATGCCGTGTTTTCCAGGGCTTCGTTGCATTTTCGCCAATTCTTGCTCTGGAATCAAGAACGCGGGGAATCCTGCACAAAACCGCCGACCCTAGGTGTCATGACACCCAGATAACCGCCGAGCTTGTCGTTGCAGACCGACATCACCTCCTCCGTTCCAGATTGCCTGGATGCCCGATCACGCTGCCCTGGGCATTGACCAGCGTTACTACACCGGCCAGTACGAGGACGCGAGTGAGGGATGTCATGCTACTTCTGTTCGATACAAGGGATTCTAGGGGATGGGTTCCAATATAGAAATTCGTGCCGATGGCCGTGGCCTTGCCCGCCGGAGTCTCTACGACAAGCGGCGGCCGCTTCGCACTGCCAGCCAGCGACACGGATTCGATCAGCAGTTCGCCACGGTCGAGGCGGATGCGGTCTGGCTTTATCACTTGGCACTGTGCATTGCCGGTCGGCTCGATCTGCCAACCGGGGGCCAACGGAACCGGCGGCAACGGTTGCTGTTGGGGTTCGCCAGTCTTTGGCTGATAAACAGCAATTTGTGGCCGAACGATGGGCTCCTCCGGCTTGATTGCCGGAAAATTGCCAGTGTGCGGCAAAAGTTTCACGGCCAGCAGCAAAGAGCCGGCGGTTCCAAGAAACGCGGCAGTCAAGAGGAAGATCTTTCGACGCGTGGGGCGAACCTGCAACGCAGGGTCTTGGGCACCCAGCCGCTGGATCAGCGTACACGCTGGCGCCGATCGTGCCGTTACCGCTGAGCAGCCCTTGTTCCCAGGTCTCGGCAGGGGTGGAGCTTACGAAACCATGCTCGGGATTGGGTAGGCCTGCCGCCGTCGCGCCGGACACATGGACCGCCATGGCTAGCCCCGCGATCAGAGCGGCGCAGGTCAGAGTCTTGAGGTGAACAGAGATGGTGCAAGCGGGTGCAGAAGGAGTCACGGTTCGACCCCAGGTTTGACAAGGATGTGATATTGTCCCGATTCCAGCTTGAAAATGGCACGCCCGTTTTGATCCGAAACTCTTCTTACGCCTGTCGAGTCCGAAAAGAGGCGACCGTTCTCGGTAACATCTCCCATCGGCAAGATCAGCGTGGCAGTCGTGTTCACTGGGACTCGGAGGTCCAGTACCACACTTGCCTTGTCCCGTTTCCAGTCGCAGGTGACGGGGCCGCGGACGGAGCGATAGCTGCAACGCACCCAGTCCAGTCCCTTGAAGAACTGTGGCTGGAAACTGAACTTGTCGAACGCGACGGCATCGGGCGCCGGTTCAATGCCGCCCGGCCAGTTGTATAGCCATTGGCTGACGGAGCCGAACATCGGGTGGTTGTGGCTAAAGGTGTTGTCACTGAACTTCCAGTGCTCCCACAAGGTGGTGGCACCGTGATCTAGCATGTGGCCCCACCCCGGAAAATCCCGGCGATTGACCATCGTGTTGACGACCTTGGCGCGTCCCTCTCGGCTCAGCACGTCCAGCATAAACCGCGTGCCGAAGATTCCCGTTGTGAGATGGCCGTTGTGTTTGTCGATAATGTCTCGGACCATGTGCTCCAGTGCCGCCGCGCGTTCCTGCGTCGGCAGCATGTTCAGGTACAAGGCAAAGGCTTGCGAGCCTTGAATGCCCGAGGCAACCACGCCGGTGCCCGGGGCCAGGAATTTTCCCACATAGGCTCGCCGAATCGCCTCCGCCAGCTGACTGTACTCGTCCGCCTCCGTTTCCCTCCCTAGGATACGTGCCATGCGGGAGATCATTCGCGCGGACTCGCAGTAAAGCGGAGTGACCATGGGCGACGTTTCTTCCTTCTCCAGTGCCTCATGGTCGTGAAGACCATCCCGGACGATATGAGCCGGGTTCTGCTTCCGCACCAGTTCCAGCCATCGTTTGGCAGTGGCATACTGCTCTTCGATGATTCGCCGGTCACCGTAGTAACGGTACAACTGCATCAGCAGATGGGGATGGGCCATGGCCCACCCGACGCCGCAGTACTGGATGCCCACCGAGGGCGCAGTATCAGTAAGCATTCCGTCCGGCAAGGCGCTGTCATGCCAGTCGCGAGCGGCTTTGGCATAGAAGTTCTCCATGTCGTAGTTGAGCATGAAGGCGTCGGAGGTGGTGACCAGATCGCCGCCGTATCCGAATCGTTCGCGGTGGGGGCAGTCCGACTGCACGCCGAACAGGTTACTCAGGAACGTCCATTGACACATCGCTTGGATGCGGTTGAACTGTTTGTTGGAACAAGAGAAGACTCCTACTGGTTCTACAGCGGCGTTCATGCGCAGTCCCTCGATATCTTGCAGCGAGGGCCGGGCCGGAAGGCCGGTGAGTTCGATGTATCGGAAGGCGTGAAACGTGAAGCGGGGCGTGTAGGTTTCAGGGCCACCGCCCCGAGCAATGTAGGTATCGGACTGCCAGGCAACGGCGGGAGACCAGTCCGGCCCAGGCGTCTTGCGCTTGATTTGTCCGCACACGCTTGTCATGGGGTTGAGGTTGCCATCTTCGTGCAGTAACTCGCCATAACGCATCTTGATTTCAGACCCCCGCGGGACATTGAAGTGGAATCTCGCCACTCCGCCAAAGTTCTGGCCCATATCCACGATGTAAATGCCGCTCGTGGGTTCTGTAATCCGGATCGGCTTCATAGTCGCCGTCACCCGAATCGGCGGAAGCGGCTGGGATTGGAGGGAACCTCTGGGAGACGGCATAACCCGGGCGAAACCCCAAGCACGATCGTCTAGTCCCGCTTTGTCCCATCCCTCGATCGCCTTGCGGGCGTCGACCTTCTCGCCGAGGTAGATACTGTTCCGCAGGATCGATCCCGGCGCAACCTTCCACGAGGTATCGCTGATCAGAGATTCGCGAGAACCGTCGGCATACTCGATGTTCAGCTGGGCGAGGAACTGCGGACGTCCGACCGGAAGATGTTCTCGCAGGTTGAGGTGTCCCCACATACGCAATGGCAACGGATTGTACCAGCCGTTGCCTAACGTCATTCCTAGGCAGTTATGCCCGCGGCATAGTTGGTCGGTCAGATCGTAGACGCTGTAGAACACGCACTTGTTCGGCAGGGTCCAAAGCGGATCGAGGCAATGATCGCCGACGGGATGACCGTTTAGCGTCGCCTCAACATATCCCAGTGCGCTGAGGTAGAGCCGGGCGCTGCGAACTGCCCGCGTCACCTTGAACTCCTTGCGGAAAAGCGAGGCGGGGTCATCCTTGAAGAAGTCGGCGTCCTTTTCAGGCAGCGGCTTGCCGTCGCCAATCCAGGATCCTTCCCATGCCTTGGGCTCCAACAGTCCCATTTCCCACCACGAAGGTTCGCTCCAATCAGAAGCCACGCCTTCCGTGGCCCAGGCCATGACCTTCCAAGAACAACGCTGGCCAGAAACCAACGGCTCCCCCGCGTATGGGACAACTATGTTCTGATTCGAGGCCACCTTACCGCTGTCCCAGAGGTCGCCGCGATCGGCCTGCAGGGCCTCCGGCGTCCGGGCGATGAGGACTCGGTAGGCAATTTGTTTCTGCCCTCGCAGAGTAGACTCCAGTTGCCAACTCAGCCGGGGCACGGGGATATCGATGCCCAGTGGCTGGCTACGGTATTCACAACGCAACCCGGCAACCTTGACGCCCGGCTCAGAGCCTTCGGCCAACGCGACTCCTGCCAGCAGAATCAGCAGTAACGAAAACCTGGTCCCGCGAAACCATGTAGCATAACACATTGGAGGCCATTCCTTTGTTTCTATGCACCCTGATCCGGCGAATCGGTATCGATTCGTTCAAGCGCCCAGCTCGGGAAGTACCGAGCGGATCAGGGCACGGTCGTCTTCCGGCAAGGCCGCCAGAGGGCGGGGTTGGTCTTGCGGACGGGTTTGCTTTTGATTGATACGCCCCAGCAGGCTCCAGTTGCGGCTCAGATCCTGCGGCTCGTGGGCGGGCAGATCATAGCGTGCGAAGTCAATCACGGTTTCCGGCGATGACTTCTCCCAATCATGCAGCAGCGCCAGACGGAACTGGCGATTCATGAACCAGCGGATTTCGAGGTTGGCATCGCTGCATCCGAAGCCGGTGCCCCGCTGAACGAAGCGGTAGTCCAGATGGGCGTTGTCGGGATAGTGCCGGCGCCACAGCCCGCCGAATTCGCCCTGGGTGAGGCATTCCGCATTGGGCCAGCGGCTGCGGATGCCCTCGAGCCAGCGGGTGAGCACCGGCAGGTTCTTGACCTGCGGCACGAGCGAGATTTCCCAGCAATTGGTCACCCACGCCCACTGGTTGAGCTTATAGCCAGCGTCGAAGTGCGCCGCCGTGCAGGACAGCATCTGCTGCAAACCTTTATCCGGCCCGTACCAACCGATGGTCTCAATGGGCCCGACGCCGAACCGGCTGTTGTAACTCTTCTCTTTCTCGCCCACCTTGTACTTGCCCAGGCCGAGCCGACGCGCGGAGATGAAGTCCACGGTCCAGCCGTCCAAATTCACGCAATCAATGAAATCCTTCCGGCCTTGGGCCGGTTTGCAGAAGTGTTCGGTGGACGGGTAGTAGGGATAGCTGATGGAGCCGTCGCCATCGCCGTTATCAATGCCGAACTGGCTCCAGATGTTGCCTTGGCAGACGTGAATATTCTCCTGTTCGGCCAGGTATTTCTGGTTGGCCGCCGAGAGGAAACCGGCCAAGAGACTCTTCGGGCGAAACCCGCCGCCCATGAGATCGGAAACCTTGGCCAGCGCCTCGTGGATGTCGCGGTTCACTTGTTCGCGCGAGTTATACATGTTGGCGAAATAGGCGCCGGGGATGAAAGTCACATCGTCGCCATACTGATCGTGGAACTCACGCACCAGCCGGCGGGCGGCCTTGTAGTTGGGCCGCAAGTCTTCCAAGGCCCGCCAGCTCAATGCCCAGGTCATCGGTGCCCCCGGCCAGCCCGCCGCAAACGCCGCGCGTAGCGCCTTAATATTCTCCGGCGTGTGGCGGTCATACTCGTCAAATCCTTCGTTGCGGGTGCGGGTGACCTCGATCTGGTTCACCCGAATGACCGAGTTGAAGGTGAGAATCCGCCGACCCAAGAACGATCCGGTGGCCGGGAGACGGGATTCCGCAGCTTGGGCGGGGAGGACTTGGCCAATTGACCCAGGCAAACAGGCGCCGAGAGTAGTCAGGCCCGCAGTCTTAATGAAAGTTCGTCGCTTCATGGTGAAAATCGGCTCTTGTTTCGTTTACTTTCAATGGCCTCGCGGCTGTGTCGCCGAGCCGCCCCAGTGCTGACGCGTCGCGATGGGCACGTAGCCGATTTCCTTGCCCTTGGGCGGGGTGACCAGCAGCGCGGGGTCAAGATCGCATAGCGCTGCTACCGTGGGTGGGGCGAGGTAATCGCGATCCTTCGGCCAGGAGCGATGAATCTTCTCCACTCGTGCCTGCATCTGCTCACGTTCGTCTTTGGTGAGACCCGCATTGAGCAGCGCCGGCTGATCGGCAAAACGATACCAGTAATACGTCACCACGCTGCCGTCGCCAAGCCGCGCCTGGAACGGGCCAGCAACGGGCCCGGGGTTCTTCCAGCAACTATTCGGCTCCTCGGGCGTCGTGTAAGGTTCGGACACCGGCTCGGAGGGACGATCAAAACTCAAGCTCGCGAGCTTCGTGTCTGCGGGTACGGCCTCCGGTGAGACCGGGGTCCACTCCGGTTTGTGGTTTGCGTTGGTGGTGAGATGAAAATACTCCGGCAGTTTGACGACTGAACCGTTGGCGGTCTTGGTGCGCGTTAGCTGACCGCTCCACCGGTAGCCGAAGGTCAGCGGGTCGGGCGTCAGCGGTGTGGCAAATGTCTTCCACGCCAGCGGAACTGGCTCCTCCCCCGGTTTCGGTGGCCAAATCTTCCACCCCGCACCACCGTCGTTGACTTTCTGCACCACAGCGCCCTGGGGATTGATCGAGCCGCTAGCCGCTGCGCCGCCGTCGAACCATCGTTTCACATCGTTCCAGAGCGCGTCCTTGTTGTACACGGTGACGCGATGCACCAGCACGGAGTTGCCATCGGCGTCGACGGGGAACAACGTGGACGCGGTGCGCAAGTAGGACTCCCCCTTTGCGCCTTCGAAGACTGCGGCCGGCACGTACGCTGTCTCCATCGAAATCGGCTTATTCGGCTGGCCCGGGCGCGAGTCCAGCAACTTGCCGGCCCACTCGGGTTTCTTCACCGTGGCGTGCGACCAGAAGTAAGGCGTGAAGAACGCGACGGGGCCCTTGAAGTTCTTCGTGCTCAGAAACAACGTCCAGGAGTTATCGCCGGTGGGCACATTGGCATCATCCGTAGTAGCCTTCGTCGGTGTGAGCGGCAGCGCGAGATAGCCGTAGCCGAAAAGCTGGCCGCACGCACCTTGGCGAATGTTCACTCCGTCGATCGGGAAAAGCAACCACGGGCTGAGCTGGGCCACGCCATAGAGACCGCGATCCCCCCAACCGTGCGCGGGACCGTTTGCGATCGCGCTGAAGTTCGGTCCCACGCCGCCCATGATGAACTTCGGCGTCGCGGTGGGAAAACGCGTGTCGGTCCACCAGCCGAGACCGCCTTCGATATCCGAATAGAGGTTGGCGGGCGCCGGACCGTCATGCTGCGGGTGCATCCACGTGCCGTAGAGTCCGCTTTGAAACCGATGCCCCGGATACTTCTCGACCAGCGGCCACGCCGCCGTATAGAAGGAGTAGCCGACGTTGAACGACGCGGGCGACTGACTGTGGGCCACCATCAGATAACCGCCTACGTTCACTTCCCGAATCTTGTCGCCGGCTTGCGCCGGCGTTGCAAGGACGCTCGCCGCGGACAGCCAGACGGTCGTTCCGGTAACAAGGCAAAGAACGACAAGGGGGTTCGCGATGCCTGTCTCGAAGCGTTTCATTGCTTCTCCTGTTTCTGGGGCTTATCGAGATTCACCATTGCGTCGGCAAAGGCCTTGCCTATCGGCGCCATGATCTTGGCGGCGCCAAGATAGTGATAGCCCCCGTTGGAGGTGGCCTTCAGGCGTTTCCACTCTTTCGGCGTGAAGTTCTCAGCCATGATCTTCATCTTGTTCTCCCATGATCCCGCCTTCGGATCCTTCTTCATCTCTTCAGCGACCCTCGCGTCCACCTTCGGCCAGCATGCATCCATCCGCATTTGCAGCGATTCCAAGTAATCATCCCAAAAGGGTGCCGTCTGCACCGCCACCACGTTTTCTTTGAACTCGGAAAGCAATGTCGGTGCGACCTGGGCCTGGCGGAAGTACATCTGGCCGCCCGGCTTCCTATCTTCCTTCACGCCGCCAATCCCCATGACCCCGATCACGAAGGGCATCTTTGGCGCCGACAGATCCTTGCGCACGTCGCGGATGAACTGCGCCAGCAGTTGGCTGTACATGTTGTACCCGCCGGGCTGGTTGCATTTGTCGTACGTCCACGTGCTGACCAGATCGTTGAACCCTTGGAACCAGACGAAACCGGCCAATTCATAGCCCTGACCCGGATCGTAATCCGGTACCACCCGCTTGATATCCTTCAGCACCTTCCGCACATGCGCGATCATCAGGCGGTAGGACACACCCGTGGCTTTGATCTTTTCAGCTTTGTCTTTTTCCATGTCGTTGCCCGAATTCTTGCGCGCGTTGAACTCGAAGTCGCTCCACA
Source organism: Thermoguttaceae bacterium (assembly GCA_049515555.1). Classification (GTDB taxonomy): domain Bacteria; phylum Planctomycetota; class Planctomycetia; order Pirellulales; family Thermoguttaceae; genus JBEKTY01. The sequence goes on from JBEKTY010000168.1 coordinate 8,671, forward strand.
CGAATGGCCCGGCGCCGGGTGGACGGAAATCGGTGTGCAGATCCTTGCCACCCCAAGAGGTTTTGATGATCAGGATGGGCTCGCCCAGCAGCTTCTCCATGTAGATGCCGAACGTGAATTCCGGACCAATCTCGTTGGGCGAGGCGCCGAAGCCTGCGGTCAGTTTGCCCTTCTGCTCGGTCGTATCGTCGCCGGCGCAGCCGACCGACGAAATCCAGACCTTCTGGCACACGCGTGGTTTGCCATCGGCATTGCGCATCTCCTTGAGGATCGGCGCCGTCTTCGGATCATCGGCCATGGAATCGAACGTCGAGACGTTCACATGGCCCTGCATGTTCGACTGCCCCGCGAGGATGAATACCTTCAGCGGCTTGGCCGCCGCCTGGCTCGCGATCCCAGACATCAGGCCAGCAACTACTGCAATCATCATACATTTCATACTCTGTTCTTTCTTTCTCATGGCGTTCCTTTCTTTGTCGTGTTTCTTACGATGCCGCTTTCCGCCTGCACGCTTGCCACCCCCAGTGCAAACGTTGCGCTTGCACAAACAACTGCCAGCGTACTCTGCAACTCACCTGAAACATTTCGAGAAGTTTCTCTCGTCATACTCTTCACAATTTGTCCGATCATCGCTTCTGCTGCCGGCTGTGTTGGTGGAGTGAATGGTTTCATTGAGATGTGACCAACCGCACCTCCCGAAGGCTGGCCCAATCCCCATCCGGCAGCCCGGTCACCCGCAGGCGCACGTGGCGGACGCCTTTGGCCGTAAAGGCCAGCTGGTGGTGTCCACTGAAGGAATTCTTCCGCTGGTCGCTCAAGGTGGCCCAAGCCGTACCATCGGTCGACCCCTCAAGGATATAACAATAGCCGGCGTGGTCGAATTCCCAGTCCAGGGTGCAGCCTGTCAGGTCGCACGGTTGGTCCAAGTCCACTTGCCACCATTGATCCGCCGTGTTCGTGGCGGCGCACCAGCGCGTGGATTCATCGCCATCCAAGGCCTTTTCGGGGCCGTAGGTGGCGGATTGGCTCGAGGAAGCTGTGGCCTTGCCCTTCAGCGGTTCTGGCGCGGCCAGCAATTCGCGTGCGGCCTCCGGCGCAAGTTCGACTTGCGGATTGAACCTAGCCGAGCCGGCATAATCGTACAGGGTGCCGAGCAGGTGGCTGGCGGCGGCGTCATTCAGCGAGGCTAAATCGCTCGCACACACCAGCAACCGCCCCGGCCCCACCTTGGCCTCGAAAATCAGGCCAAGTTTGTGAACGCGGTCGAGGTTGTCCACGACTTGCACGATCGGCCGGATCTCCTTCGCCAACCCGTCGAGGATGACCGGACGGCTGTTGGTCAGGATGTGGAACCACTGCCAGTCGCTGTGGAACTCCGTGGGGAACCCGGCCAGGGCCGGATGGTTGGGATCGCAGAGGATGCCCATCGTGCCGGGCTTGTTCTTGAACATGGGCCAGCACCAAAAGTCCGTGGCAAATCCACCCCCGACGCTTCGCAAGATCTTCGACTTGGCCTCGGGAATAAACACCACGCGGCTGCCCTGCGCGAGCAAAGCCATCTCGGCACTGCCAAGTTTGCGCGCCAGGTGCACGCCTGAAGCGTTCTTGACCACCTCCCGCGAGGGATAAACCCACATGGGATAGCAAGTCGCCACCGGCTCCCCTTCGAGGGCGAGAGTCAGGTCCAGCCGGGTGGGTTTCCGGAGGTCAGCCAGTGGCGCGGTTATCACTCCGAGCTGGCGCAGCCCGCCTTGTTCGACCCGGCCGACGCGCAGCTTTCCGGCAGCCGCTTTGCGGCCCCGGCGGTCCTGGATTGCCCAGGCCACGCTCACGTTGGCAAGGTCCTTCTCGCCGTAATGGGCCAGTTCGATGTTGGCGCTGAACGTCTCATCCACGGTCCATGTGTATTTTGGAAATCGCGCCAACAAGACGATCGGGCTGCAGAATTGCCGCCATTCCTGCGCGGTGATGAGGCCCTTGCTCTCCATGAAGGCGTCGAGCATTCCCACCAGCGCCGTGCCCTGTCCGGGAAAGTCCTGCAAGTCGAGCAACTGGAAGCCGCCAAAACGGTGCGTGCGCAGGGCCGCCTCGATGTCTGCGCGGTAGCAGAGCGCGGCGAGCTTGCCGGAGGCGCGGAATAATTCGTCCGCCTGGTCGAGCATGCCGGCGGCGGCAAGCTTGTCCCGCCAATGCTCAAAGTTGCGCGCCCGGAATACACCTGTATATTTCACTATCTCGCGGAAGTGCGGATAGACGGTGAACTGGCCGATCTCGTGCCCGATGACTGGAATTGGCAGCCCGGCGATGCCGGTGGAATAATCGTGCCAAGTCCCGGGAGGGCCGACCTGAATGTGCCCGTTGCCGCCGTCCACGGTGGCATAGGATCCGCGCACGTTGTGCATGGGGCCACCCCGGGCCGTGTGCGTACGGACGGTGGTCCAGTAATCGTCGCCTTCGGCGAGCGACGGATCCCAAAAGTAGTTGTTCGATCCCTGGGTGTAAAGATGGCGCCGATCGCGCTGCCGGAGCTGACGGACCATGTCGCCCATGACCGCGCGGCTGCCGCTGCACTCGTTGCCCAGGGCCATCATCACGAACGACGGGTGGTTGCCGTAAGTCTTCAGGATGCACTCGGCCTCGGGCATCAGGCCGTCGCGTTGAGCGGCCTCGTACCCGCCCCAATAAGGCAGTTCCGGCTGCAGATAAAGGCCGAGCTGGTCCGCCGCCTCGAACGCCGCTTCCGGCGGGGTCCAGGTGTGGAAGCGGACATGGTTGATGCCGTATTCCTGACACACCGCGAAATACTTGCGCCAGCCCGCGGCGTCCATCGGCGAATGCCCGGTGAGCGGGAATACGCAGCCGTCATGCTTACCACGAAGGAAGGTGGTGCGGCCGTTGATGGCGAACTGGGTCTTCGGGTGGGTGATCTCACGCAGGCCAAAAGTCACGGTGCGTTCGTCGCTCGCCTCGGCGGCGGCGAGCCAGATCACCAATCGGTAGAGATTGGGATGAAATTCGTCCCAGAGCTGCGCGCCCCGGCCCAGCGGCGCTTGGACCGTGGTGAAACCGCCTTCGTTCTCCCAAGCCACATTGACGGAAGGCAAGTCAATGGATACGCCCGGCCCCTTGATCGAGCCGGTTAGTTTGCCTTGCCCGGCTTGGCCGGAGGCGCTGGAAACGCGCACTTGGATGACAGCCGATTTGTTGGTCACATCCGGGTATACCTGCACATCGTCGAGCGACACTGACGGGCGAGCCTGCAGCTCAATCCGCCCAATGATTCCGTTCCAGTTGCCTTGCGTGTTGTCGGACCATTGGTGCGCCTCGACGTTGAACGGCTTGCGGGTGTTGTCCACGACAATGGTCAGACGATGGGCGCCCGGCGTGAGCTGGCCTAGGGCATATTCCTGGGGCGTACACAGGATCATGCTGTCGCCGCACGGCTTGCCGTCCAGCCAGACCTGGGAGTACTTGGTGCGCTCGAGGAAGAGCGTCGCGCGCTGGTTTCGCCAGGTTTCCGGGATCGTCACCTCGCGATCGTACCACGCCGGCCCGTTGAAAGGATACAGCCGCGTCAGCCCGCCAGCCCAGCGGTCCGGATTCTCCCGGCCCTTCCGGTTCGTCTCCGTGGTACCCGGCAGGTTGATGGTGTCGGCGAACCGCAATTCCGGCAGAGCTTGCTGTTTGGTTCCGGGCGCTGGCCCGCCCATCGCGAACCGCCATTCGCCCGCGAGCGGGAGAACGGCGGCCACTGCTCGGCCGGCGATCCCCGGCATCAGGCCGAGAACCGCTGCAATCATCATGAACTTCCTACTCAGTCCTTTGTCTCTCATGGCGTTCGTTTCTTTATGTTCTTCGAGGCATCCCCGCTTGCGGATGCTTTTGCGATGAAATCCTTCAGGGACACCAACGTCGGCGCATCCTTGCTCGCTTCGATTTCGGCGATACACTTGTCAAATGCCTTCGCCCCGTCCGGCCATTCCGGACGTTTTTTTCGCAACTGCGGCAGGACCTCCTTGGCGTGGACGCCGTAGCGCTTAAGGCATTTCAGCCTCGCCCGAAAATCATTACCCCATCGCCACTCGATCGTCGATACACATAGTTCCATGCCCTCGCGGATGTGCAGGCGCGCGAGAAGATGAAGACCAGCCGTGCGGATGCCGTCGGCAAACATCTCGTCGCTTGGCGCCATTTCTTCGATCGCCTTGATGATCTCCGGCAGCATGACCGCCAGGTCCCGGTCGGTCAGTTTGTTCAAGTAAGGCGCAACGCAATCGCGGACAACGCTGTCGTCGTTCCGCAACAGTGCCCGCATTGCCGGATAGAGCAACTGCCGGTCGACGCCATCCAGTGAATTGTTTAGGATGGTCGGTGTGTCGGTTCCGGGGCCGGGCGTGAACAGTGCGGTGGCGAGGAATAGGTCCGTCCTCCCGCGTGGATCGTCCGGATTCCGGTTCGCCGCCAGCGCCAGCAGATCGTTCACGCAGGTCTTGCGAACCGCCGGGCTGAGTCGCGCAATGGCGTTGCACGCCAGACTTACCATCCACGGGTCCGGATCCTTGAGCATGGCTCGCAGTTGCGGCGCGGCAGCATCGGCGCGCGAACCCAGAGCAACAATCGCCATGCAGGCGCCGTAGCGACCGTAGCGGTCGGAAACGGCCAGCAACTTCTGCAGAGTCGGCACGAAATCGCCCTCGCGCCGGCCCAGTGCCTGCCCGGAACGCATCCGCACCGCCGGCGACCAACTCGACAGGCCGGCCAGCAACTCGTCGGTCTTGCGCTGGTCGTACCCGCTGTTGCCGCTGACGGGATAGAAGTCGCGCCCGGCGGCAATAACCTCCTTGACCTCACCGGCTTTCAGCGGTGGCACGACACTGGTCTTCTTGCCCATCACAAACAGGCTCTTGAGCGGCAGGCCGTAGGACAGGAGGTAGGCGCCCGTCAAATCCCAATCGGTATAGTTCTTGTTTTCTTCACCCGCCTCAATTTCCTGGTAAACGAAGCCGCCTTTCCAGTTTCGGGCCAGGTCATAATACCAGCTCTGTTCCTTCAGGTAAGCGCCCGTGGCCAACGGACCGCCGTGGGATACGCCGGGCAGCGCCCACAGCATGTTCCAGAAGTTACCACAATGTCCGTGTTCTCGCTCGTCGTACGCCGCCGTGGCCATCCGGGAATAGAACGACGTCGCCTCGCGATCGCCCAGCAGGTCGAAAAGCACCGCCCCGCAAGAACATTTGCCGTTGTCGTCATGCGAAGCCCACGGCACGTGATCGCCGTAAGGAATGGCGCCCTTGTCGACATACCAGCGCAGCAAGCGGATGGACCGCTGAATCGCCCGGTCGAGGGCCGGATCGTTCACGCCCGCCTGGCGGGCCAGCACAAGCGAGATGGTCATCGGCAGCCCGATTTGGTTCATGCCGCCGTAGCCTTCCGAATGGCCGTCAGGCAGGGCCGCACAATGCCCCCACATCCCGTTCATGCACTGGGCCTTCACTGCTTCCATCGTGGTGCGTTTGAGTTCCGGCACGATCGATCGATCCTCGGTGGCCAGGACATACTCGGCCAAGAACAGGTTCCCGTACGCGTAATACCAGTTCCACGTGCCCGGTTTGAGCGATGCCGCCACCTTCCTGGCATAGTCGGCCAGAATGGGGCGGTATTCCTCCTTGCCGCTGGCCAGCAGCGCTAACGCATTGAGGTCTATGGGTATGTCGGCCTCTTTCAAACCTTCCTTGGCGATGAGCCGGCAGCCTTGCTCGAAGATCTTCTTCGACTTCGGACAATTGTACGGCGCGGTGTCGCCGTACGCGCTCCAGACCTGCAGCTTCAGTTCGACGTTCGTGCTCTGCCCCTCGCGCCAGCGGATCAGCCGCAACACGCCCGTCTTCTCTTCGGCCGCCGTGATGGCGCGGCCGAAGCCCTTCCGCGCGTCGTCCGAGAACGGCTTGTCGTTGATACCCAGAATCACGTCGTTGGTGCGTAGAACACCATCCGCCGGAGAGCCCGCAGCAACCGACGTAATCAAGATCTGCCGGGACGCGGCCGTTTGATCCTCGTGCCGGAAGAATATCCAACCGCGCGCCCCGGTGGGCCCCAGCAGCCAATCGTGGTTCTGGTCTCGCTTGCCCCCCTGGGTGAAGTCCGGAATCGTCGCCTTTTCCGCGGCTGGCGCGCCGCAAGCCGTGTCCATGCACCCAAGCGTCAATGCGCTGAACAGGATCACGGCATTGGAGAATCGGAGGACGTGCCCAGAACCGATACCCAGAATTGTCTTTGCGTTCATGGTTGCATCCTTTGGCGGGTAGTTGCCGTCATTGTCACGGTCGTGAGGCGTCCTTGGGTCGCCTGTTCGGGAAGTAAGTGTTGATAATCTCCTGCACAGTGTTCCGTATTGCCGCCGATGTCTTCTCGTCATATTCCTGCCACTGCCTGGAATGTTCGCGCTCGGTCCAGAATCCCTTCGCGCTCGGCTGCTTGCCCCACCATTCTAGGGCGAAGTCGCGGAACGCGGCATTGTCTTTCGGAACAAACGATTGGTAATAAACCAGCGTGTCGTAAATCTTGGCCGAAGGAGGCAGTTTCGCTTCCGCAATAGCAGACCGAAGCGCCTTGGCATTCTTCGGCGGAGTGCCCCAGAACTCCAACAGAGGTGTCAGATCAACACCCGCCGATTGTGACAGCCGAAGAGATAGGTCGTCGTCCGTGTAGTTTGGTTTTCGCTTGTAGATGCCTCTTTCAAGATCCGCCTCGTTCACCGTGTGCCAGAAATCGCCGAGGACCTTCCATCCGAACCGGCGGGCGATATCGACAAACTTGGCATGTCCCTTGAGCTGGTACGCTTTCTCGCCCGCCGCCATCGGCCGTTTGGCGGCGAAACTCAGGCTGGTCATCCATTCGACCGCAGTGTTGTCCAAGGTCTTGAACTTGTTGTTCCGAAAACCCCTTGAAGCGGCGAAAGCCTCGTCAAGCGGATAGTCGAACTTCTGGTGCCATACGGCCACGTGCAGAAGGTTGACGGTCGATTCCGATTCGCCGTCGAACTTGATGAAGAAGAAGCCATGGCCTTGTTCATGGAACACATGGTCGGGAGTGAAGTGAGGGCCCCGCACCAGGTAGCTGTTCACATAGCCGTCGTATTCCTTCGTGGGATCGTAGTGGTCATTACAGGTCGGATACCCCGGCGAAAAAACCGAATTGCGGTTCTGCACATCTACCTGCAGGTACATGGTTTCTTTGCCCCACTCGCGCGGCAACCCCATGAGATCGTTGATTGCATCCATGGCCTTATCCCAATTCTGCATCAGCGTCACCGGATCATCGAGCTTGGTGATCCAGCTTGTCGGCACCTGCATCATGAACTTGTCCGTCTGGAAGTCTGCCCAGGGCGCTTTGCGGGCACGTTCCACGTTTTTCCAGTCTTCCAACGATGTCTTGCGATAGCTCGTAGCTGAAAAGAAAGGAGACCTGACGGCGTTCTTGATTCGGACCTCCACCATGCCGCCATCGGCATACAGCGGGACCTCGATGTAAATGCCGCCGCCCATCGGACTTGCCACTCGCGTTTCGGCAGCCGTGATGGGGTAGACCAGCGAGGAGCGGAATAGCCTCAACACATTCGGCCGGTTGGAATGATCTGAGGATTGTGCCCCCACCCGGATCCGATAGCCCTTGCCGACAAGCGCCTCGGGAACTGTGACCACGGCGATGCTGCCGGGCGCCAGATAGGCTCCGGTGGGGCGCCGCGCCGGCACCTCCTGCCACATGACCTCATGCTTGAACGGCTTCGGACAGGCAGCATTGATTTTGACCGTATAGATCTCAGCCGGCTCGGCGGGCGGCGCAACCGAACCGGGAAAATTGGCTGAAGACCCGAACTTGAAGCCGTCCATCACCGCTGCGTAACGGGCGACGTTCTCCGCAGTGCAGGCATAGTCCACGATGTTTTGCATCACGTTGTAGATGGTCCAGTGGATGTCGTTGGCCGGCGGAATGATGTTGCTCGGTTTGCCGCGGTTGAATCCTTTGTGGGCGACCCACAACGGCCCATTGATCCTATCGTAGGCGGCCACAAGATCAAAACTGGCCTTGATGATCGTATCGTTGCAACCGAACAGTTCCCGGTTTCGGTCCACAACCACCTTTTGGGCCGCGATTTGCTCGGCGCCGAGTGGCTTTTTTCCTTCGATATGATCCTTGAGGGCGGAAAACGCCGAGAGCAGTTCAGCCTCTGCCTTAGGGCTATAAGCCGCAGCGGGGGGCGCAGCGACGGCGTCAATGCTCACCTTCCCGCTGTTCAGCAGGTCCGCCATGGCCCAGCCGAGCGAGAGTCCGACTTCCGTGTAAGTCTTGGCATTGCGGTTGTAGTGATAGCCCTGCCTGGGGTTGGGCGAGACATCGGCCTCGCGCCAGAAATCACGGGCTTCGATGCACTTTACGTTGCCAGCAAACTCCGGATGCTTCTTGGGATCGC
>JBEKTY010000169.1:0-17100 GCA_049515555.1 Thermoguttaceae bacterium
GCCTCACCCGCGATGTTACCATCGCCGGCGCATGACTCGGGGTTAGAACGGTTCGCTACTCCTTTTCTATGCGGCTCTTTCATCCGCTACTCCATGCCGGTTTAGCCCGGCGCTTTCCCGCCCTCCCAATCCCCAATCCCTTCAGTTGTCGAACGCTTCGGAACGCCTTTTGAAACTTACGCTGAATCGACAAGTCTGTAAGCCGTATGTTGGCTTGCACTAGCGATTCGGCCGGCGAGCGTAAAGTCATACGTCTTCAGGGGTACGTGTTCGACTTGCGAGCCTTCTTGCCCCGAAATAGAATGCCGATCTTTCCAATGGTGGGGTCTCCGCCGGCTGGGCAGGACAGGCTTTAGTTTTCAGCTTTAAGTGTTCAGTGTTCCGCCGCGTGCTGAAAACCGAAAACCGAAAACTGAACACTGAAAACTCCTACCTTCCGCCTTATACTATACATGCGTACAAATTCGCCTTTCGGCCGCAAGGGGACAGGTCCGTGTTACCGGCCAATGTTTTCTCCCAAAGGTGGCGCGAATTAGCCGAAAGACGGGCCAGCCCCCCGGGCGGTCCGCAAACTGCCAGCCTGCGCCGGCTGGCGTCGGACCGCCGAGCCTGGCCGGGCCGGTTGACCGGCCCCCCGCCTTCCGGTAGGATCAGAAGCGTAAAGGGGCATCGGCGATGGCAGACCGCACAAGGGACTGGCTGGCTCAGGCGGAGCGGGACTTGGAGCAGGCCCGGGCTTCCCGCAACGAGGGACGCCACGAATGGGCCTGCTTTGCCGCACAGCAGTCGGCCGAGAAGGCGGTCAAGGCCCTGCACTTGTCGCTTGGGCAAGAGGCCTGGGGCCATGTGGTGGCAGTGTTGCTTACCGAGTTGCCTGGGCCGGTCGACCCGAACCTCGTCGAGCGGGCGAAGGTACTGGACAATTTCTACGTTGCGACTCGTTACGCTAACGGGCACCCCGCCGGTGCCCCGTTCGAACATTACGGCCCACTGCAAAGCGACGACGCGATCGATCATGCCAGTAAGATCCTTGGATTCGTCCGTGTTCAAATGGCCCAGCCGGGCTGAAGTGGCCCGCGCGCTGGCGTCCTGGGCGCCGGCGGTTGTTGCGCTACAGCCGGCCACGCTGCGGCTGGGCTATTTCGGCTCGTACGCCCGGGGCGATTGGGGCGTCGGCAGCGATCTGGACCTGGTGGCCGTGGTCCAGTCCAACGACAAGCCATTCGAGCTTCGGGCCGCCGATTGGGACCTGAGCCTGCTGCCCGTTCCCGCCGAGTTGCTCGTCTACACGCAGGACGAATGGCAGCGGCTGGAGCGTGAGAAGGGCCGCTTTGCCACGACCTTGGCCTGCGAGACCGAGTGGCTGTACGTGCGTCCCGCGGCCCACCCATCAGGCACGTAGGAAACGGTTCAATGACTAGCCCTTTTGATCCGCAGCCCGACGAGAGCGGCCCAAGCCGCCGGCCGGACCCGCTCGATCCGGGGCACGATGACGTTCGCGGGTTGCTCCGCACGGTTGGCCCGGTGCTGCTGCTGGCGGGGCTGATCTTCATGGCCGTGGGCGTGGTGAGTTTCTTCTCGGCCGTCGGCGGTGTCGAACCGCCGCGCTACTTCTGGTGCTGCTTCGTGGGCATCCCGCTAATGGCCATCGGGGGCGCAGTGTGCAAGTTCGCCTTTATGGGCGCGGTCAGCCGGTACATTGCCGACGAGGTTGCCCCGGTGGGCAAGGACGTGATCAACTACATGGCCGACGGGACGCAGGGGGCGGTCCGCCAGGTGGCCGCCGCCGTGGGCGAAGGCCTGCGGGAAGGCACGGCGGGCCAGGCGGCGCCCAGCGCCCGGTGTCCCCAGTGCCACACGGTCAACGAGGCATCCGCGAACTTCTGTAAGAGTTGCGGTTCCCCGCTAACCAAGTCGGCGCACTGTCCGGCTTGCGGCGGGGCCAACGATCCGCATGCGCGGTTCTGCGAACATTGCGGAAAGGGGCTGTCTTAAATCTGAGATCTCAAATCTCAGGTCTCAGGTCTCAGATCCCTAAATCCCCAAATCTCAAATCCCCGCTTCCCATGCGAACCCTGGTGCTCGGACTGGGCAATCCCCTGGTGGGCGACGACAGCGTTGGGCTGCGGGTGGCGGCCGAGCTGAAAGGCCGGCTGGCCGGCCGGACGGACGTCGACGTGGCCGAAGATTACTGGGGCGGGCTGCGGCTGATGGAGCACATGGTGGGTTACGAGCGGGTGATCGTCATCGACGCGCTGTGCAGCGGGGCGGCGCCGGGTACGATCCGCCACTTGGCCGTGGGCGACCTCCCCACGCAGCGCAGCGCGTCGTCGCACGATACGAACCTCGCCACGGCCCTGGCCCTGGGCCGCGCCGCCGGCTTGTGCCTGCCGGAGGATCGAAACGTCCTCCTTGTGGGGATTGAAGCGGAAGATATACTGACCTTTGGCGAGGTCTGTACGCCCGCGGTCGCGGCGGCGGTGCCCCGGGCCGTCGCCGAAGTCCTTAAGGAACTGGCCTGATTCCCGGGCACCCGCATGCACGAGCTTTCCATCGTCGAGGCCCTGCTGGAGCAGGTGGGTCGAGAGTTGCACCGCGCCGGGCAGAACGGCCGCGTCAAGCGGCTGGAGGTGGCCATCGGGCGGCTGTCGGGGGTGCACAGCGGCTCGTTCCGCTTCGCCTTCGAGCTGTTGGCGCCGGGCACGATCGTCGAGGGCGCCAAGCTGGACATCAGCGAGCCGCCGGCGGTGTGCTGCTGCGCCCGCTGCGGCGCCCGCCGCGAGATCGAGGAGCTGGTGGCCGAGTGCCCGGGCTGCGGCAGCCCGGAAATCACCATCGAACAGGGCCGCGACCTCATGCTGCAGAGCATCGAGCTGGAAGACTGAAAGGAGCCGTAAGCGAGTTATGAAGATCGTCGCCGCGCAGAACATTTTGAAGGCCAACGAGCAATTGGCCGCCGAGAACCGGGCCCGGCTGGAGGCCGCGGGTGTGCACGCCGTGAACGTGCTGGGCTCGCCGGGCTGCGGCAAGACCACGCTCCTGGAGGCCCTCAGCACCCGGCTCCGTGGCCGGCTGCGGGCGGCGGTCATCGAGGGCGACATCGCCGGCTCGCTCGATGCCCAGCGGATCGAGGCCCTGGGCCTGCCCGTCGTCCAGATCAACACCGACGGGGCCTGCCACCTCGACGCCGTGATGGTCGCCTCGGCGCTGGCCGAGCTCGATCTGGCCGCTATCGACTTGCTGCTGATCGAGAACGTCGGCAACCTGGTGTGCACGGCCGGCTTCGATCTGGGCGAGCATCTGCGGATCGTGCTGCTGGGCGTGACCGAAGGCGACGACAAGGCCGTGAAATATCCGGCCATCTTCCAGGGCGCCGACGCCCTGGTGCTGACGAAGCTCGACCTGCTGCCGCACACGAACTTCCGGGTGGAGCGGATCACGGCCGACATGCGGCGGCTGGCCCCGCGGGCCGAGGTCTTCCAGCTCTCCGCCCTGCACGGCCCGGGCACGGCGCCGGCCGCTGAGTGGATAGCGGCGCGGTGCGGAAAGAAGTAGAATGACCAAATGCATGAATGTTCAATGTTCAATGGCACAGCGCCAGAACGTGCCTTCATTGAACATTGAACATTTAGCAATTCGATCATTCCTTCCACGACTGGTGTCATTCCTGCCGCTGACTGCATGAAGGAGCGACTACGATGGCCGACGCCTACACCTTCCGCAGCGACGTGACCGCCGCCGATCTCGAGCGGATCCGGGCCCTGGTCTCCTCGACCGGCGTGTTCAGCCCGGTGGAGGTCGAATGTGCCGTGGAGTTGGTCTTGGAGCGGCTGGCCAAGGGCCCGGCCAGCGGCTACCATTTTGTGTTCGCCGAGCGGACGGGCGACCTGGCCGGCTACGCCTGCTACGGGCCGATCGCGCTGACGGCGGGCAGCTACGACCTGTACTGGATTGCCGTGGGCAAGTCGGCCCAGGGGCAGGGCCTGGGGCGGATCCTGATCGAGAAAGTAGACAAGCTGGTGCGGGCCGAGGGTGGGCGGCGAATTTACATCGAGACCTCGACCCGGGAGCCCTACGCCCCCACCCGCGGATTTTACCTCCGCTGCGGCTGCCGCCTGGAGACCGTGCTCGAGGATTTCTACGCCCCCGGCGACGGCAAGGCGATCTACGTCCGCGTGCTGTGAAGGGCCGGCCACCTGTCGGGTGCCACTGCTGGCTCGTCCAGCAGTGCTTCTCACACTGCTGGACAAGCCAGCAGTGGCACCCAATCCCGCGGCCTCGGACAGCGGGTCGGCTGGCGGCTCACAACCAGCCGTGCTCGCGGTACCAGAGGGCGGTCTGGCGGATTCGCTCGGCCAGGGGTGCGGCGACGGCGAAGCCCAGCTCGCGGGCCGCCGCCGCGGGGGAGCAGGTCCACGAGCCGGCGCGGGCCTCGCGGGCCTTGTCTACGCTGAAATACGGGGGGCGACCGCGAAAGTGGCCTAGCATCGTGGCCACCCCGGCGGCGGTCCACACGGTGACCGGCTCGAGGTGCACGACCTGCGTCCGCCGGCGTCCCAGGGCCGTGCCGATCATCCGGCCAAACTCGGCATAGGTCACGTCGCGTTCGGCGGCGGCGAAGTAGTAGCCCTGGGTCGCCGGAGATGGCCCCGCTTCCCGCGCGGCGAACTCGGGATCGTTGCCATTCTGTTTCTGTCCTTCCGCGTGTCCATTCCGGCCCGAGGCCCGGACGGCGGGATCGGGATGATCCCCCGCGTCGGACGGCGAGTCGCCGGCGGCCGCCGGCACGATCCGTTTTCCCCGCTCGGCGGCCAAGATCAACAGGGCCACCAGGTCTGCGGCGTGAATCAGCGAAAAGCGTTGCTCCCGCCAACCGGGCGCCAGGTGCAGACCCAGCCGGGCGATCGGCCAGAAGAGTTCCCGGGTGGCGCGGTCCGATTCGCCAAACACAACTGGTGGTCGAACGATGGTAATGGGCAGCCGATCGGCCCACGGGCGGAGGGCCCGCTCGCCGGCCCACTTGCTGCGGCCGTAGTACGAGACGGGCGCGGGCCGGTCGCTCTCGATCCGCGGTCGGCCGGCCGCCGACGGCCCGACCGCCGCCAACGACGAGCACGCGACCAGTACCGGCGGCGTGCCCAGCCGGGCACAGGCCCAGGCCACGTTGCTGAGCCCTTGTTGATTGACCTCGAAGAACTGCTCGACCCGCAATGCCCGCAGGCAACCCGCCAATTGAAACACCACCTCCTGCCCGGCGACCGCCGCCGGCAGCGACTCGCGGTCGGTAATGTCGCCCTCGACCAGCCGCACCGCCAGCCGCCGGATGCGTTCGAGCACCGAGGAACAGCGGACCAGGCAGGTGACGTCGTGGCCGCGGGCCACCAGCTCTTGCAGCAGGTGGGCGCCGATGAATCCGTTGGCCCCCGTAATCAGAATCTTAGTCATGCACAAGTATAGCTGCCGGGTTGACGGTCGGAAGTCGAAAGCGGTAAGATGTTGCGGAAGATCGAAGATTTGCCGGGCGGGTCGAGATTGTGGGTGGGTCGAGCGCTGCGAGCCCCACCATCAGGGTCTTGGCGTGGCTTTTCTGCGCTCGACCCGCCCTATCCAATAATATCCCAGCGCTTAACCCTGAACCCGATGGCGGCGAACTGCTCATGGCTGAGATTACTGTTCGACGTGTTTCCACCCGCCGGCAGCGAAGAGACTTCCTGACGCTGCCCTGGACGTTGTACCGCGACGACCCGCATTGGATCCCGCCGCTGCGCGACACCCAGAAGGAGGGGGTGGGCTACCGGTCGAACCCGTTTTACGATCGGAACCGCATCCAGACTTTTGTGGCCTACCGCGACGGCCAGGCCTGTGGCCGCATCGGGGCGATCCTCAACTACGGGCACATCGAGCGCTATCAGGACCTGCGCGGTTTTTTCGGTTTTTTCGAGTCGGTTGAGGATCAGGCGGTGGCCGACGCCCTGTTCGACGCGGCCCGCGATTGGCTGGCCGGCCAGGGCATCTACAAGCTCCGCGGCCCGACCAATCCGTCGCTGAACTACGAGGTGGGGCTGTTGGTGGACGGGTTCGATTCGTCGCCCACGTTCATGATGACCTACAACCCGCCGTATTACGCCCGGCTGTACGAGAGCTACGGTTTCCGCAAGGCGCAGGACCTGTACGCCTTCTGGGGCCACATCTCGATGCTGCCCAAGGTGGCCGACAAGCTGGCGCCCGTCGCCCAGCAGATCGTGGAGCGCTACAAGGCCTTGGTGCGGCCGCTGGATCCGTCGCGCTTCATCGAGGAGGTCAAGACCTTCCTCTCGATCTACAATCGCTCGCTGACCAACACCTGGGGCTTCGTGCCCATGTCCGATCGCGAGATGACGCACATTGCCAAGGGGCTGCAGCATCTGATCGTGCCCGAGCTGGCCATCTTGCTGGAGGTCGACGGGCGGCCGGTGGGGGCCACCTTCGGCCTGTTGGACTACAATCCGCGCATCAAGGAAATCGACGGCCGGCTGTTCCCCTTCGGCTTCATCCATCTGCTCCGCAACAAGCGGCAGATCAAGCGGATCCGGCTGATCTCGACCAACGTGCTGCCCGAGTTCCAGTTGCACGGTCTGGGGATGGTGTTGCTGGCCGGCGTGGTTCCCAAGGCGCTGGAGTGGGGGATGGAGGAGGCGGAGTTCTCCTGGGTGCTGGAGTCGAACAATCTTTCCCGCGGCGCCTTGCAGAAGGGCGGGGCGAAGATCACGAAGACCTATCGGGTGTACGATCTGGAGGTGCCGCCGGCGGCCGGGGGCCGATCGCGGGCGACCCTTCCCACCGGGCCCTTGGAGGTTCGCCCCGTGCAGTCTCGCCGCGACGTGGAGCAGTTCCTGCGCGTGCCCTGGCCGATCTACGCCCACGACCCGCAGTGGGTGCCGCCGCTATTGCTGGACCAGAAGGAATTCCTCGATCGCCGCAAGCATCCGTTCTATAAGCACGGCGCGGCGGCGCAGTTCGTTGCCTGGCGGGGGAACACGGCCGTCGGACGGATCCTCGCCAGCGACGACCCCCGTTACAACCAGCAGCAGCAGACGAACCTCGGCTGCTTCGGCATGTTCGAGTCGATCGACGATCCGCCCACGGCGCACGCCCTGTTGGAGGCCGCCGCCGGCTGGCTTCGCCAGCGGGGCCGCTCGGCCATGCTTGGCCCCATCGACTATTCGCTCAACTACCCCTGCGGCCTGCTGGTGGAGGGATTCCACACGCCGCCGCGGGTCATGGACAACCACAACCCGCCCTACTATGCCGCCTTGTTGGAGTCCTGGGGCCTGGCGAAGGCCAAGGACCTGTATAGCTGGTGGTTCACCGATCCGCTAGACATCGTGGCCAAGTGGCGGCCCCTGGCCGACCGCATCCAGCGCCGCGGCCGGCTCGTCATCCGGCCCTTCCGCAAGGCCGACTTCCACGCCGAGGTCTTGCGCTGCCAGGCGGTCTACAACCAGTCGATGCAGAACAACTGGGGCTTCGTCAGTCTCAGCGAGGCCGAGTTCCACTACATGTCCAAACGCCTGGCGGAATTGGCCGACCCCAACCTCGTGCTGCTGGCCGAGGTCGACGGCCAGCCGGTGGGCTTCTCGATCACCCTGCCCGACATCAACGAGGCCATCCGGCCGCTCGACGGGCGGCTGACGCGCTTCGGCCTGCCGATCAACCTCGTCCGCTTCCTCTACCGCCGGCGCCACATTCAGACGGGACGCATGATCGTGCTCGACGTGCTCGAAAAGTACCGCCGCCGCGGGGTCGCCGAGATGCTGATCCTCCGCACCCTGGACTACGCCAAGAACACGCTGGGCTTCACCGCCGCCGAGCTGGGCTGGACCTTGGAAGACAACACGGCCGTGAACCGTGTGATCGAGGCGGTGGGGGGCTGGCGGTACAAAGTCTACCGCATCTTCACGCGGGCGATCTAGCCTCCGCCGAGCCCCGCAGGAGTAGGGTGGGTCGAGCGCAGCGAGCCCCACCATTTTCGACGGACGACGGGAGACGGACGACGGACTGGAGTGCTTCCGTCCGTCGTCCGTCCTCCGTCGTGGTTCCGGTGGGGCTCGCTGCGCTCGACCCACCTACATATTACTGGCAAGGGCTTCTGGCCGGTCGCCAGCCGAGCCCCGCAGCACGAGGTAGCCCACGGGAATCAGCAGCCGCGTGAGCAGCATGTTGACCGTCAGGCCGCCGATCACGGCCACGGCCAGCGGCTGCTGCATCTGGGCCCCGGGTCCGAAGCCGAAGGCCAGCGGCAGCAGGCCGAAGATAGTCGTCAGGCTGGTCATGAGGATGGGTCGGAAGCGGGTGCGGCCGGCGCGGACCACCGCCTCGCCCAAGGGCAGCCCGCCGCGGTGCAGTTGCCCGATGTACTCGATCAGCAGGATGCCGTTCTTCACGTCCAGGCCGATGAGCAGGATCGCGCCCATGAACGACGAGACGTTCAGCGGCGTGCCGGTGATCCACAGGGCCGCCAGGGCGCTGGCCAGCGAGACGGGCTGCGCCAGGAAGATCAACAGCGGCAGCGCCAGGCTGCGGAACTGGAATCCCAGCAGCAGAAACACCAGGGCCGAGGCCGCGATCATCACCGCCAGCAGGCTGGCGAACGATTCCTGCTGCGAACGGAAGTTGCCGGCCAGCTCCCAGCGGTAGCCGACCGGCATCGCCAGCCCGGCCAGCCGCGCTTGGAGCGGGCGGATGATGCTGCCCAGGTCGCGGTCGCCCAGCTCGGCCGTAACGGTTATCACCGGCTGCTGGTTCTCGCGATGGAGCTCGCTGGGGCTGCGGACCAGCTCGATGGCGGCCACCTGGCCCAGGGGGACGAAGCCCGGCGGTCCGCCGGCGGTCGGGCCCTTGCCGCCCGCCGCGGCCGGCAGGGCGATCGGCAGTTGCGCCAGCTCGTCGCGATCGTAGCGCACCCGGTCTGGATAACGCACGCGGATGGCGGTAATGCGGTCCTCCTCGGGCAGCGTGGCCGCCACCTGGCCGTACAGGGCCGCATTCACCTGGTTCTCCACGTCCTGCTCGGTCAGCCCGCAGCGGGCCAGGGCCACGCGCTCGGGGCGGACCACCAGGTCGGGATTGCCCAGTTGCACGTGGGTGTTGACCTCGATGGCGCCCGACTCCTCAACGAGCGTGCCCACCCGGGCGGCCAACTCGCGGAGCCGCGCGGCGTCGGGGCCGAAAACCTTGACCTCGATCGGGCTGCTGACCCCGCTCAGATCGTTGATCTGGTCGCGCACCAGGGGCACCAGCTCGACATTCGCCTCGGGCACCTTCTCGCCCAGCTCCTTGTCCAGGGCGTGGAGGATCGCCGGCATCGGCCGGCGCCGCTCGGGCGACCTCAGCCCGACCAGGATGTCGCCCCGCGACGACTGCGTGGCGAAGATGCCGTTCTCGGCCCCCGCGCGGCACAGGTAGCCCGACACGTCGGGCAGCCCGGCCAAGACCCGTTCCAGGCGGCGGGCGACGCGGCTGGTCTCGGCCAGCGAGGTGCCGGCGGGCAGGAAGTAGTCCACCACGAAGGCCCCTTCGTCCATGTCGGGCATGAAGCCCGTCTTGAGATGCTGGTACAGCCACCAGCCGGGCAAGACGGCCAGAATCGCGGCGGCCAGGGTGGCCCGCGGCCAGCGCAGCCCCAGCCGCAGCATGCGCTCGTAGTTGTCGGCGACCAGGGCGAACAGCCGGCCGCTGGGCGGCATCGCCCGCCGCGCCAGCAGCCGCGCGGCCAGCACCGGGACCACCGTCAGGCTGACGACCATCGACACCAGCAGGGCCACGCTGAGGGCCAGGCTCAGCGATTGGAAGAACTGCCCCACCACGCCGCGGACGAAGGCCAGGGGGACGAAGACCAGGATCGTGGTCAACGTGGAGCCGATGACCGCCCCGCTGATCTCGCGACTGGCCCGATCCACGGCCGCGTCGCCCGTCTGGCCTTCGGCCAGGTGCCGGGCGATGTTCTCCACCACGACCACCGAATCGTCGATGATCAGGCCGATGGCCACGGCCAGGCCCCCCAGCGACATCAGGTTCGGCGTGTCGCCCGCCAGGCGCAGGAACAGGAAGCTGATCACCAGGCTCAGGGGGATGGAAAGGGCCGTTAGCAGCGTGGCCCGCAGGCTCTTCAGGAACAGCAGCAAGACGAGCACGCTGAAGGCCCCGCCCACGAGCATGGCGTCGCGGACGTTGGCGATGGCGGTCCGCACCAGCAGTGCCTGGTCGTAGACGGGCACGATGCGGATGCCGGGCGGGGCCGCCCGCTGGGCCTCGGCCAGCACGCCGCGGAGCCGATCGGAGATGCCCAGGGCGTTGCCGCCCAGCCGGCGGAAGACCTCGACCGCCACCACGTTTTGCCCGCCCGAGCGAATGGACATCGTGCGGTCCTGGTGCGAGATCACCACCCGCCCCAGGTCGGCCAGGCGGACCGCCTGCCCGTTGGACCAGGCGATGACCACCCGTTCCAGGTCGGCCGGATCGGCCGCCTGGCTATCGACGAGCACTTGGTATTGCAAGGTTCCGCGATCCAGGCGGCCGACCGCCCGCAGGCGGTGCTCGCGGCCCAGCCGGTCGGCCACCTCCGAGAGCGACAGCCCGGCGGCCACCAGGCGGCGGGGCTCGACCTCGACCAGGATCTCGCGGACGTCGCCCCCCTGCACGATCACGTACGACACGTCTTCCAGGCGGCTGATCCGCGGCCGCAGATCGTAATAGGCGTAGTCGTGCAAGGCCGCCGGATTGCGGCCCCCCATCACCACGAAGGAGATGATCGGATAGATCGAGGGCGTTTGCCGCTCGATGAGCGTCGAAGTGCCTGCCGGGAACTGCGAGCTTATGTCGGCGATCTTGGCCCGCACGTCGTTGAGGGCCTGGACCATGTTGCTGCCGGGCGCGAACTCGACGTCCAGCTCGGCGGCGCCGCGGATGGTCTTCGAGCGGACCCAGCGGACGCCCGCCACGGGCCCCACCGCCTCTTCGATCGGCCGCGTGACGCCCACCTCCACGGTCCGCACGGCCAGGCCCGGCGACTGCGCGACGATCATGATCCGCGGAAAGGCGACCTCGGGATATATCCCGCTGGGCATCCGCAGCATGGCGTTCGCGCCGAAGACGGCCAGCAGGGCCGTCGACAGGAGGATCAGGCCGAAGTACGGCCGGACGGCGGCCACCAGGTTCACGCCGCGGCCCGGCGACGGCGGCGGCCGCACAACGGGAGCGGCGTCGGGGGCCATCATGGCCGCTTCTCCGCGGCCGTTTCGCCGCCCGGGCTGGACCCCGGCTCGCCGGCCGGCCCGGCCGCCACGGCGACCTTTGTTCCCTCGGGCAAATTATAACCGCCCTCGACAACGACCGGCTCGCCCGCTCTCAAATCGCTGCCGCTGACCTCGACCCAGCGGCGATCAGCCAGGCCGATCGCGGGGTGCAGAACGACGATCTTTCCTTCCCGGAGCACGCTCACCAGCGGCCCTTCGCCCAGGTCGTGCACCGCCGCGACCGGCACGGCCAACACTTCCTTTCGGCCCACGGTAATCGAAACCGAAACGACTTGGCCCAGGGTGAGCTGCCGCTGGGCATTATCTACCAGCACGCGTACCGGCAGGCTGCCGGTCTGCGGATCGGCGGCACTGCCGACGAAGATCACCGTGCCGCTGGTTTCCGCGGCCGGGGACTGCGGGCGATTTTCGTCCGACGAAAATGGGACTGTCCCCTTCTTTCGATCGCCACCGATCGTAGCTTCTGAGGGTGAATCACCTTGCCGGATGCGGGCCGCCTGCCCTCGGCGGACCCGCTGGGCCTCCGGCACGGAAAGCCACAGGATCACGTGGAGCTGTTTCGAGTCGAGCACCTGGCCCACCAGGCTGCCCACGGAGAGCGTCTGGCCGAGCTGGCAGCTCAAGCTGTCCAAAACGCCGTCGATCGGCGAGCGGATCGCAAGCTGCTTGAGTTGGGCCGCGGCGGTGGCCGTGGCCGCGGTGGTCGCGGCGATCCGCGACTTGGCCTCTTCGATGGCTTGCGGCCGTGGCCGGAGCATCAGCGTCTCGTACTGGGCCCGGGCCGTCTTCAATTGCAACTCGGCCTGCTCGTGGGTCACCTCGGCCTCGTACATGGCCGTTTCCGGAACCTCGTTCCGCTGGCGCAAGGGGCGGAGATGCTCGACCGTCGAGCGCGACTTGTCCACCGTCAGCCGGGCCTGCTCGATGGCCAGCTTGGCGGCGTTCTGCTCCTCGGGCCGCGGCAGCGACTCCAACAGCCGCAGGGCCGCCAGTTGGGCCTCGACGGCGGCCTTCTTCTCTTCCAGGTTGGCCTGGGCCACGGCCGGGTCGAATTGCACGATGATCTGCCCGGCCTTGACCGCGTCGCCCGGCTGGGCCAGCAGGCCCACCACCCGGCCCTCGACCGCCGCCGTCAGCAGTGCAAGGTGCTGCGGCAGGGCCTCGCACCGCCCCAGCCCGGCCACCGACTCGCCGATGGTTCGCTGCTCGGCCGGCTCGACCCGGACGGCCACCTGCGGCGGCCGGTCATCGGCATCGGCCGCTTCTTTGGCCTCTCCCTGTTCCCCGCGGTGCCCACAGCCGCCCGCGGTCAGCAGGAGCAGCATCAGGAGCCAGCGGCGGTGTGCGTTCATGGCGGCGTTAGTCCGTAGTTCGGCCCGACGTGGCAGCCAAAGGGGGCGGGCCGCGGGCCGTAAATTCTACCCTATTTCCCTAGCTTGGGCCGTCCCGCACAAATCTTATCGAATACGCCAATTATGCCGATTCTAACCGAAAGGACGACTGAAACGCCAGTGACGGCAATTGAGTGACCACGATGCGGCTGGGCCGAATTCTCTCGCTTGCGATCGTGTTGGCGGCGGGTGGCGCCGGCGGCTCGCCCGCCTTTGGGCAGGGCCCTGACGCAGCACCGTTGCCGCCCGTCGCTCCTGGCCCCCCGCTGCACGTCGACCAAAACGGCACTGGGCGACCGTGGGAAGTAATCCAGCGCCCGGGAACCGCTTCCTTGAACCCGGCGGTGGCCCCGCAGCCGCCTGGACCTATGCAGGTCGATCTGGAGACCGCGCTGCAATTGACCCTGCAATGCAATCCGGGCCTGGTGGCCATGCGGGAGAACCTGTGCGTATCGGCCGAGGCCATCGAGGTGGCCAAGCGCTTTCCCGCCAGCCTCAATCCCACGGTCTCCTTCCAAGAGTCGCCCTGGGTCTTCCAGCGTGAGCCGGGCGGCGGAGTTGCGCGGCTGCACGACATGGTGGTGCTCATGTGGCAGCAGCCCATCGAGCTGGGCCACCGGCGTCAGTTTCGCACGCAAATGGCCGAGGCCGCCTACTGTCAGACGCGGTGGAGCGTGTTGCAGGCGGAGCTGACGGCCCTGGTCCAGACCTACCGGCTGCACCAGACGGCCCTGTATCGCGGCCAGCGGCTGGGGGTGGCCCAGCGGCTGGTCGAGTTCAACGAGCGGCTGGTGCAGTCGTTGCGGCGGCAATTGGAGGCGAACCAGGTGCCGGCGGCCGACGTGATCATGGCCGAGGTCGAGAGCCAAACCACGGCCCAACTGCGGGAGGCGGTGCGGCTGGAATACGCCGCCGCGGTGGCCGAGCTGCGCGGGCAGATGGGCCTGCCGCAATACGCGGCCTCGGCCCAGCCCGCTGGCCCGCTGGAAGTGCCCCGCGACGATTTCTCCGGCCGCGCCGAGGCCCTGGTGGAGATAGCCCTGGCGGCCCGGCCGGAAGTCCGCACCGCGACGGCGGCGGTGGCCAATTCCCGGGCCGCACTGGGCCTGGCCCGCGCCGATCGCATCCCCGTGCCCTCCATCGGCCCGGCCTACGAGCAGAACGAGACCGGGGCCAGCTTCTACGGCATCGCCATCACCAGCCCCATCCCCGTGCTCAATCTGGGCCAGACGCTGGTCCGCCAGCGCGAGGCCGAGTACCACCGCGATTGCATCGCCCTGGAGCAGAGCCGGCGGCAGGTGGAAGCCCAGGTCCGCTCCGTGCTGACCAAGTGGAGTCAGGCCCTCGAGTCGGCCGCTCAAACCCGGGCCCGCTCCGAGCCCATCCGGGTGCAGGCCGAGCGGATGGAGCGGCTGTACGAAGCCGGGCGGGCCGATCTGGTCAAACTACTCCAGGTCCGCGGCCGGCGGATCGAGGCCGAAAACGCCCAATGGGACGCCATCTGGCAGACCACCCAGGCCTACGCCGAGGTGCTCATGACCCTGGGCGCCACGCCGCTGTTGGCATCGCTGCCGGAACATGCGGACAGCGAGTCCCGATAGCTTGCCTATCCGCGGCGCGCTAACAGCAGCGAGCCCACCGAGCTCATCTCGGCGGGGTCGGTGCGCCCGGTGGCGGGCTGGACCGCCGCCGTGCGATGCAACATAATGACCCGATCTGCCTGTCACCTTTCCCGGATTCAGGAGGCGTACTGATGCACCGTTTTCTGCTGGTGTCATTGGCCTTGCCGCTGGCTGCGATGGCCCTGGGGGCCGACAAACCGGGCGAGCAGTCGGGCACGAAGAGTGCTCCCAACCTCAATCTGGACGGCCTCTGGCAGGGGTTCGTCGTTGTGGGAAAAGGCGAGCAGCCCAACCGCGGCACCGTGCACCTGGAGTTGACCATCAAGGGGAATTCCATTACCGCCCGCCGGCTGGACGGACAGGGCGGCCCCTTGGGCCAGGGTTCCTACACGATCACGAGCGGGCGGTTCTACGTGATCGACGCCACCGAGAACCGCGGCCGCGCAAAAGGCCGCACCTACCAGGGGATCTGCACGTTCGGCCCCGACCTGATGAAGTGGTGCGTAGCCACGCCGGGCAACCCCCGCCCCACCGACTTCGAGACGAAAGGACAGCACTTCCTGCTCATTCTGAAGCGTCAGAAGCCGGCAACGCCGGTGAATGACCAATGACCAAATCCCAATGACTAAACGGGGTTAGTCATTGGCGATTGGGAATTGGTCATTAGGGATTAGTGCGGCGTGCCGGCGCGGCACAGCCGGCACAGCCCGACCAGCTCTTCGACCGCCAGGCGGATGCGCTCTTCATCCGCCGCCTCGCGCGCCGCCGCTTCCAGCTCGATGGCATAGGGGGTGAGCTGATCGAAGCCGTAGCTCCCCGCCGTCCCCTTGAATTGGTGCGCCATACGGGCCACTTCCGCCCAATCTCCGCTGGCGGCCTGATCCAGCAAGGCCTGAGCCCTGTGGGGCATCTCCCCGACGAACAGCAAGACCAACTCGCACCAGTCGGGGTCGGCGGCGAGAGACGAATAAAGTGGCTGCGGCTGGTCGAGTTCGAGCATCTAACCCTCCACAGGAAACTATAGCTTGCGTTGTGCGCGCCCGTGCCCCAGCATTTTGTAACCTATGTTTGCCTATGAGCAGTGAGCTATGAGCAGTGAGCTATGAGCAGTGAGCTATGAGCAGTGAGCCCATAGCTCAAAGCTCATAGCCCATAGCTCAAAGCTCATAGCTCATAGCTCATAGCTCATAGCTCAAAGCCCATAGCTCGTAGCCCACGGAGCTCGATCATGTTCCGTCGCCTCCTGAAATGGCTGCCCTACGGCCCGACTTGCCTGATCCTGGCTTGGGGCGCGGCGATCGTGTCCGGCCTGTATGTCGCCTCTTGCTACGACTACGTCTTGTTCCACGTCCTGCTGGCAGTGGCCGCGACGCTGGTGGGCTGCGCGGTGCTCATCCTGTTCAGGAACTTAAAATGCAGCGAAGCCGAGTTGCAGCGGGCCCGGCAAGCCGCCGAAAGCGCCAACCGCACCAAGTCCGAATTCCTGGCCAACATGAGCCACGAGATCCGCACCCCCATGACCGCCATCATGGGATACACCGAGCACCTATCCCGCCTGGTCGAGGCCCCCGAGCAGGTGGAAGCCGTCGAAATCATCAATCGCAACGGCGGCTATCTGCTGACCGTGCTCGACGACATCCTCGATCTTACTAAAATCGAGCTGGGAAAGATGCGGATCGAGTCGGCGGCCTGCTCGCCGTCGAGCATTCTGGGCGACGTGGTGTCGCTGCTGCGGGTGCGGGCCGCGGTCAAAGGCCTCCCCCTGACACTCCAGTACGTCGGCCCCATCCCCGAAACCATCCACACCGATCCCGTCCGCTGGCGGCAGATCCTGGTCAACCTGGTGGGCAATGCCGTCAAGTTCACCGAGACCGGCGAGGTGCGAATCGTGGTCCGCCTGTTGGCCGGCGGCGGCGCCGCGGCGAAACTCCAGTGCGCGGTGATCGACACGGGCATCGGCATCGAGCCGCAGCAGTTGGGCGGGCTGTTTCAGCCCTTCCACCAGGCGGACACGTCGCACCTGCGGTGCTTCGGCGGGACGGGGTTGGGGCTGGCGATCAGCAAGCGCCTGGCCCAGTTCCTGGGCGGCGACGTGAGCGTCCGGAGCGCGCCGGGCAAGGGGAGCACGTTCACCGCGACGGTGGCGGTCGGCCCGCTGGCGGGTATCCCCCTGCTGGACGATCCGGCGGCCGCGGCCCGCGCCTCAGGCCCGGCCACGCCGGCGGCCGGCCCGGCCATCCGCCTGACCGGCCAAATCCTTCTGGCCGAAGATGGGCCCGATAACCGGCGCTTGATCGCCATGTTGCTGCGGCGTGCGGGGGCCGAAGTGGAAACCGCCGACAACGGCAAGGAGGTCGTGGCCAAGGCGCTGGCCACCCGTCCCGGCTGGGGCCGCCGCTACAGCGATCCGCGAAAGACCTACGACCTGATCCTGATGGACATCCAAATGCCGGTCATGGACGGTTACGAGGCCACGCGGCGGCTCCGCGCCGAGGGCTACATCGGGCCCATCATCGCCCTGACGGCGCATGCCATGAAAGAGGACATGCAGAGCTGCCTCGACGCCGGGTGCAACGGCTACCTCAGCAAACCCATCGAGCGGGAGAAGTTCTTAAGTGCCGTCGCCGGTTATCTCAGCGCGCGGGCGGCGGAGAGCCGCGCGGTGGGCCCGCCCCCGGCCCCCGCCGCCGCGTCACAGGGCCTGCCCTGAGAATTCCAAGGTAATCTCCGTCGCGGAAAAGCAAAGTAGGGTGGGTCGAGCGCAGCGAGCCCCACCATCAGCTCTTCGCGGAT
>JBEKTY010000170.1:0-17083 GCA_049515555.1 Thermoguttaceae bacterium
AACCTGGTTCCACATCTGCGGCTGATCGGCATCCCAGAGCGGGCAATTCTGGGCACCGACGAGGATCTGCGTGGCAACGGGCTTCGGTTCGGGGACGTGAGGTTTCTTCGTGCTGACCTCAGCGGCAGCCACCCCCGCCAACTTATTCGTGCTGACGACCTTCCAGACCGTTTCCTGAATGATCCCCGTCAGTTTCGGGTCCGTCACCTTGTACGGCTCCCCCGGCAGCCCCTTCGGATTCTCCTTGTAGAGCGTGGCGAAGAACGTGCAACCGACGACGTAGGAACCGACGTTGTTCAGGTGGATGCCGTCAGCGAAGACCTCTTTGATGTGCTTATACCCAGGGACTTGCCCGGCCTTCATCCGCTGGTTGAGTTCGTACATGACGTGGCCGACCGGGACCATGTGGACCTTCAGCTTCGGATACACCTTTCGCAGTTCCAGAGTTAGCCGCTCGAAATAATCTTTCGTCTCGTTCGTGTTGTCCCAACCGCCCGTGTATTTCTTCTGCCATGCCGTGTCGAAATCATCCTTCCCCTGCCGAGGCCAGCGGGCATAGACGTAGACCTGGAGATCCGGGCTCTTGGGCAGGGCGAGGTCGATGAAATTCCTCGCCATCATCAGATCGCCATCCCTGCCATCAAGGTGTCGGTCGAACGGTTGGAGGCTTAGCACGTCCCATTGGTAATTGGCGAGGGCCGTGGGGTAGTGGCCGAACGGAGGCTCCTGAAATCCGTCCTTCGGATGCCGCCAGATCCATTGGAGCGGAGCACCGGGGATCATGTGGCGGCCCCACACCTGTTTGTGGCCTCGGCTTTTTGCCAGTTCGGCCAGCCCCCGGTAATTGATTGTATCGGTGACGCTGTTGCCAACGAAGTAGACTCGGAGGGGCCTTTCCTCCGCAGGAGCTTGGACGGCGATCAGGGCGATAACGACGAGAAGGGCGGTACGGATCATGGTCTCCTCCTGGGCTGCCCGCCATTATATCAGACCGGCTGACAAGTCTCATCCAGGACGGATGAATTGGAAACTATGCTTACCATTCTTACAAGAACAACCAGACGACCGAACGCACCTGTTTTCGTTTTGCGTCAATCCTGAGCGATCCTGGTGCGTTTAACGGGATGTTGTGGGCAACGGCAGGCCGGAGCCTGCCCGAGAAAGAAACAAAGGCTGCCGACGCAAGCGGTTGCCAGGGGACTCCCAGAAGCATTTTGCCTATTTGCCTTTCTCCGATTATTTCTTCGAGGTCGGAAAATGTTACAAGACGAACGCCAAAGCGGTGTCGTTACACAACGATCCCCCCGCCCTGACCGCCCGCTTCATCTCACCGTCACCGGTGAGATGAAGCGTCGAGCGCCGGGGGTCGACGTACATATTCCAATCCCACGGCGTCGAGGAAGCCTATGCTTGGCTTGCCTGGACCTCCTCGATCAGGTCGTTCAATTCCACGCCGAAGTCATTCCTTAACCGGAGCCGAAGATTCGAGTTGCTCATGTCCAACTCTGGAATGTGAAAGTGCCGATGGCGGAAGGAATCGCCACGCTGGTAGTAGTCTGCGATGACTTCTCTGACCGTGGATAGCAGGAGCGGCTTTTTCCGTTCGCCCAGAAGTTCCTCGACTTCCTTCCTCAAGGTGGTGTTATGGTGAAAGCGCAGGCGGTTGTCTAAGGTCAATGCGTCCATTCCGATCTCGGGCAGGTCACCCGTATTGCGGTTCACTATAATGTCCCGCTGCGAATAAAGGCGAATAACCTTGTGCGCTTGCTCAAGTGCGATGCTCCTGCCAAGAACCGCCACCACCTCCTTGGCGAGTGACGTGTTGTAGTGGCGACGACAGATATGATCGACCGACTGGATACTTCGCCCAAGCTCCTCAAACTGGCGGCTTCGGCTTCTGGTAGATACCTGGACCCGCTCCCCAGTCCGCTTGTAGTAACTTCGTATGGCAGCATGGATTTGGCTCAGCATCGGGGCTTGCTGGATCACACTGAGTAACTCCCGCATCGTGGTTGGGGTGATATTGTCAGACTCCCAAGCCAAGGTGCTCCCCGCTCCCTTCTCCCATACCTTATCAAATCCCGAGAGCCGGATGTTCTCCAGGTTCTCAACGTCGGGCGTGATAGTCGCCTCATTGATTTCGACAGGCTTGGGCCTCGAAAGTCGGACGACCTGCAACAGCATGGCAGCTTCGAGATCGGCACCGTCCACTGCGGCTGGAACTCCATGAGCGTCGATCACTTTCCGTACCATTCTGGCAATCGCCTCGCTGTCATCCTTGTTCTCGATAGCCTCGTAGCCCGTAAGGAGATCGGTCAGAACATCTCGATACCGATGACCATAGATTTCCTGCAGACTGAATCGTTGTGGTTTCTCAGCTTCATTGTGAGCCGTGGTCGGAAGGAGAGTTGGCATCAACTCGGCCTGGGTAAGCATGCAGGCCAGCAGGGCGTTGAGGCGATCAGAAATCACTTCTCGCTGTCTCTCGCTCGTCATGTGTGGGCCGAAGCGAGGCAAATAATTCAGAATCCGAACCGTGTGCTTATTTGGATGCTGCCGTAATGCCCGGAATATCCGCTGGATGGCCAGGGTAACACTGCGCTCCCCCGCCGCAGTGTTGTGAAGACGGCTGCAAGGCACCCAATCCGTCCCCTCGTCAAATAGCCGACAGGCCACAACTACTGGAAACCTGTCGGGCTGCTGGAACAGTAATTCCTTGTTACGTTCTTGCAATTCCGGCGTTACCAAGTCCAGCACGGCGTTCGGCGGGCACACAGTGTATAGGTGTTCGAGTAAATCGTGAACTGCACGCTGAGTCCGATAACGCTGTCTCAAAGATGGAACGATCACCAGATGCTTCTCCTTCGGCTCTACGGCGATTGCCGTGACCACCTGCTGTATCGGATTATCGTCATACGACACGAACTCCATTCGCAGGTTCTCGATCCCGAGGGTCGCAAAGTGTTCATCCCACGGCAAGTAGTATTCGACGAACCGATCCTTGAACGACTTGGATAAGATCGTTCTCCGATCACCACGGAAGAAGGTGGCAGAGGTCAGGTGGATTTTCACCGACGGTCGATCTGCCGTCAGGAGATCGGCAACGAACTGGCCTAGTCTCGTTGCCTCCTGGCTGGCGGCTTCACGCATCGCATTACCGATGTCGGCCTCGTGAAAGACGTTGCTAATGTGATGGGCTTCGTCGATGCGGAAGGTAATTCTGCTGAGTGCCTGGTGTTTCTCTTTCGGACTCAGCCTGGACCAGCAAGCGACAAGGGCTGCATGGGTGCTTATGGCGGCCAAGCAGCCCGAATCCTTCACCTCCTGCGCATCGGCAAGCAACCATGAGCGCAGTCGGTCAACGACATTCTGCCGGCCGTTTTCACAGAGGTTACAGGCAACCATCCAGTCGGAAGGTGCATTGTCGCCGGGCAACGTGAACCGAATACGGTCCTCGTCGAAAAAACTGTGATGAATGTGGCTCTGGGGGACAAGGACAAGTTGTTTGTATCCGTTCTCCTGAATGTCGGCGGTGCCCAGCATTACCTGGATGAGGCTTTTCCCGCTTCCGCCCGGTGCCTGGCAGATGAAATATTGCGCCGATCTCCCCCGCTGCATTGCCTCAATTTGCCATCTTCTCAATTCGCCTATTTCTTTCATTTCGTTTTCCTTTCTTTCTTCCTCATGCATTCGGGCTGTGGTCACGCCTTGTTGCCAACACTTCCCGGCGGCCTGATTGCCCGCTTCATCTCACCGTCGCCGGTGAGATGAAGCTGGGATCGACGGCGGTGACCTTTGGTACAACAAACGGGGGCAGCCCGTCGCCATCGCCTAGTCGCCCAGACGATGGCGGAACGTCGGTTCTAATATCAATTTATGACAACTTGCTCCTGGACTTCCTCCACGTCTTCGTCCTCGTTCTCATCTGGCTCCTCCAACTCGAATGCACCATACTCGAATACGCTCGGCTCCCCGTTCTCATCGACGTCCAGTCGGAAGATGCTGTCGTCATCGGGCGAGGCATCTCCCCGCCACAGGCCGAGTGCGGCAGCCACTCTCTCGTCCTCCGTCTGATACGGCCCACGCAGTTCCGCTTCGACTCCCCCCCAAATGTAGATGTTGTAATACTTCATAATTCATTTCCTTTCATATTTGTGATTGTCTTACCATTTCCGGCCATTCCCCCGCCCAGACAGCCTGAACCGGACCGTGGCCCACACAGTTGCACCCATTCCGCTGGCCGCCGCAGACCGAGCATCGCTCCACGTCGCATTCGTTGATGTGCTTCTGCCCGACCGCTACGCCGCAATCGGGGCACAAGTGTTGATTTGTCATAACTCTCTCGTCACTATGTGGCCAAGGAGTAATCGCTCTCTGCTCGTTCAGCATTGACGCTCCGCAGCATCGACTCGGCGGCTGCATCCGTTAGGCCCGGGAAGTATTTCCTGTGAAAATGGGCATGGGACTGGTAGGCGCCCATGCCATTGCCCCAGGTGCATACCACGAGGTGTCCGGCTCGTGTCAATGTGTTAATCCATAGCCGATTAACACGCCTCAGGTGCGACTCGGGCTCATACATTCCTGCTTGTATTAGCCTACGTCTCTGACTGAACCAACTGGCTGTCTGGAAGATGATCTGTGCCCTGTCGGGCCGCAACTCGTCTGGCCATTCGGGAAGTACAATCCAGTCGCAGAGGAATCTTTCACAGACCGGGTGTCGTTTTTCGGTATAGATGGCGCAGCCCTTCTCACATTGGTATTTGCACTTCTCTCGCGCGGGCTTGCCGACAAATGAGAGGGGGTAAAGCCAACAACACGCTTGGCACTCGCCACATTCACGTTTCTTTGTTTCGTTCACAATCTTTTTCTCCAACATTTGGATTATGTTATTTCTACTCACTGCCACCACCCACAGTGGTGGTGCTGTCACGTACATCGTTCAAACAGGGAAAAACCTTTAGCGACCGGCCATTTTTCTTTCCTGGACGCTGTCCTTGTTGTCCTCGTCGTCGTCAGGCAACGGTTGGCGGCTGGCCGGGCGACGGCTATCCTGCAATCTGGGCAGAACTCTTGGTATGTCATGGTTATCCTCTTCTAGCAAGCGAGGTGGTCGGTATACAATTCGACAGAACTGAGCATCGACCGTTTCATGGTTCGATAACCGACGAGTGATGTGCCCGGTGGGAGCCATAGGCCACCTATGTTCTGCTCACGGCCACTGTTGATCCAGACGATGGACCATCTCACCGGTAGCCCTTCTGACCGCCTTAGTTCGGCGATCACACGCCTGGCGTTCCAGTAGTCATCCGGAAACTGGACCTCCCCACCGCCACAGAAGCCCAGTTGCATGTCAGGTACAAATCGTCCGCTAGCTACGCCTTCTGTAACCTCGACCAACCTGTGATCGGGTGTCTCCCAGACAGCATGTGCATACATGGTGACTCTCGCTAGCGGATTTCTCGATCCCAGCCGAAAAGGCAGGCCGTCTTGACTGACCAGCCACCCCACAACCATCCGACCACCCCATGACACGACTGCGGTCAAAGCGTTCGGGTAACAACTACCGTGTGGCCCGATAGGACGTTGCTCCAGTGGGCGAGCGTCTGGTAGCAGTTCTATTGCACGACGCACGTCAAAATGTTCTATTCTTCTTGTAACATGCGCATCGTTTGTCACGACGGCCAAGTACGGTGAGCGTTGACGTTTCTTATCTTTCCGACGTTTTGAATGTGACATTCTGAGTCTCCTAGTACCAAGATTCCTGAAGGCCGTTGCACTCAGCCTTTGCTAAATGAGATGGCGTTCACACCATATTTTCATCCTCATCACCACCCATTGTGGTGGTCTGATAAGTGTACTATCGGCAGAAAATTGGAAAACTTTAGCGGCCTGAAAAGATTTTGTGTGAAAACGTTTCGCTATTTGGCAGATTCGGGCGCAAAGCAGAGAAACCAACGGGTCAGGTATTGCGGGTGCGATTGGGGCGTGCCCGATTGTTGGCCTGCTGTTGCGGTGTCTCCCAGCGGCAGTTGCCGACTTCGTAGCCTCGGGTATTATCAATTCTGCCGAGGCTCATGTGTGGCGACGGACATGGACGAACGTCGGCCAGGAACGTTGAAAAGTGTTCACGCCAACGCTGGCATACAGTCAGGCCACGACCAAGGTATCTGTGCGATCCGTGATATTTGAGCGAGGAGCAGCGCTGGATCATCGCCTTCCACGCAACATATTCCTTCGAGCCACTTTGACCATGCGTCCTCGGCCCTGCCCCACGGTGCCGCAGCGGCGTTTCCAGAACCCGCTCGTTGGACCAGCCACGCCTGATCCTCGCAGCCAGGGTGTAGTAATCTACGGATAAAAAATCAGACCACTCCCGGATGGTGCCGGTAAGTCCGTGGTAGGTGATGGTGATGTGGGCTTGGCCGGTCATACTTGCTCCTCGTGAATTCTGGTCACGAGTATCTAGGGCAGGAGCCGTCGTCTTTCGCCATCCGGTCCCTCGGTGGCGGATCTCCAGCTGGAAGAAATCGGACCGTTTCATTGGGAAGGGTTTTCCGGCTCGGCCAGGCTGGGCACATGGCGTTATTAACACGCCGTCGCCCCGAATTATTAGCCGGATTGATGGCCACAGTCGGCATTGAGAAAGCGGTCCTAGTCGTGGGCGGGGAGTCGTATCACCAGACGTGTCCACGAAGCGGGGAAGTCACCACCTGTGCCGTCCAACCATAGCGAACAGCGAGGGGCGTTGTTATTGGACCGAAGCCATGCGTAGCGTTAATAAGAAAGCGCCTCCCGTCCTGCGGCTCCGCAGGACAGGAGGCGAAGGCTCTCGGCGAGGAATTGTTAAGGTTATGCAAAGCAGGTTGGGGGTGGGTCTCGACGGGACGGTAGGTCTGGCAGGGGCCGGGCAACTGCGATCCTCCTAAACCGCTCAACGGCGATATTGAAATACTTCTCTTCCTTCTCAATGCCCGCAAACCGGCGACCCCGCATTACGGCTGCGATGCCACTGGTGCCCGCGCCCATAAATGGGTCGAGCACCGTGTCGCCGGGCTCGGTCAGGTATCGCACCCACCAATCGCAGAGTGCGAGTGGTGTTCCCGCACCGTGACCGTAACTACCGGCACAATCTTTGCGATAGTTATTCCTAATCTTGAGCAGATTGAACGGCGTGCTGCCGCCCCTTTCGGCTACCGTGCGGGCCATCCGGCCGTCGACCGTTGAGTGCCCGCTGGGTTTGCGCTTTATTTGTGAACTGGTGGCCACTGTCGCTTCGGACGGCAATAACACGGCGTCCTGATTACGGTAGCAGTCCGGGGCACCCAACCAGACGCAGTATTTCAGTGATGGCCGCAGGAGTCCCCGCTTCCGCTGGCAATGGACGGTCGGCAACGCCGTGTTGTTCCACCAATAGACGTCCTGGATCAGGTTCCACTCCCGGCCAGCCCAGCAAACAAAATCCCACAACCACATCCGCATCTGACCCACATGTGCGCTATTGGGCTGCAGAACGTACATCGCCGACCCGTTATCACGGAGTATCCGCCGAGTTTCGATGATGACGAGGTGCATCAACGGATGCCACGCCTCCTCAGACAAGCGCCCGTAATCCCGGCTGATCTCGGGATAGAGAGGGTCGGAGATCGAGGCGGCAATTGATCGTGACTTCAGATGGGGCAGGATGTCGGTGCAGTCGCCGAGAAAGAGTTGGACGTTGTCGTCCTCGTAGTCGGGCCGTCGTACTCGCAACATGATGATCCTCACGTAGTTGAAGGAAATGCGAAGCAATGTAGGATCAACACAGCGATAAGAAGGTAAGATAATCAGTGATCTTTGGGCCGATGCTCGAATCGGTTACGCCAAGCATCTCGGTACGATGTTATCGCTCTCGTAGTCCGGCCGGAGCGTGGCCTTTGATCGCAACATGGTAGTTGGTCCTCACGTTGTGTTGTCTGGAATGAGCCAAGTAGCCAGCGGCAGAGTGTGTCGACTGTAGGCGCTCGTTCACATCGGGCTCGCTGCCGTTGCGGCGTAACCATTACCATGTTGCCTCGACATGGATCAGTTTGTCTGGCAGAAGTTTCCAGCAGAACCACGCCGTCGGAAAGTTGGCGTGATTCGCTGGTTGGCCGTTGTTGATGAAGTTGATCCGCTTGCTGGGCACGAGCACCTGGATGCCGTGCTGCATGTAGAGCGGACACCGCTTCCCACCTGTTAGTGCTTCAAGGGGCAGAAGGAAGGCAAACGGCTTCCCAAGTGAATACGCTCTTTCGAGGAACTCGTCTTTGAACGAGAAGGGCGGATTGGTGACGATGAGGTGGAACTCGGCCGGAGTCTGCTGGAGGAAGTCCATCTGTGCGTTCCCAACGACCTCGTGGCCAGCCGCCGTGAGATGCCCCGCCAACATGCCACTGCCCCAGGCGGCCTCCCAGATGATCCTATCCTTCGGCAAGTAGGGCAACAGAATGTCCAGGGCATATTTCGGTGTGTAGTGGTCGTCGCTTTTTTCCGTTCTGCCGCCCGCTACCAGGGTCTTCTTCGACTTCTGGTTCTTTAGCGGGTATTGGTTCACGGAGGGAAACGCCTCCTGGGAGCCCTCCAGAAACCCTGGCTCAATGGGATTCACGGATCTGCTCTGTGGCCGGTCAATATATGGCCCCGAGAAGCCTTTCTGGTTTGGCCGAAAGATGGCGACCACCGTATCAAAGGACTGGGGGCCAGCAATGTTTCCGGCATGCTTCTTTGCCTTCGGCCCAAAGCCATCGAATACCACCGGTCCTTGAATCTGCCGCATCTCGCCGAAAGCCCACACGTAATCCCGAAACCACTGGTAACTCTTGAAGAACGGGGGGATACACGCCACCTCCAGTCCCCGCTGACTTTCGCTGTATGCTTTCTCCACGAAGGCGGGCAGCATGTCACGATGAAAAGGGGAATTCAGAAACACGGCTTTTCCGCGCGAGGCGGCTTTCCAATCCTGTTTCAGTGCGTCCTGCTCGGGTGTCAAATAGACCTCGCACTTGTGGCACTCGCCGGTCGCCGCTGCATCCAGCCCGAAGCCGAATTCGGCGTCGAGAACATCATAGAGCCATTGCGGCGTTTCAAAACAATCCTGGTACGGATCGTAACCTTCTGGCTCGTCGACCCGCCTTCCGGCTAGACGTATCAACTTATTGGCCCTCGGCACCGAGCACTTTCCTGCCTCCTCCCGACTCTTGAATACCTTTCGATAGAGAAGAATCTCGGAGACTCTACGCCGGTCGATACCTATTTGTTTGTAGGCGGCGGTCCAAGCCTTTGTATCCTCACCGCACAACACTTTGATGTGCTCCAGCGTTCCGGCGAAATCGAAGTAACTGGCTGTCAAGTACTTTTCTTCGGTCTTGATCTTCGCCCATTGCGCCTTCGCTGCCGTTATCAACCGGCCCGGTGTATCGTCTGGAAGTTCGACAGTCGGACAGGTGGACGGTGGCGGGGGTGGGACCGTTCCGTCTGCCTTCGGAAGAGTGGCGGGCCGGGCGACCGGGGAGGCGTTCCGAGCCAGCGGAACAGCCCTCGTGCTATCACTCGGGTCGAGGTCTAGACCGAGTTTGTGTAAGTCTGTGAGAGTTCTGCAGTGATACATGATGTGTCGATCCTTTGCACACGTGGGAGGGGACAAAACAAACCACGTAGGATCAACACGCAGAAATAAGAATGGAAAATAGGAGGTAAGATAAAGCGGGCCGCAATCACTCCCCGGCCATGCCGGGGGAGTGATTGCTGAATGGCTACTTGTGGTGCAAGAACACGAAGCCTTCTGCCTTTTCGGCCTCGGCGTATTTACGCTTGGCGTCCGACCATATTCTACCCGCCGCAACGATCTGCGGCAGGTTCCGCAGATGCGTGATGTGGTAGATCTTCGGTCGGGCGGGTACGGTCGCCATTTTATCCCCCGTCGGCCGAAGCGGGCCGCTTGGGTCGATCCCAGGACGCAGTTGGTGTGGTCGCAGAGGTGTTCGTTACGGTTGACGTGTCAGCGATTGCGTCGACTACTTGCTTACAAGTTAACTGTTTCATAAACGTCTCCTCTACACACGGTGTTCGCCAGCCACAATAGCCAGCACTTCCATCCAATGTAGCGATCACGAAAAGTTACGGAATAGCAATTTAAGCGAGTCATATTTTCGGCCCGGGAACAGGCCCAAGGAGTTTTAGTAATAAAACTCAGCCGGTCGGCCCGCCGTGAAAGGAGCGCCACGAAAGTGGTTGGCACAGAGCGGCCGGCTCTCGGCATGCCCGTCGTTTGGGCTCCTGTTGGCTGCTTCGCCGAGATGTCCGATTGTCGGACAACTACTCGGGTTGTTGCGGACCGGTCCCTGGACGTTCCCAGTTAAAGCCACGGCCTCTGGATTTCCGATCAGGTGATCGTCGGTGTCTCATGCTTAAACGTCTTTCCTGGAGGTGTTGCCGCCATACACCGCCAACTCCTTTGTTGGCGGTGTATGGGCTTTTGTTTGAGCAGGCAATCCCCACACCACGGCGCTTCCACGTCCAAATCCTTTGCGACCTGAAACCACTTCCAGCTCACCCTTGGCCCGTTCGATAGTCCGCCAAGCGATCCCTGCTTCTGCAGCCTTCGCCTGGACAACCTGCTGTTCCACTGGTCCTTTACTCAATGCTTCCATCAGCAGCCGTTTGGCGTCGTCCTTGGCATGCTGACGGTCCTTTGGTTGAGTCAAGATGTCGGCGGTGGTGAACTCGCACTCGCCACGCCACTCAACATGTACGATGCCATCACCAAGAGGCTCGTAGAGCAAGCTGGGGGCGAGCGTTGCGAGATTGCACTTGTCGTGGCACATGACCCGTAGATTAGGGTCTTTGGGACTGTTGCCGAAGAGGAACTGGGATCGGGCGGCGGCCACGAGCCCTATGCTCCCCAGCCCACGGTAAAGGGACCGCTGTCCCACGGTCTTGTTGAGATGGCGGATCGCCAGGACAGCGAGGGCGTGGCGATCTGCCATACTTGCCAAAGGTGCCAACGCTTGCCGCACCGACTGGTCCGTGTTTGCGTTGCGGCCGAGGAAGGCCGTCAGCGGATCGATGACGAGGAGTCTCGCCTGAAGCCGATAGATCGCTTCCTCGATCAGTGCCAGATCGTTGGGAATGCTGAGGGGCTTGGCAATTACGGCAACACGGTCGGGATCGCCGCCAGCAGCAAGGAACCGAGGACGGACGGTCTTCTCGATGCTGTCCTCGGCGGAAAGGAGAAGGACCGTGCCGAGGCAGCCGTCCGTGCCATCAGGCATCGGCCGCCCGGTCGAGACCCGTGCAGCGATGTCGAGGGCCACGCTGCTCTTGTTGGTGGCCGGATCGCCGTCGAACAAAGTCAGTTCGCCCAGCGGGATGCGGCCCGACCACAACCACTCGACCGGTTGCGATTTGACCTCGGAGAGAAGGGTGAACGGCTGGGGCGGGGGCCGTTTGGGCGTTTTGAGGGATGGCTGGCCCGTGCGAGAGCGCAACATGATCGTTG
This sequence comes from Thermoguttaceae bacterium, assembly GCA_049515555.1. GTDB lineage: Bacteria > Planctomycetota > Planctomycetia > Pirellulales > Thermoguttaceae > JBEKTY01. The sequence continues at coordinate 11,516 of JBEKTY010000170.1, forward strand.
ATCCTTGTTTCGAGGACAGAAATGGTGAAACAAGGATCGCCTAGCCAGTAACCATTATGCTATCAGAAACACCACTTCGGAACAAGGGCAGTTTCTCGGATGCAGGTGGCGAGACCCCGAAAGGTGCAACAACTGCCTGAGATTGCCGGCCGTCTTCCTCAGCCCCCGCCGTTCGGTCTGGCATGGTCTCCGTCACGAGCGAACCGCCGGGGATGTCCGTATCCTACTGTGCCCGATCCCTAGAATGGGCAAGCCTCCAGGCGGTCCGTGCCGGTGAAGTGTCAGAAAGGCGGGGTGCAGAAAGGCGGGGTGGGAGGCAAGAGGGATTGCGCCTCAACGACCCGGCTTGGCTTGCGACGACTGCTATACGTACCGATACACCGTGGTCCTATGAACCCCTGCAACCTTAGCGATTTCAGCCTTCTTCTTCCCCTCGGCCAGCAGTTGCTTGATTTCCCGTATCTTCGACGGCGGAATGTTAGCCCCCCCTTTTCTTGTCTCCTCGGGGAATGGATCGGATACCGAGTCGAACATCGAGCGCAGTCGCTCGCCCCAGCGGTCCAGGGCCTCAAAGAGCTTGCCGTAAGGACGATTTGAATACTCTTCGAGTAATCGATCTCTCTCAAACGGGCTTCCGTGTTGCAGGAAGACACTTGCTACTTCGCCCCCATACGTCTTTCTTAAGAAGTTAGCGGTACTGCGCCTGAGGGCGCTATAGGTTCCGCCGTCGATTTTCGCTCGTTTGGCGATCCTTCGCCAGCAGTTCGGAATTTCCTGGCTGGTATTGCCACTCGCATAGAGACGATACAACGGCAGGCCGTTCTCGGTTGTGAGAAGAACGCTACTGGACTTGATGGGAATAGGCTCACCAGCATGCTTGCCCGATTTCACTCTTGCTTGCCGCCTGCGGCGCTCAATGAGCCATTTCAGCCCCACGACTGTATGTGGCCATAACTTGAACTCACCATACACGCCGGTCTTCAGTCGCACCCGCTTGATGAAAGAGTCTTGGTCAGATGTGTGGAAGCCCAATACGTCGGCATACGGATGGCAAGCTTCAAGGATGACCTCACCCAACGTTATTGTGCCCACCTCCGCCTGCTTGCAGCCGCAGTTGAGTCCGAGAAGCAGGAGCAACCTTTCCAGCGGCGTGGTTGTGCTCTGATAAATGGAAATGAGTTGCTCTTCGCTGAACGTCACAACCTGATCCGGTCTTGCTCGGGATGCTAGCTCCTCCTTCGTTTCCTTCACGCTACGATCCACTTCATCAAAGTCCACCGGCTTGCGCCAAGAGAATGTGTCGGTCCGATGAAGCCACTTCAGGAATTGATCCAAGGCCGTCAAGCGGTGTTTCACCGTCTTCACGGTGATTGCCCGATCCGTGCCTTTACGTTTCGGTCTGCTTCTCCAATAGTCATAGAGGCATTGGAGGCTGTCGACCGTGGTAAGGGCACTCATCGGGCGATCCTCGTAGCGGTCGATGAAGTCGAGGCACACCTCCTTGAGCTTGTATCCCCATGCTCTCAACGGCTGTGCGCCAGGACTAGTGTCATGGCTCTGGTACTTTGGAACGCCCTCAATTGCGTCGGCGAACGCTCTTATAGCCTTATGAAGAGTCTCACGCATGTCTCGAACGGATGGCTGCCGGGCGTCCCGAGCATAGTCATCAGAAGTGGCCTGAGATTCCTCGGCAAGCTGAATGTTTTTTCGGATGCCATTCTGAAATGCCTCGGCATCCTCGGGTATGAACGTGATAACCGGATAGGCGTCTTGCATTCTTCGCAAGTACCCGGCGTAGTCTGCGTCGGCCCGAGCCTTGTCTTCCTCGTCTTCTCCAGGTAGGTTCTGACGGGGCAACCGAAAGGTGTGTTCCCCACGACTTATCGCCTTGGCAATTGGCAGGGTAGTGTCGTCCCATGCTGGCTTGCTTGGCTGGCTCGGCTCGTGATGCTGTTCGACCAACTCCCAGAGGCGTTCTAGTCGATGCAATCGTTCGACGGCCTGGTCTTCATCACGCCCGAGAAGGAACTTGGGCTGCGTTCCCGGCTGCCCATCGTCTCGTGGGAACCACCCAAGATTACGGTACAGGTAGCCTTTGCCGTCCCGCTTGAGAGTTTGTGTGCGTTTCACAATTGGCTGTCTCTATTCGCAGATTAGAGTGGCGTTTCTGATTGACATATACTACCGGAAAATCAGAAACGAAACAAGGCGAAATCAGAAACTATACGGCCAAGAATTCAGAACTTACGTCGTTTTATGGCAAGAAAGCGTAGTGCAAACACCACATGTGAACGGCACATAAGTGCAATAAAAAAGGCCACTTACGTCAGCTTGACGTAAGTGGCCTTACTTGTGGAGGCGGCGGGAATCGAACCCGCGTCCCGCGACACTTCCATGCAGGCTTCTACGTGCGTAGCCGGCTCATTTGCGGGTTTTCGCCGTCCGGCCCCCAAACCGGCAGGGTCTCCGGCCGACTAGTCGGCAGCTTGTTTAATCTCGGGCGTGGCCAACGGCGACCCGAGACGATCCGGAATTGCGGCCGGCAGTCGGACCTCTCCGGCGAAGGTCCTCAGCCGGGGTTGCCGTTGTTAGGCAGCCATTGCTAAGTTATGGTTAGCAATTAAATTGTAGTCGGCTTTTAACGTGGCCTGCTGACCAACCACGGCGCGCCACCTGCACTTCAACCTGTCCGGTCGAATCCTATTCGCCCCCCGCGCTTGACCGCGTTTGCGGCGTCGACAAGATAAGTATAGCAGCCGCAGAAGGCCGCGGCAACCTGGGGACTGTCCCGATTTCCGTCCGACGAAAATGGGACTGTCCCCCTCCCAAGTGTTTAAGTTATTCCTCGGCCGATCCTCATTGGCTGAGCCACTCGACGGCGGCCGCCTCACGCGCCGATTCGTCGGCCGCGGAGACGGCCAGCGCCTGTGGGGCGCCGGCGGCGTGGTATGCGGCCGCGACGACGGGCGGCGGCTCGGCCCCCTCGCCGGCCAGCCACAGCGGCCAAGGCGCGGAGAGGGCCGCCATGCCCGGCAGATCCAGATACTTCGCCCCGCCCGGCAGGAAGTCGGGATCGTCCCACGCGGTCAGGCGGGCGAAGCGGAAGCCGGCCGTGTCGGCCGCCGCACGATCGATCGACCCGCCGGCCTGCGCCCGCGCCGCCAGCACCCAGTGGCCGGCGCCGGCCAGCCCGGCCAGGTGCACCTTTCCAGCCGCCAGGCCGTGGCGCGCAAACGACACGGCCGAAAGGCAGTCGTGCACCCGCTGGGCCAGCAGCGGGTAGTTGTATCCGTAGGTGAAGCCGGCGTACTGGGTCCCCCGGTTGAGCCGGGCCTTGGCCGCCGGCACGCCGCTGGCCGAAAACTCGCCTTGGCCGACGAGGTCGACTCCCAACACGGTCATCCCGGCGGCCAGTAGTTTGCGGATCGGCCCGCGCGGCTCGCCCGTGGCGGTCAGCAGGGCCGATTTGCCCTCCCGGCTGATCCAAATCACGACCTGCCCGTTGCCCCCTTGCGGCGCCAGGAGCAGCGCCGGAAGTTCTTCTCCTTCGGCCTCGTAGCGGAGCAGCAGGCACTCCAGTCGGAAGCTGCCGTGATCGGTCTCGCGCCGCAGCTTGACGCGGATCGCGCCGGCCGGCGGAACACCGCGGCCGACGAGCACGTCGACCGCCCCGCCCACGATCTGGCGGTACTTGGCCCACGAAGCGGCATCGTGCGGCACGAGGGCCTGCATCTGCCGATCGCTGTCGGCGGTGATCCATTTCAGCAACGATCGCTCATAGTCGTCGCCGGAGGGCGGCTTGGGGTGCGCCGCGTCCCACACGCTCATCTGGGCCGTCGAAAGCGGGCGGAAGTCTTCCTCCAGGATCGGCTCGGGCAGGCCCAGTCGCAGGTGCTTATTGAACCAGTGGTACATCACCTCGCGGCTTACATAGTTGTAATTGTGCGGGAAGTGCAGGAGCGGCTGGGCCATGACCCGCTCCTCGGCGCCGAACATTTTGTAGTGTTGCTTCAGCTCGGGCAGTCCTTTGGCGGCAATCTCGCGGGTCCAGTCGTTGGCGGCGGTCATGCCCAGCGGGCGGGGCGCGGTGAGGGCCGCTATCTCGACGTTGCCCGTGCCGATCCGCAGGTAACTGGCGTTCTCGCAAGTGCAGCCGCCCTGCATGGCGGTGGAGACCATGACCGCGGGAAACACCGCGGCCGGCCGGGAATCGAGGGCCGAAAGGATGAACGTCTGCGTGCCGCCGCCGCTGGCGCCGGTCACGCCCATCCGCCGCGGGTCGACGTCGTCCCGCCCGGCCAGCCAATCCAACGCACAGAGCGAATTGTAGGTTTGCAGGCCCATCATCGTTTGCAGCCGGGCCTCGGCCTGCGGGCTGAAGTAGCCCCAGTCGTGCGGCGTGTTCATGGCCGGCCGCTGCCCGGGCCCGTGCGCCAGTTGCACGCTGTCGGCGTAGCCCACCATGTCGTAGTGGAACACGATGCAGCCCATGCGGGCCAACTGCACGCAACGGGCCTGGAGCGGATGGCGTGCGCCCGCCTCGAAACGCTCGGCGCCCTCGGCGATCGCTTGCAGGGCCTCCTTCTTATCGATCTCCACGAAGCGCCCGCCGGCCCAATGCCCGTGCGGACAGAGCACGGCCGGCAATCGCCCGCCGCGGCCCTTGGGACGGTAAAGATTTCCGGTCACGAAATGGCCGGGACAGCTTTCCAAGTACACCTTCTCCACGGTATAGCCGTCGCGCTGGACCGCGCCATAGACCGCGGCTGCAGCAGGAGTGCTGCTGGGCCGGGGCCAAAGACCGGTGGCCACCAGCAACTGCCGCCGCAGGTGCTCCGCACGCCGGCTCCACTCCGCCATGCTCTTGCACGGGACGAACGGAAAATAACCGTTGAGGTCCTTCAGCGGGCCAAGCCGCCGGTCCTCGGGCAACCGGCCGGCCGGCAGTACGCGGACCGTTTCCGCCCGCGCGGCCACGGGCCCCAACCAGCACAACAACCCCAAGCCGACCCACAAGCGAACCCTGCCTGGCGACATCATGGAACCTCCTCCGCAAAGCTGGATGTAAGAGAACAGGGCGGACGGAGCGCAATTATAACAAATTGTGGGTGACCGGTCTTGGGGCTTCGGTCTTGGGTCTTGGGTCTTGGGACTTCGGTCTTGGGTCTTGGGTCTTGGGCCTTCGGTCTTGGGACTCTAGTCGAGCTACCCCCGGCGTGGCCCAATTTGCATTTTGCACTCCGCGTTGGGGCAGTGGCTGGTGACTGGTGACTGGTGACTTGGGCCTTCGTCCCAATCCCTAATCCCCAATCCCTAATCCCCCGTATCTATACAAGTGTATCGTATTGGCTGGCAGATTGCAAGACCAGTTCTGGACAAAATTTCAAGGCCCGACTCGGCCCCGGGGGGCCGTAGATGCACGAGACAACCCGAAGGGTTGCCGGACATTAGTATTACTGCGCAAGATTGATATTGCATGAATTGGCGAAATTGGCGAATCTATAGGCGTTCTGCTTCACCAAGGAGGCCGTGGCATGGACGCCGATCAGATTCGCAAGTTGAAACCGG
>JBEKTY010000171.1:0-22713 GCA_049515555.1 Thermoguttaceae bacterium
GCCGCGGGAAACGACGTGGTACAGGGCGTCGGGAAAGTCGATGCGGGGTGCTCGGGGCATGCCCGGATTATACCACTTCCCGCGCACGCGGTAAAGTGAATATTGAAAGTCTGACCCCGATCCTACTTGGCGAGCAGGCTGCCGATGTGCTGGTCTTCGCGGACCACGCGGCGCGGGCCGCCGTCCCAGCCGGTCGACCAGTCGTGCGGCGGGGCGATTGTCCGGAGTTGCTCGACGATTCCCAGGGCCGAGGCCCGATCGTAGATCCGCTGCCAGCCGCACTCGGTATCGGGCCGGACTTCGCAGATGCCGTCGCGTGAGCCGCCGCAGGGGCCGTTCAGCAGGCGCTTGGCGCAGCGGGTGATGGGGCAGATGCCGGCGAACTCGCCCAGCCGGCACTGGCCGCAGCCGGCGCATTTTTCGGTCCACACGCCCTGCGACTGGAGAATGCCGATGAACTGGGTGTTCAGGCCCGGATAGACCGGCGTGGCGGGGAAGCGTTCGGCGAGGGCCTGAACGCCCGCCCCGCAGCCCAGCGAGCAGATGGCGTCGTACTCGGGCACGCGGGGGGCCAGGAGGTCGATGAAGGCATCTTCGCACTGCCGCTCGATGGTACACTCGTCGACCTGCGTGCAGAGGGGGACAGTCCCGGTTTCGGCCTGCGGGCCGGCCTGAGCAAGGGGAACAGTCCCAGTTTCGTCGGACGAAACTTGGGACAGTCCCCGGCCGGCCCGGCCGGCCAGTCGCAGCGACATGCGGAGGGCCGAGGCCAGTATGCCCACCTCGCGCTCGCCGCCGGCCAGGCAGACCGTAACGCAGGTGCCGCAGCCCACCAGCAGCACGCGCTGGTGCTTCTGGATCATCGCCCGGATTTCCGGGATTTTCTTGCGATCGGCGACAATCATGATTAGGGATTTGGGGATTTAGGGATTTGGGGATTTAGGGGACGCGAGGTATCCGGCACACTCCGTGTGCCGCTGCTAGAAACGGCACACGGAGTGTGCCGGATACATTGGACATTGGTCATTGGTCATTCGTCGCTAAAGACTGCTCTTGCTCATCAGCCAGCGAGGCGATGGTTGCATGGCCGTTGCGGCGTAAGGGGCTGGGGCCCAGTTTCTTTAGCCGCTCGGTCATCAGGGTTACGATCTCGGCGAAGCGGATGCCCTCGGCCGATGATAGGTTGAACATTTCCAGGCGCTCTCGCTCCAGGCCGATTTCGGCCAGCAGGGTTTGGGCCCGCTCGACGCGCCGCCGGGCCCGCAGGTTGCCCTCCAGGAAATGGCAGCCGCCCTCGAGGCAGCCGGCGACGATGACGCCGTCGGCGCCGCGCTCGAAGGCGGTCAGCAGGTAGTTCACCTCGATCTTGCCCGTGCACGGCAGCCGCAGCACGCGGACGTTATCCGGGTATTGGCGGCGCATGGAGCCGGCCAGGTCGGCCGCCGCATAGGCGCAATAGTGGCAGCAGAAGGCCAGGATCAGCGGTTCGTCGTTCATGCTTTTCATTTCGAAGGGGACAGTCCCATTTTCGTCGGACGAAAATTGGGACAGTCCCCGTTTTATAATACCGTTCAACTTGTTTTCCAGGCGTTCTGGGCGACGCCGACCTCCTCGGGGTAGACGGGCAAGCGGGCCGGGGGCCGGCGGTCCGGATCGAGCAGCCCGTCCATGGCGGCCAGAATCTGGATATCGACGAAGTGGCGGAGCGTGATGGCCTTGGCCGGGCACTCGGCGGAGCAACTGCCGCAGCCCATGCACACCGCCCCCTGCACCTCGGCCTTGTTCTGCGGTCCGACCCGCGGGGCGAGATAGGGGCAGACGTGCACGCAGGTCATGCAGGAGATGCACTGGTCGGGATCGACCCAGGCGATCTGGCCGCTGACGGGGATCCGCTTGCGGGAGAGGATGGCGGCGGCCCGGCCCGCCACGGCCGTGGCCTGCGAGATGGTCTCGGCGATGAACTTGGGGGCGTGGGCCGCCCCGCACAGGAACAGCCCTTCGCTGGCGAAATCCACCGGCCGCAGCTTGACGTGCGCCTCGAGGAAGAAGCCGTCGGCGTTCAGCGGCACGCGGAGCAGCTCGGAGAGCTCGGCCCGATCGGCGGCCGGCACGGCCGGCGCCGCCAGTACTACCAGGTCCGGCTCGATCGTCATTGGCCGGCCCAGCGAGGGCTCGTTGAATCGCAACCGCAGCTTAGTATGGGCCGACGAACTGCTTCCGTATTCATCACGCTCCGCGTGATGCCCTTCCTCTCGCGGAGCGAGAGGAGTACGGGAAATTTCCTCTCGCGGAGCGAGAGGAGTACGGGAGATTTCCTCTCGCGGAGCGAGAGGAGTACGGGAAGTGCCGTTCTGTTCGAGCTCGGGCGGGTGCTCGGGCTCGTAGCGCACGAAGAGCACGCCCGCCTCGCGGGCCTCGCGGTAGGCCGACTCGCGGAAGCCATAGGTCCGCATGTCGCGGTACAGGACGACGATCCGCGCCGCCGGCCAGCGGCGTTTCAGCTCCAGGGCGTTCTTGACGGCCGTCGTGCAGCAGACGCGGCTGCAATAGGGCCGCTTTTCGTCGCGCTGCTCGACGCACTGGATCATGGCCACGGTGGCCTCGGGCGGCAGATCGATCTGGCCGCGGCCCAGGCGGTCGGACAGTTCCAACTGCGTCAGTACCCGATCGCTGCGGCCGTAGGCGTAGGTGGTCGGCGGCTGCTCCTCGGCGCCGGTGGCCACCACCACCACGCCGTGATGGATCTCGCGGCTCTGCTGGCCGGCCGAAGGTCCGGGCGAAGGGGACAGTCCCATTTTAGTCGGACTAAAATTGGGACAGTCCCCGGGACGATTGGGACAGTCCCCGTCAAGGGCCACGATCTGGGAGGTGAACTCGCCGACGTGGCCGGCGACGCGCGTTACGCGGCTGCGCAGGTTGACGGTGATCCGTGGATGCCCGGAGACTCGGCCGATGGTCTCGGCCAGCAGGGCCTGCACGTCGTGGCCCTCGAGGGTGCGGTGGATGCGGCGGGCGGTGCCGCCCAGCTCGGCGCTGCGCTCGACGAGGTGCACGGGGAAGCCCTGATCGGCCAGGGCCAGGGCCGCGGTCATGCCGGCGATGCCGCCGCCGACGACCAGAGCGGCGCTATTGACCGGGGCGCTGGTCTCCTCGAGCGGCTGGAGTTGGGCGGCCCGGGCGGCCGCCATCCGCACCAGGTCGATGGCCTTGCGGGTGGCCGCGTCGGGATGGCCCGAATGGACCCACGAGCACTGATCGCGGATATTGGCCATTTCCAGCAGGTAGGGATTCAGGCCCGCGTCGCGGAGCGTGTCGCGGAAGATCGGCTCGTGGGTCCGCGGCGTGCAGGAGGCCACCACCACGCGGTTCAGGCGGTTGGCGACGATCTTCTGCTTCATGCGGTCCTGGTTGTCGTCGGCACAGGTGTACGTGTTGCTCTCGGCCAGGACGACGTGGGGTAACTTATGGGCCTCGGCCACCACGCGGGCCACGTCGACCACCGAGGCGATGTTGCTGCCGCAATGGCAGACGAAGATGCCCACCCGCGGCGGCTCGTCGGCGATGTCGCGCTCGGGCGGATAGGTCTTGGTTCGCACGCGGGTGCCCCGCGCCGGGGCCAGCAGGGTCATGGCCCGGGCTGCCGCGGCGCTGGCCTGCATTACCGTGTCGGGGATGTCCTTGGGCTCCTGGAAGGCCCCGCCCACGAAGACCCCCGGCCGCGAGGTGTCCAGCGGGCGGAACTCGTCGGTCTGGGCGAAGCCCCAGCGATTCAGCAGCACGCCCAGCCGCTCGGCCTGGGCTTGCAGGCTGGCGCTGGGTTCCAGCCCCAGCGACAGCACGACCAGGTCGAATTCCTCCTCGACCGGCCGGGTCTGCGGGTCGGCATAGACCAGGCGCAGGTTGCGGTTGTCGGGCATTTCGTACAGCCGCGAGACGAAGGAGCGGACGTAGCGGACGCCCAACTGGTTCTTGGCCCGATCGCAGTAGCGGTCGAAATCCTTGCCGAAGGCCCGCAGATCGAGGAAGAAGATGGTCACGTCCAGGCCCGGCTCGTGCTCCTTGGCCAGGATGGCCTCCTTGGTGGCGGCCATGCAGCAGATCGAGGAGCAATAGTCGTTGTCGCAGCCGGAATCGCGCGAGCCGACGCACTGGATGAAGGCCAGGCGTTTGGGCGGCCGGCCGTCGGTCACGCGGCGGATGTGGCCTTGGGTGGGGCCGGCGGCCGAGAGCATCCGCTCGAACTGCACGCTGCTCAAGACGTTGGGGGCCAGGCCGTAGCCGAATTCGCCGCGGCGGGTGGCGTCGAAGGCCTCGAACCCCGGCGTGAGCACGACGCTGCCCACCTCCAGCTCCTGCTTCTCCGGCTCCTGCTCGTAGTCGATGGCCCCCGCCTGGCAGACCTGCGAGCAGAGGCCGCACTGACCGGAGCGGAAGTGGATGCAGTTGTCGCGGTCGATGACCGGCACGCGGGGGGCGGCCTGCGGATGGGCCAGGTCGATGCAGGGCCGGGCCGTCAGGTACTGGTCGAAGCCCGTTTGGTGCGGTGTGACGCGGCGGGCGGTGATCGTGGCCAGGTCGATGGCCCCCGTGGGGCAGACGAAGGCGCACGCCCCGCAGGCCTGGCACTGCATGGTGGGCTGCTCGAAGGCGGTGCGGACCTGCCGCGACTCGCCGCGGCCGAAGAGGTTGATCGCCCCCCGGCCCATCATTTCGTTGCACACGCGGGTGCACAGGCCGCACAGGATGCACTTCCCCTCGGCGGCCGGCTGGAAGGGCGTGGAGGTTACGCCCAGCCCGGCGGCCACCGCGGCCAATTCTTTCGAGTCGGGGGCCTGGGCCAGCAGCAGCTCGAGCACCACCCGGCGGGCCGCCTGCACGTCGGGCGTCTCGGTACGCACCGTAAGGCTGCTGGTGATGGGGTGGCTGCACGAGGCGACCAGTTGCCCGCCGCGGGGCGTCTGGAGCTCGACCAGGCACACGCGGCAGACGCCGTAGGGCAGCAGGCCGCGGTAATTGCAGAGCGTGGGGATGCTGACGCCCGCGGCCCGCGCGGCATCGAGGATCGTGGTGCCCCGCGGCACTTCCGCCGTGCGGCCGTCGATGCTGATCGGAATCCGGTCGGTTGCCATTGCTTCCATCGTCAGTCTTTCGGGCCGAGGGGGACAGTCCCATTTTCGTCGGACGAAAATTGGGACAGTCCCCGCGAAAATTGGGACAGTCCCCCGGGAACGATTCGGCGTTCGAACTCGTCGCGGAAGTGGGTCAGCGTGGTGAGCACGGCGCCGGGGGCCATGCCGCCCATTCCGCACACGGCGGCGGCGCGGATGGTCTTGGCCAGCCGCTCCAGGTTGGCCAGCTCGGCCGCGGTGGCCCGGCCTTCGCACAGGCGGTCCAGGATGCGGAACATCTGCTTGGTGCCTTCGCGGCAGGGCACGCACTTGCCGCACGACTCGTCGAGGAAGAAGCCCACGAGGAAGCGGGCCATGTCGACCATCGAGGCGCTGTCGTCGAGGACGATGATCCCGCCGGTGCCGATCATGATCGTGGCGCCGGGGCGGTCTTCGCCGTCGATGGCCAGGTCGAGCATGGAGGGCGGGATGCAGCCGCGGGCGGCCCCGCCCGCCTGGAGGGCCTTTAGCGGCCGGTCGCCCAGCACGCCGCCGCCGATGCCGTAGACCAGCTCGCGGAGCGAGATGCCGAAGGGGACTTCCACCAGGCCGGCATTCTTGACCGCCCCTTCGAGCGAGAAGATCGTGGTGCCCGGCGTCTGCGGCGTGCCCATCGCGGCGTACCACGCCGGGCCGCGGGTGATGATGGGCGGCACGCTGGCCCAGGTCTTCACGTTATTGACCACGGTCGGCTTGCCCCACAGGCCGTGGGTGACGGGATAGGGCGGGCGGGACCGCGGCTCGCCGGCATGCCCTTCGAGCGACTCGATCAGGGCGGTTTCTTCGCCGCAGATGTAGGCCCCCGCCCCGCAGCGGACCGTAACGTGGAAGGACCAGCCGCTGCCCAGGATGTTGTCGCCCAGCAGGCCCCGCTCCTGGGCCTGGTCGATGGCGTGCTGGAGGATCTCGATGGCCAGCGGATACTCGCTGCGGACGTAGATGAAGCCCTGCCGGGCGCCGATGGCATAGGCGCCGATGAGCATGCCCTCCAGCACGGCGTGCGGGTCGCCTTCCAGCACGGTGCGGTCCATGTATGCGCCGGGCTCGCCCTCGTCGGCGTTGCAGACCACGTACTTCTCGTCGGCGGGGGCCTGGCGGGCCATTCGCCATTTCTGCCCCGTGGGAAAGGCCGCGCCGCCGCGGCCCCGCAGCCCCGACTCGACCACCGCCTGGATCACCTCCTCGGGCTTGAGCTCGCTGAGGGCCTTTAGCGCGCCGCGATACGTGCCGCGAGCGATCGTCTCGTCCAGGCTCATGGGGTCGATCGAGCCGCAATTGCGAAGGATGACCTTCTTCTGCTGTCGGTAGAAATCCAGGCTGGACCATTCGGGCACGCCGCCCAGGCCGTTGGCGGCGGCCGGATAGGCGTGCCACTGGCCGGTCGAGACGTGCTCCTCGCCGGCGAAGCGGCCCAAGGCGGTCTCAGTCGACAGGCCCTCACCGGCGGCGTAACGACCGAGCAGGCGGCGGGTCTTCTCGGGCGTCATCTCGGCGTAACTCACCCGCGGCCCGCCGGGCAGCACGAGGTCCAGCAGCGGCTCGCGGGAGCAGAAGCCGATGCAACCGGTGCGGCAGACGGCGGCGTCCAGGCCAAGCTGCTCGACGGCCTGCCGGGCGGCGGCCTCGACGGCCCGGGCCCCCATCGCCACGCCGCAACTGGCCGAGCCCACGAGGATCTTCAGGCGGTCGGGATACAAGGTCGCCCGGCCGGCGGCCTCGGCCCGGTCCAACTCGGCGGCGCCGGCCGAAGGGGACAGTCCCAGTTTCGTCGGACGAAACTCGGGACAGTCCCCGTCAGTGGTGCTGGCAATCCTTCCGCTCATGGAAACTGCTCCAGGAGTTCCTCGATGCGATCGGTGGTCACGCGGCCGAAGCTTTGGCCGTCGATCTTCAGGGCCGGCGAGTGTGCACATAGCCCGAGGCAGCGCACGGTGCGGAGCGTGAAGCGCCCGGTGGGATCGGTCTGGCCCGGCTCGACGCCCAGCTTCTTTTCGAGCCGCTCCCGCAACACCCGCGAGCCGCGCGAGTGGCACGACGTTCCCGCGCACACCTCGATCACGTGGCGGCCGGCGGGCTGCCAGGAGAAGCGATCGTAGAAACTGGCCACCCGCAGGATCTCCGGCAGCCGCATCTGCCAGCGGCAGGCGAGGTGCTCCAGGACTAGCCGCGGCAGGTAGCCGTAGGCCCGGTTGACCTCCTGCAGGACGGGCATCACGCCGCCCCGATCACCTTCGTAGCGGGCGAGGATCTCGTCCAGCCGGGCGGCGTCGGCGGGGGCCAACGGCTCGCTGGGCAGGAAGGGCGGCGGGGTCTCCGGGGTGTTACGGACCGGGCAGTGCGACCAGCAATCGCCGCAGCCGGTGCAGCGATCGGCCCGCACACTCCGCGGCCGCCGCAGGATCTCGACCTTGAAGTTGCCCGCCGTACCCTCCAGTGCCACGACGTCGGCCATCGTGATTACGTCGATGTTCTTATCCCGCAGGCACTCCACCAGCTTCGGCGAGATGATGCAGGTGGCGCAGTCGCCGGTGGGGAAGGTCTTGTCCAGGCGGGCCATGGTGCCGCCGATGGTCGGGCTCTCCTCGACCAGGTACACGGCGAACCCGGCGGCCGAGAGGTCCAAGGAAGCCTGGATGCCGGCCACCCCGCCCCCGCAGACCAGCACCGCACCGCAGGGCGCCGGGCCGGCGCCGGTGGTACCGATTTCGGCGACGATCCCGTTGCCATTGCCGTTGCCGCCCGCGATCCCGTTGCCGTTACCATTGCCGTGGCTCATGCGTCACCTCGTGCGCCGGCGTGCGCCGGCGTCTGGCATGCACCTGCATGCGCCGGCGTCTGGCATGCACCTGCGTGTGCCGACGGGCCGCAGGCACAGCAACTGCGGGCAAACAAATGGTCGGCATTGACCAACAGGGCGCTCAGGCCCAGGTCGTCGGCCGACAGGCCCAAGGCCAGCCCCAGGAGTTGCGTAACGTAGAGTACCGGCGTGGGTGGCAGGGGCGCGCGGGTGCCACGGTTGGCTTGCCCAACCGTGTTCTGGGCACTGCTGGACGAGCCAGCAGTGGCACCCTTCAGGTGCTCGTCGCCGGCGGCGCCGCCCGATTGGCGCAGGTCGAGGTTGAGCTGGCACAAGGGGCAGGCGACGGAGATGCAGTCGGCCCCGGCCCGCCGGGCCATGGCCACCAGCCGCCGGCCGAGTCGGGCCACCACGCCGCCGTGGGTGATCGACAAGCCGGCCCCGCAACATTCGGTCTTCATCGGCCAGCGGACCGGCTCGCCGCCGGCCGCCGCCACCAGGTCGTCCATGGCCGTGGGGTTCTCCGGATTGTCGAAGGCGGTGATCTCCGGCGGGCGGGTCAGCAGGCAGCCGTAATAGCAGGCCACGCGCAGCCGGGTGAGCGGCCGCTTGACCTTTTCGCGGATGGCCTCCAGGCCCAGGTGATTGGCCAGCACGTCGAGCAGGTGATGCACCGCGACCTGGCCGCCGTAGGGCTTGCCGGTGACGAACTCGGCCCGGCGGCGCTCCTCGGGCGCGCTGTTCACCTGGTGGTTGGCCGTTCGCAGCCGGGCATAGCAGGAGGCGCAGGCCGTAAGGACCGGCCGGCCCATGGCCTCGGCCTTCTGCAGGTTCAGCACCGGCAGGGCCACGGCCAGGGCGGGGTTGGTGCCGTGCGCCGGCGTCGAGCCGCAGCAGACCCAATCGGGGATCTCCTCCAGCTCGATCCCCAGGGCGCGGCACACCGCGCGGGCCGAGCGGTCGAAATCCCAGGCGGTGGATTCCAGGCTGCAACCGGGAAAATAGGCGTACTTCACGGCTGCTGCTCCTCTTCGGCCGAAGGAGACAGTCCCGGTTTCGGAGAAGGGGACAGTCCCAGTTTCGTCGGACGAAACTCGGGACAGTCCCCTGCCCGGCGGAATATTTGCCGCACTTCGCCCGTGCTGCCGCTCCGCTTGGGCAGCAGCGACAGCTTGCCCTTGGCCAGCATCTTGGGCACGTTGCCGACGTCGGTCAGCAGGTCGCCGGTGCGGAGCTTGTAGGCGGTCATCATGCCGGCCTCGAACAACCGGCCGTGATGGCGGACGCTGCCCAGGAACGAGCGGTTGAACTGCCTGCCGCGGCGGTCGGGAATGTCGGCCTTGCGCTCGACGGCCATGATCCGCAGGGCGTCCATTACGGCGGCCAGGTCGATGCCCATCGGGCAGCGGGTGGTGCAGGCTTCGCACGATGCGCACAGCCAGATCGCCCGCGACTCGAGCACCTCACCCTCCAGGCCGAACTGCACCATGCGCATTACCTGGCTGGGCGCCAGGTCCATGTCCGGGGCGATGGGGCAGCCGCTGGTACACTTGTGGCACTGGAAGCAGGCTCCCGCGGGCGTGCCGCTGCGGCGGCAGACCTCTTGCAGGAAGTCGGTGGTGTTCAAGGGCGTGGTTTCCAATGGTCGGTTTCCAGTATTCAGTTTTCAGTGTAAAGTGTTCAGTTTGCCCTCACCCTAGCCCTCTCCCGGAGGGAGAGGGGACCGGGCAATTTACAATTTGCAATCTCCAATTTGCAATTTCCTACTCGCCCAATCCTTCCATTTCGGCCTCGGCTTCGACGTCTTTGCGGGGCATTACTTTGCGGTAGACCTCGGCCGGCGGCCGGCGGACGCCGTCGACGGTAAGCAGATCGCGATCGATGCGGATGCCCAGCAGCCGCTCGTTCTCTTCCAGGTAGGGCGTGAGCAGTTTCCAGTCGGCGGCTGACAGCCCACGGTAGACGCCGCCGTTGAGCTGCTCATCTACCAGGGTGCGGTGCGGATCGCGGACGTAAATCGCCCCGCCCGAGGCCAGCGACAGCAGGTTGCTGCCGGGATAGGGCATATCCAGGGGCACGGCCCGGCCGCGATCGTCGAAGCGCAGGCCGTTGACCACGGCAAATCCGCCGCCCGCCAGGGGATTGGCGGCCATGAACGACTCGGCCAGGAAGTCCAAGGCGGTGCCGTTGATGACGACCCGCGGGCGGCCGACGGCGTTAATCATGGGCCGGCCGGCGGCGTTGCCCAACACGTAGATCTCGCCGCCCTTGGCGCCGTACAGGAACGTCTGGCCCACGTCGCCGAAAATGACGATCCGGCCGCGCTTGGTGATTTGGCCCACCTGGTCCTGGGCGTTGCCGTGCACGCGGACCTCAAGGCCGTCCATGCCCGAGCCCAGGTAGTCGCCCGGATTGTCGTAGCAATCGATCCGCAGGCCGTCGGTGCCGGGGCCGAAACCGGCGGCGTGGAAGCGGGTTCCGCGGGTGTTGTAGTGCACCAGCCGCCGCCAGCCGAGCTGGTAGGCCCGCACGGCCAGCCGGGCGTCGCAGTCGGGCCCTTCGGGGGCGAAACCGCGGGCATCGACCAGCAGCGTGGCCCCGGGCTCGGGCGGGCCGCAAAGCTGGTCGCGGCTGTCCCAGGTGATCCGCCGCAGCGCGCCCGGGGCCGACTCGTGGCACAACGGCTGCTGCTGGAAGACCTGCTCCAGCGAGCCGCGGACAATGGTCAGCACGGAGCTGCGCTTCTTGTCGCCGGTGGGATAGCGGCGGTCGAGGGCCAGCGTGAGGGCCTCGATGGCCAGCAGGGGTTTTTCCCGAGCGGCGCGGGCCGCAAGCTCATCGACCAGCCAGCGCAGCCGATCGTAATCCATGTCCGGCAGCCGGTCGCGGAACCAGGCGAACAAGTCGTGGGGCTCGCCGGCGGCCAGGGCCTCGTCCAAGGCCGCCCCGTCGGCGGCCGTGTCGGCCGGCCGCCGGGCCGGAACCGACAGGTTGCAATGCCGCTGGCCGGGCAGCGTGGCCACGGCGGCCCCGAACTTGTTCGTTACACGCAGGGCGTAATGGCCGTTGCCATTTGATTCGCCGGACGACGGACGACGGACGACGGACGGAGCTGCTTGTGTCCTTCCTCCGTCGTCCTTGCCGGTCCCCTCGCCTCTCGGGAGAGGGCTAGGGTGAGGGCTCCGGGAACCTGTTGCTGATTCGCCATTCTTAACCGAATCGGCCCTCACCCCCTGCCCCTCTCCCGGAAGGAGAGGGGAGACAGTCAGCAGGAAGGCCCCGCCGTCGGTGGCGCTACCGCCGCGGGCGTTCCAGTACATGTCGGCCACGGGCGTGAAGCGGCTGTCTTCCCGCGCCAGGCTGGCCAGCGTGGCGTCGATGGCCTGTTTCTCCGAGCAGATCAGTCCGATCGACACCGCGCCCTCCTGCAAGGCGAAGACCTGCGGCCGAAGCATGGCCGTATCGGTAATGCCCAGCAATTGGAACTGCCGGGTCTCGGCCAGGCTGCGGGCGATGATGAAGAACCAGGGCCCGTCGGGCGAGGCGTGAATGTGGGCCGCCTGGATCTGCCGGTAGATGTGCTGCTTATCGGCGGGCAGGCGGTCGAAATCGGCCTCGGTGGTGGGCGCCAGGGCCTCGATAATGTACTCCGTCGGATAGCGGTAGACGCGGCTCCACAGGTCGAACAGTTGCACCGAGACCTCGGTGTCGGTGAGGAACTGGGGGTAGATGCCGCGGCCGGCCAGGTACTCGGTGACCGAGGCGTAATTGGCGAAGTCGCCGTTGTGGACCAGGGCCTCGTTCAGGCCGATGAAGGGGTGTGCCCCGCCGGGATGCCACACGCGGCCCTTGGTGGGATAGCGCTGGTGGGCGATCCACACGTGGGCCCGCGTATCCTCCATGCGGTAATACTGCACCGCCGCCTCGGCAAAGCCCACGATCTTGACGATCAGCAGGTTCCGGGCATGGGAGACCACGAAGGCCCGCTTCTCGCCCAGCGAGGCGTAGTATTGGGCGTTCAGGCGGACCGAGTTCTGGTAGACGAACTCGTCTTCCACGTCGCGCTGGGACATGTCGGCCCGCGAGCCGGCCAGGTGGCTCTCTTCGGCGAAGCGGGCCAGCACGGCCGGCTTGACGCGGACGAAGTAGCGGGCCACGTCCGGCGGGCGAACCTCCAGCAGGGGCACCTCGCGGTGGTCGCCCACGGTGGGGATCAGCCCGCCCTGGTCGATGTCGAAATAGGGCTCGAGGAACGTCTTCTCGACCTCGCCGCGGGCGGCCGCGTCCAGGAGGGCCACCTGCACGATGTAGTTCTCTTCCAGGACCTTTCGGGAGACGCCCAGGTCCTCGGGCACCAGGCCGCAGGCGGCAATGCCGCCGCCCTTGCCGTTGCCGCGGTTCCGCATCTGGATGGAGGGCTCGTAGATGTGGCGGCCGCTGACGGGGATCGTGCAGGCGAAGCCCGTCACGCCGCAGCCGCCCTCGGCCTCGACGACCCGGCCGGCGCCAGGCACCGGTGGGTGGCACCGGCCTCCGGCCAGTGTTTGCCGCGAGGCGAGGATCGCTTCCACGCGGTTCCAGTTGTGCTGCCGGTGGTGCATGGCGCTAGAGCCCTGTGTCATCCCTAAATCCCCAAATCCCCAAATCCCCAAATCCCCAAATCCCCAAATCCCTAAATCCCTAAATCCCCGACTGCGGGCTCTCGTAGTCCAAGTGCCTGAGCAGGTCGGTGCGGCCGCGGAGGGCGGCCACCGATTCGAGGCCCAGGCGATACAGGATGTCCAACAGCGTCTCCCGCCAGGCATGGTACAGGTTGACCAGCCGCTGGGTGCACCACTGGACGGAGACCATTTCCAGCAGCTCGGGGTCGGTGGTGGCGATGCCGCGAGCGCAGCCGCGGCCGCTTTCGCAGCAGCCGCAGCGGATGCAGCCCACGGCCACCAGCTCGGCCGTGCCCACCACGCAGCCGTCGGCGCCCAGGGCGATGGCCTTGGCCACGTCCCAGGCCGAGCGGATCCCGCCGCTGGCCACCACCGTGATCTGGTCGCGGATGCCTTCGGCCTGCAGGAACTGGTGCACGCGGCCGATGGCGTACTCGATGGGCATGGCGATGTTCTTCTTGGCGATGTTCGGCGCGGCGCCCGTCCCGCCGTAGCTGCCGTCGAGGTGCACGATGTGCCCGCCGGCGTAGTACACCCCCACGGCCACCATGTCCACGTCGACCGGCGTGGAGACCTTGGCCGAGAGCAGCGCGGCGGGATTGACGTGCGCGATCCAGTCCAGGTGCTTCTTGTGGTCTTCCACGGAATAAACGCTGTGGAAGGGGAAGGGCGAGAAGAGCGAGACGCCCACCGGGGTCTCGCGGAGCGCAGCCACGCTGGGCGTGTTCTTGTCGCCCAGCAGGTGCCCGCCCAGGCCCGGCTTGGCCCCCTGGGCATACTTGAACTCGACGATCCGCGCCCGCTGGATCGTCTCCTCGCGGACGCCGAACAGCCCGGTGGCCACCTGCGTGATCACGTGGTCCTGATAGGGGATGAAGCGCTCGGGATAGCCGCCTTCGCCGGTGCAGGTAAAGCCGTGGAAGGCCTTGGCGACCCGGGCCTTGCCCAGCAGGACGCGGATGTTGGTCGAGCCGAACGACATGCCGCCGCCGTACCAGGGCACGTCGATGGTGATCTTGGCCCGGGTGTCATTCTGCCGGTTCAGCCGCAAGGTGGTGGAGATGTCCGCGCGGCGCAGGGCGGCGGGCGGGGCGGATGGGAAGCGGAATCGCAAGCGGTCGAACCCGCCGCCCGAGCCGCCCACCTCTTGCTCCAGATGCGCCGGCGGCGGCTGGCCCGTCTCCACCATGTGCCACGTACTGACCAGCAGGTCCGGCGTCCAGCGGCAGTCGCCCAGCGTCTCGAAGGCCGGGTTCTCGGCCAGCGTCAGGGCCTGCCGCGGGCAGTGTTCGACGCACAGCGGGCCGCCCATGTCGCACTGCGGCCCCAGGCAGCGATAATCCAGCGGCCGGGGCATCGCCCGGTAGCCCGCGGTGTGCACGTGCACGCCATAGCGGCAGACCTCGGCGCAGCGGCCGCACGCCGCGCAGTCTTCCGACCGCCGTATGGAATACTTGCCGATCTCGTTGCGGTAGCGCGGCGGGGCGTGCGCCGGCCGGCGCGAGATTTCGCTGCCCTCCGCCGACGGCGGTTGGGCCGCGGGCTGGGCCGGCTGCTCTAACCGTGCGCTCTCGGTCGATTCGATCGTGCTCACTTGGACGCCCCCCCTTGGTCGGCCGAAGGGGACAGTCCCATTTTCGTCGGACGAAAATTGGGACAGTCCCCGCCGGCATCTGCCAGGCGCTTTCCGAACAGGCGGCCGAACGTCTCCCGCTCCAGGTCCTCGAAGAACATCGAGCGGCCGGTCTCGCCGCGGAGGCGACGGACCTCGCGGATGCCCATCGCGCCGAGCACCTCGAGCAACTGCGAATGCCAGGCGCCGATCAGGTTCACCAGGCGGTGGACGGCCCACTCGGGCTCGATCTCTTCGAGAATGACGGGGCAGGGGTTGCCCGAAGCGCACTCGCCGCACAGGCGGCATTCCAGGGCCAGGATCAGGGGCACGTCGACGGCCACCAGGTCCGCCCCGCAAAGGATGGCCTTGGCCATGTGCTCGGCCAGGGCGATGCCGCCGGAGGCCACCAGCGTCACCTCGTCGCGGCAGCCGGCCCGGGCCAGCGTGGTGTGAACCTCGCGGAGCACGTCGCGGGCATGCCGCGGGGTGGGGCTCTCAGCCTCCCGACCGTGACTGTCGAACAGCAGGTGAATGATCTCCGCGCCTTGGCGGGTCAGCTCGAGGGCCCGCCCCGCCGCGGCCGGCGTGGCCGGCAGACGAACGGCCACCAGCCGCTGGGGCTGCTCGGCCTTCAGGGCGGCCTGCACGGCCGGCAGGCCCTCGCCATCGGGCACCATGACCACTGGAAACGGGGCCAGGTCCAACGTATCCGGCAATGTATCCGGCACACTCCGTGTGCCGCTGGCCGACGGCACACGGAGTGTGCCGGATACATTGAGCGAAGGAATCAGGTGGCTGCGGAGTCCGTCCGGCAGGCAGGCGGCCTGCGCGGGGTCGACCACCGCCAGGATGCCCAATTGGGCGGCGGCCCGGGCCACCGACTCGACCACCGGCCCCCGCTGCCACTGCGGGGCAACCAGGTCGAACAGCACCGGCATGGGGATCTCCGCCAGCGGCGGGGGCGTTACGGCCAGCCGGCCGTCGTCGAACCGCAGATAGGGCAGCTTCCGACCCAGGTCGACGCTGGTGTTGATGTACTCCCGGCCGTGGATGCCGTCGCGGGTGGGGCGGACGATCTCCGACATGTCGGTCCACATGGAATCGAAACCGGGGCCGCTGAACGGGCCGCCATAGCCCGAGCCCGACACCGGAATCCGACCCGTCTCCGCCTGAAACCAGGTCGACAGCACGATCTCCGGCGAGTAGTAGTCGTCGCCCAGCGTAACGTACTCGGGGTTGACCACGCGGGTGAGGATGTTCTTGGTGCAATTCTGCACGCAGCTCAAGCAGCCTTTGCACTGGTAGACGTAGTCCAGGTAGCCGATTTCGTTGCGGAGCGTGTCGGCTTCGTCGCGGTAGAAGCCGTAGACGCAGGCCCGCTTCACGCAATTGTGGCAGTTCGAGCAGTCCTCGCGCCAATCGACGATGCCCAGTTTGCCCACGCTGCGAAAGCGTGGTGCGGCGGGTCGGGTGTGAATGACGTATTTGACGGGCACGGAAGCGAGGGATTTAGGGATTTAGGGATTTAGGGATTTAGGGATTTAGGGATTTAGGGATTTGGGGATTTAGGGATTTGGGGATTCCCGGCTCATAGCTCACAGCTTGTCGATGATTTCCAAGGCGGCGTCGGGGCTGCCATCGGCCGAGACGGAAAAGCCCCGCAGCCCCTCCAGGGCGGATAGGCGGCCGGCGGTTTCCAAGGCCAGCTCGACTGCCGCCCGCTGCCGTGCGGCGGCATCGTCTTTGGCGGTGACTTGCCGCACGGCCGATTCGGGGATCCGCGGCCGCGGGTGCCGGCCGCTCTCGAGGGCTTCCAAATCCTCTTCGCCCAGCGGCCGGATGCCGGCCAGGATGGCGACCTGGCGGTGAATGCCCAGCCGCGTCACCTCGGCCCACCAGGCCTGGAAGCGCTCGAGGTCGTAGACCGGCTGCGTGACGAGGAAGCCCGCCCCGGCCGCCACTTTCTTGCCCAGCCGCATGACTTGCAGCGCCAGGGGATCGGCCTCCGGCGAGGCCACGGCGCCCAGGCAGAACCCGGCGGAAAGAGCGATCCCGGCCTCGCCGACCAGCGCCGCGTCGCTCGGCAAGCGGGCGTAGGTCTGCAAGAGTTGGACCGCGTCGATGTCGTACACGCTCTTGGCCGCGCGAAAGCGACCCAGCACGGGATGCGTCCCGCTGGTGCACAATATATTACGAATGCCCAGGGCCTGGGCCCCCAGGGCCTCGGAGACCAGTGCGATGCGGTTTCGATCGCGGGTGGTGACGTGCAGGATCGGTTCCAGACCTTCGGCGGCGACCAGCGTGGCGGCGGCCAGCGCGGCCATGCCCACCCGCTGGCGATTGTCGCTCAGGCCCAAGGCGTGGACCTTGCCGGCGTAGCGCCTGGCCAGCTCGGCCAACTGGCCCGCACTGGTCTGGGGCCCCACGTCGATCTCGGCCAGGAGGAGGCGACCTCCCGAGGCGATGCGATCCTGCAAGCCCGTCGGCGGCGTGTTCATCGGAAATAGGGATTTGGGGATTTGGGGATTTAGGGATTTAGGGATTTAGGGATTTAGGGCTCATAGCTCATAGCTCATGGCTGACTGCCAGCGGGCTCGGGCCCAGGGCGCACAACTCGCGGACGGCCTGCCGCACGATTTCGGCCAGTTGCCCGGGGGCGTCGTCGGGCGAATTATGGAGCAATCGCGCCCGCTCCGCCTCCAGGCCGATCTCGCCCAGCAGCCGCTGGAGCGTGCGGAGGCGGACTTCGGCGCGGTAGTTTCCCTGTGCCAGCCGGCACTCGCCTTTGGGACAGGCGACGACGCACAGCCTCGTCCTGCTTCCACTGCCGGGCCAGGCGGCCACCTTCGGGAATGCAGTTCGCGCAGACGTACACGATCACGTCGGGACACACGGCATGCGACATCGAACGGCCTTTATACTCCCCGCGGCTTGAGGCGAGCCGAACCGTAACAACGGGAAAAGGGTCGTATCATTCCTGGCTCCTCGCAATATGGCTCCCGGCCCGATCGGTTTGCTGGAGGGGTCCTCCCCTATTCGCTCCGCTAAAAAAGGGCGCAAAGCATCATTCTAACCGCTAATGCAAGAAAGGGAAGCGAAATTCCGCCGGCACTTTCAGGTGCAGCCTCTGCGGCCCTGGGACTGGCTGCTCTAGCGGCCCGCATAACAAACAAGAAGTTGGCACCGTAGCATCAAGTATTGGGTTAAGTATGCCGGAGGGAGGTGAACTTGTAGGGTGGGCCATTGATCTACCAATCCGGCGTATTGGCCGTAACACCGCCAGTGGGGGTAGCCACTCGTAGCAACCAATTTGGTGGGTGCCGTGTGCGAAGGCCACCCCCCCACCTGCGAACCATTCAGAAATCGGCTCCAGATTGCAGAAAACATAACTTGCTTACGGGAATGCCCGGGGCCATACTGAGTAAAGCAAGAGGATGGGGCAAACTCCTTTGTCGGGCACCATGAATGTCGCGGGTTGATGCTTATGATGTGGCTGCATGTGGTGATCCTATCATACCTTGGCCCCGACCAACTGATACCGGTTGCCTCGGCAGCGGCGGCCGTCGTTGGTTTTGCACTCCTGTCGGGGCGTTTTGTCGCGGACCGCGCAGCGCGGACCTTGCGACGTGTGATTGTAAAGAGGCCCCCGGCGCTGAACGGCCACCCCGGCCGTGAGATCAGCGGCGGTAGCGCAGCGATCGGGCGTGTGGACGCAGACGGCCCGATCCAGCAGGTTCCTGCGAGGAACCGTTGAGGCGGACGGCCTGAACCGTTTCCTGGTGAAGCGGCCCTGGCCCCCGCGCGGCGCCATGACTCCTGTGTCCGAAGGAACAGCAATCGTGTCGAGCACCCTCCATCGCTCGCCGGGCGATGCCTGCGGCGAGTCGGATGTACCCATGATCCACGTCCATCTTACGCGCCGCAGGCTGGCGTTGCTGGCGATCCTGCTGATCGTGCCTTGGTTAATCGCGGGTTTCTGGCCCATGGCCTCGCAACTTGGGCGGGCCGCGGCGAAGCTGGCCGTCGGCGGCGCTTTCGGGAACGGGTCGGCCGGGAGCGGCACCAGCCCGGATGTCATCCAGGGGAATCCCGGCCCGTGGGGACACGTCGATTACCGGCCGCTGATAATCGACCTGCCAGACGAATTCGTGTTCGTGCCCCCGGCCAATCGGCCGGCGATCCGCTGGTTCTTCCAGGGGTATTCCAAGGAGCAGGCGCTGGAGTTCCTGCGCAGCTCGGGCGTGGCCGCGGCGGACCTGGAGCGGCTGGCTCACACGGCCAAGTGGACCAACTCGCTGGAGGGCGCGGCGGTCGAGCCCGGCGACGAGCTGATCCTGGGGCTCGATCCGGCGGCTCGGGCGAAGATCTATTCCACGCTGGTGGAATTCCCGCAGAACGCGCAGCAGATGGACCCCATCTGGTTCCGCCCCGACCACGTCAAGCAGCGGGTCGAGGATAGCCCCCTGGCGCCGCAGTCGATCAAGCTGGTTAAGAAGCTGTTGTACGCACAGGGGGATGCGACGCTGCTGTTTGCCGACTTCGAGCCGGCCTTGCGGCAATTGCCCGACGACCCCGAGCGGCGGCGGATGGTCAAGACGCTGTCGCGGAAGGAGACGTTCCTGATGCGTGTGAAGCTCGACGCCGATTCCGACGTCGAGGCGCTGGGCAATTATTGGGGGGTGGGCGGCCGCCGCAAGGATCTCATCCCCCTGCTCAGCGCGGCGCGGCGGGCGGAGAACGGCTGCCGCTTGAACGTGATCTTCCTCCTGCCGCACTTCGGCCGCGACCACCTGTACAACCATCCCTACGCGGCCACCGACGCGAAGGGCGCCAAGCAGGACTGCTTCTGGTCCGCCTTCAACTTCTTCAACGAGGTGCCCGACGACCGCGTCAGCGACATGGCCTACCTCCGCGACTTGCTGAAGAGCGATTACTACGCCATCCTGGAGCCCTCACAGTTGGGGGACCTGGTCTTCCTCACCACGCCCGATGAGACGGCGATCCACGCGGCGGCCTTCGTCGCCGACGACGTGGTGTTCACCAAGAACGGCGAGTCGATCACCCAGCCGTGGATCCTGATGCGGATCAGCGACATGATCGAAACATACTCGGTGCGTCATCCGCACAGCGGCCCGCTGCAGGTCAAATATTTCCGGAACAAGTCGCTGTAGGGCACCACACGTCCCCTCTCCCTCCGGGAGAGGGCTAGGGTGAGGGCCTTTGGCCGCGAGAATGCGATTGCCCTCACCCCCTACCCCTCTCCCAGAGGGAGAGGGGAGATCAACTCGCGAGCCGCCGCAGCGTTCACCAGAACCTCGGCCCGGCGGCGGCCCGGTAGACGCGTGCGATGCCGCCGACCATGTAGTTGGGGTAGAGGGCTTCTGCGTTAGCCCAGGCGGTGTAGCTGTCCCGCCCGGGGATGACGATCATAAAGGGCGGGGCCATGCCGAGGGGCTTGGGGTACAAATAGACCCGCCACTCGTCGATCAGGCCCGCCCCCACGGCCGTCAGTTCGAGCAACGAGCTGGCCCACCGGTCGCGTACGTATTGGCGGGCCAATTCCTGCTGTGCCTGCGCCACCTGTTGCGGCGGCGGGGGGTTGGGGGCGTTGGGGCTGGCGGTCTGGCCCGCGCTAACCGCCTTCTGCTCGGCGGCCAGCCACCGCTCCCAGCCCGGCCGCAGATACTGCTGATCGTCCAGCGCAAAGAGGAAGAAGGGCACCGTCGCCTGCTGCCCGTCCTGAAGCTCCAGGAGCACGGCTTCGCTCTTGAACTGCCGCGGCTGGCCGCGTTGTCTGGCCCCCCAGTTGTCCAGCGCCGCCGCGTCGGGCAGCGGTGTGTCGTCGAAATGCCGCACCGTCTTCAGCACCGCGTACTGCTGGAGCTCGGTTAGCGCCTTGAAGGGCTTGCCGTTGACCAGCATCTCGCCCAGCCGGCGCTGGAGCACCAGCTTCTGATGACTGAAGTCGCGGGCCTGGCCGATGAGCTTGGTGCCGTCGAGCAATCGCCAGACGTGATCGCGGTTGGTCAGGGTTTGGATGGCGGCCAGCGTGGCCTGCGAGCGGAGATACTCTCGATCGGCGGTCGAGAGCCGTGCGATGGGCAAGGCCGCCAGCTTGCCCGAGGGATTCTTCAACACTACCGTATCGCCGTCGTAGTCGACCAGGGCCGCCGCGCCGGAGAACCGGCCGCCGGAATCGGACCAGACGTGCCCGAATGACAGTTGGCCGGCGGAATCGGGCAAGCCGGCTTCCGCGGGCGCTTGGCCGAGAGCGGCCGACAGGATACATGCCGAAAGCGTGGTTGCAAACATCTTGCCTTCCTCCAGGAATGGGCCGGGAGAAGATGCCGGGGGGCAGACTTCCCCGGGGTTGGCCGTGGGGTTCCTCAGACGCTACTGCATTCTTCCGTCGCCGCCGACGGGGGCAATGCCCCCACCGGCTGCTGCGATATGCGTTTGGCGGGCGTGAAAGAATGACGGGCACGTTTTTGCCGGAGCCGCTTGCCGCGTGCTCCGCACAAAACGTGCCCGTCGCATTGCACCCAATTAGCCAACTTGTTCTTTTGCGAGCGCTTACTTCGAGTCCGCGCGAAGCACCACGAAGCGGCTGCCCTCGGCCGAACGGACCAGGAGCAGGAGCCCTTGATCGAGCGGCTTGGCTTCGACCGCCTTGCGCAGGTCCTCGACCGAGTTGACCGGCAGGCGGTTGGCCTGGGTAATGACCATGCCGGTCCGCAGCCCGGCCATTTCAGCCAGGCTGCCGGCGCGGACTTCGGTGACGGCCACGCCGTGCTCCGCGTGCACGCCGAGCTGCTCGGCCAGTTGCGGGGTGAGATTCTCGACTTGCAGGCCCAAGCGGTCCAGCCGCGCGGTTTCCGCATTGCCGGGCGGCGGCGCGCCGTCGGCGGCGAGGCTGAAATCGCCGGGCATTTCGCGGCAGGTCACGCTGAGCGTCAGCGGCTTGCCGTCGCGGAGCACCGCCAGCGGCTGCGTGCTGCCGATGGGGGCCGTTTCCACGATCGCCTGCAACTGCCGCGGCGTAGAGACCGGCCGGCCGCCGAATTTGAGGATGATGTCGCCGGACTTCAGGCCGGCCTTGGCGGCGGGCGTGTCGGGCCGGACATCCGTCACCAGCACGCCGGAATGCACCTGCACCTTGAACTGCTCGGCCAGCGATTGCGTGACCGGCTGGATGCCCACGCCCAGGTACGCCCGGTGCACCTTGCCGCCCTGCTCGAGCTGGCCGCCGACCCACTTGGCCAGGTCGATGGGAATGGCGAAGCCGACCCCCTGATAGCCGCCGCTACTGCTCGAGATGGCCGTGTTGATGGCCACCACCTGGCCGTCGAGGTTCACCAGGGGGCCGCCGCTGTTGCCCGGGTTGATGGCCGCGTCGGTCTGGATGAAGTCCTCGCGCTGCGTGATGCCCAGGCCGCGGCCCTTGGCGCTGACGATGCCCGCCGTGACCGTGCCCTCCAGGCCGAAGGGCTGCCCGAGGGCCAGTACCCAATCGCCCACGTCGACCTTTTCGCTGTCGCCCAGGGCAGCGGCGGGCAGCTTGCCCCCGGCGTGAATCCGCAGGATCGCCAGGTCCGTTTTCGGATCGGTTTTGATGTCGGTGGCCGGGAACTCGCGGCCATCGTGCAGGCGGACCGTCACCCGCCCGCCGCCGGTCACTACGTGGTTATTCGTCAGAATGATCCCCGACGGATCGACGATCACGCCCGAGCCGGCGCCGGCCATTCCGTGCCCGTGGGGCATGGGCGGCAGACCCTTAAAGAACTGGTGGAACTCGGGCCGCTTGAACAAGTCGCCAAAGGGCGTGCCTTGGAAACCGAAGGGCACGTCTTCCGAATTGTCGCCGGGGGCGGCCTTTTCGCCGGCCGTGGCCCGCTCCATGGCGGGCGCGGTGGTGATCGTCACCACCGACGGCAAGACCCGGCCGGCCGCCTCGTGAAAGGCCTTGGACATGGACTTCGCATTCTCGACGGCCGCCGCCTGGCCGGCCATCGGGCTGGCCTGTGAGGCGGCAGGCGCCTCGGGTGCCTCCGCATACCAGGCCTGCGAAGTGCGGGCCGCCCCGCCCCCCGCATACACCGAAAAAGCTGTCACCGCTACCGCCAACGTGGTCAACAGGGCAAGCATCGCCGCCCCCACCATCCACGTCCTGCTCTTGAACTCGTGCCCTCGTGCGTTCATAGTTGTGCTCCTAGAAGTAGAAATGGCGACAACCGGCGTCTGACAACCGCCGGCATCCCCACGAGGCAGTCGTGGGGCTTTGGAAATACCCTGCGGCACAAAGGCCACTTGCCGTTGCGCCCGTCTGAAGGGATGGTTGCCGCGGGGGCGAGAATCTTGCACGACCGGTGGGAAAAGGGGCGAGTGGGGAGTGGGGAGTGGTGAGTGAGGAGTGGGGAGTGGTGAGTGAGGAGTGGGGAGTGGGGAGTGGGGAGTGGGGAGTGGGGAGTGGGG
>JBEKTY010000172.1:0-16764 GCA_049515555.1 Thermoguttaceae bacterium
CTGCGAGCCCTCCATGGTCCCCATGACCGGCCCAGCCGTCCTGCGCCAGGCCAAAACGCCAGCATTAGACCCCAAAACCCCCATTTTTCCAACGCCATTTGAGAGTTTGCAAAAGTCCAGTTTCATCAAACTTCTCCTTGGAGATTTACTTTCCGGCCAGGGTCAGGCCAAGCCGCCGGCTATGCTCTTTCGGCGACACGTCGCCGTCTTCGATCGCCATCATCAAGCGATTCACACTTTGCCTCCAATCTCTCTTGTCCGACCCGTCGCAGCCTTCTGTTCTACCAATTATCCGTGCGGAAGGGCGACGCCGGCAGTCCTTCGCGATTGTAAATATCCCCCTCGTCTAGACGATTGGCCTCGCCCTGGTACCACAGCACGCCCTTGATGGGAATATGAATCAGCGGGTTGATCATCGCGTTATACGTGGAGCACCAATTCGGCTTGGCGCTGCCTTCAAGATCGGGAATTATCGTTGGCGGCGTGGGGAATTTCCCTTCCGCCAGGCCTTTGCGCGTCGCGGCGATCCAGCGGTCCAACTCCTCAAGGTTCTTAGGCAATTGAACGTTGCGGTACTCGGAAATGGCTTTTAGCCAGGCCGATGGCCGCGCATCGGGACTCCTGCCCAAGGTCCAGATCGATGTTGAATTCGGGGGTTCTGTCGTCCCAGCCGGCGGACTTGCCCCAATAGCTGCCGCCGCCGGTGGGATTGCCGATGTAACCATCCGTGAGGCGAGTAAGATTCTTGTCATTGCAGCCCGCCCAGCACTCGACGGAAGGTTTGCTGAGGGTGTATTTCTTGCCCAAGGCGATGTCCTTGCCGTAGGTGACCCAGGCGCCGACGTATCGATGCCCACCGACGTCCTTGCCGTCCGAGTAGCCGTACTTGACCGGCTGGGTGGTCGTGGCGGTGGCGGCGCCCTGCTGGTTGATGCGGAGGCTGACCATTTCGGGGTGGTCGGCGCCACCGACGTTGATCTCGTACCTGGCGGGCAGGATCACATGTTTCATGAACAGTTCTTTCGACTAAGGTTCTGCGTGGATGATCGAGTTCAGGGTCATCGCTTCGCCACCAACAGACATCTCATAACCTCGCTCCGTGCAGGGGTCGCAGTTTCGCGAGTGGTAGGCCTATTACCGCACAATCTCCCCGGTGATGTCCGCCTCGACATTCTCGAAGAACAATCCCTGGAATTGGCCCGGCTGCAGACCGTCGGGCAACGTCGCTTCGACCTCATAGCGGATGCCGGGCTTCAGGCTCGATACGTCCGCATAGAAGCCCGCAAAGGTCCTCTCCCGCCCCAGCGGATAAACGTCCCCGTACGCCCGCTTGACCTTGACCGGCCGGCCGTTGATCTTCAATCCCACCTCCCAGCGATCGTTCGGCTCGGCAAGGTGGACATAAAGCAGCAAGCGGTCGGAGCCACGCCACGTGGCCATAAGATCTTCACTTGTGTAGGGAATCGGCCAGGCTCGGCGGCGATCGGCCAGTTGCGCAGCGACCGATTGCGGGATCGTAAAGCCGGCACGGAACGACCGCTCGGCGAAGTCGCGCGGGCAGGAGCCGATTTGTTGGCAATGATCGAACCGCTCCCCAGCGAAGGCGACCCTCAGCAATACGGCGTCTCCCTGCTGACGGAAGGGGTGTTCGCGACCGTTGATCTCGACACGAGCCGTCTTGCGGCCGGCGGGCAACAGGACGGTCAAGTCGGCCGTCGTGCCCCTGGGGCCTTGTACATGACGGAGCACCATGCAGTCGCCGTCGAGTGCCGCATCGCCATGGGCGCCCAGCAACACAGGACGCGGAACATCGCCGGCCGAGACAAATTCCAGCACCATGGCCTGCGGACCTTTGATGGGCAGAATCACCCTGTCGCCGAGGTTCCACGCGCCGCCGGCCGGGCCGTTCAACCATCGGCCCGCGGAAGGATGAATCTCTCGCAACAGGAACTTCTCGCCTTGAGCCAGCCCGATGCTCGCGTCCAGCGTGAATTCCGCCTGAAGTTCCCGGTAATTCGGATTGAAAAGGAAGACGAATCCGCGGCTGCCGGAAATGGCGGCGCTGCCGTCGAGCCGTCCGAACACCGGCGGACCGATGATTGGACGCAAGTTCCGAAGACACTCTCGATGCCGGTCGGTCCAATCCATCCACCGCCGCAGCCATTGCTGGTCGGCGGGGAGGAAGCACTTGAACTCGGTCTCGTCGCGGGCCGGCAGGTAATCGACCACGTGGTTCAGCGGCGCCGTGCCGATCGAGGAAATCACCGAGTACCGCCAGCCCAGATAGTCCCAATCTCGAACGTGGAACGCCCGATCGCGAACGCAGCGGCCCTGCGGATCGCTGCGCGGCGTCTGGTGGGTCATGTAGCCGGGGACGATTTCCAGCGGCGCGAACTGCTCCATGCGATACCACCACGACGCCCAGCGCTGCCGGTCGGCCGAGACGCGGCTGAAATGCAAGTCCGGGAAGTTCTTGAAGCTGCCGGGCTGCTCGTCGTTGGTCGTCGGATGAGGATAGGAACCGCCCAGCCAGGTCCAAGGCCCGAACCATTGGTACTGCTGCTGGCCGTCGATGACGATGTCGGGCGAGCGCCGCCGCAACTCCTCGAGAATCCGCCGGCAGCCGTACCATTGGGCGTACTTGCTCGTCGGCTTGAAACCTTCCTTGTTCGGCTCGTAGGCGATCCACCAGTGATCGAAGCTGTAACCGCTGATGCCGGTCCGCCGCTGGAAAGCGATCAGCCGATCGATGAACCAATCCTGGAAGCTCCGCACGCCCGTGTCGACGCCGACGTAGCCCCCGGTTCGTCCGCGGCACCAGTCGGTCCACTCGGGATTCTGCTTCCAACCCAGCGTGGGATAGGCGTACGCGACGAGCCTGACGTTCTTCGACTTCGCGTAGTCGAGGATTTCCTGAATCGACCCTGGGATCGGATCGGACGCGATGTTCCACTGGTCCTTGCGGAGCTTCTGCCCCAGCCCGAGCCAAAGACAGTTCTCCCAGCCCCAGGCGTCGGCGTTGTCCTTCAAGGGAGCGACAACATTGTTGCCGGGCGTGAACAGCGTATGGTCGATGCCGCAGGCGGCGCACTGATCAATGATCCGCTTCCACTCGGCGCGGCCCTCCGGGGTGGCGACGTCGATCTGGTAGTCGTTCTCGCACCACGGCACGTGAACGCGCAGGCTCTTTTGCGGACGAACCAGCAAGAACGCTTCGACACAACGGGTCAGGGCCTCGGTCTCGGCCCAGTCGAGCATCGCCGCACGGTCAAATGCATGTTCCGGATCTCGCACATACTTCCATTCGCCCAGATTGTGGGCAGGAAACTCGATGCCTGTCGGCCGGTAGAAGCCAAGGCACACGCGGTCCGACTCGAACGGCCCGTAGGCGGCGCGCCACACCATGCCGGGCCGGTAGCTGACCGACACGCGGCCGTCCGTGCGGCGCCACGTCGACTGCGGGTTCTGGATCACGAGGAACATCCCATATTTGTCTGCCGAAGCTGGCGGGCCAAGTCGGAGCAAGACCGCCCCAGTGTTGGCGGCCGCCCGATGTTCGCCGGTGATCGGCGTCTTCAGGTTTGCGGAAAACGGTTCTACTGCGTCGACGTGGCAACTCCCGCCGGCCGAGAGCACGATCCGAATCTGCTTGCTCAAGAAGTGCCAGCCGGCCTTCAGTTCATAGACGACCTCCACTTCCTTGTCTCCGGCCGCAAACCAATAAACGACGCTCTCCGCCTGCCGCCGGCTGCCGGTCGGCGTCAGCCCTCGCAACGCAAGCGGCTTCCCATCCAAGTTGACGCAAGTCGAGTCGTCGGCGATTTCGACGGCCCGCTTCCAGACGGTGTTTTCCAGCCGGACCAGCGCACCGTCGTCCAACACGGCTCGGATCACCCCGTTGTCGAGCGTCGCCGGTTGCCCAGCCGTTGCCGGGGCCAGACCAGCCAGGATCGATAGCAGCGGTACGGCGATGAACCGCAGCAGAAGGCCAAGTCGCTCGAATCTCATGGGAGGCTCCTCATAAGCATTTCAGGAACGGATAAACTATGGCCGAACGGCGAGAACGCCAGTTCCCTTGACGTATTTGGGCGAGTTCGCCGCGCTATACTTGCCTGCGGGTTGACGCTTTCCGCTGAAAAAGAGCTTACGGATGCGAGTCTCTCCTTCAAAGCTGAGCTGAATTGTCGCGCCGTCTGAAACATGGACATCTGTTTTGCCGCCGAGACTGCGTGCGCTGGCGAGAGAAAGCGTACCCTTGGCCACCGTCGTCGGGCCGCTGTAACTATTCGTTCCGGAAAGCGTCCAGGTGCCGCTGCCCAATTTAGTAATGGCCATCGTCGCTTTACCGGCACGATCATGAGGATCGACAATATTCCCGGCGATTTCACCTCTGCCGGCGGTGTCGCCCTTGAGGACAATGATCTTGTTGGCGCCATAACCGGAGATCAGGAAGTCGCTGGTGAGCTTGAGCAGGCCGGTGCCGGAATGATCGAAAGTCACGGTGGCATTCTTCCCTGCGAGATTCACCACGCGATCGGTGGTCTCGCCGGCGCCGGTATAAATCACGGCACACTCGCTGTCCCCGCTGCCCACGACGATTTCGCCATTCTCGACGTTGCTCGGAGCGCCCAGGCTGCTGGCGGGTGTGCCGTTGACGACGCTGTTGAGCGAGGCGACGCTCAACGCGCCCCCCTCCAGGATCGTCTGGCCGGTGTAGGTATTGTTGCCCGACAGTTCCAAGGTGCCGGCCTGGCATTTCTTGAGGACGAATGCGCCGCCGCCGGGGCCCTTGGCATCCGAAATGTCGGACGCCACCGTGACCGTGCCGGTGGCCTTGGCGGTATCCACGCAGAACACGGAGCCGGCCATCAAACCATTGTTGCTGACTGATGCGGTTAGTTTTGTGAGCAGCGTGCCGAGTTGGGCGCCGGTGAACTCGCCTGGGCCACCCGCGGTGATCTGCAGCGTTGCCGCCGGATGCACGCTGATTTGTGAGGCCGTCCAGTTTGTCGAATCCGCGTTGTAAAGCGACACGGCCCTTCTTACGATCAGCTTACCCATGTGGACGGTGGTCGGACCGGTATAGGCATTGCGGCCCCAGAGGCTCAGCTCGCCGGCGTTCACTCGCGAAAAGGGCCCGATCGGGCCAATCTGGGTAAAACCAGCGGGTCCGCTCATGCCGCCACTCGATTCATTCAAACTCATATTGCCGGCGAACTGTGCACTGCCGTTCAGCGTGATCGGGGCGTCCCAAACGCCACCTTCGATCGTGCCCCCGTTCAGGATCAAAGGATTGGTCATTCTCTTGCATTCCAGCCGGATGTCGGCGCCATCATTGAGCGTCACAGGCCCCGTTCCCAACCCTTGCTCCGCATACAGCACGAAAAGCTGGCCGCCGTTGATGATGGTACCGCCGCTGTAGGTGTTGATCTTGTTCTCGATCCTCAGGATTCCCCAATTATGGTAGTCATTCGTTGAACCTGGGCAGTTGAGGGTCAGGCTGCCTTTTCCGGAGATCAAGCCCTTGAGGAACACTCGTCCGCCGAGCATTACATTCACGGTCAGATCGGCCGCCAGGTCGATGGGTATGGCGATGGGGTTGCCTTCCGAGCGGGTGTTGACATGGATCTGCGGCAGGCTGCCGGTGGCGTTGTTGGTGACGAATGCGATGCGATTGCCGGCCAAGTTCAGCCCGAACTTCTCGTCGATGTCGAGTTGGTTGAGTTGGAAGCCGTCCGACAGGTCATTGGTGACCGCATGGTTTCCGCCGACGTTGAAATGGAGCATGTAATCCGGCCGGCCTGCGGGAACCGGTGCGGAGCCGTCAGCCAGATTATTCAACCATTTGGAACCATCGCCCCAGTTGCCGGTTTTCGCCTTGCTCCAGGTGAAGGCGTTCGGATGGCGGCTCTTGATTGCCGTCACGGTATAGACCTGCGAAGAGCCGTCCTGGGCTGTAATGGCATAAGTCTGCGGTTTGCTGAAGTCCCGGCGCGCCCCGGACGGAGGAACGGCCGTGGCAAAGGGCGAAAGCGTGAAGGTGGGTGCCAGCGACTTCACGTCCGTGGCGGGCGGCACATACACACCAATGCGACTCCCGGAAATGGCGGCTAAAGCTGAACCCGGCAACAAGAACTTCAGTACGTCCTTGGCATTGCTGGCAGCAGTCTTGCTCACCGTCACGGTGTAGGATTGCCTTGAGCCATCCTTGCCGGTGACGGCGTAGGTCTGCGGTTCTGAAAAGTCTCTGCTGGTGCCGGACGCCGGGGCGATGGTGGCGCCGACGGGCACCTTGATGTCGGGCGCCAGCGCGGTCACATCCGTGGCATAGGGCACGGTCACGCGGATACTGCTTCCGGTTATGCTGACAGGC
Organism: Thermoguttaceae bacterium; assembly: GCA_049515555.1. Classification (GTDB taxonomy): domain Bacteria; phylum Planctomycetota; class Planctomycetia; order Pirellulales; family Thermoguttaceae; genus JBEKTY01. The sequence continues at coordinate 6,374 of JBEKTY010000172.1, forward strand.
GGCAGGTCCGGGAACTCAAAGGTCCGGATGTCGCTGGAAGGGGGGACATAGGGCTTGTCGTCCTTGATGAACATGAAGGGGGCGGCACCTTTGACATCATTGGCCGTGGGTGGCAACTTCGCTGCTTTGGCCGGATCGATATACTCGGCCAGATCGCGCATGGCGATGCAGTGGTAATGGTTGTCCTTCAGATACTGCATCATCACCTTGAAGGTCGCCGGCTCCAAGCCGACGGGTAGATGCTCCATGTCCGGCACACCATGGAAGGTGAACACGACCACTCTGCCTTGGCAGGCATGTTGCGCCTGTTTGGCAAAAGTCTCGACCGGCACGCCATCGCGAATCGTAAACGATGGAACATCAAAAGGATTGTCCACCGTCGGCCGATAGGGACGCTCATGGCCGCCCCGGCCGAACGTATAGCCATTGGCGGTCAGTTCCGGACAAATCGACCAGGACACTTGATACATCGGCCAGCAGACGGTGGATGGCTTGGGCACGTGGTTGGCCAGCAACTGATCCTCCATGCTCAGGAAGTTGTCCAAGCCGCCCCAGTGGCCCACGGTGTGGTTGCCAATTTCAAAGCCATCCGCGGCCATGGCTTTCATCTGCCGATAGGTCATGTACCAATCCTTGCGAGTCTTGAACGAATCGAAGTCGCAGACATAAAATGAGCCGCCGAATCCCAATCCCTTGAGAATCGGGGCGACAATGGTCGCATGGCTGGCTGGGCTATCGTCGAAGGTGAGGACCACCAGTTTGTCGGGAATCGGCTTAAGGAGGACGGCGAGCGGGTCAGGATCCACGGCAGGCAGGCCGAAGGCGACGGCAGGCATCGTGACGGCGGCACAGAGCAGCGTTTGGGCAATGGTCATTTTCATGGTAGTTCGTTCTTGCTCACGAGGTTGGTGCGCACGAGAAAGCCAAAGGGCGGATCGCAGAGTCGGAGTGGGGGGCGGCCCTTGCACGGTTCACTTGACACACTCGCTTTGCACATTGTCGATCAGGTTGTGACCGTCCGGCCCGTCTCCGAGGGTGAAGCCCAGCCTATGAATGGTGGACGGCGGCGTGAAGGCGACGCCTTTCCACTCCGCCACAATTCTAAGATAGCGGTAAGGATCGGGCCACGATGAAGACGGTTCGACAATTGTCGTCTCAGGCCACTCATTGTCCCCCTCCACACCATCACGCAATTGCCCGAACGTCGCCGGGGTGAGTTTCGGTGCAAACGGCACCTGGTAGAGATACACGAGCGGCTTGCCGTCCACACGCAGGTAGGCGGGGTTGTCTTTGGTACGTCGCAGCACGTCCGCCATCTGCCGGCTGAGCACCTTCACATCATGGTGGAACTGCGCCAACTCGCTGCACAGGGCAACTTTGAAATGTTCCTCGGCAGCGACAGGCAGGATGGTTTTCTCGAACGCCGCGCCGCTGATATTGGCGTCTCCCCACCATGAGGTGAGGAAGGCGTCGATGCCGGCCGCCTTCGCCAACCGAATGTGCCAGCGCACAACGCCCGGATCGTCACTGTCGTAATAGCCTATCAGCGGCTGCGCCCTCGATTTGGGCTTGGGGTTGGAGTTCGCGGACTTGTCGTCGCTCCACTGACTCCAGCGGCCGTGTGGCCCGGCGGCGGTCTCATACCATGCATAATACACCGCCCACAACAGAGGTTTTCGCTCGGCTGCGTTTAACGCCGCTGGCGGTATCATCAGCAGGGTGGCAGCGAAGGCTATGAGGGCGAGTCTGTTTCTCTTCATTGGCGGATTATCTTTTGTACGGATGGCGCCTATTCCGTCGCCAGCACCACATTCAAGTCATCGAACCAGATCGGGGTGCTGCCCTTATTGAACAGGCAGACCGGAGCCAAGCCGGGCCGATCGCCGGTGGTGATAACCCGTGCGACCTGTTGCCACCCATCCGCGCCGCGTTTCCCTTCCGGCTGGGCCATTTGGTTCGCACACAGGAGGCCACCTTCGCCGCCCTGCGACTGACGCAACCAGGCGGTGATGCGATAGCGGGTCTTGGGCGCCAGGGTGCTCATAAGCGGATAGAGATAGACCCCGGCGTCTTTGGCCCCCGGCGGGTCCAGTCGCAGGCTGGTGTCGCCGCCGTGCTTCACCCGGGCGTCTACGTGGACCTTCAGGTACATGTCCTTGATGCTCAGCTTGCCGCTGTAATCGTACGGAAGCCATCCTTCCGGCTTCCCGTCGCCCGCGAGGTCGAGTTCGAAGCCGCCGTTGGCCACGCGCGGGTAGACTGTCCAAGGGATGCGCTGATCCCGGCCGTTGGCCTTCACCACCAGGGTGCAGAAGGCCGGCATGTCCTGGGACTCGCGGCCGGCAAAAGTCAGCGAGACGTCCTGGTCCGCGCCCGGCGCCAGGTTCACGGCGTCCGGCTGGACGTGGGCGGTGAATCCCGCGTCCTGTGGCACCTCCAGCGCCGCCGTGGCCTTCACCGCCACGGGACCGCGGTTTCGCAGGTGTACGGCTACCCGTTCACCCGGCTGCCAGGACCAGTCCACCCAGGGCGTGTTCACCACCGGCAGGCTGACGTAGCGCCGGCCCACCGGCACGAGCTCGGCCTCCGCCACGCACCACAAGTCTGCCGGGCCGCGCGGGGCGTTTGCCGCGGCCGTGAGGGTGGTGGTCACCGTCACCCGCTGACCCGGCGCCAGCGCCGACACGTCGCCGGCCGTCGCCTTCCAATCGGCGGGCAGGGCCCAGCCAATCCGGCCGGTGAACGGTTTCGCATCCAGATTCAATACTTCCACCGCCAACGTCACGGTAGCGCCGGCGCCGATCTGTTTCGGCAATTGAGGATAGAGCATCGGCTCGCAGCGTTCCACCAGCACAACAGTGGCCTGATTGGTGGCAGGCACGGGGAAGGAGACCGCGGTGGCGCCGACTTTGTTGAACGTCCACGGTTTCCACACGCCGCCCCAGAGGCAGGCAAAGGCCGCGGCGATGCGGCTGCTTTCGCCCACCTCCACCGTGGCCACCACCCCCGCTTTGCCCGGCCGTAACCAAGGCTTGTCCAGCATTTGGTAATTGTCGCCCCATTGGGCGTTATCGACATTGACGCAGTTGACCAGCACGGCCTTCGTCGCGGTCGTGTCGAGCACGAAGCGCGTGGCCTGGACGCCAAACCCCATGGCAACCTGGAGGCCTGGCTTTGGCTTGGGCGACAGCGCGTTAAGTGTCACGCCGGCGGTGTCCTTGAACACCGCCGGGTAGAGCAACTGCTTGGTGGCTTTGCGCAGGGCCATGGTCTTCCTGCAGAAATCTTCATCGAACCACCATTTCGACAGCCCGTCGAAGCGGCAGCCGTTGAGAAAGATGGAATTGAAGTGGAGTTCCTTGCCGGACCAGTTGCAGCCGCCGTTGGAGGAACCGTCGAGAACGATGGCCTGCGGGAGGGTGTAGCGGAACAGTTCGGTGCGGTGGAAGACGGCGCAGCCGATGCCGAAGTCGGCGGAACGCTGGTGGGGCTGCCCCACGCCCTCGCCGCCGCAGACGAAGCCCGGCTGGATCTTCCGCGTCTCCTCCATGATGCGCCGCATGTTCCAAGTGGTCTCGTGCAATCCGCCGCCGCAGCACTGGAGTTGGTCCCAGTAAATGCCGTCGGCGCGCACCTCCCGCGCATAGAGCAGGGCGAAGAACAGGTTGCGGTCACTCCAGGCCCGGCTGCCGCGGTCCATCTGCAATTCCTCGTCGCCCATGCCGATGAAGCTGCGATCGGTGATCTGCGGCTGGTCCTTGGGATAGAAGGGCGGCGGGATGTCCTCGGGGATCTGGCTCCGCGGCATGGCGCAGATGCGCTTCACACAGCGGCCGTCGGGCAAAGTCAGTTGGTGGTTGACATAGAAGATGGCGCGCCCGCCCCGGTCATGGATGCGGGCCACCGCCTCCTTCAGTTCCGACAGCGGACCGAGCTGGGGATTAGGATAGGGATAGACGCCGCAGTAACACCACGGCCCGTCGGCGGCGACGCGGTAGAAGTTGGCCAGGCCCAAACCCGCATCGCCGGCCGTGCGCTGCCAGTAGTCGGGGAAGCTGGCGAAGCCCTCCAAGGTGTCGTCGCCGGGCGTCGCATAGCCATCGTTGTCATAGCGGAACCAGTCCGGCGGGCTGAGTACTTTGTCATGCACCGCGACCTGCTCGCGATAGACATCGGCGGTGGCGTGCCAGTCGCCGGCGTGGGCGACCAGTAGGGCATGGGGAAGATCCGCTGCGGTGCGCACAGTCGACCGGAACCCCATGCGCCAGCCGCCGGTGCTCTTCCCGCAATTCATCCCCACATCGAGATCGTTGCGGTCGTCGAGGATCAAACCTATGCCGCCGTTGGCCGTGTCTGACAGGTCGAGCCAGTTGACCGCCGTGGGATACATGTTCGGCGCGCCAGCGTCCACCGGCGCGTAGTAGACGCCGGCACCGTGGTTGGCGTAGCCCGGCGCCACGTACCAGTCGTCATGCGGATTGCCGCCCACCGCCAAATCAGGCAGACTGGGAAAGGTGAGGGCCTCGAGTTCAAGCGGCATGGCCTGTTCGCCGGCCGCGAAACGTGTCAGTCGCATACGCACGATCCCATCACCGGCAGCCTCCAGCCGAAGACCAAGCTGAAGCGTTGTCCGAGTGCCCCAACTCCACTGCAGCGCACTTGCCCGCTGGTTGTCGCCCTCCACACGCAAGCGCACGGGCATGGCGGCGGCATCCACATCCAGCTTGGCTCGGCCCTTCTTCACCGTGACCTCAAAGGGCAGAACTGCTTGCGCCGCTTTCATCAATCCAATCGCGCCGGCACGGCGGGACACCGAGAACAGACCGTCGACGCCGGCTTCCACCGCCACGTCGCCGCTTACCAGCGTGAATCGTTTGCCCGGCTTGGCTTCGCGGATCTTTCCTGCCTTCCCAGGACCGGCGGCCAGTTCGATCTCCGCGCGTGGTTGGAACGGCTCGGGCTTGGCGTTTGCAGCCTCCAGCCAGAGTGCACGGATGGGAAGTTCCATGGGGACATTGAGTCGTAAGTCGCCGCCGTTGCACTCGCGACTGAAGCGTGCCATGGGCAGGCGCAACTGGCCGCGTTGCCAGGTTTTGCTGCCCCGGCTGACGATCTTGCCCTCCATGCCCCGCCAGACACCATGCGGCGCCCTGCCATCCAGCGAAGGGATGGCCCGATCATAGGAATCGTAAACACCACTGAAACCCTTGTTAGCGACCGCATCGTAGTATTCGATCGCGAGCACCACATCCTTAGGGGCGAACCAGGGCGCAACCTCGACATACACCAGGTTGCCGGAAACCAACTGCCAGGCCTTTTTCCCGTCGATGTTGACGTTCGCCAGTTTCCCCTCGCTGCCGTCCAGCAACAGGGTCAGGCCCTGACCTTTCGCACCGGCGGCCTTGATGCTAGCGCCAGCGCCGACCGGATCGGCGGCGGTGACCCAGACCATGTGCTTGGAGAGCAACCCCGCGAAGTCGTCGTCCACATCGGGCGTTTTCGCCAAAAGCGCCGAGGCGCTAATCAGCCATGCGACCAGCGCGCGTGCCAATTGATTTGGTAGTCGATTGTCGATAATCACGGTTTGTCGGTGGTCTTTGGTGAATGCTGATCGGCGGCGCTGCCCGCGAGCAGTTCAACGGATCGCGGGCCATTGCGGAAGAAGACGCGGTCGAAACGGACATCGGTGACACTCGGTCTTACCGCATAAAAAAGCGGCAACCGCGCTGAGCGTGTCTGCACGAGCATATCGCGGAGAAAGGAGGCGTCACAAGTGGATTTGTCGGATACCGAGATGGTGCCGAGGCCCTTCACCCGCTGACGATTATGGAACAGGGCCACTTTCGCATTGGGCGCGTTGTTGCTGAAGACGCCCTGATCGAAGCTGCAGCCAAGAAATAGCGCTTTCATGTCCGCGCGATCTCCTTGAGTCCTGATGAAAGGCGGACGCGCGGGATCCACCGAGCTGACTTCAATGCCGATGAAGGTGGTTGTGCCCTGAAAGTTATCAACATTGATGGCGGGCCTGCCGGTATCTCGATCAGGCAGCCCATCGCCACGCCCCGGGTAGGTGCCGACCGCCACCGTGCCTCCGTCCCAGGTGAAGGTCCCCTTGCCGCCGGACAACCCGACACAGGTGCGATACCCCCCCTCATACCAAGCATCCCGTTGCAAGATGCTGCCGCCATTTTGGATTTCAAAGCTGTCACGGCAGCCAGCACCCATACCATAGCAGACCACCTGGGTGCTTTTCCGTTTCCCCTGCCGGGCCAGCGGACCGCCAATGGCAGTTATCTTGCCGAAACCGGCTCCCATCGAGTTGACCTCCGTCTGGTCCAGCCCACCCACATAGAGTTCCGCCGGGCTCTCGGCCGAATCCATCCAGACCTCTTGCAGGTTCACGCGTCCGCCGGGTTGGTCGCAGTTCTGCACCCGCACGCCCACCGCCGTGTGCGCGCAGTTGATGTAGAGTTCGCGAAAGATGGCGTGGCTCGGTCCACATACCAGGAATACCGGCCGTTTGGCCACCCCGGTCCAGTTAAGGTTAGTGCCATTCATGATGCTGTCGCCTACCAGCACCATGTCAGCCCCGGTGGGAATCTCGAGCGTCTTGGCGATCGCATACTCGCCCGGCGGAAAATGGACGACCGGCCGCCCGCCCGTCTGCTTTGCCGCACCGTTGATCATCCGTTGAATAGCCTCTGCATTGGCTCCGGACGGAACATCGAACACCTGACGATGCAAATTGGGCGGCGTGCCAGGCAGCATCGGAAACTCAGTCCTGACTGTGTCGCGAGAAACGACTTGCTCATCCTGGGTGGTCAGGCGGCCTTTCACGTCAAACGGACTGGCTACGGTAAACGTGTTGCCGATGGAAACCATATCCGCGTCGCCGGTGGGGGTGGCCAGGTGGATAACCGGCCCGCTCTTCACGTCCGCGCGGCTGCGGATGATGTTATCCATCAGCAGAATATTGCCGGAGTTGGCGATGCGGATGGGGGTTGCATCCAGGGGATCATAGATATGATTGCCTTGAATGCTGGTGGCGGCGCCGTAGTTCTCCTTGTCGGTCCAATTGCCTGCGCGCTTGGCGACGAAGAAGGCTTTCGAGTTGATGGATGTGTTGTGACGAATGCCGAAGTAGGACGTATGCATGATCGTCATGTCCGCTTCGGTGGAGTTCTTGAATAGGCTCTCATAGACGTGGAAGTGGCCGCCGCCGCCGTTGTACTCGCTGCTCACGCCAATATGGCAATCTTCAAACACGCTGTACCATACCCACCAGTCCAGCGTGTTGAAGTTCTGAATACTGATGCCGGCCTTGCTGCAACGAATGAACTTGCATCGCAATACCAGACACTCGGCAATACCGTCGCGCTCGCCGGCCTCAACTGCGAACTGCAAGTCCTTGAACACCATGTCGGTGTAACCGAGCGCCGTGGCGAAGGGCATGCCGTGAAAGATGGCGTCTTTCGCCTTGCCGCGGCCATCCAGTGTCAACCGCATCATCCGCGCGTACCACGGACAATAGTAGAACATGCGGCCGTGTTGCGGGCCATCCCAGATGATGCTAGTGGTCGCCGGGTCTTCACCGATGATGCCCATGCCAATGGTCTGCGCATGCTCGGTGCGCGGCACGTTGAGCGTTCTCGTGATACGATAGGCGCCGGCTGGGACATAGAGCACTTTCCGCTTGGCGTTGGCCGGATTGATGATATCCAATCCCTTCTGGATGGCGGCGGTGTCATCAGCCACCCCGTCCCCTTTGGCGCCGCATTCGCTCTTGACGTTCACCCAACTGGCCAGCGGCCCGACGAATTCGTCATCCACATCAGGCGTTTGCGCCATGAGTGCCGAGGCGCCGATCAGCCATGCGGCCAGGACCACCCCCGCCCTGCTCGACAAGCCCACCCTCACAAAACGCCATTGCGCCGCGATCTCTAGCATGGATGCACTTTCTGATACAACTGTGTGATGTCAAAAGTTCCCAGTACTCTATTTGCCAAGACTTTCGGTACAGTAGCCGCGGCGGCAGCCCTCACATTATGCACATATTGAGATCCGTTCGCCACTTGTGTTGAGCATTATTCGAGACGCGCCGGACACAAGCGTGGTCAGGGTTGCAGTCGTGGTTTGCCATTCCGGACGCCCAGCACCAGCCGTGTGCCATCGAAGCGAACCGTCTGCTTGCCGATCCTCGCTAGAGAGGTTGAAAGCACGCTCGATCCGTCGGCCGATGTCTCGTAGACCAACGGCGTGCCGCCGGGCGAGGCCATCCGGGCGTGGATCCCGAGGCCCCAGATGTACACGCCCACCTCGTTGCGCCCGCCGCCGGTGAACCCGTAATAGCCCTTCGGCCCGATGTTCAGCAAATTGGTGACAACCACGTCTTTGGCGTCCTGCCAGCGATTACGGTGGTAGAAGAAGCCGTGCATCGTGTCGGCGGCCGTCTTGGGCAGCACGGTCGCCGGATTGGCCGGCTGGATATCGGTCGGCCAGTTCACGAAGGCGAACACCGCGCGGTGCGGATAGACGGCGGCACCGTAGTCGTGATACGAAGGCTTGATGAAAGTGTCGTACATCCACAACAGCGCCGGCCGATACTTCGCGTCGATTGTGCCGAAGCCGTAAGCGAACTCGCCGCCGTGCGACCCCATGCGGCCGCTCTCGAAGTGGTTGTCGCCGTACACGCCGCGATGCGGGAACATCGGGCCCTGGGCCGAAGGCACCATCTCCATGACCCATCGCAGCGTGAGCCACTGGGCGTTGGGTTGCGGCGTGATGTAGTCGCGGCCCGCCGCGCTCCGCAGGGCCGTGAGGAACTCCAGCCCGCCGCAGTTGGTCGAAACGCGGCTGGCATGGTGCCCCTCAGCGTAGAAGCCATAGTCGCCGAAGCCTTCGTCGAGCAAATGGAGCATGCCCTTTTCGGACCACCGCAGGCACCTGGCGAGCCGGTCGGCGTCGGTGCCCGGGTCACCCAGGATGCCCAGGACGGCCACACCCGTGCCCAGGTACGCCCCGTAATGGTTGCTGCCGGGCGGATAGCCCGCGCAGGAACAGAGCCGTTCCATGTCCACCGTCTCGTCGGAATTGCCGTCGTCGCCGGCGCAGCGCTTCTTGTAATTCTGGATTTCCAGGGCTACTTTCGTGCGGAAGTCCTCGGGCCAGGCGTCGTAGCAGAAGTCGTAGGCATAGGCCACACCGGCAAGGATGGCCCCCGCGCGCATCCCGGTGCCGGGGCGGCACCAGGCATAGCGGTTGTCGATGTCGACCTTGCCGTCGAAGCACCACTGGACCGCCTGCCGCGCCAGGTCGGCGTACTTCTTCTCACCTGTAATCTGGTGGAGGAAGCCGTAGCCCGCGCCGTGCCAGGTGGTAAACGCCCCGATGGGCAGCGAGGGGCTGGTGTTGTGGTTGTTCGGCGGCGTGGCGTTGAAGACCGTGGGCAGGGTGTCGCCATTCTTACCGTCCAGCAGTTTTCGGAGAAGCGCGAGGATCGCTTTCCCATCGGGGGTCTCGGCCTTCTTGCGGAGCGCTGCCGCGTCGGCCCTGCGGAACAGCAGCCGCGGATGTTCGCCGGGCGCGACCGGTTTGAAGTCGGCGACGCTCACGTAGGCCGGGGCGAGGTTGACCGATTCGGCCCACACCGGTTTCGAAACCTTCGGGTCGGCCGATTCAGCCTGGTTCTTGGTCGCCTGCCCGCCGCCGGCAGCCAAGTAGGCCTCGCCGTACGGTTTGCCGTCGAGCGTCGGCGTAACGAGCGCCTTGCCGGTGACGAAGTTCTGGACCCGGTAGATCGTCAGCTCCAACTCGGCCCGGGCCTGCGGATCGCAGCCGACGGAGATCGCCCGGTAGGACACCGCGGTCTTGCCGCGAATGACCGAACCTTCGACGCTCAGGCCGGAGACGTCCATGGGCACTTGCCGCCAGGGGGCGGTCCCTTGCATCCAGTTGGCGCCAATGACGGCCCGGGTGACCTTGCTGCCGGAGACGCTCACAGACAGGTCAAGCATGGCATCCACCGGTTCGCCAGGGGCCGGCGACGGGGTCAACTGGACCTTGACACGCGCCTGGTCCCAGCCCGTTTCCACCGGTTGGCCGCCGCCGGTGAGAACGCCCTGGTAGAACGTATCGGAACCTGCACCGGTGCGGCTGCCGTGCATGACGGCCTTCCATTTGCCCGTCAACTCGAACGTGTCGTTGCCTTTCTTGTCGGTCGCCGGGACAGTGGCGCCGTCGAACTCGGCCTCCACTGTGAGCGGCCGGTGGTCGAGCGGGACCCACACATCGGGACACATCAGCAACTTGACCTTGCCCGACACCTTGTTGCCGCTGCGCCGGATGTCGGCCTCTTCCACTAGGTGGTATGCCTTGTTGAACCGCTGCGCCGA
>JBEKTY010000173.1:0-16357 GCA_049515555.1 Thermoguttaceae bacterium
GGCGTGCTGGTGCTGAGTTTCGGCCGGCCCGGGGTATGGCTCTCGTTCTCCTTGGACGGCGGGCACTCCTGGACGCAGAAGCAGGCTGTCCTCACGGGCCCCTCCTGCGGGTACACATCCCTGTTGGCCTTGGGCAAAGACACTTTCCTTCTGGCCTACAGCGAGTTCGAGCGGCCCAACGCCAACGGCCAGCCGGCCAAGGCCATCCTGGTGCGGAGGATTACCGTCCATGCGGCCAAGTGAATGAAAGTCCGGGAAGAAGCAGCGCAACTTCAGAAGGGCGGTGTCTTATGCTTGGGAAACTGTGGATTCGATTGTGGAGGTCACGTCACTTCCCAGCCCGGGCGGTACGTTTCCTTGATGTAGGCCTCGGCTTCGGGCACGCCTTGGGCCTTTTGGCTCTGGGAATCCCACTCGATGCGTCTGCCGCCCATTCGCAGAGACAATACGCCCAGGAGGGCGATTTCTGGGATCGAACGGTTCAGTACTTGGCCGTCACAGCCACCGTGCCAGTCAGGCCCTGCAACTCGATCGTTTCCCTGTCCTTGTTGAAGTGTTTCCAGTCATTACCATTGACCGTCACGCTCTGGATGGGCAACGCCTTGGGATGGCGGAAACGCAGGACTACGCTTTCGGGCGGACGGCGCGAGGGCATCTCCACCGTGGCGATGATCATGCCGTGGTCTACGCCGGAGACAATTTCGTAGCCCACGGCGCCGAAAAAGGTGGGCGCGTTTTTCACGGAGATCTTCTGGCCTTGTTCCAGCCACGCCCGCGGGGTGGCCCTCGCCAGCCAGAGGTTATTGCCGTCTTCCATCACCAGCATCGCGCGAACGCGCTCTATGAATGCCGCCTCCTCGAAAGTCTTGTCCCTGGCATAGCTCCGTTTCTGCACCTCCCAGAAGATGTATCCGAGATCCGGATCGACTTCCGCCGCATAGGAATTGTACATGCCTCTTAGGAACAACGGCACGTCGTCCAGCAGCAAATGCAGGGCGGGAGCGTCGTTGTAGCCGTTCTGGCCGTTCTGCCCGTCCTGGACGAGCCGGTCTTCATACACGTCGAGCATCTCCTGGACCACAGGTTCATTGACGTCATAGATTCCGCACCGGACCAAGAGCAGGCTTCCCATCACGAACTCGAACCAACGACCATCCGCGTAGCCGGAGAAACCGGTATCCATCTCCGTTCCCAGACCGCGCATGTAGGGCGCAAAGGGCACATAACGGCGATAGGTGCCATCCTTCACTTTGACAACCGGAGACAACGCCATCGAGCGATCGGCCGCCTTGCGGATGTCGCGGCGAAAGGGCTCGGCCTCCCGCGCGAGTCCGGCGTATTGGGCCGCATTTTGCCCGGCCAGGACGTCCGCGGCCTGCTTCAGCCCGGCGTAGTACCATGCATTCAGCGAGTAGAACAGCCGGATGTCGCTGCCATCGCAGACATCGACCGGCGGCTGCAAACCATGGCACCAGGCGCTTGGCGGGAGGTCCCTGTTCCATAGCTTGCGCTGCTGGATCGTCCAGTCGCACGCCTTCGCCAACAGCGGGCCGGCCTTGTCGAGCCACGTGGCGTCGCCGGTCAAGAGATAGTGCAGCGCGCAGCTTTGCAGCACGCGGCCATGACCGCCGCCATGGTGCTGGTCATAGTGCGAGTCCATTCCCTTCAGGCTATGACCGGGGGCGGTCAACGGTCCGTCGCCCAGATCGGCCAGCTTGCCCCAGGGCGTCGCGTGCTTCACGAAGAACAACCACCAGTTCAGGCCGCCCCGCGCCACATCGGCCGAGCCCATCACGTCCAACGCCCTGATGTTCGTGGACGACTCCAATCCAATCGCCGTGTACCCCATCTCGTGCCCGGGCTCCCAGATGCTGACGCAATAGGTGTCGTCTTTCACTTTCTGCGACCAGCGTTTCAGGTGCCAATCGCCCAATCGCCACTGGGCGACAAGCTGCTTGTCGGGCACGTCGATCCGCATCGCCGGCTCGTAAGGTGGTTTGGGGAATGCCGGCAGCGCGCGGCCGCCGTGGAATCGCTTCATGGCCGACGACCAGCTTTCCTCGGGCTCTGCCCGCGTCTGCTGACGGACCGTGCGCAGGCGTTTGGCGTCAAGTTGCGCCTGGAACTGGTTCGCGCTCAGGCCGCTTGGGGCGGTGGCGATATAGATCCCCACGCCTGGGATGAGGATCGGGCCGCTGTCCAGGTCGCCGGGCGTGAAGGAAACATTGCCGCAACTCGTCCAGAGGGTCACGACCGTGCGGCTGTTGACGTCTCCCGTGGTTGAAGTCAGCGGCAGGCGGATACCGCGCCGGGCGGCTGTTCCCTGCCCGTCCTTCCAAGCGTCTTCCCCGGTTGCCACTACGCCGCAGCCCGTTTCGAGCGGCGTGACGGGGCCGATATATCCGTTATACGCCTCGACGCGGCCGTCCCAACGCTGCCCGGCCGCGCCCGGCTGGAAGCCCCATTCGATTTCCACCGTCAGCCGTTGCTTCCACGACGCGCGACCAAAGGCCCGTACCACGGGGACGCCGACCTTGCTGTCGTTGCCGGAGTAGAGCACCTTGATGCTGTTGATATCGTTGTTGGAGGCAAAGGCAAATCGCGTCGTGCCCTGCGGGGTCACCACCGGGTCGCCGCTGGGCTTGAGCGTGAATTCTTGTTGGGGGCCAAGACCCATGCCGGGGACCGAAGCCTCCTCAAAAGGCGCAGCGGCTGTGCGCGTCACCAGGCGCACTTGTTGGGCGGTCGGGACCGTGGCGGGGGAAGAGGGAAATTCGACTTCGATGCGTCGGACACTGCGGCGTTCTTCCCACAACAGACCGCACAGCAACTCGGGCGTGGGATTCAACCACCGGGTCTCCGTCGGGTTGTTCGCAGCTCCCTTGCGATAGACATAGGCGAACGGCGCGATGTCGGCCGGCTGGCCTTCGACGGGAGCCGCCGACAGATCGCCAGCGAGCGTGATGCCCGCGACCGCGCCGGCGAACACCAAGACCCATGAGGCAGATGTGACCGTTCGTGAAATCTTCATTGGCAAGCTACTCCTTCAATCTACGTGTTGTGAGCAGTCTACCAACCGTGCGACGGTTGCGTTCGCAGGTTGTTGTCGCGTGCAGAACGCAGATGCGTTGCCGTGGCGATTACGCAGCCAAGACCAATCATTTTCGACATCATGATACCTCCAAGTAACGAACCGCTATTGTAGCACGAGGTACATGGTATTGGCGGGCAGCACGACCGTCACTCGGCCGCCCGACTGCTTCAACTCGACCGGCGCCGGCGTGGCCATGCCATTGATATCCAACAGCACGGCCTTAGTGAGTCGCGGATTGGCGACGCTGACCGTAACCGCCGTGTTTTCCACTTGCAACTGGTCCTTGCCCCTGGAAATGATGCGGAAGCAGTCGCTCTGTTTGCCGTTGATTCGCGCACGGGTGGGTACTGTGGTCCAGCCCACGGGCCGGCATACCGTGCCGACCTGAATGAGTACTTTCCCGGACTCCCGGATCGGCTTGCCGTCCAAGGGCACCACGACGATGGTGGCGTACTTGTTGCGGCAGGTAATGTCCACGTCCGCCAAGTGCTGTGGGCCGGCGTCCTTCAAGAAACCCGCCGCGGCTTGGACCAGCGGCGAGTTGACGCGGTAGACGCCCTTGCCGTAGTCGGTCTCGATCTGGCCGGTGATGCTCCGCACCGTCTTGTTCTCGCGGTCGATGTACTTCGCCAGGTCCACGACCTGCGTCTTGGCTGGATCGCTGCCGTAGGCCGCCTGCACCGGGCCCACCAGGTAAGCCAGCGGATCGACCGTCGTCTTGACGCTGGAGGTCAGGGTGATGTCGCCTGCGTTGTGGTTGGGGTCCCAACCGCCCTGTTCCGAGATGATCGGCGTTTTGCGCTCCCAGAGGTCCTGCAAGCGGCGGTGTTCGACAACCGCCGGCTCGCCGGGCCGGACGAGCCCCTGCCGGTAAATCAGCGCCGCCGCCGGGAACTGGCCCAGAGTCATGGGGTCGGCCCAAACCCACTTGAAACAGAACCAGTCATTGTGGTGCCAACCGCCTATCCCGCTCCCGGACCAGCAGGAAATATCAACGCCGGTCAGGGCGGTTTGTGCGGCCACCATCAAGGGCCCTTCGGACTCATACAGATCGGGCGGCACCCAGAGGATCTCGGGGAGCATGAACGTGCGGCCCAGCGGCTTTTTCACGTTGATGGGTAGATCGACGGGATTCTTGATCATCGACACGTCGGCGTAATTGTCGCCTGCCTGAATATTCCAGCCGGCTTGGACCCCTTGGTGATAGACCTCGACGTAACAGTTCCGTGCGATCACGTCATTCGCGCTGTAGGCCCAGTATTCGGCGTCCTGGGTCAGCATCATGTCGGCGGTTTTCCAATTGCACGCATTGATCAATTGCTTGCAACCCAGCTCGTCGCGAAGGTAGGCCGCCATTTCGGAGTTGAACTTGTGCATCAGCCGCGTCAGGAACTCGGTCTGGTCGGCCGCGCGCTGCTCGAAACCGGGGATCTTGCCCTTCCGCGCACGGCCGTCACGCGTCAGGTCCCACGTGTGTAGCAAGCCGGGCAGTCCCTTGTCCCATGCATCGGGCACGAAGCCCTGGCAGTTCTGCCAGGCCTGGCGGGCCTTTTCCAGCGCGCCGTACTTCTGCTTGAGGAAATCCGCGAACAAGCGCCGCAAGAGGATCTGCGCGTCGCCGTTGATGCTGGAAAAGCCCCACCAGAGAAGACTGTCCTCGTTCTGCAGCTCGATGATGGCCACTGCCGGATCCGCGGCCAGCGTCAGGCCGGTGTAGGGGTTCTTTCGCGCATAAAGCGCCTTCAGCCAGGCCTTGAATCCGTTCTGCATCGTCGGCTCGAAGAACAACAGCCCTTGGGGATTGTCGCCGCCGGGGTCGGTCACTCCCCAGCTCTTCTGGATCTTCACCTGGCAGGCCCAATAGGGGACAATCATCGAGTAGATGCCGGCCGACTTCATGGCGGCAACGCCCTTGAAGATCTCGTCGAGCGCCTTTTCGTTCACGTCGGTGATCTTCGATCCTGGGGCCGCCGGGATCAATGAATTGTCGCCCAGGCGCATGAGATTGACGCCGCGCTTGGCCAGGAACTGCGCGGAGTGTTTCTGCGACACCAGGTCGAACTGCGGCGTGGGGGAGGATGACGCCGCCCAGAAGCGGATCGGCCAGCCGTCGCCGCGCAGGAAGCTGTTGCCGTCGGGGCTCAGGCGGATGAAACCGTGCTCCCCGGCAGCCTTCTCATTGAGGTAGCGGAGATCGAGCACCGCGGAAGGGTCAAGCTTATCGGCCGCAGGGACGAAGTCCCACGCCTGGCCCGGCTGGAAAGCGGGAGTCGGCTGCGGCGATTTCTCGCCGGGCTTGTACTTGCCGTTGGGAGTAAAGGCGCCCGTGGTCAGCACGAAACAGTCCATGCCGCCGTAGCGGTCCTTCTCTTTCAGCCCGCCCAGGTACCAGATGATGACGTGTTTGCCGGGTGTCAATTCCACGCTGCCCGCGTCGTACCAGGCGATCCGTCCCGGGTAGAACGGATTTCCATCGGCGGAGACGGAGATTTCGTTCTTCCCCTTGTCGATCGCCACGTTTACGGCGCTCCGCGCGCCGTCCAGGCGATAGGCCAGGCCCGTCCCGCCCACGGCCCGCGCCCAGATGTGGTAGCGCCCGGCCGTGGGAATATCGAGGGCGTACTCCCCCATGCTGGCAGGATCTTTCTCATGGGAAAAGCTGCAAATCCACTTGCCGCCCGACAGTTCGTCCGGGTTGACGTCGTTCAGACCGGCGTTGTCCACGATTTGTTTCTTGACGGCCTGCTCACCCTCGACCCAGATTAGCGATTCCGCGGCGTCCGCGAAGGTCGTGAAGCAGGCTGCCGCTAATAGTGCCCAGACGAGCGATAGGCGTTTCAGCATGGTGTGCGTTCCTTGGTTTTCTTGACCGGCGGACTATCAGTATACAATCCGTGCCAGGCAGGTGATATCGTACTTTCGTACAGGCGTTCCCTCGGAACAGCGAACGACTGCCTTCTATTTCAACTCGATAATCCGCATGCCCCCGGCCACGACATCGCACTGTACTGCGTTCTGCTTCAGCGGCAGCGGATCCGTCGGCAGCAACCGATCTCGCGCCGATTGGACGGGCACACGGGCGTGGATCGTCACCTTGCGGTTCTCGCGGAAGTCCGTGGGCGTGATGCCTTGTTGCGGCTTGCGCTGGCCCGCGGGGTTCAGGAGCGCCACCGCCCAACCGTTCGAGGTGCGGTTGACCATCCACTCCACCTCGCCAGCGACCTCGACAGGCATCAACCCGCGGGTGAGATGGGCCATGAGCCGCGGGAGCACGGGCATGGCACGCCGGTCGATGCCCATCCCGTACGGCACGGCAAGGTAAATCAGGCGGCCTCGGCCACGGTCGAAGGCTGCGCAGAAGCATTTTCCGTCCGGCGTACTCGCCAGCGACCGGCCCTTCTTGGCATCGAGCGGCCGGAAGCGAAACCGCTGCGACGGCCGGTCGGTAGCGTCACCCAGCCAGCAATACGCGTCGGCCTCAGCCTCGGCCCCCGCCGCGGGCAATTCGAGCGCCGCCAGGCCCGGGCCGCTTAGGTGCTTATCGGCTACCAGCAGCGTGCCACCATTGGCCACGTATTGTGCCAGCCGCTGACCCTCCGCCGCGGTGATCTCGATCTCGCCAGCGATCACCACGACAGGGTAGGTGTCGATGGTCGTCCATCGCTTTGCGTCGGGATAGGCGCAAATCACGTCGAAGATGTCGCCGAACGGGCTGGCCAGGAAGACCTCGTTTGTCCCGGTGATGGGCCGTTCGCTCTCCGGGCCGATGGGAAAATACGCCGTCGAAAAGTATTCCTCCAGCATGCGTTCGTGATCGCCATAGCGGAAGCGATCCCGGTGACCGTGCCAGTTTTGAAACGAATTGGGCCAGAACGGCGCCGGCTCCCAACCATGTGCGTAATCGACAAGAAAGGCCACGGGTGTGAAAGGAACGCCTCGGTCCGGCTCGGCTGCCGTGAGCCGCAAGAAACGGTCCACCAGCTTGCCTTTGGGCGATAGCTCGACTTCGCGAACTCCGGCTGCGCTGGTACCGCCAGCCCGCCAGTACTCGTCGAAACCCTGTTCGTGATAGAACATCGACGAGCCGGCCATGTACTGGTACCAGATGTCGAACTTGTACCAGGTCATCCCCGCGCCCGAGTAGACTGAATAGTAGTTGTCCAAGATGTTCTGGGGCGAATGGAAGCTACCCTCGTTGCTGAAGATCGTCGCGGAGTCGCCGAAATTGCAGGAGCGATAGGTGGCCGTCAGGTGTCCACCTTGCCGCGCCATGCCCCGCAAGAACGCCCAGCGCATGGGCAGGAGCGACGACGTGACAGCCGAGGATTCATAGCCCAGCGTCCGGGCGCCGCACAGACTCGACAGGGGGGCGAAGGCGATGTTGCCGCTCGACAGGCAGGGGATGACGTCTTGGTAGGGGTTGCGATCCAGTTCACGTCCGTAGACCTTGCGGTACTTCGCGGCGTTACCGGCCAGCATTAGGGGCGTGAATGCCTCGACCAACTGCCGTCGAGACCTGGCCGCGGCCGTAGCCTGCTGCATTGCCGCCTCGTCGGGATAGAAGTACCCCAGGCTTTCCCCGGCAATCGAGCCCACGTAACGGTCGCGGTATTTCGCGAACAACTGCAACCCCTTCTCGCCCATGGGCTTGTCCGGGGCATAGTTCATCATCATGGCCCACGGGCGGTCGGGGTGCTGATCGAGCCAGCGGGCGAACTGCCGGCCGACCTCCTGCACCTCGCCGGTCTTGTCATCCGTGGCGAAAACTGCCGGACCGGCGCCATGGAAGGTGGGCACGATTCGTGAATCGGAGAAGATCGGGACGACTTCCCGACCGGCATATTTCTTTTCGAACTGATTGCGCGTCTCGGCATCGGCGATGTGGTACGGCACCTTCACGCGATCGGGCTTGTCACCCAGCCAGTTGTCGCCCGGATTGCCGCGCATGTTCCACAGGTACAGGAACCCCTTGTCGCGGAACGTGCGAGGCTTCCACGAGGGTGGTGCCTCGAAAGCGGGCCGATTGCGAGCTAGCGGCTCGAGCTCGGCCGGCACGCCGCCACGGTAACCTTCCAGGACCGCCCAGGCCGGGCTCCGTGGCCGCTCCTTGATCTTCGGCTGATATGCGGTGTCGGTCGTCAGCACGATGACGTCCACCTGTCGCGGCACGGACTCCTTCGTCGTGGACCGCAGGTTGAGCCGTGCCGAACCCTTCTTCAACGTTGCCTCCCGCTTGTCCCAAGTGAAGACCCAACCCCAATAAAGCTTCATCTCATTGTCTTCATCCACCATAGGCCGCTCACCATAACGGCCGATCCATGTCGGCATGCCGTTCTGCTCAAGCTCGATTTGGAATCGCTCCGTGGCCTCGCGCCAATCGCCGTAACGGACCCAAACGGCGTAGGTGCCGTCCACCGGAACCTCGATGCTCTTCGTAGCCAGAGCGCGATCGTCGTCGGCGCCGGTGGCGATGGAGAGGAATCCACTTTCACCGCCCATATTCCATTCGGCCGCCCAGCCGGGACCGGACAGGCCCCAGTGGCCGTCGGTCTTCTTCATTTCGGGCTTGCCCATAGGCCAGCAATAGCCGCGGATGCCATCTAGGTGCTCGGCTTCGACCCACACGGTTTCCGCGGCAGGCACCGGCCATACGGCCGTCAGCAGCCAGAACGCCATCACGGCCAACCAACTGTACTTGCTCATCATCGCGTCGATCCTCGGGTAGTTGTGCGCCACTTGCGAATCCAGTATGCATTTTACATGCGGCAGCGAGTAGGATACGGCAGTGGCTACGACGCAAAACATCACAATTGGAGGCATTGTTCCAATGAAGATCAAACTCAATCATGCCGCCTTTACGAGCCTCGGGCTGGCCCTTCGGAGATCGTTATGAGGACAGCAATTGCGAAGGCCGTAGGAGACACGAAGCGTCTGGGCGAGGTCCTGAAATCGGACGACTGGCGGCGGCCGGCCTTTGCTTGCGAGGTGGCGATTGAGCCGGCGGCTCCTGCGGTGGGCAGGATCGCCCTGACGCGGGGAGGCCGACCCGTATGAGCTGACGGACCTGTCGCGGCAGCAACCGGATCGGTTGCGGCAAATGCACCAGCGACTTGTGGACCAATGGAACCCCGCCGACATCGAACGCCGCGTGCAACTCGCTCAAGCACGGCGCAAGATCGCCCGGTGCAAAAAGGTCTGCAAGGACCTCGGCTGTTAGAGGCTGGTGGATCGCACCGCTTAAAGCGACTGGAATGTCCGGGAACCATGCTTACGGCGTTTTCGTCGCCGCCTTCAGGAGTTGCGGCTTCAGCGCGTCCAGGGCTGCAGCCAAGTTGATGTCCGGGCCGGCGTTGGGGCGGTCGATCGAGATCAACAGGAGCGGCAGCGCCAGCGACTGGCCGGCCTTCAGCGTCAGGTCCCGGGCCATGCCCACCAGCCCGAAGTTGTACCCGGCATTGGGGGCCATCAGCATCCGTGACTTGCCCTCGCCCAGCAGCAAAGCGGCCTCCTCGCGCCGGGGCGGCTGTTTGGCCGGCCCGGTCGCGCGATGATAGCCGGCATACCATGTCTTGCCCTTGGCCTCCTCCGGCCAGACTTGGCCGTAGATGCTCCGCATGACGGTGTCCGACAGCAAGGCCGTGATGGCCAAGTCCCTCGAACCCCTATTTGCCAGTTGGATGTCGATGAGCACCGCTTGGCTGACGGCTCCGCCGGCCTCCGGCGCGACCAGGGCGTAGGTCTTGCCCTCCTTGTCCAGCCTGACGGCGTAGCGCGTGACGACGCTGGCGGCCGTCACCGGCAGCTTCCGCTCCAGGGAGGCAAAATCGAAGCTGAGCGGCAGGCCCTGGAGGGCCAGTTCCAGGAACTGCTTGGTATTGTTGCGCGGCGGGGCGACCTCCGGCTCGCTAGCCGCGCGGATGCCCAATGCCAGCGTGTACCGGTCATCCCCGGCCCGAGCGCCTGGCTTGGGGCGGTCCACGCCCAGGTGCAGCCAGTCGCTGCCTCCGAATTCGTTGTCGCGCGGGTTGGCGATGTACTCGGTCAGGCTGTCCGTAACCGGCCGTGGTGCGATCTTCTTGTGCTTCCGCACGTACTGGGCCACCGCCTCGGTCATCTGCAGCGGCGTCTGCACCAGGTTCCTGACGGGGATACGAGTGCCCGGGCCGGCGAGGAACTCTTCCGGCGTCGTCCATTTGAAGAGCTTCGGCAACTTGTCCGGCTCGGCGCCGTAGGAGGGAACGCCGTTGAAGGCGAAGGCCACCCGGCAGGTCTTGTCCAGGTCGATGTCTCCTCGCAGGCTCGTGGCGGCCGCTCCGCCGCGCCGGCCGGCCAGGTCCGAGCCCCTCATCAGCGCGACGTTCTCGACGTTGGCGTATTGCCAGTTGCCGCAGTTGGGCGCGATCCCCGCCGCCAGGTGCGGATAGTGCGCGGCGAGCATCAGTACGGTGAACCCGCCGTCCGACCAACCGGAAAAGAAGATCCGGTCTGGATCGACCGAAAAGTCCCTACTCAGCGCCGCGGGAAACTCCTCCGCCTCGATTGCGGCACCATAGCGGCCCTTGACCTGAATATCCAGGCTGCTCCAGGCGTGGAACGTGTCGGTCTGGTTGGCCGCCTGCGCATCGGGCCGGTAACCACCAGTGACCTTCCCGTCCTTGAAGTGAATTCCACCGCCACATTTATAATAGATGAACAACTGGTAGCTCTTGCCCGGGTCGTAGGTCGGCGGGACATGTACCCACGTCGCCTCGATCCGCCGCAGGGTATTCGACCAGTAGGGGTAGCCGAATCCCTTGCCGGCATAACGGAGCAGCGGTTCCCGGCCCGCCGCCAGGTCCTCCAGCATGTTTTCCAGGAACTCGACGGCCGTCTTCCTCCTCCAATCGAAGTCCGGCGATCGCAAGAGGATTTGGACCTTATCCTTTACCTTCGGTAGGTGCTTCTCGACCAGGGCGTCCTGAAGATTGAGCTTGCCGAGCAACTCCCGGCACCGATTGGTGGCCGTCTTCCATGCCTCGCCCTTACCGGCCGGTGAGAGCCATGCCGCAGGCGGACCTTCTACGGGGAGCCGTGTTGGTTGCTCTACGGCAATCGCATTGATTGAAATGAGGGCAATCAGGGACAGTGCCGACAGGCATTTTCGCTGCAACACAAGAGATCCCCTTCGAGGTAAGAGTGTCACGATCGTGTTGTTTCCGCTCGGCGACGTCGATGTTCCACACCTGCACTTCTTGGGGCCGGACGACAGCGGCAACGATGGCGGCGGGGGCCGCCTGGACCTTGAGTTCCAGTCCGGTCAGCTCATTGGCGCCCCAGCGCGGACAGAGCCGCTTGCAGGCAGCCGGGTAGTTGCTGCGATGGATCTCGACGGCCAGGACATTCACGCCTTTGCGCAAGAGCCGCCGGTCGATGGCCGTCCACTTCAGCGCGCGGTCGCGCAACTCGAATTGCTACATTTCCTCCAATTGTGTTTACCCTCTAGTTGCCCGCCGCGCGCATCTCGCGGTCGAGGGCCATGAAGACGTTCCCGTGCATCGCCCGGTTGACGTTGTGAACTTGAGTTAGCTGTCAGTATGGTTTGCACTCAGTTTCTAGTGTACCGCGGGTTTCTGATAAGAGCCATAGAACGGCACGTTGAGGTCGATCCAGGTGAAAATGCGGCGTCGCGAAACATCGTCGATCTGGACGCGGAGATTGCCCTTCGCGTCGGGATGCCCCGTGCGCACCAGCTCCGCAAGCGGGCTGCGGACCGCTCCCCAGTGCCTGGGCGCGATCTCGGCAACGTTGGCCTCGTGCCGCCGGAAGCTTGCGGTCGAAATCCAGTTGACGTAGCGGTACGGGTTGGGCGTGTCCAGGTGCGGGACGAGCGTCTCGTAGGATGTACTAAAGAATTGTGTCTTCTTGCCGGTCAGGTCGATTGCCTTGGGCTCATCCTTGCCCTGGTGGCAACGCACGCAATGCCGGTCCCAGATGGGTTGGATGAGTTCAGGATAGGAGAAGCCTTTCGCGCCCCACTCCGGCAAGTCGAGCGGGCGTGGCGGCTTGTGTTGCGCCATCATGATGGAACCGGTAGCGGGCGCCTTCGAGCGCGGCTCATGGCAGCCGACACAGCCCTGTCTCTGGCCCGGCATAAGGAAAGTGAAGGTGCGCATGCGCTGTACGGCCCGCCCCTCGTTATCGAGGGCCATGAAATAGAGCGGCGTGCGCGCGGGGACCTTGAAACAAGCGGAACCGTCCTCCTCAACCGGGACATATCCCCACACCTTCTTCGAGGCGTAGGTCCCATAGCGCGAGACCACCGTGAACTGATGGCCTTCGAAGCTCTCCGGCCGGAAATCGCACTGCCGCCCGCTCTTGGGCATCTCCTCCACCACGCAGAGCTGCTTGACTTCGCCGCGGCGCACCTCCGGCTCCAGTCCCCAGTAGACGTCCTGCAAGAACAGCGTGGCCCATCCGTCCGCCTCGTCCGGCGGCGGGCAGCCGCGGACCGGCGGGGCGGGACGTGCGCGCAGAGGCTGCGGCGAGTAATACCCGCAGCCGCCGGACACCGGCGAGAGCACCTCCAGGAGTTTCCGGCCCTGGTAATCGCGCAGCTCAATGGCGCCTTCGTCTCGAGCTTGGTTGCCCGAACGAGATACGAGGAAGTGCTGCGCATCGATCGGATACGGGGTTTCGTAGGGCCCCGCGCCGTTGATGACGCCGCCTCGCTGCCAGCCGGAATCGCTCGGGGAGACGCCGGGCGTGACGTTCCGCAAGGACTCGGGGGCGTTGTCGCCGCGCCTGGGATCAATGATCCCAATCGCCCCGCTGATCGGCGCCATGTGGCCTGTCAAGGTACAGAGGACGGCGCCCGTCCCCGGAATCGCCCGGGCCTCGAAGAACGTGCCCGGAACGCGGTTGCCGTAGAACCCCTGGAGCATAGTTCCATCGGGATTGATGGTCCAAAGGCTCTGGATCGGCTGGACGCCCTTGTCCACGTATTCCCACCGCGTGTACACGATCCGCCCGTCGTTCAGTACTGAGGGAGCCAGATCGTGAACGACCCCGTAGGAGAGTTTCCGCACCGTCCCGCCGCCGCGGTCCATGCGATAGAGCAGTCCCACGCGCGACCAGAGGCAGAGCGCCCATTGTTGGTCGCGCGTGCTGATGAAGGCGATGTCCCCATCGGGGAGCCAGCAGGGGTCGAAGTTGTGCGACGGCCCGGAGGTAAGCTGGGTGAGACCCGTCCCATCGACGTTGATGCGGTAGACTTGATAGGGCTCGGCGGCGCTCTTCTGCCAGGCGAACACAATCTCGCGCCCATCGAAGGAAAGATCGTAACGATGGATGCGGCCGTCGCCGGCATCGAACACCGTCCGGAAGCTTCCCCCATTCACCTCCGGCGTGAACACGACCAGCTTCCCGCCTTTGCCCTGGAATTCTTCGTGGTACGTGTAGATGTGACTGCTCCAGAGCCGCGGGCGGTGCTCGACCAACAGCGAGTGAAACCCAAGGTTGCGGAACCAAAAGGTCACCAACAGCGAGCGCAGGGCCTCGAACTCCTTTTCCATTTCCTGAATTTCGCTGACTTTTGCCTCGTTGCGCCCCAACTTCACCTCCAGTGCCTTGGCCCTCTGCTGCCACGCATCCATCCTGTCGGCCCATTTCAACCTCAGCATCTCCGCCTGAAACTCCTGCCGCAACTGGAGATTCAAGCTCAAGGCTGCTTCGAGCCCTCGGGCCTGCGCCGGCAACTGCGACGTGGCCTCCCGCTGGAAAACGCTAATCCACTGGCCGCCGACGGGTTCGTCGGCCTTGATACCCTTTAGACCGGCATTGTCCACGAGTTGCCGCTTGGCGGCCGCCTCCGCCTCGACCCAAAGGAGCGGTTCCGCGACGGTCGCCGCCGTAGTGAACCACGCGAATATCCAGACCAGTGACAGGCGCGTTAACATGGCAAGTGCTCCTTGCTTCTCTTGGGCGACCGCACACCAGTATACGATCGGTGCACGGCCGGCGATATAAGAGGGCTTTGGCGTGTCGCGTGCTAAGGACGTCCGGCCTGACTGTCAACGAACGTGATGACAGGATTCCACCTGGTACGATCATCTGCGGTAAGCGATCCCTTCTTGTTGACGCTGAATGAGAGCGTGTCTCCCTTCCTCACCACAAGAATGAAGTCATGGGCCGCAGGCTTCCCGTGTTGGACGACATGTGCCGGCCAGGCGATCGTCGAATTATGGGAGATCTGCGATTTGACCCCGTCGCCCGTTCCTGGATTGACCGATACGCTACCCTCCACGCGGATCGTACCGGCGTGCGGGGCAATCCATTGACGGACCGCGTCCCAACCGTCGCCCGGCGTCAGGTAGTCCGGTCCGACAGCCGGCGTGCCCGCCTTCTGCCAGGCGTTTAGGGCGGCGTTAAAATCGAGTTTGCTATACGCGGCGCCATCCCAGGCCAGATAGTGCCAATCGTTCTTTCCCATCACGCCGCTGAAACCGTCCGATGCCTGATTGCTTTCCGCCGCGTACTCGAAGGACATGTGTTTGATCCAGGTTCCGGTCGATCGCTGGCTCTTGTCACCCCGAACGACGATTCGCATGGTATGCATAACATTCGCATCCAGTCCCGTCCTGACAAACCAGAATTTGTAGGGTGTGTAGCCTCCGCAACAATCCACGGTCTTCTGCAAGGTTCCGTCGAGCAGTACGTCGGCCCGCCCGCAATCCGGGGCTTGTTGCGCCCGCCAGTAAATGCCGGTTCCTTTGAAATCAAACTTCAGGCTGTCGCCGGGTTTCTCGCTGCTACTGGAGACCACCGGAGAATCCTGTCGCCTCCACGTGCCCGAGTAGACCACCTCCGGGCTGGCGCTGCTCACTTTGCGGACCCGGCGGCTTTCGATTGTGTCGGCATTGTCGTAGGAGGGTTCGCCATAAGGCCGGAGCGGATCCGTTGTGGGGCGTCCTTCCCAATCCGGGTCGAAGAATCCCTTGACGTTGACGCCGGCCCCCCAGCCCAGATAACCGGCGGCGGCGGACGTCTCGCCCGGGCCGAATTCCAGCCGGTATTTTGCGCCGGGGCCGGCGTTCCATCCCTCAAGGTACGTGTAGACATACAGTGTCTTGCCGCATCCCCAGGTGTTGGTCTTCCGCTCATCCATGGGCGTTATTTCCAGGTTCTTCTGCGTCCCCCAATAATTGCCCGGAATGTTGAAGCACGGGGACCAATCCTGCTGGGACAGGTCGGTGCATACCGACAGACTCGAGCCGTAGTTGAAGCTGACGTACTTCTTGAGGTAGGAACTGTAGATGACGCAGTGTGCATCGACATAGGACGACTTCCCTCCGATGCCCGGCTCCGTCCATCCACCTTTGTAGAACCGCTGCCATTTGCCGGACGCCATTTTGTCGGCGCTCTTGCAGCGGGCGACTCGATGCCGCATGAAATAAGGAGCATTAACGCCGGGCTTTGGCCAAAGGTAATAAGTGGTGAAGATGTAGCAGTATCCGCCCGGTTCAGCGACATACAGATAGAAGTCGCCATCCCCGCCATCCCAATAGCATCCTGAATGGGCAAAGGGAGGAACCGTGATATCTCCCGTGAGCAAGGGGCCTTCATACTTCCACGTCAGGCCTTTGTCCGTGCTGGCGGCCAGATGCACCTGTCGCAGGACGATCCCGGCCCCCGTGGTATAGCCGGCGTACTCGCAATGCATCGGGGCGTACAGTTTCTTCTCGACTGCGTCATACCACATTCGACCCAGCAGATACGGATGGACCACGGTGCCGTGCGTCGGATGCGTGGGATTGAGCGTGCCGTCCGGTTGTCGGACGGCGTTCTCAATATGGGATCCCTTGTACCGGATGACCTTCTCTGAATAACCGTTCTTGTAGATGATCCACAGATCTCCATCAATCATTACAGGCGATATTGGAAAATCCGACGCCTGCCCGCTTGGCGAGGGATGGTTGAAGGGATCGAGATAGTCCGGCATCGATGGAGGGGTAACCTTGGTTATTGCGACGGCAAATGGCAAGGCATCTGCCCGTGCGGGCAGGGCGTTGCGGAGCAACAGCAGGAACAGGACACCCTTGATGAACTGTCTCATTTCTCATCTACCTCCTCATCATTGAAGACAACACGCGAGCCATCCGTGTGCTATTCCAAGCGGATGATGCCGCGCTGGATGGCAGCCGTCGCCGCTCCGGTGCGGTCCGCGACGCCCAGTTTCTCCATCAGGTTGCTCACATGGTTCCGCACGGTGTTGGCGGCAATCCTCAA
>JBEKTY010000174.1:0-21299 GCA_049515555.1 Thermoguttaceae bacterium
GGCTGGGCCCGCTGGCGGCCAATGGCGGGCCGACCGAGACCATGGCCCTCCTCAGCGGCAGTCCGGCCCTGGAGGCCGGCGGGCCCATCACCACCTTGACCAACGGCATCGACAACCAGGTCGCCCAATTCCAGGTGGATGACGCGGCCTATATCGCCAGCACCGCCCTCAGTTGGCCCATCCAAATCGACGGCGAGCAGATGACGGTTACCGGCGTCGATCTGGCAAGCAAGACCCTCACGGTGCAGCGGGCCACCGCGGGCAGCGCGGCCGGGCACAACGCCGGCGCCGGCGTGTACTTCGCCTACGATCAGCGCGGCGACGCCGTAACGCCGCCCGTGCCGGACATCGGCGCCTGTCAGACCCCGCCCCCCTCGGCGACCTCGCTGAGCATCTCCGTTCCCCCCAGCGAGCAGGCCGGTTCTACCTTCACCGTCAACATCAAGGCCTATTATGCGCCCGGCAAGATTGCCTGGAACGACCAGGATACCCTCACGCTGACCAGCAGCGACAAGGAGATGAAGAGCTTGCAGGTGCCGCTGGTCAACGGCCAGGCCTCGCCCAGTATCACGCTGGACAAGGCCATCACCGGGGCCACCTTCACGGTCAGCGACCACGGATCAATGACAACCACCAGCACGCCCTTCAACATCGTCGGGGGGCCGCCGGTATCGGGGACATTGAAGGTGTCTCCCAGCACGGTTACGGCAGGCAAGTCTGTCACCGTCACCATGAGCGGCGCCAAGGACACTTACGGCAATCCGGCCAGCACCCCCGGTCTATACATCAATCTGGCCGCCAATGACAATCCCAACGAGGGACTGGGGCAAATGCAGTTGACCAACGGCCAGGGCACGGCCAGCGTCACCCTCACCTTGGTGGCACAGAACATCAAGGAGCAGGCGTTTTACAACGGCGGGCTGGCGGGCGGCAAGCTTGTGGCCACCAGCGGCGTCATCACCGTCACGCCCCTGGGGGCGGTCAAATTGGCCGTCAGCTCGAGCCCCAACGCCGCGGCCGCCAGCCCCCTCAGCGTGACGCTCACGGCCCAGGACCAGTACGGCAACACGGCCACGAACTCAGGCTGGGATGGAAAGGCCACCGTCTCTTTCTCGACCAGCAACGGCGAGGCGGTGACGGCCCCGGCCACGGCCCAGTTCAAAGCCGGCGTGGCGACGGCTTCGGTCACGTTCACCCAGGCCGGCGCGGCCAGCTTCATGCTCAATGTTTCGGCCACGCGCCCGCCGAAACACGGCAGTCCCACGTTGACCGTGTCGGGGTTCGAGTGGCTCACGGTAGGGCCGGGCGTGGTGGCAAAGTTCATTGTCGTCGGCCCAAGTTTGACGTCCGTGGGCACACCCTTCCCCCTCACCATCACGGCCGAAGATGGCGGGAACAACATCGTCACCACCTACAATGGGTCGCCCCAGTTCAGCGCCACCCCCACGCAAACTGTGCAAAGCGGCGGCACTTCCTGGTCCAACGGCGTGGGCACGGCCTCACTGACGCTGGAAGCCGCCGGCAGCCCGACCGTCACGGCCTATGTCTTCATCAACGAGATGGTGGGAAACCGCCTCAAACGCGTCAAGGCGCAGGGCACCAGCCAGCCCATCAACGTCGGGCCGGATTGGTTTTCCAGCAACGTTCCCGACCCCGGTTTGCAGGCCCTTGCCCGCGAGGACTACTTCGCCAATGGCGGTTATTTCATCTGGAACTCGCCCGGCGACGCGGGCGGCTCTCTGTCGTACAACAACTGGCTGGGACTGTTCCAGCAGGCGGAAACCGCCAGTACGATCAGCGCGACGGTGCTGACCTCGTTACAGGCCTTGGCGACCAATGCGCAACTCCTGGGCATCCCGGCCGGCGTCGCCAACCTGGCGAACAAGGTGGCCAATGGCGACCCGGCCAACGGCTATTACCATCCGCTTTCGGGCGGCATTGCGCAGAATCAGACGCTGGGCAATTTGAAGGCCGGCGACAGCGCAACCAAACTCAAAAAACTGGTCAATAAGTGGTTCCTGGGCGTGGATTATC
Source organism: Thermoguttaceae bacterium (assembly GCA_049515555.1). GTDB lineage: Bacteria > Planctomycetota > Planctomycetia > Pirellulales > Thermoguttaceae > JBEKTY01. The sequence continues at coordinate 2,035 of JBEKTY010000174.1, forward strand.
CCCGCAGCACCACGGGAAACCCCGGCGCTACGACCACGCCGGCCTACAAGTTGGTCAATGCCCCCGGCGCGGCGAACCCGGTGCCGCTGTGGGGTCCCGACGAGTCGGCCAGCCACGTCAATTACTACGACATACACCAGGTGAGCCTGGCCGATTGCTGGGTGCTGGCCCCCTTGGCGGCCGTGGCCCAGCAAGACCCGGCCGCTCTGTACAACATGATCACCGACAACGGCAACGGCACCTACACGATCGGATTCTACAACGAGGGCAAGAAGGTGACCGATTACGTCACGGTCGATACCGAGCTTCCCAACGGCGGGGCGTCCTTCGACTACATCAAGCACGTTGTGCCCGGCGACAATGGCATCGCCCAGTTCACGAACCAAACCAGCCAGGTTGCCATCGCCGACCCCGCCCCGGCGGGCGCGCCATACTACTTCTCCGAATTGTGGGCGGCCCTGGTCGAGAAGGCCTACGCCCAGGAGAATGCCGAAGGCTGGCTGCCCTCCAACGATCCGGGCTCGGACGGTTACGGCGCGGTGGGCGGAATCGGCTACCAGGCCATACACTGGATAAGCACCGATTACGCCGGCACCGACAAGATCATTGCAGCATACACGGGCCATGCCGCTACTGGCTACATCCCAGGCACCGGCAGCGGCCAAACCGCTGCTGCTACTCTTGGCGGTTACTGGCAGGCCGGACAGCCTGTGGTTCTGGGAACGCCGGATACGGATAATACTGTTCAAACCGGCGTACACGTCGTCGAGAAGCACGTCTACGCCGTGATTGGCTACGACAGCAGCTCGGGGCAGTTCACGCTCTACAACCCCTGGGGACTCGACGGTGCTGGGTATACCCCCGACGGTGAGACATCGGGTGTTTTTTGCTCGGGGGTAATCACGGCCGACTCGTCACAGGTGGTGAGTTACTTCTCATTCGCGGCCAGCGGCTCGGCGGCAGGGCTTTCTCACGCGATGGCCAACGTCTCCGGCATTCCGATTGCGGCCGGTCCTTCCGGCGGCAGCCTGGCCGCTCCCGGCGTTGCCCAACGGGCGCTCCTGACGCAACTGCCGCAGCCGGCGGCGCCGCTGGCCGCCGCCGCTACCGTGAACCAACTGAAGGCCCTCGACGCGGTGCTGGCCTCCCGCGGCATCGGCGAGGGACATCACAAGTCGGCCCTCGAAGGGGATAAGCTCTCGGAGGACCGAATCGACGCCCTCTTCGCCGCCAACGACCTGCCCTTGGCAACCTCCCTAAATCCCTAAATCCCCAAGTCCCTAAATCCCTCTTCGGAGCACCAGCCATGTCTAGCAAATCTGATCTCGGCCGTGGAGTGCGCGGCGGCAGGCGGCTGGGCCGCTCCACCGCATACTGGAAGGACAATCGCCGACGGCGGTTGGCCTTCGAGCCGCTGGAGGACCGCCGGCTCCTGTCCAATCTGTTGGTCACCAGTAACGCGGACGACGGGTCGGCGGGGACCCTGCGGGTCGCCATCAATCAGGTAAACTCGGACGGCTTTCAGGGCCTCTCGGACAGCATTTACTTCGCCCCCAGCCTGAGCGGCACTCCCATCATATTGCAGGAGGGTGCGCTCTTTCTGGCGGGCGGCGCCTCGGTGACCATCTGCAACACCAACCTGGTCAACCCCAGCCAGCCGTTGGCGATCACCCTGCAAGGCGGCGGGAGCAACCTGTTCGAGGTCGCCAGCGGCGCCAGCTTGACGCTCGACGGGCTCACGCTAGCCGACGGCAATGCCCATAGCGCCCCTGGCGGCCCCAAAAGAGGCCTTGGCGCCACGAGCGGGGCCAACGGCGGGGCCATCGACAACTCGGGCGCCGTGATCGTCAGCGCGTGCAACTTTTCGAGCAACAAGGCCTCGGGCCTGGGCGGCGCAATCTACAACGCCGGCACCCTCACCGTGCAATATGCGGCCACGTGCAGCGGCAACACGGCTCAACAGGGCGGGGCCATTGCCAACGCGGCGGGCGGCACGGCGTCGCTGGCCGGCCAGACCTTCTCAGGTAATTCCGCCACCAGCGGCGCCGGCGGCGCCCTCTACAACTTGGGCGCGATGACCGTGGCCGGTTGCACCTTGAGCACCAACATCAGCCAGGCCAACGGGGGCGCCGTCTACAACGACGGCACCATGACCCTGACCGGCTCGACGCTCAACGGCAACAGCAACCAGCCGGCCAGCGGGCAAGGCAACGGGGGCGCCATCTACAACGATTCCGGCGGTAAAATGACGCTGAGCAACTCGACGCTCTCCGGCAACAGCAACGAGGCGGGCGGCGCGATCTTCAACGGGGGCGCGGTGACGCTCAGCGCCGACACCATCTCCGGCAACTCGGCCCTCTTCGGAGGCGGCGTCGGCGCCATGGGCTCGCTGACGATGGTCGACACCATCGTGGCCGGCAATACCTTATTGTCCGGGGGCGCCTATCCGGACATCAACGGCACCGTCGGCGCCGCCAGCGCCGACAACCTCGTGGGCGACGGCACGGGGATGACCGGCATCAGCAATGGCACGGGCGGCAACCAGGTCGGCACGAGCGGCGCCCCGATCGATCCGCAATTGTGGCCGCTGGGCAATTACGGCGGCCCCACGGCGACGATGCCTCCGCAGGTGGGCAGCCCGGTGTTGAACGCCGGCGGCCCCATCACCACCTTGACCGCGGGCATCGGCCCGACGGACCCGGTGATCCCGGTGGCCAGCCCCGCGGCCGTCGCCAGCACTGCCGCCAGTTGCGGCATCCTCATCGACGGCGAGCCGATGACGGTCACCGCCGTCAACCTGACCGCCAACACGCTCACGGTTTCACGCTCCTCTTCGGCCGCCGGCCACTCGCTCGGGGCCGGGGTTTACTTCGAGTATGACCAGTCGGGCGGAGTGGTCCAGCCGAGCTCTTTGACCATCGGCGCCAAACAGTGGCAGGCGTTGGAGCCGCCGGTCGTGACCGGGCTGAGTCTGGCCACAGGACCGGTGGGCGGCGGCACCAACGTGTCATTTACCGGCACGAACCTGGTGGGCGCCACGGCCGTGTACTTCGGCAACACGCCGGCCACGAGTTTTTCCGACAACTACTACGGCCAGCTCACGGCGGTCAGCCCCAAGGGCGCCGGCACGGTGGACGTGACGGTCACCACGGCCAACGGCACCTCGGCCATTTCGCCGGCCGACCAGTTCTGGGGCTCGCCGGGGCCCAGGCGGTGAGCTTCGGCCCGAAGGCGGCCACGGGTTTTTCCGTAAACTCCGTCACCGGGCAGGTCACGGCCACGAGCCCCGGGGGGACGGGCACCGTGGACGTGCAGGTCACCACGCTCGACGGCACGTCGCCCGCCTCGGCAGCCGACAAGTTCACGTACGCCGCCGCCACGACGACTACGCAGGTCGTGTCCTCGGCTAGTCCCTCGGTGTACGGCCAGGGGGTGACCTTCACGGCGACGGTCAGCCCGGTTAGCCCCGGCGCCGGCACGCCCACGGGTACGGTGTCCTTCTACAACGGCAGCGCGATCGCTGCCGACCTGCTCGACACGGAGACACTCAGCGGGGGCACGGCCACGAGCGTACCGACTTTTTCGCTGGCCATGGGTAGCCACACCATCACCGCGGTCTACAGCGGCGACGCGAACTACGCCGGCAGCACCGGCACCACGCCGCAAACGGTGAACCAGGCCAACACCTCCGTGCAGCTTACGTCGTCGGCTAGTCTCTCGGTGTTCTGCCAGGCGGTGACCTTCACGGCAACCGTCAGCCCGGTTAGCCCCGGCACCGGCACGCCCACGGGTACGGTGTCCTTCTACGACGGCAGCGCGATCGCTGCCCACCTGCTCGACGTCGAGACACTCAGCGGGGGCACGGCCACGAGCATACCGATTTCCACGCTGCCGGTGGGCGCGCACACCATCACGGCAGTCTATAGCGGGGATGCGAAGTACGCGACCAGCACCGCTACCACGCCGCAAACGGTGAACCAGGCCAACACCTCCGTGCAGCTTGCGTCGTCGGCCGATCCCTCGACCGCCGGCCAGTCGGTGACCTTCACGGCGACAGTCAGCCCGGTTAGCCCCGGCGCCGGCACGCCCGACGGTACAGTGTTCTTCTACGACGGCAGCGCGATCGCTGCCGACCTGCTCGACACGGAGACGCTCAACGGGGGCACGGCCACGAGCATACCGATTTCCACGCTGGCGGTGGGCGCGCACACCATCACCGCGGTCTATAGCGGGGATGCGAACCACGCGACCAGCACCGCTACCACGCCGCAAACGGTGAACCAGGCTATAGCTCCTGCTACTACTACGGCGGTCGCCAGCAGTGTTTCCCCTTCGATGTACGGCCAGGGGGTGGCCTTCACGGTGGCGGTCAGCCCGGTTAGTGCCGGCGGGGCCACGCCCACCGGTACGGTGTGCTTCTACGACGGCGACGTCAGCCCGGCCGACCTGCTCGATACCGAGACGCTCAGTTGGGGCACGGCCACGAGCGTACCGACTTTTTCACTGACGGTTGGCAGCCACACCATCACGGCGGTCTATAGCGGCGACGCGAACTACGCCGGCAGCACCGGTACCACGCCCCAAATGGTCAACCCGGCCAGCACCTCCGTGCAGCTTGCGTCGTCGGCCAATCCCTCGACCGCCGGCCAGGCGCTGACCTTCACGGCAACCGTCAGTCCGGCCTTCACGGAGATGGCGGGGGAAACGGTCGAGTTCTACGACAATTACGGCGCCAGCAACCAGGCAGACCTGGGCCCGGGAACACTCAACGGCAAGGGCCAGGCGAGTCTTTCCGTCGCGACGCTGAGCGTCGGCACGCACAGCGTCACGGCCAGTTACGTCGGCGACGTGAACTACGCCGGCAGCACTTCCACTCCGCTGGGCGAGGTGGTCAACGCTCCCGGGCCCGCGACCACGACGCGACTCACGTCGTCCACGAATCCCGCGGCCGCCGGAACGAAGTTGATCCTCACGGCGACGGTAACGGCGGCCTCGGGGACGCCCACGGGCAGCGTCGAGTTCTATGATTACTACGGTACGAGCCACCAGGCGGACCTCGGCCCGGGCAAGGCCGGTGCCCACGGCGTCTGGACCCTCAACACGTCGAGCCTGGGGATTGGCATACACAGCATCACGGCCAGCTACGGCGGCGGGGCGAAATACGCCGGCAGCACTTCGCCCCCGTTATTCGAGCGGATCAATTGGAAGGTCCGTCCCATGCTGCTCCCGGTTTCAACCACGACCACGCTCACTACGTCGCCCGACGGCTCGGCGGTGGGCACTCCGGTGACCCTCACGGCGACCGTCACCACCAACTCGGGCAGTTCGAGCGGCATGCAGAACGATACGGTCGAATTCGATGACAACGGCACGCCGTTTGACGTGGGATTCCTGAATGCCAGCGGCGCGGCGACCATCTCCTGGTCATTCTCCACGGTCGGCGACCACGTCATCACGGCGGCCTACGGGGGCCCCACGAACAACCCCAGCACTTCGCTGCCGGTCGTCCAGGCGGTGGGAACCCTGGTGGTCAACAGCTCGGCCGACACGGCCAATCCCCCGCCGAAAACGGTGACGCTGCGCTCGGCCGTCATCACGGCCAACGGCCACGCGGCCAGCGGCACCGCCGACACCATCGTCTTCGACATCACCCAGATGAACGGCAGCGCTATCACGCTCCAAAACGGGGCCTTGGAGCTGACCACAGGCACCGCCGCGGTAACCATCGACGGCGGGCCGTCGGGCGTGACCATCGCCGGCGCCGGAACCAACCTGTTCCACGTCCACGCCGGGGCCAGCCTCAACCTGGACTCCCTGACGCTCAGTGGGGGCAACGCTGCCTCGAACGACCAGTCGGCGCCCTTCTGGGGCAAGTACGGCGGGGCCGTCAACAACGTCGGCACACTGAACGTCTACGCATGCAGCTTCCAAAGCAACACCGCCACGGGCCAGGGCGGCGCCATCTGCAACACCGGCACCATGACCGTCAGCGCCTCGACCTTCAGCGGCAACCAGCCCGGCGGGGCGAACAGCGGGGGCGCGATCGACAACGACTCCGGCGGCACGATGACCGTCAGCACCTCGACCTTCAACAGCAACCAGGCCAATACGGGCGGGGCCATCGTAAACGCCGGCGGCGCCACGGCCACGCTCAGCGCCGACACCATATACGGCAACACGGCCACTACCGGCGGCGGTGTGGGCACGGATGGCACGCTCACCATGGTAGATACCATTGTCGCCAAGAACTCGGCCTCTTCCGGCTCGGACGTCGAGGGCGCCGTCACCGGCAACAGCACCAATAATCTTATCGGCGACAAAACCGGCCTGTCCGGCATCAGCGACGGCCAGGGCGGCAACCAGATCGGCACCAGCGCCAGCCCCATCAATCCCGATCTCTGCCCGCTGGGCAATTATGGCGGGAGCACCCAGACCATGCCCCCGCTGTCCGGCAGCCCGGCACGGTGGACGAGTCAAGGCAAAGCGGCCGGCGGCCCGCTCACCACCCTGTTCGGCAACATCAGCAACCAGGTCGCCCAATTCCAGGTGGCCGACGCGGCGGCCATCGCCAGCACCGCCAACTACACCGGCAGCATCCAGATCGGCGGCGAGGTGATAGCGGCCACCGGCGTCAATACGTCGAGCAACATGCTCACGGTTGTCCGCTCCGCCAGTGCGATCGGCCACAACAAGGGCGACGGCGTGTACTTCGCGTACGACCAGTTGGGCGACGTCATCAAGCCCGGCTCGCTGGCCATCGGCGCCGTAAATCAACTCGGCTCGATAAAGCTGGCGCCCACCACCGCCACCGAGCCGGCCGGCCAATTCTTTACCATCTCGATCACGGTCCTCGATGCCGCCGGCAACACGTGCCTTAACAACAATGGGACCGTGACGTTAACGGCCGGCGGCCAGACGCTTTACGGCATTAAGGTGCAGGCCGGCAAGACCTCCAAGTCCGTGGCGGATTCGGCCAACCCCAGCATCACCCTGCAAAACGGCGTGGCCACCGTCTCGTTCAACCTGCACAATGCGGGAACGATAGCGCTTGCCGCCCAGCAGGGCTCGGACCAGGGCAGCACTAGCCTCAGCGTTACGCCGCTGGCGCCGGCCTCGATTACCGTGACCGCCAGCGTGCAAACGCAACAACAGGGCGGGAGCACCATCTCTTACAACACCGCCGGCTTGGGTTTCACGCTTACCGTGGCGGCCTTTGACCAGTATAAGAATCCGACTTGTGCGGCCGACCTGCTGGCCGGCACGTACAACGTCACGTGCAACGACGGCCAGGTGGTGGGCCAGGCCCCCTTCACCGACGACACGGCCGACCCCGTGCCCATCACCGCGCTCGTCATTCTCGATACGGCCGATTCCCCGGTCTGGCTTCGCTTCACCGCGTCATACAAGAACGCCACTGGCGGCAATGCGTCTTTCAGCGTTGGCAGCAACCAATTCGCGGTGGTTGGCGGGGTGGTGGACCATTTCGCGGTCGCCGCTCCCAAATCGGTAACCGTAGGAGTGGCCTTCCCGCTCACCGTCACGCCCCAGGACCGATGGAACAACTCTACCACCAATAACGGCAACGGGGGCCAGTTTCAAGTTGCCTTGGACACTACCACCCAGAACACCTGCGTGTGGCCGTCACTTCTGACGTTCAGCCAGGGAGGCAACTTCAGCGTCACCGTCAACTTCGTGGGCTCCGCCAGCTCGTCCACGAAGATCGCCTCCGATCCGCAAGCTACATGCGTCCGTTACACAGACCCGATCAACCTCAAAAGCGCCAGCATCCCCGCCGATTTCAGCAAGAACGTCCCGCTCGTCGACCCGGGCATGCAACAGTTGGCGTACTACTACTACAACCACATGTACATGGTCAACGAACATCTGACCAATCACGAGCTGAACTACAACTACATGTTGTGGATCTACCAAGGGGCGGAGGCCGAGTTCTCGAAGTTGGGCGAGTATGACGCCTCGGGGCTTCCCACCTCGGCCGGGGCGATTGCCATGGAAAAGATCATCTCGGCGGATCTGTCCACGCTGGCATCCCCCGGCGCCGGAAGTTATGTGCATCTGCCCACTTACGTACAGTACCTGGCGTCGCAGGTCGCCGCTCCCGACCCTAGTGAGCTGACTTTTCTGCCGTACTACTGCGACCAAGATATCGCGTTGGGAGTTCCGGTCGCCTACCAGAACGGCACGCCGGTGTTCGGCGATGGCTCTTCTCCCGGGGCGGGGCTTTTCGCGCAGGTTACCGCGCTGGTCGACCAGTGGTTCCTGGGGACGATTCTGCCCAACTACTACAACGGCGGGAAGCCCACGGTCTACAAAACCGAGCCCGGCGATACCTTTTACGGGCCGACCGGAGCGCCGCTATGTACCGACATACATCAAACGCTTGGCGACTGTGGCCTGCTGGCCCCCATCGAAGAGGTGACCTACCGCGATCCCGGCATCATCGAAGGCCTGTTTGTAAACGGGGCTGCGGGCAACGGCAACGGCACCTACACGATCGGCCTCTACGACGCCCCGCCGACCTCCAACGGACGCGAGCCCGCTCAAATGATCTATGTCACCGTCGACAGTGAGATAGCGGATGCCGCCGTCGGCCGGCCACACGGGGTCCTCTGGCCAGCGCTTCTGGAGAAGGCCTTTCAAATGTACGAGAACGTCGCCCCCGACGGCCGCTATTACGGCTTTACCCATTTCTCCGTGGGGGCCGTAAACTCGTACGACGCGGTCGAGGCCCTGGTAGCGATGACCGGCCAGCCCGCCGCCGGGGGCAGCATATCGGCCAGCGCGATAGAAACTGCCCTTAAGGCCCCCGAATTCGTCTGCGTCGGCACGCCGGATCACCCGCCGCCTGACAGCAGTGATTTCTTGCGGAACCATGAGTACGCGGTGTTGGGGTATACGGCCTCGACCGATCAGCTTCTGTTCGGTAATCCCTGGGGGTGCGGCCCCGTCTGCTCGCTGAACGGCGAGTTGAAGCCCGATAGCGGTAGCAAGACCGTCAACATCAGCGCCTTTAGCGCGAATGGTGCATCCGAGGTGGCCCCCGAGGGGTTGGCCAAGAACGAGCTGCTCCTGATCGGCAGCGAGGTGGTCAAAGTCCTCTCGTTCAGCAACAGCTCGATTACCGTCCAGCGCGGCATCGAGGGGGCCAACACCATCGCCGATCATAAGCCGGGCGCGACCGTCATCCTGCTGGCCTGGGACAACAACAATACGAAAGACTGTGACACGACCAGTGCGGCGAACCTTCCGAGCAGCACGATCACCTCCGGCTCGGACACCTACTTTAACATTATCAACGGCGGGGACAACCCCGGGCTCTTCCAGGATCCGTCGGGCATTGTGACCTCCGGGAACTTCGACGGCGCCTGCTGGACGACGGTGCCATTTACGTTGCCCCAGGCGCCCAGCCCGGCCGCCGCGGCGCACCCCGCTATTCAGTCGCCGGGGCCCGCCGCCGGCAAGCTGCCGGGCGCAACCGGCCATGCGCCAGCGGCGGCCAAGCCCGCCACCCACGTCGCGCCGCTGGCCGTCGGCCGCAGTTCAGCCGATCTGACGGCCCTCGATTCGCTCCTGGCCGCCTGGCCCACTGCGAAGCACGGGAAAGACACCGACAGCGGCCGGAACTGGAACGAGCGGGCAGTCTCGCTGCTGATCCAGCACAAGCCGTAAACAACCGCCGGCGACCAGCACCGCTGCATGCCGGCATCAGAGCACGTGCCACCGAGACAGTCACAGATGGTGGTCGACACTCGGAATCAACCAGTATGTCGCCTTCTGACAAGTCCAGTTCAGCCTGCGCGACTGGCATCCACGTTTCCGCGACGGTGGTTTTGAAGGCTGCCGAGTTGCTGTCGTCGACAGCATTTCGCCTCGTACAACACTGACCTGGACGGTGCCCGTTTCCACCATCCCACTGACCGCGATATCGTATGTCGTGGTGGCGTCGGAGAACGTGACTACCACCTGGCTGGGCTGGACCGTGCCGCCTGGCACACAGCAAGCCTTGTTGTACTTTAGATAGTCTGTTGCTTTCAGCCCGGCTAAAGAACTACGCTGGGCGTGGCGAACCTTGGACGTCGGCAAACTACCAGCTAAACAAAAGCCCGGCCTTTAGCCGCCCTTTCGGGCGGCCGGCCGGGCATAATCCAACGCGACTCGCTGATTTCCACCGCTAGCGTCGGTCCTTCTCCTGCCGCCGCTTCCACTTTCGGAACTTCCGCTCCTTGCGGGCCTCCTTGTCCATGGCATTTTGCGAACACAGCCACGTCAGCAGCCCGAGCACCACGATGATTACAACAACCCACTTCATCAGGGCCTCCAACGCTGGCACTGCTCCCTGTAATCGCACAGCCCGCAGCCGAACCCCGGCCGGCCGACAGCCCAGGTCACTGCCACCTGCCAGCCGACTTCGGCGTAGAAGCTGCGAATAACGGTCTCCGCCGCCAGCTTGGCTTGCTGGATATTCTCGGGCGATTCGGCGGCGTGCATGACGAGCCGCTGGGCCTGGCTCATTACGGTATCGCGGAGCTTGTCCTGGTCCCTGTTCCACGGTATCCAGGTCGTGGCCCGCACTTCCCAGGTCTTGGTCCGGTCGTGATCGACTCGGGCTTGCAGCACCTCGGGCAGCGGCAGCCGGATCGTGACCCGCTTGGTATCCTCGTGCTTGTCGACGATAGCGGCCCGGCCCAGGCTGACCGCAATCAGGGCATCCCCGCGGATCAGCCAAGCCCCGCGGCAGCCTTCGCCCTCGCCGACCAGAACGTCGGCCACGTACACGCGGGTGGTGACCAGGTGCGAGAGCTGTTCGAGCCGCTCGACGGTCGGGCCTTGGCTGCTGATGACCGGCGGCGGCTGGTGGCGGGCCAGCGGCAAGACCCACAGGGCTGCCGCGATAGCTGCCAGGCCGAGGCCGGCGAAGATCGTGGTTCGCATGTTGATCCTTTCTTACTTGTCGTTGGCGTCGGACTGGCAGTTCGGCTCGACCGGCGTCGAGCCACGGTAGCCGCTATCCTGGCCGTGCCAGTGAAGCTCGCGTGGCTTGGGCGGCTCGGGGCTCTTGGTGCAGCCGATGCAGGCGGCGAGCAAAGCAGCAAGCTGGCCGGCGACTCCGAGGGCCTGGGACAAAAGACGTTTCATGGTGAAGAACTCCGTAACGGATGCCGCTTCCAAGGAAAGCGGGCAAGGTATATAGGCGGCAGCCCCCCTCATGGACGGTGGGCCTATCGGTTAGCCCACTACGTCGGTACAGTAGAAGAACGGTGTACCCGAGCGGTCTGATGGCGGGTTTCGTTCATGGCGATCACCGTCCAGCAATTCATCGAGCGGCTGACTGCGAGTGGCCTGATGTCGGCGGCGGAAATCTCCGGCCTTTGCGACGGCCTGCCACCGGATCAGCGGCCCCGCGATGTTAAGGCCCTGGTGGCCGTGCTTTACCGGGCCGGCAAGCTGACCAAGTACCAGGCCCAGGCCGTCTACGACGGCAAGACAAAAGGGCTCGTCTTCGGCCAGTACGTGGTCCTGGACAAGCTGGGCGAGGGCGGCATGGGCGTGGTCTTGAAGGCCCAGCACCGGCGGATGAATCGCCTCGTGGCCATCAAGGTTCTGGCGTCCGGGGCGATGAAGCAGCCAGGGGCGGTCGAACGGTTCCACCGTGAGGTGCAAGCGGCGGCCAAACTGGAGCATCCCAACATCGTCACCGCTTACGATGCCGACGAGCACCAGGGGATGCATTTTCTGGCCATGCAGTACGTCGATGGCAAGGACCTAGCCAGCATTGTTAAGGATAATGGGCCAATGGGCGTCCGGGAGGCGGTCGAGTGTACCTTGCAGGCCGCTCGCGGACTTCAGTATGCCCACGAGCAGGGCATTGTCCACCGCGACATCAAGCCCGGCAACCTGCTTTTGGATCGCAAGGGCACGGTGAAGATCCTTGACATGGGGATAGCCCGCATGGCAGGGGCCGAGGCGGCGTTGGGCGGGCCGGAACGGTTGACGGCAACTGGTCAAGTCATGGGCACCTGTGACTACATGTCACCGGAGCAGGCCCTGGACAGCCACGTGGCCGACCAGCGCACCGACATCTACGCCCTGGGCTGCACGCTCTACCGGCTGTTGACCGGCCATCCGCCCTACCCGGGCGAGACATTGATGCAAATTCTCCTGGCACACCAGCAGGCGCCGATCCCATCGCTTTCCGCGGCCAGGCCGGATGTGCCTGCCGAGCTGGACGAGTTATTCCAGCGGATGGTGGCCAAGCAGCCCGAAGACCGTTACCAGTCTATGGCCGAGGTGATAGCCGAGTTGGAGACGATCTTGGGCGTCTCGTCGGGGCTGTCGGCAACGGCTGCGGGTGTGAAGGCTGAGTCGTCCAGCGGGGCCCTGTCCAGGACGTTGGCGTTCTTACAGGAAGAAAAGCCGGTCGGCACGCTGACCCGGCAGAAGAAGCCCGCGCCCACGGAGCGCACCCGGCCGAGCATCGGCCCGGAGCACGACACCGGCACGAACATCCTGGGCAAGGTAAAGCGGGTGGTCGGGGCGGTGCGACAAAAGCCGCTGGTGCTGGCGGGGCTCGCGGGCGGTCTGGTCTTGCTGTTGGGGATTGTCCTGGTTCTCACCCTCCGCCACGGGACGCTGGTGGTCGAGATCGACGAGCAACTGGGAAAGGACGTGCAGGTGGCCGTCAGCCGGGGCGGGGAGCAGGTCGAAGTGGCCGACGCCAAGTCTGGCTGGACGCTGAGCCTGGGCGCGGGCAAGTACGACCTTGCTGTCGAAGGCGGGGATGACAAGTTCCAGCTCGATTCAGAGAGCATTACGGTCACGCGGGGCGGCCAGGTGAAGGTCAAGGTGACGCTCAAGCCGCCTCCGCTGGCCGTCGCGCCGTTCGACGCGAAGCAGGCCCGAAAGTGCCAGGAGCGTTGGGCCAGACAGTTGGGCGTGCCCGTCGAGATGACCAACTCCATTGGCATGAAATTGGCGCTCATCCCGCCGGGCGAGTTCCTGATGGGCTCGCCCCAGGAACTAATCGACGGGGAGTTGAAGAGACCGGGGATTCAGGATTGGTACAAGGCTTATCTGCCGGGCGAGGGGCCACAGCACCGGGTGCGGATCACGCGGCCGTTTTACTTGGGGACCTACTCGGTGACGCAGCAAGAATACGAGCGGGTGATGGGCGCCAATCCCAGCGAGTTCTCGGCCACGGGCCCGCACAAAGACCAAGTAGCCGGTCAGGACACGAAGCGGTTTCCGGTGGAGATGGTATCGTGGGACGATGCGGTGGAGTTCTGCCGAAAGCTGTCAAACCTGCCGGAGGAGAAGGCAGCGGGGCGATGGTATCGGCTGCCATCGGAGGCGCAGTGGGAATATGCGTGCCGCGCCGGGAGTGCGGGTCGGTTCAGCTTCAGTTCGGGCCGCAGCGGGGTTCCCAGGGAGTACGAGGAGAAGGAACTGTCCGACTACGGTTGGTCCAGTGAAAACTCCGGCGGGATGACGCATGCAGTGGGCGGGAAGCGGTCCAGCGCATGGGGGTTGTATGACATACACGGCAACGTATGGGAGTGGTGTCAGGACTGGTACGACAAGGGGTACTACACGAACTCGCCTGTGGATGATCCTAGCGGTCCTCCTGGGGGCTCGCACCGCGTGGGTCGCGGCGGTAGCTGGCGCCACCCGGCGGGGCTCTGCCGGTCGGCGGGCCGCTTCAACAACGGGCCCGGGGGCCGCCACGACGACCTGGGCTTCCGCGTCTCCCAAGTTCTGGCGGACACGGCGGCTGAGCGCACTAAGATGAGCCGTACCGGCGATGCCGCGCAGCCTTCCGGTGGCTCGACTGCCAACAAGCCAGCGTCCGCCCCTCCATCCCCTAATCCCCTGCCGTCGCAAGCGACGACCTCCCCAATCCCTCTTCCCGCCGTTGGCAGTCTTATCGGTGCCGATGGCAAATGGCAACTCCCGCCCGGTGCCCCGCCGCCCGCCGTGGCCCCGTTCGACGCTGCAAAAGCCAAAGAACATCAGGAGGGCTGGGCCAAGCACCTCGGCGTGCCGGTTGAGCTGACCAACTCCATCGGCATGAAGCTGTTGCTCATCCCGCCAGGCGAGTTCGACATGGGCTCGCCCAAGGAGCTGATCGAGGAAGAGCTGAAGACGGCCCACGACTGGTACAAGGAGCACCTGCCGGACGATGGGCCGCGGCACCACGTGCGGATCACGCAGCCCTTTTACCTTGGCGTATACCATGTGACGGCCGAGGGCTGGTACAAGGAGCACCTGCCGGCCGAGGGGCCGCAGCACCGGGTACGGATCACCAGGCCGTTCTACTTGGGGACGTACCTGGTGACGCAGGGAGAATATGAGCGGGTGATGTGGAAGAACCCCAGCGAGTTCTCGGCCAACGGCAAGCAGAAGGACAAGGTGGCCGGGCAGGACACGAAGCGCCTGCCGGTGGAGTGCGTATCGTGGGGCGACTGCGTGGAATTCTGCCGGAAGCTATCGGCCCTGCCCGCCGAGAAGGCGGCGGGGCGGTGGTACCGGCTGCCGAGCGAGGCGCAGTGGGAGCACGCCTGCCGGGCGGGGAGCAACGGCCGATACAGCTTCAGCCCCATTAACCGAACGATACCGAGGGAGTACGACGAGCACGGTCTGGAGGATTACGGCTGGTTCGGGAACAATTCCAACGGGATGCCACACGCGGTTGGTCTGAAGTGTGCCAACGGCTGGGGGTTATATGACATGCACGGGAACGTCTGGCAGTGGTGCCAGGATTGGCATGAGGGGCATTATGACACGAACTCGCCGAAGGATGATCCGGGCGGCCCATCCGGTGGCTCGCTTCGCGTGAACCGCGGCGGCGCCTGGAGCGACCCGGCGGGTTTCTGCCGGTGCGCGTATCGCCCCAGGGGCGACCCGGGCTACTGCTTCTCCGCCCGCGGCTTCCGCGCCTGCCTAGTTAGGGCGGAAAAGTAGGGTGAGCGAGCGGAGCCGGTGCGGAGCCCGGGCGTAGGCCCGAATCGCAGCCGGGCCAAGCCGGGCAAGCACGGGCGGAGTTAGCGAGCGGCTCCGAAAAGCAAGTCTACCAGTGCAGCATTCCAAAGCAAGCCGGCCGCCCTGCCCTCACGGAGCAGGGCGGCCCCGCCTGCGTACCAGCCTACGCCGCAGCCACCGCCGGCCCTTCGCCTTGGAACCGCTGCCAGGCCGATTTCAGTTCCTTCCGGATCTGCGAAATGCGGCCGTCGCAGACGCCGAATCGCTTGGCCGCCGCCCGCGTAGTCTCGCCCGCGGCCAGCACCTTGGCGACCTTCCGCAGCTTGACGGGCAGCGACCGCAGCCACGCTGAGAAGTCCATCCGGCAGGCAGCGATCTCGGCCGGACCGGCGTGGCGGTCCTCGACGAGGATTTCCTGCCAGGCGTTCTCCTCCTCGTCGAACTTGTCGAGCCGTTGCAGGCGGATGCCTTTCATCTTCTGGGCGTACTCGCTCGACACGTCCCGGACATTGAGCTTGCTACCGACCTTCCGGCCGTCGCGGACCTGGGCCACGGCGTAGCGGGCCAGCACGCTCGGATAGGCGATTGCGGTCTTCTTCAGCTCGACGAGCCGGACGAAAGCTTTCAGAGCATTGCAGACGACTTCCTGGATGGCTTCCTGCCGGGCTTCGGGGGCGAGGTGTCGGAAACTGACGCGGGCATGGGCCGTGATGGCCGGCAGCATGGCCAGGAAGGCTTGGTGCCAGGGCTTCCGGCGGCGAACGGACCGAACACGTGCGAGCATCGGCGATCTCCTTGGGGTTAGACCGCCCATGCAGGGCGGTCGTGTCGGGTAACACGATCCGCCCCGCACCACGCGAGGCAGAAATAGAAGCCGGCGGAGGCCGGCGAGGGCTGGGCAGAGTGCCCAGTTATAATGCCGCGGATTCGGCGGCTTTTCGACGATCTAAGCGGGTTGGAGGGCAGGTTCTGAGGGCTAAGCTAGTCCTCATGTTTTAATGCCGGAAAAAACGCCGTTGTTGACGTGGAGATGCCCGGGGAGCAGCGTGAAGGTCCGGGGTGATTTTGCAGATATCTGCAAAATGTATGGCCGGTGCTCCGGGCCGAATTGCTGCCTGGGGTTGTACGCGATCTGACCAAGCCCTGGATTATTCGGGCGACCTGCCACCGTCGCCGCTTGCCAGCATTGCCCACGCCAAACTAATTCTGTAGACAAGAATGAGTTGTAGGCGTTAGGTTGGATGACTCCCACACGGATGATATCATGCGTAACGGTGGCCATGAGCCACAAGGAACACACCGTGTAGGACTGGTATAACTACAAATGTCGGCTTCATTGCACTCAGCGAAGCCCATGACCCACGTCACTTATTTTCTTCTTAATGCCATGCTAGCGATCTCCTGGAAAACGATCGTCCTGTTGACCGTCCTTTCGACCTTGTGTGCGGTGGGAGCTGTTCCTGCTTCTACGAAGATGCAGATCGTCGAACAGAGGGCCTTACCCGGCGGATTGGTCCGTGAGAAATTGAGGTTTCCGGGGTTCGACCCGGATGAAGCCGTGCCCGCAATTGCCATTCATCCGGCTACGGGCGGGCCGTTTCCGGTGTGTATCGTCCTCCATTACTTTCGCGGCGCGAAAGAGAGCCTAGAGCCATGGTGCCGCGATCTGGCCGCTCGGGGCGTCTTCGCCATCGCCATCGATGCTCATCTCCATGGCGAGAGATCCGTCGCCGGAGTTTTTCACGGCGACAAAATCGCTTCCCTGGGCGAGGAGTACAGCATCTGGGTACATCAGACCTCCATCGCCCGTACAGCCAAGGACATCCCCGTGATCCTTGACGCGTTGGCTCTTCGCCCCGACGTCGATGTCTCGCGGGTGGCGGCGACGGGGATGTCAATGGGAGGCAGTACGGCCATGGTTCTGGCTTGGCAGGAACCCCGCGTCCGTGTCGTGGCGAGCATCGTCGGGGCAGTCGACTTTTGCTGGGACGTGACAAAGACCCGGCCGGGCCCTGAGCAAGAATCACGGAAGGCTTCCTACAGTCCCCGTGTCCGCGAACTAGTCGGCTCGATCGATCCGAGGCCCCGCTTGGAGCGAATACCTCCGAAGGCCTTGTTCGTCGCCAGCGGTGGACGCGACGAGTACATTGACATCGAGTCGGTGCGTCGTTTCGTGGCGGATATCGAACCCCTTTATCGGCACACCCCGGGCCACCTGCATTTCTCACAATTCCCCGAGGTAGGACACGGCGTAACTGCGGCTATGTGGAGAGAGGCCCAGGACTGGATTGTGCACAGCCTGGAAGATCAGCCGCGGGGCAACAAGTAATGGCTTTTGCAATGTCTTTCTCGAACAATTCATGAAACGACTGTATTTTGGGAAAGCTCAGTGGGACGTGTTGGCGACTATGCCCCCGACCGGTCTTGCCCCGCCTCGTCGGTGAAAATGTCGGCTGGGGAGGTATGCGTCCTACGAGCCTTACGGACTACGGCCAAACCGAAGGAGATCGAGCGTGTGTTTCTGCCTCTACGTCGGCTCGAATCAACCGCCGGCTCTTGCCCGGTATGAGGAAAGGCCCGGCCACGTTAACGGCTATCCGGTCGAGGCCGACCACCCGCAGGCCGCCGAGATACGGCAACACTTCACGCTGCCAGAGGTGGCCAGCCTCGGTGCGGCCGAAGGTTGCGGATGCGGCTTTCTTCATCGCACCATGGACCAGAACTGGCTGACGGAAGAGTCGATTCGAGAGAATTGGATGCCTTCCGAAACAGACCGGCAGAACCGCAGAGAACTATATGAACTGGTGGCGTCGCAGGTCGCTGAGTTCGGCTTGGTCGAGTTGTACGGTTGCTGGAATGACGATGAGGGGGAAGCAACAGAGCGAGAGGAAGAGATCACGCTGGAGCAAGTGCTCGACGTGTACTTCTGGTTCCGTCACCGGGTTCTTTACCGTGTTCGTGAGGCAAACCAAGAGTAAGGGCGTGGGGGTGAAGCCAGACCCTTTTGCCGTGTCAACTAACGCCGACCAAATGGAAACACCCTCCCCAAACCTGCGGTCTGGAGCGGGCACTCCTTGTACTGCCGAAGGGGCCAAGCTGATCGGCAAACACCGGCAATCCCTCGATCTTGATCTCGCCCCGGCCAATGCCCGAGTAGGTTTCATTTTCGTTTGCCACCTAGCGTTCTTCTCGTCTGTAGTCGAACGATTTCGTACACAAGACTTGTTGGTCTGCGTCTAGCTGCTGGCCTTCGCCAAACCAGATACCGGTTGCCATTAGGACGCCATGAGACGGTTTCGTGGGCCACGCTCCGACTTCGAGAAACAGCCCTAACTGATAGTGGTAATTCATTGATCGACGATGATAGTCGGTCGTGAAGATTCGTAGCTTCGTCAAGTCAATATCGCGGCTTGTGGTGTTAGTTGTCTTCTTGACCTCAATTACCAGAAGGTTGTGAGGTTGAAAGCGTTTGGTCCGGTGATGAACGATGATGTCGGGATATACGGAGTCTTCTTCAGATTCCCTTAACGGCTCCAAGTCCTTTACGAGCTTCTTGTGGTCATGGCCGTCCCTATTGTACTCGCAATCAACATCCCAGCCTGAAAACCGGCGGACCATGTAATATGCCAGCCAGTGGGTGATTGCTCGCTCACTGGCGTTTATCCGAAAGAGCATCTCATCACGGTCGAATAATGTGGCAATGCTGTTAATCGTTCGTTGTTGAATGCTTTGCGGCTTCATCGTTCTTCCTTTCCGTCAAACGCTACGTTGGACTTCTGATACACCACCACCCTCACGTCCATCGGATATCGCTTGCCTGGGCGACGACGCGGCGTTGCTCGGGAAATAGCGGTCGATTCCAGCATCGCGAGCCCATTTGCTGCCAAACAACGCCGATTGTAGTCCCGCCGGACGGCGCCCACAAGCAACCCACAGCCGAGAGATTCGAGCGGTTCGAGCCGATTTTCGACGCCAGGTAGGGTTTCGTGGCGAACACGAATTTCATCACAAAAACAAAGTCACGCGGCTGCAACGCGACTGCCGGTCGAGGATCTGGGCTTTCGCCCGATCGCGGCAGCCAACGCCGGTTGCTGGCCGTCCCAGAAAAATCGTGATCGCTTGGCCGTGATCTGACCAAGCCTGCTGGTATCCTTAGTTGCTGTTAAGAAATAACTTAGCCATTGGTATAATCTGCCTGTTCCGCTTCCACGGATGGGGAGATGGTCATGGCAGACCCAGAGCGCAAGCGAATCCACCGCTGTCGGTGCCGA
>JBEKTY010000175.1:0-25692 GCA_049515555.1 Thermoguttaceae bacterium
GGCGGGGGGCGGGGGACGCGGGGACGCGGAGACGCGGGGACAGGAGAAAAGGAGACAGGGAGACATGCCACAAGCCTTTCACCTCCAAAGTTCCAACGCCCCCGCCGGCCTCGTGCCGGCGGAGCGATGATTGGCCACTGCCAAGTTCGGCGCGGGTCTCCAAGTTCGGCGCGGGTCTCCCGACCCCGCCGCGGCTGGGACCGGAGGTTCCCGGGGCTCGGGAGACCTTCGGTCGGCGGCGTGGCTCGGTCGGAGACCGGCCACAACACAGCCGTCTTCTTCCGCCCCCGCCGGCCCCGTACGTCGCCAACCGACAACCGGCACCTGCCACAATATTTTCTCTCTTTCTCCGCGCCCGGTCCGCGCTTGTCGAACGCCTCGGGGGTGTGTTCGAGAGTTACGGCGTTCGACAAGTCTGTAACGTGTTGGCTGGCTTGTGCCAGCGATTGTGTCTGAAAACGTAAATTCATACGTCTTGCGAGGTACGTGTTCGACTGGGCCTGCCGTCGCTTGAAAATCGCTGGCAATCTCTATACTGGGCCTTCGGAGAGGGATTAGGGATTAGGGATTGGCGGCCGCGATCTCGGCGGGACCCGCCGTCGATGCTTCACCGCTCATCCCTCATCCCTCGCCCCTCACCCCTCCGCCTTCCGCCCTCCGCCTTTCCCCCTCATCCCCTCAATCCCTCATCCCCTCCTGCCTGAAATGTACGCCAGTATACCATACCGGCTGGCCCAATTTCAAGCCCCAACGAAGAAAAGAATCGGGTGAGTCGTAACAGCTCGCACCCACTGGGTTTCCCGCTCGATCCGCGCCGGCAGCGCTTGACCGCCGTCCGGGGAGTGCTACCTCGGGTTCGCCTCCAGGGCGGCTCCCTCGCCTTCTTTCCGAAAGGCGGTGCCATTCACGCATCGCTCTGGGAACCTCCGGGCGGGGTCGAGAGGCGGCGCGATGGTGTAGGCTTCGGCATATTCGGGGTCGGGATTTTCCCGTCTGTGTGTCAATAACCGCATGCGGTGTTCCGTTTCCACATCCCGCTCATCGAGCCGAACGGACGGATTTCCCGCATCCAATTCGACGGCTCGCGGGACACCATGACGGTTCGCGCAAGGACCACCATACACAACTCTCGCTAGAAATGGGTAATTGCGTATGGTGTTCCCTGAATACGCGCGTCTTGGTGGGCACTCCATTCCGCAAGATGTTGACCGTTCGGACCGTGGTTCGCTTTCCGCCACTTCATAGGGCGGAAGAGTACCCAACGCCACCAGAACAGGGTCGACACCGTGGCTCCCGAACCGGAATGCAAAAAATTCTCGGGGGGCTTGACAGGTCAAATTGCGGCGATCAAGATCGCGCTTGCTGGCCTGCCACCGATTGGTTCCGGCAAGCGTGACCGCGGCAAGAACCCCCTGAAAGATCGCCCGAATCGAGGGGAGCCGATGATTTGGTATCCCCACAAAGCACGGTTGGTAGTCAAGAAAACATGGTGCGCCATCATGGGGCCTCCGCTTCGCCTCTGCGCGAGAGTCGCCTCTGCACGAGAGCTGGTGGCCTTCGCGCGAGATAAGGTCAAGAATTGGTGGGCCAACCTCGACCAGCCGCCTTATGTAGTCGAATTCGACGTACCGAGCACGTGCAAATCATCCGATATTCCGACGAAAGGCTTCAAAGGGCTGCTCCACTTCGAGTTGGTCGAAAGTAGTGCAGGAGCAACCCGTACACTGATAACTTACTGGAAGAACTCGGCGGTCTTTGACCGACATGCCGGCAACTTCGGGAGAGAGTTGCCGATGGCCGGACGGGTTCGGCGGCGTGGACAATTGTTGGAGGCCGATGAGCGACGGTCGTGGTGGCGCCGGCTATGGCAACGCTCCCCGTGGTGGTTGGCCGGTATTGGCCTCCTGGCCACTCTCATAACCAATTTCACTACCATCGCCAATTTCTTTTGTCAGGTGATAGTACGCCCGGGTGTCGCGGTCAACATGACTCGGGAAGAAGTGGATGTCCTGGAAAACGACGAATTTGAAGCCGCGGGTGAGTTGCAGAACATCTCTAATTGGGTCAATAGCACAGTGGCGATTAGCGGATTTCGCGCCAGGCGCGCGGGCCCCGCAGACCAGGCTGACCGTTGGTCTCCGCCGGCGGACCTTGGCCTGACGGTTAGGCAGGAAACCTTGAACCGTTTCGTCGGTATTAAACCGGGCGCCACGGAACGAATGAAGATCTATGGCGATGGAAGGGATGCTGGGGTTTATCAGTTGGAGGTAGACGGGGTGGCCAAGAATGGTATCTTCTCCAGTAAGGTCGAAATGGCCCGCGGCTTTCGCATCCGAGTCTGGCCCCGCCGGACAGCGGGCCGCAAGGAGTTCCGTAAATCGGATTCAGGTGGTACGCGGGCGGAAATGGTTTGTGACTTCATGATTGGTGACGAATTCGCCAAAGGGTTTTGCGTCATAGCCGAACTGGACAGGAGCCGGCTGCCTCCTGGCAATGACCGCTACACCACGTTTGACGACCTGAGTTTTCCATTCGACCCAGAGCCCCACAAAAGAGAGGATGCTTCCGCTGCCCCCGGGGGCACCGTTGACTTAACTTGGGAGGCGAAAGGCGTTCGGCCGCACACACGTTTGCCGTTCACGCTATACCTGGCGAATCCCAAGTCCCTTTCCGACGACGACTGGCGTGAAATTGTCAAGTTGGTAACGATCAGTTTTGGCGCGCTGCGCGAGCAGAAGGATAACTAGTCCCGGTCATTTCTGGAGGGAATACAATGTTGAGGGTTGCGAGGGTCATGCCGCTGTTTTTCGGGGCGCTTGTGGTCGGCATGGTCACAGCAGCGCCAGCCGGCGATCTAACGGGCAAAGTAACCGATTACGAGAAGAAGGACATGGCGATCGATAATGTGACGGTCAAGTTAGTGCCGGGGGACGTTAAGCAGGGCTCGCGTATAGAGTATACAAAAAACGACGGGACGTACCTGCACAAGAATGTAGAATGGGGCGACAGCGTGCATTTCGACAAGGTCGGCTACAAACACAAAGAGGACGTAGTAAAAGGCTTGCAAATAGACGAATGTTTGATGCACGAATACGAATTCTATAGGTTCCCCGCCGCGAGTGTGGCGAAGGCATTCCTCGGGTATGCCAAGGGGCCAGAAGGCAAGCCGCAGGATTTCGCCCGCGAGTGGGACGCTCTGCGCCGCTTCCAAATCGCCCCGACTGATCGTATCGCGCTGGCGCAGCAAGTCGTGAGCCAGTATGAAGGGGCGCTCACGAAGTTCCCGGATTTGAAGCAATACACGGGAGCGAGCAAGGACGCCGTCGCCGAACTGTCCGGGGAGTTTAGGGAGGCGATCAACAGCAGTGGCGAAAAAATACCGGGACAGGAAGTTGCCAATCGGCTGAAGGTCGGCGACCAGATGGTCGCTGACATCGTAACATACGAGCTCTTTGTTTCCGCGGCGGACTCCAATAGAAAGAACAGGTTTCTGACGGCTTTCACCAAAAAATGGCCAAGAAAATCGCCGGCGGTATGGAAAGTCATGAAGGCATACGCTCCCGAACGTCTCGGCATACTTGGGCTGCTGACTGATCCGTTCTGATCGATGGTCCCCTCTATGAGCCATGCTATTTTCGAGATCCTGCCACCGGGGGCCGGCGATGGTCGAGGGTGACCTGTTGCGGCTCGCGCCGATCCGACTGCGTGCCAAGTTCCCCCTGAGAATCGCCGTAGTAGCCCGGCAGTTCGGCCGCGCCACCGCGCCAAGGCTGGGGCAGATCGGGGGTCGCCATACGGAATTCAGCCGCGATGCGGGGCGTTACGTATGCTGTCTGCGGAACTACCGACGGGGATTCAGGGATTTAGGGAAACAGCGAGCAGTCACCCGCCCGAGTCTCAAAGCTCATAGCTCATGGGATTCAGGCGTTCCGTCACGGGCGGGGCCGAGCGGGAGGCCGGCTCCCCACGCCCCGGGACCCCACGGACCGCAATCCGTAGCGTGCGGGAGTTGCTGGGACACAAGGGCCACCCTCCGGGCGCACCTGGTCGCGTAGCGACCGCCGATGGTAGCCGTGGGTTTTAACCCGCGGACCGGGAGTCGCGTGCAAGCGATGCGTCGCGTAGCTGACGCCTGAATGTTTTCAATCGTCGCGACGCGACGAGCGGGTCGCGGAATGCCACGGACCGCGGGTTGAAACCCACGGCTACCGTCATGGCGCCGCTACGCGGCGGTGGGGCATAAAGGGCACTGCTCGTATTCCCGGAAAACGGGCGCCAATGCGGCATAAATGAGTGTCCGCTTTTCCGCTCCCCTTCTCCACCTCCGGTCACGATCTTAATCGGGAACTCGAAGAATTCGGACGGAACGACAGATAAAGCACGGGGAGGGCCTCGCGCAGGGCCTGCTCGTTCGTCACGGGATCGCCCCGGTCGTAGATCGAGAAGTTGGTGGGCTGCTCGGTCAGATCGAATGTGAACGCGCCGTTGTCGCGGACCGCGACGCGGCAGGGCCGCAGGTCGTTGGGCAGCACGGTATCCGTAGCCAGCACCTCGCTAGCGGGAATGATGCGAAACCGGCCGTCCGTGCGGCGGACCAGCTTGCGGCCCGTGACCTGGAGCCAAATGGCCGTCTCCCAGACGTTGTGCGGCTTGCGGGCGATCGTCTCCAGGGCGGCCGCGGGCGGGTTATCATCGAGGGCCCTCAGGAAATCCACCCGCTTGGAATTGCTCATCGCGTAGGTTAGATACGCCCGGAGCGGGGGGCTCATCTCCTTGACGAATTGCAAGTTGGGCAGCTTCCAAAAGCTGTTGTGCGGGCCGTAGCCGAAGGGGCCGTCTTTGGTGGCGCAGGGGTAGATGGCGATCGGCAGATCGGACCGCAACAGCCGGACGACGGCGTGCGGATCGAGTGTGACGTTCCATTCCAGGAACTCCCCGGACGATGCGCCCGCCGAAAGATGGATCCTTCGCACGCGCCGGCGAAGCAAGTCCGGCTGGCGGTTGAAAGCCACCGCCACCGAGCGGGCGGAGCCAAAGATCGTGATCTCGACCTTGTCTGGCCAGCGGCGTAGCGTCTCCAGGAGCAGCTCGATGCCGAACTGCTGGAAGGCCGGGGCATCGAGCATCTTGTCCTGCGGCGATTTCATGGCCGCGTAGGGTATCGTGCCGCAGGGGACGTTGCGGCCGAAGATCGAGTTCAATTGCAGCACGGGGATGAAGCCCGGGTCGCGCGGTCCGGCCTCCAGCCAGAACGATTTCTCGGTGGCGTCGAGAATCACCGCTTTCAGATCGACCTCGGGAAGCGCGTAGGCGGCGATCAAATCGAAGTTGTCGCCCGCATCCTGGGGCGGATGGTACAGATCGGTGGTGTCGATCACGGGCACCTTCGGCGCGGAGGGAAGCCCGGGCTCGGCACAGGCGCATTCCCTCGCGCCACTGCCAACCAGAGCGAACCCCGCACCCGCTGCCAAGTTCACGAGAAAACCTCGGCGGTCGGATTCTTGCGGACGATGGTTCATGGGATCGGTGCTCCGATGTTCTTCTTGATGGTTCCCTGCCACTCGTATTTTATCCTTGCGTGCCGCGATCCTGCAAGATTGTGCGTGCCCATTCTCAGGGATTTACCGCCTCGTGAGGACTGCTGGCGATTCTTTGACGATTACCCTCGATCCGCAGCGTGCGGGAGCTATTGGGACACAAGAGCCTGGTCACGACGCAGGTCTACACCCACACCAGCAGGGCGGCCTTGCGCCAGGTCAAGAGCAAGCACCCTTGACCTTGCCTCGGCAAATCGCTATCATTTCGTTATATGGCGAAATGTCGTAGTACGGAGGACTGCCTGGGATGCGAAACTTCATGACCGTTGCCAAGGCCCTGGCGGATGAGAGCCGGGTGCGGGTGCTCCTGGCGCTGGGCCACGGCAGCCTGTGCGTGTGCCAGGTCGTCGAGCTGCTGGGCTTGGCCCCCTCCACGGTGTCCAAGCACATGGCGATCCTCAAGCAGGCCCGACTGGTCGATAGCCGCAAAGAGGGCCGGTGGATGTTCTACCGGCTGGCAGGGGAGGACGCGCCGCCGGAGGCCCGGCAGGCCACGGCCCTGGTCTTCCGGCTGGTGAAGGGCGATCCCGCGGTGCGGGTCGACGCCAAACGGCTCAAACAGATCCTCAAGCTGGACCGCGACGAGTTGTGCCGGAGGCAGAACCGATGTTGAAGATACTGTTCCTGTGCACGGGGAATTCCTGCCGCAGCCAGATGGCCGAGGGCTGGGCGCGGCGCCTGAAAGCCGGGCAGATCGAGCCCTACTCGGCCGGGATCGAGTGCCACGGCCTGAACCCGGATGCCGTGCGGGTCATGGCCGAGGCGGGCGTGGATATTTCCGCTCAACGCTCGAAACGGGTGAGCGAACTTCCGGCGATCGAGTTGGATTATGTGGTGACCGTCTGCGGCCAGGCCCACGAATCGTGTCCGGTGTTTCCCGGCAAGGCCAAGGTGGTCCACGTGGGGTTCGACGATCCGCCCCGCCTGGCAGCCGATGCCAAGACGGAGGAGGAGCGGCTGGCCCCTTACCGCCGGGTGCGGGACGAGATCCGGGCATTCATAGAGGCACTACCGGCTTCCCTGACGGACCAAAACACAAGCAATAGGAGCACCCGATGAACAAGGCGGCAGTGCCCGGCGGCCGGCTTTCCTTTCTGGATCGCTACCTCACCGTCTGGATCTTCCTGGCCATGGCCGTGGGCGTGGGGCTGGGGCATTACCTGCCCGGCATTGGATCGGTTATCGACCGCTTCCAGGCGGGCACGACCAATATCCCCATCGCACTGGGGCTGATCCTGATGATGTACCCGCCGCTGGCCAAAGTGAAGTACGAGGAACTGGGCGACGTGTTCCGCGATTGGAAGGTGCTGGGGCTGTCGCTGGTGCAGAACTGGGTGATCGGGCCGGCGCTGATGTTCCTGTTGGCCGTCGGCTTTATGGGGTTCCTGTTTCCGGCCTTCCTGGGCGACGACCCCAAGTTCATGCAGTACATGACCGGTCTGATCCTGATCGGCCTGGCCCGCTGCATCGCCATGGTCATTGTGTGGAACGACCTGGCCCGGGGCGATACGGAGTATGCCGCGGGGCTGGTGGCCTTCAATAGCCTGTTCCAGGTGTTCTTCTACAGCGTCTACGCCTGGTTCTTCATCACCTGGCTGCCGCCGCTGCTGGGGCTGGAGGGCAAGGTGGTTCAGGTGAGCATGGGGCAGATCGCCCAGAGCGTGTTCATCTACCTGGGGATTCCCTTCCTGGCGGGACTGCTCACCCGGGCGGTGCTCTTGAACCTCAAGGGGCGGACGTGGTACGAGCGGTCGTTCATCCCCAAGATCAGCCCCATCACGCTGGTGGCGTTGCTGTTTACGATCCTGGTGATGTTCAGCCTCAAGGGCGACCAGATCGTGCGTATCCCCTTCGACGTGCTGTTGATCGCCCTTCCGCTATTGATCTACTTCGTGGTCATGTTCCTGGTCAGTTTCTTAATGGGACGGCTGGTAGGGGCGGACTACGCCAAGACGGCCACGCTCTCGTTCACGGCCGCCAGCAACAATTTCGAGCTGGCCATTGCCGTGGCGGTGGCCGTGTTCACGATCCACCACGGGGCGGCCTTCGCGGCGGTGATCGGCCCCTTGGTCGAGGTGCCGGTGATGATCGGCTTGGTCAACGTGTCGCTGTACTTCCAGCGGCGGTTCTTCGCCAACGAGCGTTCGGTGGAAGGAGTGCAAGTGTCGGAAACGGTTGGAAAGTAGGAGGAGGAGGAGATTGATGGATTACCGGAAGAACGTACTGGTTCTCTGTACGCGGAACTCGGCGCGGAGTCAGATGGCCGAGGCCCTTCTTCGGAAACTTGCGGGTGACCGATTCAACGTGTACAGCGCCGGCTTGGACCCCAGCCCTATCCATCCGATGGTCGAGCCGGTTATGAGGGAGATTGGACTCGACGTGTCCGCCCAGCGATCCAAGAGCGTGAAAGAGTATCTCGGCAAGCTTACCGCTCATTACCTTATCGTCGTTTGCCAGAACGCGGAAAGGCTTTGTCCAAGGATATATCCCGGGGCGGGCCAGCGCCTGTTCTGGCCTTTCCCGGACCCGGCGGCCGTGGAAGGCACCGAAGAGGAACAACTGGCGGGGTTTCGCCGGGTGCGTGATGAAATCGCCGCTCGATTGCGCGAGTGGTTGTCCGAGTTGGACGAGGAACACGAAAACATGGGGTAATGCCGGTGTCTCAAGACGATCACAAGAAGTGCTACGGCACGATGTTCCCCTCCATAGGTTCTGCATGGCAAGGCTCGGCCTGGAGACAGCTATTTCAGGCTGACGGTCGCTCCCTTGTACGCGCGAGCTTTATTATGGGAAGAATGGGAAGGGCGGGCAATGTAGATTGTCGTTGACAAGCGGGTGGGCATTTGGCTAAACTAACAAATGCCTCTAGCCGATAAGAGACAACCATGGATGCCAAGGCCCAAGCCAAGTACGAAGCCCGCGCCCGAATTATCAAGGCGATGGCGCACCCCACGCGGTTGTTCATCGTGGATGAACTGGCCCGCAACGGCGAGCGATGCGTCTGTAAACTGACCGAAATGGTGGGCGTGGACATGTCCACCGTGTCCCGCCACTTGGCGATACTCAAGGGGGCAGGAATCATCGAGGACGACAAACGCGGTGCGCAGGTCTACTACCGCCTGCGGGTCCGCTGTGTATTGGACTTCTTCGAGTGCGTCGAGTCGGTGATGAAGTGCAACGCGAAGGACCAGCAACGGCTGCTGGTATCGTAGTCGGGCAGGGTGCGGTTTGTTTTTTTTGGATGGCGCATTTGCTGAGTTTGCCAAATGACAATGCTTTGAAGCGGAAGAGTTCGCGTGCTTGAGATGAAGAAGGCGGCGCCGGCAAAAGGTTATCCTCCCGAAGAAGGATGTTATCTGCGCGGGAACGATTACTCGCCCGTTGCGGTAGTCGTGATTCTGCGTTGGGAACGCGAGAAGACGCCGCCCTCGATCGAACAACTGGTGCGGGTCGCCGTGGAGAGCGGTGCTGCCCTAGCGGGCACGCTGCAAACTGAAAACATTGGGCTGGAAAAGGTAGTCTGCAATCTCGTGGCCAACCCGAACATTCGCTTTCTCGTTGTCTGTGGACCGGAGACGCCGGGGCACTTGGTCGGCGATGCCATCGTGGCGCTGGCAAGCAATGGAGTCGATGAGGGTAAACGGATTGTCGGCGCAAAAGCGCCCACTCCCCACCTCTTCAATGTTCCCTTGGAATTCATCGAGCGGTTTCGTCAGCAGGTGACGGTCATTGACCTTATCGACGAGGGTTCGCCGGAAGTGCTGCGTCAAGCCGTCCGGGCCTGTTATCAGGAAGAGCCTACGCCCTTCAGGAACCATGTCCTGAGCGATCCAGGGGCTTACCCCGCGCCGCCGCTGAGCGGCAAGATTACGTGGAAGGTGCGGAACCCCTCGACGGAGCCGAAGGATGAGGAGGCGCGCACGAGAGTAGAGAAGGCGCGGGAGTTGATGGAGCGAGTCAAGACATCGGTCGAACAGAGGAAACGCGGTGGGAGCCAGAGTTCCTGCGCTAACGCCGAGGAATAGGGCTCATGCCGCGTGAATCGAGAGCGAGGAACCGACATGGCGGAGTACCTTGAAACGACGGTAGACAAGTTCATTTTCCGGGTTGCCAGTGACCGGCTTTACAGTCCCGAGGGCGTTTGGGTTCTCGCCGAAGGCAGCCGCGTGCGTGTCGGACTGAGCGACTACCTCCAGCAAGTCAACGGCGACGCGGCATTCGTCCACGTAAAACCTGTCGGCACGAAGCTCGCGGTGGGGGACGAGCTTGCGGAACTTGAGACGATCAAGGCCAACGTAAGCCTCTTCGCTCCTCTCCGTGGGGCCATCGTTGAAGTCAACGCGGGCCTTGAGCTGAGCCCGGAGGTCGTCAACCAGGAGCCTTACGGCAAGGGATGGTTGGCAGTGATTGAAGCCACGGCCTGGGAGACAGACAGGGCAAAGCTCCTCGATCCGCAGGCGTATCTGTCTGCCATGCGGTCGCAAGCAGAAGAGGAGTCGCAGACGCAATGAGCAAGACGGCGACCTATCACACGACCGTCCGCTGGAAAGGCGAACATTGGGGCCATCTTGTAATGGGCAACGGTCCCCAGTACGAGTTCTCCGCTCCGCCAGAGGCCCAAGGCCACGCGGGCGTCTTCACGCCCGAAGACGCTTACGTGGCTGCTGCCAATACGTGCGTGATGATGATGTTCATCTGGGCCACCGAGCGGTTCAAGCTGAAGCTGCTGTCCTACGAATGCCGCACGGAAGGCACGAAGCTCGTGGAGCTGGACCGCACCGAGATCTTCACCCGGCTGTGCTTCACGCCGAAGATCCGCGTGGCGGCCGAGGGCGAATCTGCGGCGGCGGTCGAGGCCCGCGTGCGACGCGCCCTGCAATTGGCCCAGAAGTACAGCCTCGTGGCCAACTCGGTCAAATCGGAGATCGTTGTCGAACCTGAAATCGTAATCGAGGAGTAACGCCCGTGATTATTCAAGTGCTTGGAACCGGTTGCACGCGGTGCAAGACCCTCTACGAGCTGGCCAACATGGCCGTCCAGGAGACGGGCGTCGAGGCGCTGGTGGAAAAGGTCGAGGACATCCAGCAGATCATGGCTTACAACATCATTACCACTCCCGGCCTGGTGATCGACGGCTACCTGAAGGTCGCCGGCCGGCTGCCCGGCTTGGAAGAGGTTAAGAAACTGATCCTGGCGGCGAAGGCCCCCTGAGGACGGACAGGGCGCAGCGTTTATGGGACACCGCAACAGCGAACAACAGGTGCTTGTCGTCCCGTGCAGCGGGATCGGCAAGGTGCATGGACTGATCAGCCGCGAGGCGGTTTATCGGGTCACCGATATACTGATGCCGGGCCGGTCCAGCACGGTTTGCCTGGCGCTTCTGGTCAGCGGCGACCCGGGCACGCGGGCCAAGGTACAGCAGCAGCCGTGCATCACCGTCGACGGCTGCCCCAAGCTGTGTGCCCGGAAGAACGTCGATCTGTCGGGAGGGAAGGTCGCCCTGGGCGTTCGCGTGTACGACACGCTCAAGCGGCATCATGGCGCCCAGCTCGGCTCGCCTACGGCGCTGAGTGCCGCGGGCTGGGTCGCGGCGGAGGAGATCGCGGCCGAGATCGCCCACACCGCGCAACAACTGCTGGCCGCCGGAAAACAGGAGTCGTGAACATGACGGGCACCACGAAAGTCGGCATTATCGCCTGTAGCGGCGAAGAAATTCCCGCCGGCAGCCTCTCGCGACTGGCAGCCCGCCGCGTTCTGGAGCTTCTTCGCCCCCAATCGACGGTCACGCTCTGCCTGCCGCTGTTCCTGGCCGGCGAGGAGCAAGAGCGGCGCTTCGCCAGGCAGCACCCGACGATCACGGTGGACGGCTGCGACAAGCTCTGCGCCAAGCGGGGCACCGAAGAGCATAGCGGCCAGGTGGCGGCCTCGCTGGTCGTCACCGACATCCTTGGCCAACGGGTGCACAAGTGCCACCGTTCAGCCCGGGAGCTCGACAAGTCGGACGAAGAGGCCGTATGGATTCTGGCGGAGCGGATCGCTGCCGAGGTGGACGCATTGTCTCAGACCGCTTCGGCCGAGCAGGCAGCGGATGCCCCCGCGGCCGCGTCGTGCGCCTGCGCTTGCGGCAGCCCGCCCCCGGAAGGCAACCTCGAACTCGACGGCAAGACGGCGACCGTCAACTGGCTGCCGTCGATCTTCGATCAGTTGTACAAGCAGAATCTGGAGCCCGGCCAGGGCTGTGCCGACCGGCTCTTGGAGACCGTCCGCATCTACCATGAGATTCCGGAGGGCGAAGAGCCGCTGTACCGCGATGCCCTGGCAGCCGCCTATCAGGAGTACTACGACCGCCGGGCAAAGTAGGCCGCGTGGCCGCGAACCAGGAAGTTTTCAAAAGGAGAACCAAGGTGGAATTGAAAAATGCGGTGGCCGTGTGCCTGATTTCGCTGTTCTCGGCAACGCTGGTGGTGCTGATCGCTCGCGCGCTCGACTCGCAGGCGGCCTCGCGGCTGGAGCCCCAATTGGCGAGCATCGTCGAAGAGTTGCAGGCGATACGCAAGCAAGGCGGGATGCCGGCCGCGCCGACGACGGCCGCCCGGAGCGAGAGCGTGGACGATGGTCTGATCGTCTACTACTTCCACGGCAACACCCGGTGCCCCACCTGCCAGTCCATCGAGTCGCAGGCCAAGGACAGCGTGCACACGGACTTCGCGGCGCAGCTAACCAGCGGAGAGATCGTTTGGAAGGTCCTCAACTACGAGCAACCCGCCGTAAGCGCCTTGGCGAAGAAGTTCGAGATTCAGATGCCGGTCGTCGTGCTGGCGAAGATGCGGG
The DNA here is from genome assembly GCA_049515555.1 of Thermoguttaceae bacterium. Lineage (GTDB taxonomy): Bacteria > Planctomycetota > Planctomycetia > Pirellulales > Thermoguttaceae > JBEKTY01. Next base: position 12,429 of record JBEKTY010000175.1, read on the forward strand.
GCGGCCGACTACAGGACTGGAAGCGATTGGACGAGGTCTGGGCACTGGTGGGCGACAAGCCGGGCTTCGCGGCCTATGTCCGCCGTGAAATCCAGCGCGTGCTTGGAACGACGAAGGATGCCGCCCGGGCGGCGTCGCTTCCGCAAGCTGAGCCGCCGCAGTCGGCGAGCGCCGCCCCCGTTCTCCCGGCGCCGGCGCCGGCCGATCTCCCTCTGCCCAAGCCCCACGCCGATCTTCCCCTTCCCAAGTGAACAACCTGTTTCCCGTCACTCTTGAAAGGAGTTGAATCCCATGAAACGCACTGCCGCGATTGTCACGGCGCTGGTCGCCCTGCCGCTGCTGGGCGCGCTCGTCTCGGACTCGGCGGTTGCCGCCGACGCCCCGCGGGACCGTGTCGTGGTCATGTATTTCCACCGCACGCAACGCTGTCCAACCTGCCTGAAGATGGGCAGCTACTCGGAGGAGGCGGTTAAGGGCGGCTTCGCCACGGAGCTCGCCGAAGGCAAGGTCAGCTTCCACTACATCGACTTCCAGGACGAGAAGAACGCGGCGTTCACCAGGGCCTACGGCGTGGCTGGTCCCACGCTGATCGTGGCCAAAGCGTCGGGCGAGAAGGTGGCCGAATACAGGAACTTGACGGAGATCTGGACCAAGGTCCGCGATAAAGACGCCTTCCAGGAGTATGTCCGGACGAACGTCAAGTCGTACCTCAAGTAGCCCCGCGCCGAAGGACCGCTGCCGAAACTGCGCGCGGCTTCCTTCGTCACGCCGCGGGGGAGCAGTGCCCTTGGAGGCAGAGCCACGCCTTTGATCGTGGAACTATGAGGTGTGCCATGACCGCTTATCTCGTGTATGCGGGGGCTGCCCTGTACCTCGGCGTCCTCACGTCCATCAGCCCATGTCCGTTGGCGACCAACATCGCCGCGGTTTCCTACGTGGGCCGGAAGCTGGGGAATTCCCGCGCCGTTATCGGCGCCGGGGTTCTCTACACCCTGGGACGCTGCCTGCTGTACCTGGGCCTGGCCGTGCTGTTGGCCAGTACCGCGCTGTCCATTCCCGCCGTCTCCCTCTTCCTTCAGAAGTACATGCACCTGGTCCTGGGACCGGTCTTCCTGATCCTCGGCATGTTTCTCGTCGGCCTGATCACCACGAACCTTGGCGGAGCGACGATGTCCGAGAGCATGCAGCAGCGCGTAGACGCGATGGGCGTTTGGGGCGCACTGCTCTTGGGCGTCCTGTTCGCCGTGTCGTTCTGCCCCACGTCGGCAGCCTGGTTCTTCGGCCTCTTGGCGCTGATCATGGGCTCGGAGGCCGGTGCAATCACCGCGGCCTTGGCTAAGATCGGGATCAGCCTGCCGGAAGGCGCGTTGCCCGGCGGCACGATTGTTTTGCCGTTCATCTACGGCGTCGGCACCGCTCTGCCGGTGCTGCTGGTGGCTTTTGTCTTGGCCTACGGCGCCAAGTCGATCGGCAAGACCTACAAAATCCTGTCGCAGGTCGAGTGGTGGGCGAGGCAGACCACAGGTTGGGTGTTTGTGCTGGCGGGCGTCTATTGCTCGTTGAAATACGTATTTTAGGCCGTTTAATCAATAGGCGATCAAGGGCAATTTCTACGCGGAGTTCCGGCGAGTGCAGCGCAAGGCCCAAGCCCGACCACGAACACCCAGCAGTCAGAGGAATCCCACAAGAGTGATCCCGCCGCGTGAACAGGGCGGGGGCGAGATTACTTCGCAAGCAGCCTCGACACGTCTTGTGGTGAACAGAGGAGTTTCTCCCGCAAGATCAGCGAAAAGTCCTGGGAGTCCCGAAGAGCGATCAGGGTGCGGCTGAGGGCCTGGATCGCGGAAAAGATGGCGACTACCGGAAGGCTCACCCGCCGCACGCCGCACGCTCTCAACTCTGCAATCGACATCGTGCTGATATTGTACGGCATGCCTGCGGCGATGCTCACCGGGCCGTGGATGCCGGCGACCAGCATTTTGACCTCGGCCATCGTGGCGACGCCCGTGACAAAGGCCAAGTCGGCACCGGCTTCAAGGTACAGATTGGCCCGAGCGATGGAGTCGCCCAGTCCCGTGGTCCGGTCGGCGGCCGCGGCCAGCGCGTCCGTTCGTGCGTTGACGATGAGGGCGGGGCACCCCTCTTGTCGCGCCGCGTCGCGTGCGGCCCTGATCTTCTCGACCATCCGCCCGGAATCAATCACGCGCTTGGGGCCAGGCCGCCCGAGAACCTGGTCTTCGATATTGATTCCCGCGACCCCGGCGCGGACAAAGGCACGAACGGTTTCGGCAACGACGGGCGGTTCGCCAAAACCGTCCTCGCCGTCAGCCATAACCGGCACCTGGACCGCTTCGACGACGCTCTTGGCCAGGGCCAGGTTCCGCTCTAAGCCCAATGCGGCTTCGGATGGGCAACAGGCCGCCAGGGCGAAACTGTAGCCCGAGCACTGAACCGCCTTGAAACCCAGAGACTCGATGATCCGAGCGCTCAACGCATCGTAGGCATCGGGCATGACGAGCGTATCGGGCGAACTCAACAGCTCTCGCAACAAGGCGATCTTGTCCATAATTGGTTGGCCCCTTCTGGAATCGAGCCGCCCGCCGCAGGTTTCCACCTCGGTCCCGCCGTTGGCCAGAATGATAAGGGCCGTACGGGGTTCGGTCAATAACCCGGCTTGCCTTGGGCGCTGTTTGGGACGAAGCCAACAGATTTCCCCCGTAGCCCGTACACCCGCCGGGGCGTCATCGCGGGGAAAAAGGTGACCCCTACAATCAGCCCTCTTTGCTCCCCCGGGGAATCCGGCCATTTTGTTACATCCCCTATATACGCCGAGCCGAATATCTGTTATATACGTGTTTCCGAATATGTGGCGCCCCGCCGAACCGAGTCCAAGGAGCAGAAGAATGTCGAGGAAAGCGATGAAAATGACGCAGTGCATCGTGGTGCTGTCGTTGGCCGGAGTGCTGGGGGTGTGGGCGGCCATTAGCGCCGCCGCGGCAGACCTGCCCGCCGATACGGCCGCGCAGCCGACCGTCAGCTACGCGGCCAAGGCCATCGAAGCGGCCGCCAAGAACAACAAGTACCTGTTCATCTACTTCTGGCGGGACGACACGCAGTATAGCCGCGTCATGCGGGGCGTGCTCCAGGCGGCCATGAAAAAGATGAGCGACAAAGCGGAGTCGGTGGAAGTCCAGACCACCGACCCGGCGGAGCAGGCCATCGTGACCCGGTACGGCGTGAGCCGCGCGCCGATGCCGATGGTCCTGGCCCTGGCCCCCAACGGGGCCATCACCAAGGGTCTGCCCACCCGCTTCGACGAGAGCCAGCTTCGGCAGGCCTTCGTCAGCCGGTGCACGGCGGCGTGCATGAAGGCCCTGCAAGAGAACAAGCTGGTGCTGCTGTGCGTCGGCCGTCCGACGCCGCAGGTCCGGCAAGTGTCGCTGCAAAGAGGCGTGCAGGAATTCGCCACCGAGGAGCCGTACGCGAAAAACAGCAGGGTCGTGATCCTGAATGCGGGCGACCCGGCCGAGGCCCCGTTCCTCACGAGCCTGCAGGTCGATCCCCAGACGCCCGGGCCGGTGACGGTCTTGATGGCCCCGCCCGGCTCGGTCGTCGGCACGTTTGTGGGCGACGTCAGCAAGGACGAGCTGATCGCCAAGCTCAAGTCGGCATCGAGTTGCGGCCCCGGCTGTAGCTGCCATCACTAAATGACCTTGCGGGATTCCGGGAAAAAGGGGACAGGCACCATTTGTGCGAAGCACCCTCCGGGCCGTTCCGGCAAATGGTGCCTGTCCCCTTTTTCCCTCCCAAGATCGTGCAAGGTCAACGCTCGTCTTGCGCGAAATCTTCGAGCGCAAGAGCCAACTGCTCACCAGCTTCCTGGCCATCCTGCTGGGAATTACGGTGATCGTGTCGATCAAGAACATTTCCTACTATTCGGAGATGGCCGTGGCCAGGGAGATGGACTCCCTGGGCGCCAACGTGCTGGTGCTGCCCAAGTCGGCCACGCTGCAGGATTACTACGCGGCCGACATACAGGGCGAGACGATCCCCTACGAATACGTCACGACACTGGCCATGTCAGACCTGGCCGGGCTGGACAACATCTCGCCCAAGCTGTCGCTGCCGGTCGAGCTGCATGGCAAGACCTTCACGCTCACGGGCATCCTGCCCAAGAGCGAGTTCCAGGCCAAGGCGGCATGGCAGGGGGCGGGAATCTTCTCGCGGCCCATCGGCTGCGGGGCCTCGGTGGGCATGATGGGCTCGGCGGACAAGAAGACCCTCGCCCGCAAACGGGTCATCGACACCCTGGAAGACAACGAAGTGCTGGTGGGCGCCGACGTGGCCGCCAAGCTGGGCTTGAAAGAGGCCGACAAGCTGGACGTGCTGGGCCGCTCCTTCAGCGTCACCGCCGTCCTGCCGCAGACCGGCACCGTGGACGATTCCCGCATCTTCGCCCACCTGCACGTGGTCCAGGACTTGTCGCAGAAGGGGCCGGTGATCAATGCCATCGAGGTGGTCGGCTGCTGCCAGGAGATTTCCAAGGGCCTGGTGGAGAAGATCAACCACCTGCTGCCCGACGCCAAGGTGGTCACCATCACGCAGATTGCCGACGCGCAGATCAAGATCAACCGCATGATGTCGAACCTGTCGCTGATGTTCCTGGTGATTATCATTTTCGTTGGCGGGGCGAGCATCGCCAACTACATGTACGCCAACGTCTTCGAGCGGCGGCGGGAGATCGGCACGCTCATGGCCCTGGGCGCCAATTCCGGCCTGGTGCTGCGGATCTTCCTGCTCAAGGCCCTGATCCTGGGCGTGGCGGGCGGGATCGGCGGCTACGTGCTGGGAACGATCCTGGCCGTGACGCTCGGCCCGAAGTTGGCGGGCGTCATTGTGCTGCCCATGCTTCCCGGCCCGGCGGGCGGCCCGGCTCGATCCCTGTGCCACCTTCCAGGAGGTCTGATCCATGTTGAGAATGGAGAACGTCAGCAAGACTTACCGTCATCGCGGGCACTTGATAAAGGCTCTCGACGGTGCAACCCTGCATATCCCGGGCGGTGATTTCGTCTCCGTCGTCGGACCCAGCGGCAGCGGCAAGAGCACGCTGCTCTTGATGCTGGGCGGGATGCTTTCGCCATCCGAGGGCCGCGTCCTGCTCGAGGCCAGCTCGGTTTACGACTTGACCCCCACCGAGCGGGCGAGGATGCGGAGAGAGAAGGTCGGGTTCGTCTTTCAGACTTTCAATCTGGTGCCGTACCTGTCGGCCCTGGAGAACGTCCAGGTGCCGCTCTTTCTGGCCAAGATGGATGAGAAGGCCCAGAAGGTCCGCGCCACGGCCCTCCTGGAACGAGTGGGCTTGGCCGACCGGCTCGACCACAAGCCCGGCGAGTTGAGCGTCGGCCAGCAGCAACGGGTCGCCCTGGCCCGCATGCTGGCCAACGATCCGGCGGTCATTCTGGCCGACGAGCCTACGGGCAACCTGGACCCCCAGACCAGCCAGCAGGTTATCGGCTTCCTGGAGGAGTTCCACGCGGAGGGAAAAACCATTGTCATGGTGACGCACGACCCCCGAGCGGCCCAGCGTGCCAAACGAACCCTCCGGCTGCAAAACGGAGCGATCACCTGCCAGGGGGCCGGCGAGGACGGCGGCTGGCAGGGTGATAGTGCCGTGGCGTAATCTCTTGGATAATGATACCATGAGTCCCCAGACAGCACCTTGTTCCAGTCGCAGCTCCACTGCTTCTCGTATGACCAAGACCGCGCAAAGCAAGGCACAGGACACGGTTGACCTGATGTTCCGCGCGTTTTCCGACCGCACTCGGCTACGGATATTGAACGTGTTGCGGGGCGGGGAGCTTTGCGTGGGCGACATTGTGGGGATCCTTGGCGCCCCGCAGCCCCGCATTTCCCGGCACCTGGCGCACCTGCGGAAGGCCAAGCTGGTCGTGGTTCGCAAGTCGGGGTTATGGAGCCACTACCGCCTCACCCCCGGCACGACGGCCTTCCATCAGAAGCTGTTGGAGTGCCTCGAAAAATGCTTTGGCGAGGTGCCTGAATTGAAGGCCGATAACGCCAGGGTCGCAAAGATCAGACGCTGCGGCGGCTGCTGCCCTTCTGCCTGAGTCGCCTCGCCAAAATGAGTTTGTCAGATTGGGTGGCACGTCCCTAAGCGAAGCGAAGGGCGTGGCGGGCCTGGAAACCACGCCCTTCGCTTCGCTTAGGGACGTGCCACCCTCTGCCTAAACGCCCGCCTCCGCAGTGTAACCCCAAACAACGTGCCATGACCGAAAGCTGCCGCATCCGTAGGATGACGCTCGACGACCTGCCGCTAGGCATGCGGCTGAAGGAGCAGGCCGGTTGGAATCAGACCGAGGCTGACTGGCGGCGGATCATCGCTCTGGAGCCCGACGGCTGTTTCGTGGCCGAGCTCGAGGGCCGGCCGGTGGGCACTACCTGCACCTGCCGCTTCGGTCCGATCGGCTGGATCGCCATGGTGCTGGTCGAGGAATCGGCCCGCGGCCGCGGCGTCGGTACGCGGCTGATGCAGCATGGGCTGGCCTCGTTGGACCGCGGCGGGGTGCGGACCGCGCGGCTGGATGCCACGCCGCTGGGCCGGCCGCTGTACGAGAAATTGGGCTTCGTCGCCGAGTACGACCTGGCCCGCTGGGAAGGGGCGGCCGCCGGTGGCCAATCCTCGCCGGCTGTCGTGCCGGCCGGGGACTGTCCCAAGTTTCGTCCGACGAAACTGGGACTGTCCCCGTTCGAAGCGATTTGTGAGCTGGATCGCCGGGCGACGGGCACGGACCGCCGCCGGCTGCTCGAGCGGCTCTGCCAGGAGCGGCCCGATGCCCTCCGGGTGTTCGCACCTGGCGGCGAGCCGGCCGGATACGGCGGCTCGCGGCTGGGGGCGCGGGCCGTGCAGCTCGGGCCGATCGTGGCCCCCGACGCGGCGGCCGGCGCCGCCCTGGCCGACCACGCCCTGGCCGGCCTGGCGGGCCAAGCCGTCTTCCTCGACGTGCCCGTCGATAACCGGCCCGCCAGCCGGTGGGCCGAGTCGCACGGCCTGCGGGTGCAACGCATGCTCACCCGCATGTGCCGCGGCGAGCCGGTCCGCGATCGGCCCGATCGGCTCTGGGCCTGCTTCGGCCCCGAGAAAGGCTGATCCCGCCGTCGGGTGCCACTGCTGGCTTGTCCAGCAGTGCTTCTCACACTGCTGGACAAGCCAGCAGTGGCACCCGTAGAATCATAAAGTCCCGTTAGCCCGGATTATTCACCAATCGTTCGTAATGACCGCATTCATGCGGTCCCTGACCTGTTCACACTCTCCAGACCCGATAAATCGGGTCACTACGAGCCTCGGTGAATAATCCCGGTTAGGGCGAATCACTGCAACAGCGGGGACTCATCGCATGCAGCTCGACGTGGCGGAGATTCTCGCGCAGTTGGTGGCCATTGCCAGCGTCAACCCGATGGGCCGCCCGGCCGCCGGCCGCTCGCAGCTCGAGACGGCGCTGACGGCACATTTGGAGCGGTTGTTGCAGGGGTTGGGTCTGCCGACGCACCGCCAGGCGGTGGCCCCGGGCCGCGAGAACCTGGTGGCCCGGCTCGAGGGCCGAGTTCCGCCCGAGCGCGGCGGGCCGGTGATCCTCCTGTCGGCCCATCAGGATACCGTGCCGGCCGACGGGATGACGGTCGAGCCCTTTGCGCCGCGGGTGAGCGGTGGCCGGCTGTACGGCCGGGGCGCGTGCGACGTGAAGGGGGGCATGGCCGCCATGCTCGCCGCCGTGGCCCGCTTGGCCCACGAGCGGCCGCCGGGCATGCCCTCGGTCGTTGTGACCTGCACCGTGGACGAGGAATACGCCTTTACCGGCGCGGCCGCCCTGACCGGGGGACTGTCCCAATTTTCGTCCGACGAAAATGGGACTGTCCCCTTGCCGGCGCTGGCCGTGTCCTCCGGCGGCCTGATTCCCGGCCAGCCGGCGGCGGCCGTGGTTGCCGAGCCCACGGACCTGGACGTGATCGTGGCCCACAAAGGCGTGGTCCGCTGGCGATGTCATACCCGGGGCCGGGCCACCCACAGCGCCCAAGGGGCCGCCGACGACAATGCCATCTACAAGATGGCCCGCCTGCTGACCGGAATCGAGCGTTACCAGCGAGACGTTACCCCCGGCCTGGCGGCTCATCCGTTGTGCGGCCCGGTGACCGCCAACGTGGGCACGATCCACGGCGGCTCGAGTATCAACATCGTGCCCGAGCGGTGTCAGATCGAGCTGGAGCTGCGGCTTCCGCCGGGTGTGACGCCGGCGGCGGCGCGGGGGCACTTGCTCGACTACCTGGCAACCGAGGCCCCTCTGGAACCGCCGCCGGAGCACGATCCGCCGTACATGGCGGGACCGCCGCTCGGGGACGAGGCCAACGGACAAGTGGCCGAGCGGCTGGCCGCCACGGCCGGCGAAGTCACCGGCCGCGACTGCCGCCGCCGCGGCGTGGCGTTCGCCACCGAGGCCGCCTTCTTTGCCCGGGCGGGCTGCCCCGCCGTGGTCTTCGGACCCGGCTCGATCCAGCAAGCCCATACCGACGACGAATGGCTTTCGCTGGAGCAGTTGCACGAGGCGGCGGAGATATTCTACCGCTTCGTGATGTCCTGGAAATCATGACCATGAGCGAAGAGCAATTGCCGGAGACCATCGCCGGCGTCGAGCAGTTGGAAGAGCTGTTGAGCCGGCCGGTGCCCGGGCTGGTCGAGGCCCTTTCCCGGCTGGAGGGCGACATTCTGGTGCTGGGCGCGTCGGGCAAGATGGGTCCCAGCCTGGCCCGCATGGCCCGGCGGGCCAGCGACGCCGCCGGCCGGCCGGGCCGCGTGATCGGCGTGGCCCGCTTCTCCGATCCCCAGGCCCGCAAGGCCCTGGAGGCCCACGGCGTGGAGACGATCCAAGGCGACCTGCTGGACCCCGCCTTCATCGACGCCCTGCCCGACGCGCCCAACGTCGTGTACATGGTGGGCGTGAAGTTCGGCACCACGGGCAACGAGCCCTTCACCTGGGCCGTCAACACGTGCGTGCCGGCCCTGGTCTGCCGCAAGTTCCGCCGCAGCCGGATCGTGGCCTTTTCGACGGGCAACGTCTACGGGCTGGCGCCGGCCGGCGGCAGCGGCTCTCTCGAGAGCGATCCGCCCCGCCCCTGCGGCGAATACGCCATGAGCTGCCTGGGCCGCGAGCGGATCTTCGAGTTCTTCGCCCACGCGCTGGGCACGCCGATGGTCCTCTTCCGCCTGAATTACGCCGTGGAAATGCGTTACGGCGTGCTGGTCGACCTGGCCCAAACCATAATGCGCGGCGAACCGATTGATCTTTCGATGGGCTACGCCAACGTGATCTGGCAGGGCGACGCCGCGGCCATGGCCCTGGCGGCGCTCGGCGCGGCGGTCAGCCCGCCCCTGGCGCTGAACGTCACCGGACCGGAGCGGCTGAGCATCCGCGCGGTATGCGAGGCGTTTGGACGGCAGTTGGGGCAGCCGGTCCGCTTCAGCGGCGTCGAGGCCGCCGAGGCCCTGCTGAGCGACGCCCGGGCGGCCCTGGCCCGCTTCGGGCCCCCGCGCGTGACGCCCGAGCGGATGATCGGCTGGATCGCCCAGTGGCTCCGGCGCGGCGGGGCCACGCTCGGCAAGCCCACCCACTTCGAGTCCCGCGACGGAAAGTTCTAATCAGGCACGCTTACACCACGGAGGCACGGAGAACACGGAGAATGATCAAAGTAATAAATGTTCAATGTTCAATGGGCCGAGCCCCGGGCCGCGCCCTCATTGAACATTGAACATTCATACATTTAGCCCTTCCACCCAGCCATGCTTGATCCACGAGTCCGAGAAGTGTTGCAGCGGGGGACGGTCATTCCGGCCCATCCCTTGGCGCTCCGCGCCGATCGCCGCTTGGACGAGCGGCGGCAGCGGGCCTTGAGTCGCTACTATCTTGCCGCCGGGGCCGGCGGGCTGGCCGTCGGCGTGCACACCACGCAGTTCGAGATTCGCGATCCGGCGGTCGGCCTGCTCCGGCCCGTGCTCGAACTGGCGGCCGAGGAAATGGACCGCGGAGAGGCCGGCCGCAGCCAGCCCGTACTGCGAATCGCCGGCATCTGCGGCCCGACGGAGCAGGCCCTGGCCGAGGCCCGTTTGATCCGCGATCTGGGCTACCATGCCGGCCTGCTGAGCCTGGCCGCCCTGCGGGAGGCCGACGACCAGGCCCTGCTGGCCCATTGCCGCGCGGTGGGCGCGGTGACGCCCCTGGTGGGCTTCTACCTGCAGCCGGCCGTGGGCGGCCGGGTGTTGTCCTATCGCTTCTGGCGGCAGTTCGCCGAGCTGCCCAGCGTCGTGGCCGTGAAGATCGCCCCCTTCAATCGCTACCAGACGCTGGAGGTGGTCCGCGCCGTGGCCCAGTCCGGACGCGACGACATCGCCCTCTACACCGGCAACGACGACAACATCGTGATCGACCTCGTCACGGCATATCGCTTCCCGCTGGGCGGCCGACCGGTCGAGCGGCGGGTGGCCGGCGGCCTGCTGGGCCATTGGGCCGTGTGGACCCGCCGGGCCGTCGAGCTGCTCGACGAGTGCCACCGCTTGGCCGCCGCCGGCGCCGATTGCCCGGCCGAGATGCTCCGCCGGGCGGTGGAGGTTACCGATTGCAACGCGGCCTTCTTCGACGCCGCCCACGGATTTGCCGGCTGCATCGCCGGCATCCACGAGGTGCTGCGGCGGCAGGGGCTCCTGGCCGGCACGTGGTGCCTCGACCCCCGCCAGGTGTTGAGCCCCGGCCAGCGGGAAGAGATTGACCGCGTATATGCCGCCTATCCCCATCTCAGCGACGACCAGTTCGTCGCCGAGCATCGCGACGAGTGGCTGGCCGGGTAGGCGGGGATTGTGCCAGCGTACATGAGGGGACTGTCGGCCTTCCGCCCGGCCCGCCTCTTGCCCCCGGGCCGTGAAGTCCGCGGCCCGCAGCCGAAGCGTGAAGGCCTGGGCCCGCCTGGCCGCCGGCGGCAGCCATCCTAGCGCCTGCGGATCGTCCAGATCGACCAGGGCCCAACGGTGTACGGCAGCGGTGCGCTCCGGAAGGTCTGCCACCTTTTCCGGCCCCAGCTCGGGCGGGGGAAAGGCGTCGAACTCCAGGCCGAACACCTCCCGCGCCTCGTCCATCAGGCCGTACATCGCCGCCAGGTCCAAGGTGGGCGTCTGGAGCACGTAATACGGCGGCCGGGGCTGAAACTCCAGCCCCAGCCGCTGCCACTGCTCGCGAAAGGCCGTGCCCGGCAGGATCGAAAGGGTAAAGCCCACCATCCACGGCCGGCGGTCGAGGATCTCGTCGCACAGGCCCCGATCGCCCAGCGCGTTGGCCAGGTCGGTGGGCAGCAACTCGATGCGGTAGTCGCTTTCCAGCCCCCGCCGCCGGACAAACAGCGCCAGATAGCCCGCCGCCAGCGGCACGTTGCCGCGCACCGCCTGCGGACCCGGCGGCGGAATCGGAAGCTGTACCAGCAGAACCAGCGGGCGGTTTGTTGCCAAAGTACGCATTCACAGCTTTGAATGTAGCGGGCACACGCCGTGTTGTGGCCGGTCTCCACCGTGTTGTGGCCGGTCTCCGACCGAGCCACACCGCCGACCGAAGGTCTCCCGAGCCTCGGAGGCCTTCGGTCCCCGCCGCGGCGGGGTCGGGAGACCCGCGCCGAACTTGGGGTTCTTGTTGCGGGGAATTATTTCCCCATCTTCCGCAGGTTTTCCAGGCACTTCCGCACGCAATCCAGCGGCGAGCCGGAGTAAGCCTCCTGCTCGACGATGTACCACTGCGTGCCGCCGGTCGTCTCGCAGATCCGGAAGATCTCCTTCCAGTCGACCGTGCCTTCGCCCAGCGACGCGCCGGGCTTGCCGCCGTGCTCCTTGATGTGGATCGTGGCGCAGCGGCCGGGGAACTTCTTCAGCTCGGCCACGGGATCGCCCCCGCCGTCCAGGCAATTGCCCACGTCCAACTGCATGACGACCTCCGGGCCGGCGCTCTCGAACAGCAGGTCCCAGTGGTTCTGGCCCTCGATCTTGGCGAAGTCGCCGCCGTGCGAGTGATAGCCCACCCGCATGCCCTGCGGCTTGACCTTCGCGGCCAGCCCGGTCAAGAGCTTCGCCGTATCCTTCACCGCCTGGATCGAGGCGAAATACTGCTGCGGCAGCCACGGCACGATCAGGAACTTGTTGCCCAGCGTGCGGTTGAACTCGATCGTCTGCGCCAGGCGGTCGCCCAGCAGGGTGTCGATGCCGGTGTGCGTACCGCAGCACTTCAGGCCGTTGTCGTCCAGCATGCTGCGGAGCTGCTCTGCGGTGCGGCCGTGGTAGCCGGCGAACTCCACGCCTTGGTAGCCCATCTTGCCGACGGCGGCCAGCATGCCCGGCAGGTCCTTGGCGCAGTCGGTCCGCAGGGAATAGAGTTGCAAGGCGATGGGGATTTTCTTGGCCGTGGTCGGCTCCGCCGCGAGCGGACTCAGTCGGCCCGCCCACGCGGCGGCGGTGCACGCACCCAGTTTCAGCATCTCTCGTCGCGACAAGCTCATGGCATTCCTCCGGTGGTAGTGTGGTGGTAAAAGGGGTGGACTAAAATCGGTCTAGGATGGCACTATCTTCGCCCCGCCCGGAGGCCGTTGTCAAGCTGGGCTGGCGCGCCGTGTTCCCTTTCTGCCCCGCTTGCGTTAAGATAGAGGGCGTAGACCGTCTCATCGAGGGCCTTGCTTATGGACCTGTTTCGCCGGATCGGCCGCGTGCTGGAGCGAATTGGGCTGACCCTGGCCTGCTGGGCCGCCGCCGGGGGCTACGCCCCCGCTCAACTGCCGGAACCCCCGCGAAATCAGAGCTCCCTCTTCGAGTATCCGGTAGCCTATTTTTTCGTAGCGCTGGGCATGGCCCTGGGCATGCTGATCCTGCTCCGCCCCAACAACCGCCGCGAGCGCGACCGCCCCGCCCAGTACGTCGAGAAAAACATCCTCACCAAGGATGAGTAGCCGAAGGCAGGAGTTAGAAGTCAGAAGGCAGGAGTTAGAATCGGTCCCCTCTCCCTCCGGGAGAGGCCTTGGGGTGAGGGCCTTTGGCCGTGGTAAAGCCGTGCAAAAGGGGTCGGGAGGAAAGCGCCGGGATAGACCGGCATGGAGTAGCGGATGAAAGAGCCGCATAGGAAAGGAGTAGCGAACCATCCTAACCCCGAGTCATGCGCCGGCGGTGGTAACATCG
>JBEKTY010000176.1:0-16060 GCA_049515555.1 Thermoguttaceae bacterium
TCATGGCCTGGGCCTGGCGAAAGCTGGGCAGGCACCTACAACAATGGAACGAAAGACCCGTTTTCATTGCAAGATCAATCTGTCAGCCGAGTGCTAGCACCGATGGCGTTTACAGTTTGAGTAACCTACGGAGTCTCTTCATGCCGACGAAGAACCAAACGTGCCGCCGTGCCATGTGGGCCGCGGTGTCTACAGCGGCAGTGATCTGCCTGAGCCTGAGCGTGGCCTGGGCCGAGACCGGCCTGGGTATCCCGGAATTGGACGACCCCGCCAACGCGCCCGATGGCTCCTACTTCTGGCAGGATGCCAATGATGACCAGCGCGTGCAAATGTGTGAGGTGCACGCCTTCAAGGACAAGAATTTCCGACTCAACTTCAAGGCCATGGCCCCCGACATGACGCTCTGGGCCGAGGGCGGCAACCTGCTCAAGCCCGTGAAATGGCTGGACAGCGGCCAACCGGCTTACGATCCCGAAAAGCTCGAGAAGAACTTTCTCGCTGGCACGCCGCACGCCGGCGGCTATCTTTGGCTCGATCCGGATGGCAGCGTCTACACGCTGGCGTCGGGCCAGCGACCGTCGCTGGCCAAGTGGAGTGCCGATGGCCGGCTGGAGTGGGGCTACCCCAGCATCCCGCAATGGCATGCCTCCTTGGGCCTTCCGGTCGTCAAGGCCGGCCGGCTTCACGGCATGACTGGCGGCCTGGGCGTGGCCGGCAACTTCACGGGCAACATGTCCTACTTCGGGGTCTGTCATCTGTTCCAGCGCGATGGCATCTATGCCGCGGCGCTGATGCGCGATGGCCGCATAGCCGGCATGGGGCCGGACGTCGGACAGCCGGAAGGTCAAGGCGGACAGTTGGTCAGCGTGGTCACCAGACCCGGATCCGCGCCCCGCACGCTGCTGTTGGCCGGTGGTCAGGATGGCCGGGTCACCGAGGTGTTCGGCCTCGACACGGTCAAGCCGCTGCCGAGCCGCGAGTTCGCCCTGACGGCGGCCGACGTCAAGACCGCCGTCGATGTGCTGGCCGACTACAATGCAAAGTCGGGCAAGGCCGGTCGTCTGGTCATCGCGGCCGACCGTAAGGCATTGGATAGCGCCAGCCCCGTCGGCAAGTCACTGGATGGAGCGCGCCGCTTCACGGCGCGTGTCGCACGCGATGAGCAGCACCTCTTCATCAGCTTCGATGTGACCGCACCCCATGGACTGATCAATGCCGCGGCCGATCCGACGCTCGTGTTCAAAGGAGGCAACTGTCTCGACATCCAGTTGGCCGCCAATCCGATCGCTGATTCCAATCGTAAGACACCGGCGCCGCGCGATGTGCGCCTGCTGGTAACCCGCCAAGCCGCGGCGGACGGCAAGACTATCAGACCGGTCGCCGTGTTCTATCGCCCCAAGGTGCAGGGCTTCAAGGGCCGGCCTATCGTGCTCAATTCGCCGACCGGCAAGGAATCGTTTGATGAGATCACCATTGAATGAAAGAAAAGGAGGAACGAATGGAGAGAAAGATGTACAAAGGCAGTTACGTTTGCGCAGTCGTTTTGGGAGTTGCGCGTCTGGCAGGGGTCCTGTTTTCCGCGCCGCCGGCGGGTGCGGAGGAACAGGCAGTTGCGCGGACACATTCCGTTTCTGCATGCGGCGCAGTCAATGATCTCAAGATCTTCAACGGTGAAAAACGGCTTTTCGCGAGTTATGGCCCATCGACGACTGTTGGCTATCCGGCGCGGCTGCAGCGCAAGTTCTACCGCTGCACCGGCAAGAGCGGGACCAATTGCCCATTGCAAATCTTCAACTATTCCATTGGTGGTGCGCAATGGCGCATGCCCGGTTGGATCAATTGCAAACCCTCCCAGGACGATCCCGGCAAGTGGGAAGCGTTCCGCAGTCAGCGTTACATCAGCACGGTTCAGAAACTGATCAAAGACAACGTTGGCACCCCTGTCATCGTCATTGCCATGAACAACACGGGTTACGCGTGCATCCCGAACAGCAGGATCATGGGGCCGGGCGACGCCCAACATATCAATCTGGCGGTGAATTTTCTCCGCACCCACATCAAGGCCATTCTTGACGACGGAGCGGCCCTGTACTTCCTGTCGCCCAAGAAGTACTGGCGGGATCTTGACGATCCGAACCAGTGGAATCGCAATGAAGAACGGTACGCTTTGGCCAAGATCGCGGCGGAGCATATTCCCGGCTTTGTCTATGTGAAAGGCGTTTGGGAGGACACGGCCAAATACAAGGCAATTGCCTTGGTGGGGGATGGCCATCATCCCACGCAACTTGGCGATGAGATCATTGCCAGCAAATTTTTCCGGGCAATGCTGGAGCATGACGGCCTGCCGGTGCCTGGATGGGACCAGGAAGAGGTTGACGCCGTTAGGCAGGATCTCAAGAGCGTGCCGTGGAAACCTTAGGATCATGGCCCGCTGGAAGCAGGCTGAAGCCTGTACTCCGAGAAATCGGCTCGCCGGCTGGAATGTCGCGCGCCAGTTTGTTAACATGGGCGGATTATCGCCGCTCGTAGCGTATCCGCGCGGGGGCGAAATGAAGAATACCGCCCAAAGGTCGCCGCGATGTGGAAACGCCGCCGATTTCTGAGCATCATGCCGTTGATCCCGCAGGTGGCGGTCATTGTATTGTGTTGTGCGACGTCGATCGTAGCGCCGTCAGCCGAGGCGGCTGAACTCGTCGGCGGGCAGGTCCTCCGGCTGACCGTCAACGACCTTATTGCCACCTTCGCGGAGCGCTACCCCAAGGGCCAGCAGTACCTGGCGGAGCTGGATCGCATCGAAAGCGAAATCCGAGCGGCGGCCGGCCCCAAGGTGAAGAAGCTGCAACAGCAGTTCCAGACCTTGCGACGCGAGGCCTTGCTCGCCAACCCCCTGCTGAACGGCCAGCCGTTATTGTTCGTCGTGCGGGCGCAGTACGCGCCCGATCATCACAACACCGAGACCATGTTTCAAACAGGCGAGATCAACACCGGTAGCTTCCGCGGCGGGGGCGCGCTGAAAACGATGCTTGTAGCTCCGCCTTTAGGCGGCACTTCGCCTAAAGGCGGGACTATAGGCGCTGCACAGCCCGGACCTGACGCCAAAGCGGTTGCCGTATCCTCCACAGCCTTGACTACCGTGTACGAGGCGCCCAAGGGCGTCGTGCGGGATCCCGATATCAGCTTCGACGGCAAGAATATCCTCTTCTCGATGCGATTGGACGCCGGCGACGATTATCACCTTTACGAGATCAAGGCCGACGGAACGAACTTGAAGCAACTGACCTTCGGGCCGGGCGTCAGCGACATCGACCCGATTTACCTGCCCAACGGCCAAATCCTCTTCACGTCGACCCGCGAGCCCAAGTACTGCATGTGCAACCGTCACATCATGGGCAACCTTTTCACGATGGAGGCCGACGGGGCCAACATCCAACAGATCGGCCACAGCACGCTGCACGAGGGACACTCTTCGCTGTTGCCCGACGGCCGGGTGATTTACGACCGCTGGGAGTATGTCGACCGCAACTTCGGTAACGCGCAGGGCCTATGGACGACCAACCCGGACGGCACCAACCATGTGGTCTATTACGGCAACAGCACGGAGTCGCCGGGGGCGAAGCTCGAAGCCCGCGTCATCCCCGGCAGCGAGCAGGTGATCTGCACTTTCTCCTCGTGTCACGACCGGCCTTGGGGGGCGCTGGCGATTCTCGACCGGCGGCTGGGCGTGGACGGCCGCGGGCCGGTGCTGCGGACCTGGCCCGCTGCGGCCATCGACCTGGTCGACCACGGGGGTTACGACACGTTCGGCGGCGTTCGTCCCAAGTACCAGAACCCATACCTGCTGTCGGCCAAGTACTTCCTTTGCTCGCGCATGACGGGGCAGGGCGAGCAGATGGGGATCTACCTGCTGGACGTCTTCGGCAACGAGATCCTGGTGCACGTGGAAGGCCCGGGGTGCTACAACGCCCGACCGCTGGCTGCGCGGGCCAAGCCTCCGGTCATCCCCTCGCGCGTCGATCTCAGCAAGAAGGAGGGGTACTTCTACGTGTCGAACGTGTATGCAGGCACGGGCATGGAGAAGATCAAGCAGGGCACGATCAAGCAACTCCGCGTCGTCGAGTCGCCCGAGAAACGCTTCTGGACGCACCCGGGTTGGGACGGCGGCACCGGGCAGCAGGCGCCGGGCATGGCCTGGAACGACTTCAACAACAAGGCCATCCTGGGCACGGCCCCCGTCGAGGCCGACGGCAGCGCATTCTTCGCCGTCCCGGCAGACAAGTTCGTGTACTTCCAACTGCTCGACGAGAAGGGCATGCTCGTGCAGTCGATGCGGAGCGGCACGACCGCCCGGCCGGGCGAGCAGGCCGGTTGCGTCGGCTGCCACGAGTATCGACTGGGCGCCGCCGCCTACAACGTTACCCCGCAGGCCATGCGGCGGCGGCCCAGCAAGCTGACGCCCTGGTACGGCCCGCCGCGGAACTTCGGCTACCTGGCCGAGGTCCAGCCGGCCTTCGACCGCAATTGCGTATCGTGCCACGATTACGGCAAGGACGCGGGCCAGAAGCTCAACCTGGCCGGGGACCTGAACTCGTGCTTCAACACTTCGTACGTGGAACTGCGAAAAAAAGGTTACGTTCAAGTGGTGGGGGCGGGCCCGGCGCGGGTGCTGATGCCCATGACCTGGGGTTCAAACGTCAGCCGCCTGGCTGAAGTCCTTCTAAAGGGTCACGGCAAGCCGGAGATCGACCGCCAGGTGAGGCTCAGCCGCGAGGACTTCGACCGCATCGTCACGTGGATCGACATCAACGCCCCGTATTACCCCGAGTATGCCGGGGGCATGTATCGCGACAATCCCTGGGGGCGGTGTCCGCTGGACGGCAATCAGGTGCAGAAGCTCGCCGGCCTGACCGGCGTGAACGTCGCCGGCGAGATGTTGCAAGCGAGCTTCACGCGCCCGGAACTCAGCCCCTGCCTGGCGCGGATTCCGGACAAGAACGATCCGCGATACAAGGAGGCGCTGGCGATCCTGCAAGGCGGCAAGCAGGCGCTGGCGAAGCATGCCCGTCCCGACATGCCCGGCTTCAAGCTCGACAACCCGCTTGAGATCGAGCAGCAATGCAAGTTCGACAGGCTCCAGCAAGCCGAGGCCCGGGCGCGGGCGGCCATCGTCGCAGGGCAGAAGAAATACGATTAAATGACCTTGCACGATCTTGGGAGGGAAAAAGGGGACAGGCACCATTTGCCGGAACGGCCCGGAGGGTGCTTCGCACAAATGGTGCCTGTCCCCTTTTTCCCAGAATCACGCAAGGTCATTTAGGAGAACGTGCCATGCCCGATCTTTCGCTGTTCGATCTGACCGGGAAAAAGGCCTTCGTGACCGGCGCCGCGGTGGGCATCGGCCGCGGCTGTGCAATCGCGCTGGCCAAGGCTGGCGCCGACGTGGCCATTGTCGACCTCAACGAGAAGGCCGGCCCGAAAACGGTCGAAGAGATCCGCTCTCTGGGGCGTGACTCCTTGTGGGTCCGCTGCGACGTCACTCAGCGGGAACAGGTGCAGGAGATGGTCCGCCGCATTGCCCGGCACTTCGGCCGCCTGGACATCGCCGTGAATAACGCCGGCATCGCCATCCTGGGCGCGGATGAATCGCTGCCGCAGGCCGATTGGGACAAAGTCATCGCCGTCAACCTGACCGGCGTATTTCTTTGTGCACAGGCCGAGGCCCAGCAGATGCTGCGGCAGACGCCGGTGGAAGGGAAGATCATCAACATCGCCTCCATGTCGGCGACGATCGCCAACTGCAATGCCTCGTACGACGCTTCCAAGGCCGGCGTGGTCCACATGACCAAGACGCTGGCCGCCGAGTGGGGCCGCTACAATATCAACGTCAATTGCATCAGCCCCAGTTACCTGCTTACGCCGATGCATGCTTCCACGCCCTTGGCGGCGCGGCAGCGGATCCGCGAATTGACTCCCCTGGGCTGTATGGAACGGCCCGAGGACCTGCATGGGGCCGTTGTTTTCCTGGCTTCGGCCGCCGCGCACTACGTCACGGGGCACGACCTGATGGTCGACGGCGGCCACACGCTCAACGCCTGGCTGACGCCGTTGTCCCGCGGCGTGCCGCCGCGTGTCAGCCCCGCGGAAGAAACCGTCCAGATGAAGCACGACCTCGACGCGCTGGGCCTCTCCTACGACGCCGACGGCATCAACCCCGACTTTCATCCCGAGATCGCCGACGCATTCAAGGCGGCCTTCGGCATAAAATGACTGACCGGACATGGAGTCTGTCGTGAAACTGACCGTCGCGCAATTGGCTCGGATGATGGACCTCAGCGCCGTGCGGGCGGAGGTCGAGATGGCGGAAGTCTGCCGGTTGGCCGACGCGGCCAAGCAGTACCGCTGCGTCTGCGCGTTCGTGATGCCCTGCTACCTGCCCGAGCTGAAACGCCTGCTGGCCGACGCGCCCGGCGTGGGCGTGGGCGGGGTCGTCGGGTTTCCGTCGGGCGCGGCCGGCACGGTCACCAAGGCGGCCGAAGCCCGCCAGCAGGTCGCCCAGGGCGCGACGGAACTGGACATGGTCATCAACATCAGCATGTTCCGCTCCGGTCGCGATCAGTACGTCGAAGACGACATCCGCGCGGTTGTCGAGGCGGCCGGCGGATTGCCGGTCAAGGTGATCCTGGAAGCCCACTACCTTTCCGACGAACAGATCGTCCGGGCATGCGGGATCGCCGTTCGCGCCGGGGCGGCCTTCGTGAAGACGGGGACCGGCTGGGCCGCGACTGGGGCCACGCTGCACAATGTCGCACTGATGAAGTCGGCCGTGGGCGACAAGGCACAAGTGAAAGCGGCCGGCGGAGTTCGTGATCTCGATACAGTGGTGGAGATGATTCGCCGCGGCGTCAGCCGCTTCGGGGTCGGCCTCGATTCGGGGGTCAAGATTCTCCAGCAGTGCGCCGCCCAGCCCGACGGCGCTGTCGAGGTTTGAGAGGCTGTCCGAAAAATCGTAGGGTGCTGTCGAGCGCGTAAGCGTTCACGGCATGGAAAGTAGCAGGCACGCTCCGCGTGCCGTCCGCTGAATCGGACAAAGGTCTGGCGGACGGCACACGGAGTGTGCCTGCTACCTTGGCGCGGCCCGTGAACGCTTACTCGATCGCAGCCAAGCCCTACCACAAAACGCCGGAGAATTGCGGGTTTTCGCTGTGATCGGCGCCATCCTGCAGAGGTCATCCCATGCCCGACAAGATCCTGGCCTACGACCTGGGGACTGGCGGCAACAAGGCGTCGCTGTACGACGCCGAGGGCCGTTGTTTGGCGTCGGTCTTCGCGCCCTACGAAACCGAATATCCGCCGACCGGCTGGCACGAACAGCGGCCGGACGCATGGTGGGATTCCGTGGTGCAAAGCACCCGGCAGTTGTTGGCCACCGGCGCGGCCGACCCGCGGAGTATCGCCTGTTTGGCGATCTCGGGCCATAGCCTGGGGTGCGTCCCGCTGGCTGCCGACGGCCGTCTGCTCCGCCAGGCGACCCCCATCTGGTCCGACAAACGGCCGGTCGTCCAGGCTGAGCGCTTCTTTCGCCGCATCGATGAAGCCCGCTGGTATCGGCTGACCGGCAACGGCTTTCCTCCGCCGCACTACACGATCTTCAAGATCCTCTGGTATCGCGACCACGAGCCGGAGATGTTTCGCGCGATTCACAAGATCGTCGGCACCAAGGACTACGTCAACTATAAGCTCACCGGCCGCATGGCCACCGATTACTCCTACGCATCGGGGTGCGGCGCGTACGATCTGCTGGCATGGGATTACTGCGACGAGCTGCTGGCCGCGGCCGAATTGCCGCGGTCCTTGCTGCCGGAGATCGTGCCCGCGCAGCAAATCCTCGGCCGGCTCACGGCTGTAGCGGCCGGGCAGTTGGGTTTGCCGCGGGAGGTGCAGGTGGCATGCGGCGGCGTCGACAATTCCTGCATGGCCCTGGGCGCACGCAGCGCGGCGGAAGGCCGCGTCTATGCCTCGCTCGGCTCGTCGTCGTGGATCGCCGTGTCGTCGAGCCGCCCCCTGCTGGACGAGACGGCCAGGCCGTACGTGTTCACCCACGTCGTTCCGGGCATGTTCACCTCGGCCGTGGCAATCTTCTCCAGCGGAACCGCGCTGAAATGGGTCCGCGATCACCTCTGCGCCAACCTCGCCGCTGAAGCCCGTGTCCAGGGCAAAGACCCTTACGACGTGATGACCGCTTTGGCCGGGCAATCGCCCGTCGGCGCCAAGGGACTGTTGTTCAACCCCAGTCTGGCCGGCGGTTCGTCGTTGGATGCCAGTGCGAACATCCGCGGGGCGCTGTTGGGCCTCGATCTGCGCCACACCCAGGCCGACGTCATCCGCGCGACCTTGGAGGGAATCGCTCTGAACCTTCGGCTGGTGCTCGACGAGTTGCGGCGGCTCGGGCCCGTGGCCCACGAGATGGTGGTCGTGGGCGGTGGCAGCCGCAGCAAGCTCTGGCGGCAGATCTTTGCCGACGCCTGGGAGATCGACATCCTCAAGACGAATATCGGTCAGGAAGCGGGCTCCTTGGGCGCGGCGGCCGTGGCGGCGGTTGCGGCGGGACTGTGGCACGATTTCAGCCGCGTCGACCGGGTTCACGAGCTTCAGGACCGTGCCGAGCCCTGTCCCGAACATGTGCGAATCTACAATCAGCTCTTGCCCGTCTTCCGTCAAGCCGCCTTGGATCAATCGCGGCTCGGCGATTTATTGGCGAATGCGCGGTCATTGACCATCAGCGGCCAACCGGTTGGACGCTGGTTTGTTTGAGGGGCATGAACTTCTTGCTGGACACATCAGGCATAACGACGCCTCGCACCCGGAGCGACTCGGCCAAGGCGCTTTTCAGGGGCTCGCCCGCCGACGCCAGGCCGGCCTTTAACGCCGCCACCGACTTCTCACCCGGAATGCGTTGAAGACAGCAACGGGCGTCCTCCGCCAAGTCCGCTTGGCCGAGGAGCCTGGCCACGGCGTCAACCGCCTCGTCGCCGCCGATCTCCGAAAGCATCCATAGCACGTCGCGACGGAACTGCACGGAGCGGCCGTCGCCCAGCAGGCCCAGCAACTCGGCGGCCACCGCCCTCTTTTCCGCATCCGCCCCGGGCCGGCCGGCGTGCCGCGCGATCTTCCAAAGCGCCCGCTTGGCCGATCGCCCGATCTCCAACTCACTGACCGGGTCGGTCGCCACGGCGGCCAGCGGCTTGACCGCCGGCGCGCCCACTCGGCCCGCCGCCGACCATGCCGCACTACGAACCTTGTCATCGGGATCCTTGATCTTGGCAATCAGATCATTGACGCTGAATGTCTCTTTCACCGGAAAACCCTCATATTCGAAATGCCTTGCTGATAGTATCGAACAGTAACCCGAAGGCCGCGCCCTACAGGTGGTACGGATGTCGCTGTGGCGCGCTCATGAGCCGTTGCGCTTCGTCGTCGCCCACGATCTCCTGTTTGGCCTGGTCCCACTGGAGCTTGCGACCCAACAGGAACGATAGGTTGCCGAGGATGCAGAGGTTGGCCACCCCTACGCCAGCCTCGATATTCATGATGGTGGGGGCACCGCTTTTGATACCGCGGAACCAATCCTCTTTGTGACCCGGGCTGCGGTACACGTCGACCGCCCCGGTCGGTGCCTGCCAGTCGCGCACCCGTTTCTCGGTCCAGGTGCCGCCATCGCCGCCCCAAAGGACGAGCTGTCCCTTCTCACCATAGTAGACCGCTCCGTAGCCGCGCGGCTTGCCGTCCTCCCCGGGCACCGGCTTGCCGGGCTGATTCCAGGTCAGCCCCCAGTCGGGATTCTTGAAAGTGTAGGTGACCGTCATCTCGACGGCGCTGTCCCACAAGCCCTTGGTGGGTGCGGTGCCCGTGGCCTCGACAGTCACCGGACCGGCCTGGTCGGCGGCCATCAGGTACTTGGCGCAGCTCATCACGTGTGCGCCTCGGTCGCGGATCTGCCCACCGCCCGACTCTAGGAACCAGCGGAACACGCCGTGCAGGTAGCGCTGGTTATAGGGACGCCAACGTAAAGGGCCCAGCCAGAGGTCCCAATCCAATTCGGGCGGAGGATCGCTGTCGGCCACAGGGTTGTTGTCGACCGGGCTCGCATAGTGCCAGCACTCGATCCGCGTGACCTTGCCCAACATCCCGTTGGCGATGTACCGCCGGGCGAAGTAGGCGTCGGCAGTCGAGCGGCCCTGTGAGCCAACCTGGATGGCGACCTTGTTCTTTCCGGCCGCGGCGATCATGGCCTGGCCTTCCTCGATCGTGCAGCAGGCAGGTTTTTCCACATAAACATGCTTGCCGCACTCGGCAGCATGGACCGTCTGCACCCCGTGCCAATGGTCTGGCGTGGCGATGATCACGGCGTCGATGTCCTTGCGCAGGATGACATGGCGGTAGTCGCGATAGACGTCGGCCTGTGGCCCGGCCACTTTGGAGGCGCTTGCCAACCGGTGGTCGTCACAGTCACAGACGGCTACCACAAAGGCTTCACCGCGCTGCATGCGGCCGACCATGTCGCGCAGGTGGCCGCCGCCCATGCCGCCCACGCCGATGTGCCCCACGCAAAGCCGCTCGTTGGCGCCGGGTCGGTCCTTTGCGGCCAGCACCCCGGCAGGGATGATCTGCGGCGTGCTGAAGACACCGGCCGCGGCCACCGCGCCGGAAGTCTTCAGGAAGGTCCGCCGTCCGACTCTTGTCA
Organism: Thermoguttaceae bacterium; assembly: GCA_049515555.1. Classification (GTDB taxonomy): domain Bacteria; phylum Planctomycetota; class Planctomycetia; order Pirellulales; family Thermoguttaceae; genus JBEKTY01. The sequence continues at coordinate 10,739 of JBEKTY010000176.1, forward strand.
TCAATCTGTGGGTCATCAGAACACCTCCGTTTTGATTGGGACTTGGCTCGCATCGGCCCTTAATGGCCACTTCTTCCGGGGCGTCTTCCAGGAAGGCGCATCAAGCCCGCTTGGAAGTCAGCGGGGCAACAGCCGGCTGAAGGCGTTTTGCTTCCAGACCGGCGGGTTGTTGTAGGGAGTGATCTCGGCCACGTGTTTGCCCTCCGAGATGCCCACGGTCATGCGCCCGGCGTACCATCCGCCCTGGTAGCTGATGCCATCCACCTTGACATCGACCGACCATGGCCAATTTAGCGCACGGGGCAGCTTGACCTTCTTGTCGGCCTGCCGTTTCAGGCGGCGGATGGTGACTGCCGCGTCGCCCTGGGGGTCGGCAGCCAGCGGGCCGGCGGCCAGCTCCGCCAGGCCGGCCACGAACTCGGGATCGGTCCAGCCCTGGTGCACCATGCCGGAGATGAGCGTGAGCTGTTCGGCCCGATAGGCGGTCCCGGCGGCCGGCATCTTGGTCCGCTCATCCCACTCCAGCACCGCGCCGGCGGAGGCCCGGAGGGCCGTCTGCCGGGCCTGCCGGCATATCTGCTCGTAAAGCCCTTCCGCACGCCGCATCGCAATTTCCCGTGTTCTGCCCCGGCCCCCGCCCAATTTACAACTTGCCTTCCGCCCCCGCCTTCCTCTTCCGCCCTAATCCCCAATCCCTAATCCCCAATCCCTTCCTTTCGCGTGTCGAACAGTCGCCCGCCCCGAGGTACCTTTCAAAACTTACCGCGTTCGAATAGTTTGCAACCCGTGTGCCGCCTTACCTTAGCGGTTTTGCCGGCCGACGTAAAGTCATACGTCTCCAGGGGTACGTGTTCGACTTCAACCTCTCCTGACGCCGTAACCGCTTGGCCGCCTTCCACTTCAGACCTTTTCGCCTCAAATGGGTTGGCCACGGATTGAACACAGATTAAACACAGAAAGGATGGTCGGATATATGAGTCAACCGGTGGGCCCGGTTGTTGTCCGTGTTTCTTCCGTGCTCAATCCGTGGCTACTCTCGTCCTTCCGCCCTCCACCTTCCACCTTCCGCCTTCCCCCCTCTCCAATCCCTAATCGCCACATTTTCCTTACTGGAGGTCGTCTTGTCGAACACCTTCGAGGCGTGTTCGATACTTAGAGTGATCGACAAGTGTGAAACCTGTTTTGCAGCTTGTACTACCGATTCGAGCGGCGAACGTAAGATCATACGACCTGCGAGGTACGTGTTCGACTGAGGAATATTTTCGCTGGAAAAGTGCCGGTCGCGGCAGGAGTTGGCGGTTGGGAAAGCGGGGTTCCCGTGCCCCGCCGTCCTAGTCTTGCCTCTTGCACTGGTCATTTTACATCTTGCCTTCCGCCTTGGGTCTTCGGTCTTTGGACTTGGCCGTCTGCCTTTTGCGTTTTGCACTGGTCATTTTGCATTTTGCCTTCTCGTTCCCCATTCCGCCCCAATCACCAATCCCCACTACTATACACCTGTACCATATTCGCCGGCAACTGTCAAGCCCAGTTCGTTGACAAATTGCAAGGCCCGAATCGGCCCGCGGCCTTGGAGAGGACGACGAAGGATGCGGCGGCAACAATGGCCGGTACGGAATCAAGGGTTGAATTCAGTGGCCCCGCTTCCGGGCCCGCCCACCCGATGGACCAAGACAAGAAATCATACTGAATTTCTCTACAGCAAGACTTCGCCGAAATGCCTACAACGTCTTGTACTGACTGCAATGCTATCAACACAACATGTGGTAGACGATTGGCCGAAGTCTTGCTGTAGAGATTTTGAAAGTCTGACTCCGATTCCGATTCGTTTGCCGTGGCGGCGGCGTCGAAGATCAGGAAATCGGTGAATCTCATACAAGTATCTAGGGATCGGCGGGCGGATTTTCCCACGAGGGCGGCGACGAAATCCGAGGCGGGCAATCACGGCCGCCGCACCGCAAACCCATCCTTTGGGCCTCAAAGCGTCCAAAAAACCACCCGCCAGAGTTAGGAAAAGCGGGAAGAATCCGTTTTTCCGAGCGGCGGGCATATTGACATGGGGGGTAGGGCAATCATACTGAGTGCCAGAAATATCGCTTTGCCCTGGTGGTCGAGAACCGACCGGAGGCAGCGTTGCACTGCGATCACCGCTTCTGATTCGTGTCAGGGTGGGTCGTCGTGCGGTTCTTGTAGTGGCTCGCACGTTGTGGGCTGCTTCCCTGTTCGTTGTGCGGTGGGATTGTTTGGCGTTTTGGTGTCGGAGGTTGGAAGGAGGTGGGGGATGAGAAAATTGGTTGCAGACGTGGTGGGTCCTCGCAGGTGCGGGGGGCGGTCGAACACGGCGAGTTGGGGCGCACGTATCGGCATTTTGACCCTGGCGACCACGCTCACGTCGGCCGCCTCGCAAGCTCGTTGCCAAATCTATCAATGGGCCATGTCTGGCGGCAAGGTGGTGCAATCCTCTGCGCTCTGCCCCGGCGGGAGCGGCGTTTCCGCAGTGCCGGACGCCAACCTCAGTTTCCTGGACCTCACGCAGGCGTACCTGATTAACGCCAATTTGACCAATGCCAACCTGTACGGCACAACGCTGACCAACGCCAACCTGACCAATGCCAACCTGACCAGTGCCGACGCTCAAGACGCCACGCTGACCGGCGCCAAACTGACGGGGGCCACTGTAGCCGGGGCCAGCTTCGTGATAACGAACCTCACGGCCTCTCAACTTTACAGTACGGCCAGCTACCAGGCCAAGAACCTGCAGGGCATCAATTTAGCCGACGACGACTTTACACGCTGGAACTTTTCTCAGCAAAACTTGGCAGGTGCCAACTTCAACTCCGCCACGCTAGCTAACACCAACCTGACCAACGCCAATCTCACCTATGCCGGCTTTAGCGCCGCCGACATGACCAACGCCAACCTGACGGGGGCCACCGTGGTTGGGGCCCAGTTCGAATGGGGGAACTTCACTGCATCTCAACTTTACAGCACGGCCAGCTACAAAGCTTATAACCTACAGGGCGTCGGGCTAGCTGGCGACAACCTGGCAGGCTGGAACTTTTCCGGCCAGAACGTGACCAATGCGGACTTCCACTACACGAATTTCACGAGCGCCCAGCTTTACAGCACGGCTAGCTATAAGGCCCTGAACCTACAGGGCGTCGACCTGGGCCAGAACGATCTGACGGGCTGGAACTTTTCCGCCCAGAACCTGACGAACGCCAATCTTTATGAATCCACGCTGGCCAACGCCAGTCTGACGGGGGCCACGGTTGCCGGGGCCGATTTTGACTCCGCAAACCCTACTGCCTCCCAAATCTACAGTACGGCTAGCTACCAGGCCCACAGCCTACCGGGCATCGTGATGAATTTCGACAACATGACGGGCTGGGACTTTTCCGGCCAGAACCTGGCCGCTGCCACCCTTTTTGGATCCACGCTGACGAACGCCAACTTGACCAATGCCAACTTAAGCGGAGCAATGCTGGGCAATACCAGCTTCACGGGGGCTGACCTGAGGGGAGCGACTGGATTTTCCGGTACTCCCTCCGGTGCCACCACCACAAACACCATACTCTCGAACGGCGTCGTTCAAGGGCTGACTTTGAGCGCCACGAACCCAACACTCATCGTCCGCAATTATAGCGGTGGCATCCCGATCCACGTTGAGCAAGGGATGACCATCAATTCGGGAACATCGTTGGCGATTCAGCTTGACGGCAACCCCTGGGGTTCGACGATCTCATTTGATCCAGGAATCCCCATCACGCTCGCGGGCAACCTGGCGCTGGGCGTCGCGGCAGGGGTCAATTCATCTGCTCTGATCGGCAAAACTTTTCAATTGTTTAACTGGGCCGGGGTGACTCCCAGCGGCCAGTTGGGTGTCATCGATGACCTCGGCAGCAGTTGCCTCGTGGATGCCTCGCAACTCTACACCACGGGCAATGTGAAGATTCTCGACCACTCCAACGCTTCCCTGTCCCCCACCGTGAGCCAGGTCGCCGAGACGATCAACTTCGGCAACGTGCTCAGGGGAGCAGCAGTGCCCAGCCAGGGTTTCACGATCTATAACCGGGCGGCGAATACCTTGGCGGCCTACACGGCCAACTTGAAACTGACCACCGGCTTCACGGCAACCGGCGACCCGGCCCTGAGCACCAACCTCTCGACATTCGGTGGCCTGGCGGCGGGTAGCGGCAACACTTTTACCACCTCGCTCAACACTGGCAATTACACAACGACGGGGATCAACACCGTCACCATGTCGGCTTCCCAACTGGCCGACGACAGCACCTTGCCGGGTGCTGGAAGTAACAACAACGGGGCCATCACTGTCACGCTACAAGGCAACGTCGGCAATGCCACCGCCGACAAGAGCAACTCGCAGAATTCCTTCGGCACCGCATTGACTGCCCCAGTAGCACCGAATGGCAGCTACGCCAACCTCGATTCCAAGGTCACGGCCACGAGCGGCAGCGGTGGCTATGGCATGATTGGCAGCGAGGCGACCATTCTGGAGGGCACCAATACGAGCGGCTCGGCCCAGACGGTCACGATGCAGTGGCGAACCCAGACCCAGGCGGAACGAAAAAGCCCGGAGTTGATTAGCGACGTGGTGCGGCTGAGCGGAATGGCGCTGGACGGCACAAGCCAGACAAGCCCCTTCGTATTGCAGATGAATTACAACCCAAGCTTATTGCCGCTGGGGGCGGGAAGTGAGGGGCTGTTGGCGTCGAAGCAGCAGATTTACTTGGCATGGCTCGACCCTGGCGACGGCAAATGGGAGAACGCCATCCTGGGTAATATCGGCACCAACTTGGGCGGTTTTTATCTCCGGGCTTGGGTCCCCGGCGACATGACGCTCGGCGATTGGGGCGTGAATACGGCCAACCACACGGTTTGGGCTGTCTTGGATCACAACAGCGACTTCGCCGTGGTGCCCGAGCCCTCGATGCTCGGTCTTTTGGCCGCTGGGGGAATCGGGTGGATGGCCGCCGCTTGGCGGCGGCGAAGGCGGAAGCCCCGTTTGTCTCTCACCCGGGAGCCAGCCGCTTCCGATCTTCTGCCAGCGGTGGGAGAGGAGGATGCCGCACCCATTCTGTCCCTGCCGCTCCGTTGGGAAGTGCCGGCGCGGCGGGCAGCCTGATCTCGCGCAATATGGGGTCTTTGGCCCGGCGTTCGCACCGGGTTGTTGCACACAAGCTGGAAAAGGGCCGCGGCCTCTTGCCCCGGCAGGGGCATTTGAGAATAGCCCAGCGATTCATCGCTGGGAGATCGGTTGGCATAATCCCGTCGAAAGTCCCGTAGGGACGATTGAGAGGGAGA
>JBEKTY010000177.1:0-18455 GCA_049515555.1 Thermoguttaceae bacterium
GAGGAAGGCTTTTCGGTGCAATCGAAACAGGGCAAGATGCGCCGTCTGGGAAACAAGAAAACGCCGGAAGCTGGGCAAAACAAGCTCTTCATGGGCCATCAATTGTGATTTGCGGCACTAGCATTCCCAGCAAGTAGCGCACCAAGATGAGCACACGGGGCTCTGACCGCCCGAGTCCGAAGCAGTCAAGTAGTGCGCCCATTCGGAGTGTCTCGTCGTCCGAGGTGAGTTGCAACAAGGGATGCCCGGCAGACCTCGCTTTTTCGAAGGCGCGGAAGCTGGGCTTGAAGGCGCTGTCAAAGGACTGCGGCGTTAGAGCGTTGGCAGCAGGAACAGGAATGCACGGCGGGAGTTCCTTATGGAGCCGGGCCAGGAAGTCGCTAATGTTGCACCACCGGATCTGCCCGTCGGCGGGGTCGTGGACGAGACCGGCGACGGGAACACTCGATGCTCGCCAGACACGCGCGTGTTTCTCGTCGAGCGGGATGGCATAGCCCTTGGCTCGCCGGTAGGACTCCCCTCCCTTTATCTGGAGCGCCACGCACAGCCCGGTGACGACATTGCCTTCCGCCAGATCGATGTAGGCATCCTTGCCAAAGTCATTTGCCAGATCAACCTCCTGGAAGACGCAGTTGCAGGACTCAAAAAAAGCCCTTGCCGCGTTGACGGCTGCCCTCTCGGCTCTTCTGTTCGGACGGATTTCCATGGCGACCGGCTTTCATTTCGATGACAAATGGCTCCCCCCGTGTCAGGTGCACCGCTCGTCCCCGTTTCCGCCCGCCCAGCCGAACCCGCTCACTGCCGAAAGCCGTCCGCTGAAAGCTGACCGCTGACCGCTCAGTACCCCGGCCAATCGACGCGCTGCTCCCAGAGCAGTTTTTCGCCCCGCAGGAACCAGACGAAGAGCGTGCCGGGCTGGCGGAACACGTCGCGCGGCAGGTCGAGCGAAAGGAAATGGTCGTTGACGGCCCAGGAGTCCAACTGGAGGAAGACGGCCCCCGGCCGCTCGGCGGGCGTGCCGCCCTCGTTGTACGGCAACACGTGGACCGAGGCCCGGCCCAGCGAGTTCCGCCCGCCGACGATCTGGTAGACCATCTTGTCCTTGGTGAAGGAGTCGGTCGTGCCCAGGTCGGCCGACTTGTCCAGGCAGCGGTAGACCTGATCTACGACCTTGCCCCGGAATTGCTCGCCGACGAAGAAGACGGGCACGACGATGGCCCCCTTGGCCGCCCGGGTGGCCGGCACCAGTCGAACCTCGACCGAGGCCTTGTCGTAGACGCTCCAGCGATAGTCGATGGCCAGCGTCTTCCGGCCGCCGCGCTCGGACATTACGGCTACCAGGATCGGCTGGACCTTGATCGCCGGCGGTTTGCGGGTCTTGGGCTGCCGGACGACCGGGGCCTCGTCGGGCTTGGAATCTGCGGCCGGTGCGGCAGGCTCGGCCGCCCAGCAGGAAGCCCAGGACGTCCAGGCCAGGAAAAACAGCGCCGACAACATCAACCGGCTGCTCATGGAATGACCTCGCTATCAGGGACGCGGAGAGGGGCGGGGGCACGTGGCGTAGTGCTTCATTCAAATGGGACTTTATGATTTTGGGGGTGCCACTGCTGGCTTGTCCAGCAGTGTTACGTACGACGGTGGCTCGACACTGCTGGACGAGCCAGCAGTGGCACCCAAATTTCCAAGCTCACCCGGAATGCGTTCCCTCAGTTTTGACGCACTACGGTAGCCAGTCCCCGTGTCTCCGCGTCACACGCGTCTGCTACGTCCATTGTAACCTCGACCGGCGATTGTCGCCTCACCCCGTGCATCCCCGGGCTACTGCCCGCTCCCCGCGTCTCCGCGTTCTTGCTCCCCGCTCCCCGCTTCCTGTTCCCCGCTCCGACCCCTTGCATCCCCCGGGGCAAAGCGTATAAAATAACGGTTCTTTACTCGGCGGATTACCCCGCGTCGGAAGGGAGCGTTGGGATGGGACAGGCGTGTGAAGTGTGTGGGAAGAAGCCCGTCATGGGCAATCAAGTCACCCATCGTGGTAAGGCTAAATACCTCGGCGGGGTTGGTACGAAGATCACCGGCATATCCCGCCGGGCCTTCCGCCCGAACCTCCAGACGGTACACGTCAGCACGTCGAACGGGACGCACAAGACGATGCGGGTTTGTGCCCAGTGCATTCGCAGCGGGGCGATTGTCAAGCGGGTGCGGGCGGTGCCGTTCCGCGTGCCCAAGACGCCCGCCAAAGAATGACCATCTCTCGTGCCGAAGTCGAAAAGATCGCCCTTCTGGGCCGGCTCCTGCTGGGCGAGGAAGAACTCGCCCGGATGACCGTGCAACTGGGCGACATCCTGGGATACATGGACCTGCTGGGCGCGGTGGACACGGAGCAGGTAGAGCCGATGGCCCACGCCCTGGACGTGGCCAATGTGCTGCGGGAGGATTGCGTGCGGCCCAGTCTGGATCGGGAATCGGCGTTGGCCAATGCGCCCCATCGCGACGCCGAGTGCTACCTGGTGCCCGCCGTGCTGGGTGAAGTCTGACCGGAGTCACAGCGGCATGACCAGGGTAGTGATCCAGAAATGGTGACATGATTGGGGTGCCACTGCTGGCTTGCCCAGCAGTGTTTCGGCACTGCTGGGCAAGCCAGCAGTGGCACCCAGTGTAAGAACTGGCGCTTGCGCCAGTGCCACCCAAGTGCTGAGATCCCGCATGACGCTGACCGATCAGTCCGCTACGGAACTGCTGGCCGAGCTTCGCTCGGGCGGCGTCAGCTCGGTCGAGCTGACCCGGGCCTTTCTGGAGCGGATCGCGGCCCACGACGGCCTGGTGCGGGCGTTTATTCGCGTGGAGCCGGAGGCCGCGCTTCGGCGGGCCGCGGAGATCGACCGCCGCCGGGCGGCGGGCCAACCGCTGGGACTGCTAGCCGGCTTGCCCGTGGCCCTGAAGGACGTGTTGTGTACGCGGGGCGAGCCGACGACGTGTGCCTCGCGGATGCTGGCCGATTTCCGCCCGCCCTACGACGCCACGGTCGTAACCCGGCTCAAGGCGGCCGACGCCGTAGTGATCGGCAAGACGAACATGGACGAGTTCGCCATGGGCGGTTCCTGCGAGAACTCGGCCTTCTTTCCCACCTGCAATCCTTGGGACGCGGCGCGGATTCCGGGCGGTTCCAGCGGCGGGTCGGCCGCCTGCGTGGCGGCCGGCATGGCGCCGCTGGCGGTGGGTACTGACACGGGCGGCTCGATTCGCTGCCCCGCCGGGCTGTGCGGCATCTCGGGCCTGAAGCCCACCTACGGCCGCGTCAGCCGCTACGGCCTGGTGGCCTTCGCCAGCAGTCTGGACCAGGTGGGGCCGATGGGTCGCACGGCCGACGACCTGGCAGTGCTGCTGGAAGTCATGGCCGGGCACGACCCGGCCGACTCGACCTCGATCGAGCGGCCGGTGCCCCGCTATACCGAGTCGATCGGCCGGCCGCTGGCGGGCCTGCGGCTGGGACTGGTCCGCGAGCACTTCGGCGAAGGATTGGACGGGGAGGTCGAAGCGGCGGTCCGCGAGGCGGTGCGGGTGTACGAGTCGTTGGGGGCCCGGGTCCGCTGGCTCTCGATGCCGCACGGCAAGTACGCGGTGGCCGTGTATTACGTGATCGCGCCCTGCGAGGCCTCCAGCAACCTGGCCCGCTACGACGGCGTGCACTTCGGCTATCGGACCGACCTGCGGCGGATGACCGCCGAGCTGGAGGCCCGGCGGAAGGCGCTGGAGCTCTCCGGCCAGAAGTCGGCGGCCGAGGAGCTGGACAACCCGCTGGTGCGCATGTACCGCTGCAGCCGGGCCGAAGGCTTCGGCGCCGAGGTCAAGCGCCGCATCATGCTGGGCACCTATGCCCTGAGCGCCGGCTACTACGAGGCATACTACAAGAAAGCCCTCAAGGTGCGGCGGCTGATCCGGCAGGATCTGGACCAGGCCTTCCAGGAGGCGGACCTGATCGCCGGGCCGGTTACGCCCACGCCGGCCTTCAAGATCGGCGAGCGGATCGACGACCCGCTGGCCATGTATCTCTTCGATCTGTATACGGTGAGCGCGAACCTGGCGGGCATCCCGGCGGCGTCGATCCCCTGCGGCTTCAGCTCGCGGGGGCTGCCGATCGGGCTGCACCTGCAGGCCCCGCCCTTCGAGGAAGAACGCCTACTGCGAGGCGCACGCATGTTCCAGCAGGCCACCGATTGGCACACCCGCCGGCCGGGGCTGGGTTGAGCGGGGTTCTCGCTGCACTGGACGGCGGCGATCGGGAAAGTAGAATTAAGAGGTAAGACGGTTCCTTCGTCAATCGGGATCACCAGTATGGATATTTCCGCGTTCATCGTTCGCGATCCTCGGGTCTCCGGTGGTGCACCGGTGTTCCGAAGCACGCGGATCCCGTTGCGGACAGTTTTGGCGAGCCTGGCCGACGGCGATAGCGAAGCGGACATCCTGAAGAGCTTCCCCACGCTTACCCGCGACCACCTTAAGGCGGCCATCGCATTTGCCGCGGCCGCCGCCGTCGACGATATGCCGTATGCCGAGAATGCACGCAAATGATTCCCGATTTTGACGAGCTTGGCAATTTGCCGCCGGGTGTGCACCGGGCAACGCTTGAGGAAGTTGCGGTTCGCTTCGGTCGGCAATCGGAAGTTCGGCGCGTGCAAATCGAGTCCCTTGCATGGCTGGTCGCGTTGGCGCGGAAATCAGGTGCCGCACGTCTGATCGTGAATGGCAGCTTTGTGACTGAGAAACTGGAACCAAATGACGTTGATTGCCTTGTGTTGACCTCCGCCGAGTTCCCTCGGGATCGCAGTGCCGCCGCAGAAATGCTCACCGGGTTGCCATTCATGGGAATTCAGGTCGTTGCGGAGGAAGCATTCAAGATCTTCGTTGACGAGGTGTTTTCGTCTGATCGGGACGAGAACCCAAAGGGAATGGTCGAGGTGATCCTATGAAACTAGAAACGGAACGCCATGTGCAGGCCACCCGAAGAAAACTGGCCTTGCTCGAAAAACACTTCGAGGAACTGCAGAGCAAACCGATGCCAAATGAATACGTTCGCGAGGTTACGCTTAGGTCGTTGAAGCAGTTCATCAACCAGTTGAAGGAGGAGATCGCGTTGTATGATTGTCACGCGATCGCCGGGGCGAAAAATGGTTGATCGAACTCGCGGCGTGAAAACGATGGGGCGTGTGGTTGTTGATGCCGGGATTGCAGATTCATGAGCCAACCCTACACCATCGTCATCGGGCTGGAGGTGCACGTGCAGTTGCTCACTGAGAGCAAGCTGTTCTGCGGGTGCAGCACGCGGTTCGGGGCGCCGCCCAACACGCAGACCTGCCCGGTGTGCACGGGGCTGCCCGGCTCGCTGCCGGTGATGAACCGCCGGGCGGTCGAGCTGGCCCTGAAGGCCGCGCTGGCGTTGAACTGCGGCATCCCGCGGGCAACCAAGTGGGACCGCAAGAACTACTATTATCCCGACCTGCCCAAGGGCTACCAGATCAGCCAGTACGATCTGCCGCTGAGCCACGACGGCTGGCTGGAGATCGGCGATCCGAAGGGTCGGTTCGCGGCCAAGCGGGTGGGCATCATCCGCGCCCACCTGGAAGAGGACGCCGGCAAGAGCATGCACGACGAGGCGGCGGGCAAGGCCGACAGCCGCATCGACCTGAACCGCGCCGGTACGCCGCTGTTGGAAATCGTCAGCCAGCCCGATATCCGCTCGCCCGCCGAGGCCAAGGCCTATCTCACCGAGCTGAAACTGCTGTTGAACTACCTGGCCGTTTCCGACTGCAACATGCAGGAAGGGAGCCTGCGGGTCGACGCCAATCTGAACCTGCACATCGACACCCCGCGGGGCAAGGTCGCCACGCCCATCGTCGAAGTGAAGAACATGAATAGTTTCCGGGCCGTCGAGCGGGCCATGACCTACGAGGCCGGCCGGCAGTGGCAGGCCTGGCAGGAGACGGGCCAGAAGTTGGGCGACGTGCCCAAGTCTACCCGCGGCTGGGACGAGACCTCGCAAAGCACCTACTTGCAGCGCTCGAAGGAGGAATCCAGCGATTATCGCTACTTTCCCGAGCCCGACCTGGTGCCCGTAACGTTTGCCGAGGCGGAGGTCGAGCGGGTGCGGGCCGGGCTGGGCGAGCTGCCCGCCGCCCTCCGGACCCGCCTGGAGCAGACCTTCGGCATCACGCCCTACGACGCCGAGGTGCTGGTCAGCCAGGGCCGCGCCCTGGTGGATTATTACATCGAGCTGGCCGGCCTGCTGGGCGACGGGAAGCTGGCTGCCAACTGGGTGCAGCAGGACGTGCTGCGGACGCTGGGCGAGCTGCAACGGTCCCCTCGCCCTCCGGGAGAGGGCCAGGGTGAGGGCTCTCGACAGCTTACCGTCGAGCGGTTCCCCGTCCGGCCGCCGCAACTGGCCGCGCTGATCGAGCAGGTGCGCAGCGGGCGGCTGACCACCGGCCGCGGCCGCGAGGTGCTGGCCGCCATGGTCGCCGGCGGGGCCTCGCTGGACGAGGCGATCCAGGCCCTGGGCATAGAGGCCGTCGACCAGTCAGACCTGGAAGGGCTCTGCCGCGAGCTGCTGGCCGCCAATCCCAAGATCGTGGCCGAGGTCCGCCAGGGCAAGCCCAAGGGGCTCGGCCAGTTGATCGGCCAGGCTAAGAAGAAGAATCCCAACGTGAACCCCAACCAGGTCCGGGAAGTGTGCCTCGAACTCATTGAGAAGGGCAGCGTGTGAAGGTCTCGTTCCGCGTTGTCATCGAGAAGGAGCAGGAGGACGGCGGGTACTACGCCTATAGTCCGGCCCTCCCCGGCTGTTTCAGCAACGGCAAGACTCTTGAGGAGACGGTCCATAACATGCGGGAGGCGACTCGGCAGCATGTTGCGTCGCTATTGAGCCACGGACAGCCCGTTCCGTCGAGCGAGTTAACGAGCGATACTGAAAAGCCGACCGAGGAGGGGCATGAGCTTCGCGAGTTCCGTCATACTCCGCTAGGGGGTAAACTCCTGCGGTTTCTCGACGCCCGTGGCTTCGTCGAGGACCGTAAGACGGACAGCGATCCGACTTTGACGCATCTAAGGCGGCAGGTTTCGATTACAATTCCTGTTCATGGGGAACACGGCGTCGGACAAAGTATGACCCTAAGAATCCTTCGAGACGCTGGCCTCTCGGTGGACGAGTTCTTGCGATGGTGCCGGGATCGGGGTGAGCTATGAGGGTCCGCCTTCATCCCCACGCGAAGGCCCGCTTGACGGAGCGCGGCGTCACCGAGCGGGAAATCGTCGCCACGGTTGAGCAAGGCGAGCGGTTTCCCGCGAAGTTCAGCCGGACCGGTTTTCGGCGGAATTTCTCCTTTGATGGAACTTGGCATGGGCGCAAGTTCGGCACCAAGCAGGTGGAGGCATACGCCGTCGACGAGCAGGGTTGGTTGGTCATAACGGTCATCGTAAAATTCTTCTGAAAGGGCTCGGCGATGCAACTTGCTTACGATCCGCGCTACAATATCGCGTACTTGAGATTTCACGAAAAGACGGGTGAAGTGGATACGATCCGCCTGAGTGACGAGGTCAATGTGGACATAGCGCCGGACGGCACCCTGTACGGGATCGAGTTCCTCAACGCCAGCGAACAGTTGCAACGAGACGACCGGGGCAATCTCGTGCTGCTCAATGAAGCCAGCGGCGACCGTTGCGAGATCCCCTTAACACGATAACCGGCCCCGATCGAAACGATTTAACCGTCGTGGCTATAATCACTCTTACCACCGACTTCGGCCTGGGCAGCCCGTACGTGGCGGCCATGAAGGGCGTGATCCTGTCGATCAACCCGGCGGCCACGCTGGTAGACATTACGCACGCCATCCCGGCGCAGGACGTGGGCCGCGGCGCGCTGGTGCTGGCAGACACCACGCCCTGGTTCCCCGAGGACACGGTCCACCTGGCCGTGGTGGATCCCGGCGTGGGCAGCGCGCGTGCGATCCTGTACGCCCGCATCGGCCTTCAGCAGTACATTGCCCCGGACAACGGCCTGCTGGGCCGCCTGATGGCACGGACCGCGCCCAGCGCGGTCGTTCGGCTGGCCGAGCCGGAGTACTGGCTGCCCACGGTTTCCCGGACGTTTCAGGGCCGCGACATCATGGCCCCGGTGGCGGCGCGGCTCAGCCTGGGCCTGGACCCGCGGCGGCTTGGTCCGCCGGCCGGGCTCACGGCCCGTTTGGATTGGCCCGAGCCGCGAGTGGCCGACCAGAAGGTCCGCGGCGAGGTGCTCCAGATCGACTCGTTCGGCAACCTGATTACCAACATTTCGGCCGACCTGCTGGCCGGCCGGCCCACCGATACCCGAGCGTGCGTGGTGTGCGGCATCTACGAGACGTTCGGCATCTTCCGCACCTACGCCGAGCAAGGGCAGGGCACACTGGTGGCCCTGGTCGGATCGACGAACCACCTGGAGCTGGCGATCGTGGGCGAAAATGCGGCCGCCCGGCTGGGCGTCTCGGTCGGCACGCCCGTGGTCGTGGCCTGGGAGTGAGGTTGCGCTGGTCCCCTCTCCCTTTGGGAGAGGGGCAGGGGTGAGGGCCCAGGAACTCGAGTAATGGACGCAGTGAGGCTTTATCCTCCCACGCCCTCACCCTGGCCCTCTCCCGGAGGGAGAGGGGACGGGAAAGCATGACCTCCGACAGACCGAGCCATCGCATCGAGCCCGCCCTCGACCAGCTCCGCGCCTGGGACCGCACGCTGGTATGGCACGCCTTCACGCAGATGGCCGAGTACGAGCCGCTGATAATAGATCGCGGCCGGGGCTGCCTGCTCTTCGACGTCGAGGGCCGCGAGTACATCGACGGCACGAGCAGCCTGTGGTGCAACGTGCACGGGCACGGTCATCCGCGGATCGACGCGGCCATCCGCCGGCAGTTGGAGCGCGTGGCCCACGTCACGTCGCTGGGGGCATCGAACCCGGCGGCAATCCGGCTGGCCCGGCGGCTGGTGGACCTTGCCCCGCCGGGCCTGGGGCACGTATTCTTCTCCGACGACGGGGCCACGGCCGTCGAGGCGGCCCTGAAAATGGCCTTCCAATACTGGCGGCAGCGGGCCGATCCCCGGCCCGACAAGACCTGCTTCCTGGCCCTGGCCGACGCCTACCACGGCGACACCCTGGGCGCGGTCAGCGTGGGCGGGGTCGAACGCTTCCACGCCCTATTCCGGCCGCTGCTGTTCGAGACGTTGCGGGCGCCGGCCCCCGACACCTACCGCACCCCGCCCGGCGTGCCGGCCGAGCAATTGGCGGATTATTACCTGGGCCACGTCGAGCGCCTGCTGGCCGAGCATCACCGGCGGATCGCCGCCGTGGTGGTCGAGCCGCTCGTGCAGGCCGCGGCCGGGATGATCGTGCACCCGGCCGGATACCTGCGCGGCCTGCGGGAGCTGACGCGGAAGTACGACGTGCTGCTGGTGGCCGACGAGGTGGCCGTGGGCTTCGGCCGCACCGGCCGCATGTTCGCCTGCGAGCACGAGGGGGTTGCGCCCGACCTGCTCTGCCTGGCCAAGGGTCTCACGGGCGGGTACCTGCCCATGGCCGCCACGCTGGCCGGCGACGAGATATGGCGGGCCTTCCTGGGCGAATATTCGCAAGGCCGGACCTTCTTCCACGGCCACACCTACGGCGGCAACCCGCTGGCCGCCGCGGCTGCCCTGGCCTCGCTCGAGGTGTTCGAGGAGGAACGCACGCTGGAGCGGCTGCCGCCCAAGATCGCCCGGCTGGCCGAGCACTTGGCCTGGCTCGCCCGGCGGCCGCACGTGGGCCACGTCCGCCAGTGCGGACTGATGGCCGGCATCGAGCTGGTTTGCGACCGGGCCACGCGCCAGCCCTACCCGTGGTCCGAGCGGCGGGGGATTCGCGTCTGCGATTACGCCCGAAGCGAGGGCGTCTTGCTTCGGCCGCTGGGGAATGTTATCGTAGTCCTTCCGCCGCTGGCGATCGAACTGGAGCAACTGGACCGCATCGCCGGGGCCGTCGACCGCGGCATCGCCGCCGCGACGGAGGGATAAGGGGATAAGTACAGTTTATTGAAGCGGAATGGGCAATAATTGGACGCCACCCGTCCCGGTGCCCCAACGAGGCCATCAACTTCCGCGTGCTCGACCGGAAGTTGTAGACGTGACATGGGCGAGTATGCCACTATAATTAGTTGTGCGGGGAGCGCCTTGGATGGCCTATTTCCAGTTCCAATGGACCGACGAGATCTTAGCTCATTTGTCGGAGCATGATATAAGCCGGGATGACTTTGAGAGTGTTGTCAATAACCCCGAGCGACGCGGCGAGAGCCGATCCACCGAGAGGCCGTGTTGCTGGGGCGAGACGCCTGATGGGCGCTACTTGCTTTGCGTGTATGAGTATCTTGACGTGCTGACCGTTATCCCAATTACCGCGTACGAAGTCTCTCGTCATGGGGAGTGACCGCGCGGCAGGAGCGAGTGCCATGAGCGGCGCAAAGCAAATTCCAGAAGAACTGCTCGCTAAGATGGAGCGCGACCGCAAGTTGCTCGAAGAGGAGTTGCCTGAGCTGGCTGATCGCGATGTTCGCATGCGCGAGGCGGCGGGCGAAGATACGTTAAGTGGACACCTGCGGCAAGCGATCCATCACAGTCGCCGGCCGCTGCGGGAGATTGGGCGCGAGGTGGGCATTTCAAGCACCCTACTCTGTGATTTCTTGGAGGGGGAGCGGACGCTTCGGTCCGACGTGCTCGACCGTCTCGCACAGGCCGTGGGCGTAACGATCTCGCTGGTTGCCCACGCGAAGGAATGACCTGTCGGCGCGCTGGCAAGAACGGATCGCAAAAGAGGGACGAGTCCAATTTCATGCCACACGACGTAACCTTGGTCACCGGCGACGGGGTGGGGCCGGAGCTGGCCGCGGCCGCCCGGCAGTGTGTAGATGCCAGCGGCGCCGAGATCCGCTGGGATGTGCAAGAGGCGGGGCTGGACGTACTGGAGCGCGTCGGCACGCCCCTGCCCGAGCCCCTGCTGGCCAGCATCCGGCGGACGCGCTGCGCACTGAAGGCCCCCATCACCACGCCGGTGGGCAAGGGCTTCCGCAGCGTCAACGTGCAGCTTCGCCAGGAGTTCGAGCTTTACGCCTGCGTCCGCCCCTGCAAGCACTACCCCGGCGTTCGCACGTATTTCAGCAGCCTGGGCGTCGATCTGGTCATCGTCCGCGAGAACACCGAGGACCTGTACGCGGGGATCGAGTTCGAGGCGGGCAAGCCGCAGACGTGCGAGCTGATCGACTACATCAACCGCGCTTCGGAGCGGAAGATCCGCTCGCCCCGCGAGGCGACGGGCATCTCGATCAAGCCGCTGAGCGTGGCGGGCACGGAGCGGATCGTCCGCTACGCCCTGGAGTATGCCCGGGCCAACGGCCGCAGGCGGGTCACGGCCGTGCACAAGGCGAACATCATGAAGCACACCGACGGCCTGTTCCTGGCCACCGCCCGCCGCGTGGCCGAGCAGTTCCCCGATATCGAGTTCGAGGACCGCATCGTCGATAACATGTGCATGCAACTGGTCCAGAAACCCGAGCTGTACGACGTGCTGGTGCTGCCCAACCTGTACGGCGACATCCTGAGCGACCTGGCGGCGGGCCTGGTGGGCGGGCTGGGCGTGGCCCCCGGCGCCAACATCGGCAGCGGCGGGGCCATCTTCGAGGCCACCCACGGCAGCGCACCCAAGTACAAGGGCCTCAATAAAGTCAACCCCACGGCCCTCATCCTCTCGGCCGTGCTCATGCTCCGCCACCTGGGCGAGCGCGCGGCCGGCGACCGGCTCGAGCGGGCCGTGGCCGCCGTCCTGGCCGAGGGCCAAGACGTGACCTACGACATGAAGCCCGATCGCAACGATCCCACCGCCGTGGGCACCCGCGAAATGGCCGACGCCATCTGCCGCAAGATGACGGCGTAGCCGCCGGCGGCGGACGACGGACGACGGGCGACGGACGACGGGCCGGAGTTGGTAGGGTGGGTCGAGCGGTAGCGAGCCCCACCGGTTTCGACGGACGACGGAGGACGGACGACGGGCCGGAGTTCGTAGGGTGGGATAAGCCCGCAGCGCAGTCCCACCAGAATCCGCTTGTGCTCCATCTACAGGCGGCGCCGGAAGGCGGGTACGTGGTCACCTCGCCCCTCGATCCGGAATTGATTACGGAGGCTGAGACGATCGACGAAGCCTTCGCCAACGCACGGGACGCCGCTGCGGCGCTCAAGAGATCGCGTCTGAAACTGTTGCGCAGCCTCTCCGCGTCCAAGACCGCCCGATGAGGATTGGGATTTGGTCATTGGTCATTCCCGCCGAGCCTATTGTTCCGAGATAGTTCGACCACTACAAGCCTAGCTCCACGCGGACCAAGGCCGGCAGGTACTTGACCGGGACCGAGCCCTGCTGGAGCACGGCCTCGTGGAAGCGGGCGAGCCGGAACTTGGGGCCCAGCTCCCGCTGGATGGCCGCCCGCAGGCGCATCATGGCAGTGCGGCCCACGAAGTAGGTCGAGAGCTGGCAGGAGGATTGCTTGGCGCGGATGATTTTCAGCCGGGCTTCACCCTCCGACTGGAAGGCCCGGCCGGTGAGAAAGGCCAGAGCCTCGTCGTCGGTCATGCCGCAGCAGTGCATCTTGTGGTCGAGAATGGCATTTCCGACGGCCCGCAGGCGGAACTTCAGTTGCGTCAGCCGCAGGGCCAGGTCGCCGTCGCCGTAGCCTTCGTCGAGCATGGTCTGCTCCATGTACACCGCCCAGCCTTCCATGTACACGCCGGAGCCCAGCACGCGGCGCACCAGCGACGGGACGCGGTTGGCGTATTCGAGCTGCACGTAGTGGCCGGGATAGGCCTCGTGGATCGTCAGGATCTGCAACAGGCAATGGTTGTATTCTTCGAGGAAGCTTTCCACCCGGGCGGTGTCCCACTCCTTGGGCGGCGGGCTGACGGCATAGATGCTCGGGGCCTGGGGGTCCAGCGGCGGGGCGGGGTTCAGGAAGGCCGTCGAGTTGCCGCGCTGGAACTCGGGCATTTCGATCAGGCGGCAGCGATCGGGCTCGGGCAGCCGCAGGATGTCGTGCTGGCGGATGAAGAGTTTGACCCGCTCGACGGTGGCGCAGACATCGCGGGCGAGCTCGTCGGGCCGGCCGTGAACGCGGCCCACGGCTTGCAGCACGGCGCGGACGGTGGCCCGACGGCCCTCGGCGTCGTCGGGCGGAAACGGCTTGCCCGCACAATCGCGGAACCATTTCTGGCGGGCGATCACGTACAGCTCCTGCTCCAGCCGGGCGAACTCCTCCTCGGCGGCCGAAAGCACTTGCTCGGCGGTCAAATCGGCGTCCAGCTCCAGGTCGAGTTTTTGGGCGAACCGCTCGGGCCCCAGCCGCCACTGGCCCCGGGCCCGCGGCAGCAGATCGTGCTCGAGGAAATCCTGATGCTGCTGGAGCGCCTTGGCGACCGCGGCGGCGGCAGCCCGGAGGGCCTCTTCCTCCTGCGGCGCGGGGCCGGCCAGCTCGAAGATGTCGTGCTGGAAGAAGCCGATCGCGCCGCGGTTCTGGGCGATGGCCGTCTGGACCACTACCCGCGGCGGGTTCTGGAGGTTCTGCCGCGCGGCGGCCAGCAGCTTGGGAATCTGCCGCATGCGTGCGACGGCGCTGGCGAGATTCGTCTCCTTGGGCAGCGTCGATTGGGTCAACGGCAGATAGACGCAATCGTTGACATAGGTGTTGTAGATGCGGGGGTCTTCCTCGAAGGGCCGGGTATTGGCATCCAGCCACAGCGAGCGAAGGAGCTCGTGCCGGAAGATCTCGAAATCGACCTTTCCCGCGGCGGAAAGCCCCACGCAGTCCACCCGCCGGGTCAGCTCTTCGAGGGTCTGGCGGGTGTAGCGGGTCCAGCCGGCCCGGGCCGCCGCCGAAAGGTCCTCCAACTGCCGATCGAAGCGGTGATCGCCCAGCCGGGTGGCCTCCAGCGGCCGAAGCTGGAAGAGGCCTTCCAGGTATTGCCGGAAGCAGGCTTCAAGCTTCGCGTCGGCCGGCGGCGCCTCGGCGGCCATGGCGGTTATTCCCCACTGTGCCAGCGCCGCGGCAAGGCCGACGAGCCAGGTACGTTTCATCGCACGGAAAAGGGGACAGGCACCGTCGCTTCTGCGTTTCTTGTAGTTCAAAGCCCTCTCCTGCGACGGAGCCAGTCCCCTTTTCCGGCTACGTCAGCGGCGCGTGCGAGAGATCTAGATAGTTGCGGTAGGCGCGGGAGTCGCCCGCCACTACCAGCACGTACAGCGTATCGCCGACCTGCCAGGCGTCGGCGGAACAACCGGCGGTGCCCCAGCGGGGGTCGAGCGGGGGCAGGGCGGGCAGCCCGGGCACCGTCTGCCGGGCGACAAAGAGCGTGGCCCGCGTGTCGCCCACAGCGGGCAGGTCGTAGGCGATGGCCGGGCCACCCGGAAATCCGGCCACCCATCGCCAGCGGACCTGGGCCATGTGGAGCAGGTCGCGGCTGAAAGGATAATTGGCCGGCGGTGGGGTTTCGGAGATCAGTCGCCCGCTGCCGGGCGAAGCCGTCGAGAACAGCCGCATCGATTCTTCCAGCAGCGAATCGGGCGTAAGCGGGCGCGAGGGTCGCAGCCCGAGCAGGGCGGCCACGAACAGGGCGGCGGCGGTGGCCAGACTGGCGGCGGCAATCGCCAACCAGCGGCGCGAGAACCGGCGCAGCGGGGCAGGGGAGCAGGGGAGCGGCAAGGCGCTCTTTGCCGGCGGCGTACCAATCGCCAGCCGCTCGAGCAGCCGCTGGGCCAGGCCTACGGGCACGGGCACGTCGTCAAACGCGGCCGTCAGGGCGGCATCGGCCCGGGCGATCCGCACCAGCCGCTCCCGAAGCCCCGCATCACGCGCAAGGGCCGCGGCCAGGGGCGCCAAATGCGGGTCGCCCAGATCGCCGCTATCCGATCGGCAGACATCAAGCGCTTCCAGGAAGCGGTCCGGTTGAAGCGGCTCGTCGTCCATCGTGCGATCCTGAACTTAGTATGCGCCGACAAAAAATTCTGTATTCATCACGCTCCGCGTGATGCGCTTCCTCTCGCGGAGCGAGAGGAGTACGGGAAATTCGGAACCTTGTCTTTCGGTCGCTCCTTACATGCTGCTCGAATTGCCAAGCGGAGAACGAGGCCGATCTGCGTGGTGCGGAGCACCGTTTGCGCCGTTGCGGCCAGTGGGACCAGCCGCCTCTTCCGCCCCCTCCGGTTCGAACAGCCTGGCCCGCAGATGACGCTTGGCCCGGGCCAGGCGGCTCATCACGGTCCCAATCGGCATTTGCAATTGCTCGGCAATCTCCCGGTACGAACGCTGTTCAAAATAAAACATCGCCAACACGACGCGGAACTCGGCCCCCAGGCCGCCGATGGCCTCCTGCAGGCGGGCCGAATCGATCGGATCGCCGTTTTCCGGGCTCGGCAGCGAGTCGAGGTCCACCCCCACGCTCGTGGCCGCGACCGGCTGCTCTCGCCGGCAGGTCTTGAAGAACCGATTTCTCAAAATGGCAAACAGCCAACTGCGGACACTCTCCGGACAGCGCAACTGGTCCAGACCTTCCTGGGCCGCCAGAAAGACCTGTTGGGTCAGGTCCTCGGCGTCGGGGACCGAGCCCGTCAGGCGGTAGGCATAGCGATAAACCGCCTCATGGTGCTCGGCCACCAGCCGGGGCACGTTCAGTTTCAGATCGGCCGAAAAATAACTGGCCTCCTCCGCAGCGGGGAGGCTCTCTTCCGGCCGGTCTTGCACGCGACCATCGGGCACTCGCCGACCCTACCTGTTAGAGGCAACAACGGGCACGATTATTCCCGGGACGTCGAAAAAAAGACGCTCCTTCAACAAGATTCTAACTTTCCGGGGAATAAAAGCCTAGGGGGAGGGTCCCTAAGAATAGACGCGGGAAAGGGTCTCGCGCCGGGTCATCGAACACTGTCATTCATGATTGGCTGCCAGCCAGAGGCGCCCAAGCCGGCTCCGAAGAAGGAACCGGAGAAGAAGCCCGCCGCCGCGGCCCCGGCCGAGAAGCCGGCCGAGACGCCCGCCGCGCCCGCTCCGAAGGAAGACAAGGACAAGAAGTAAGCGGCGCTGCGCTGCTACGGATTTCAGAAGGGGACAGTCCTATTTTCGTCGAACGAAAATGGGGACAGTCTCCAGGTTACAAAGGGGAAGGCGGCTCGTTGCGAGCCGCCTTCCCCTTGCCATTGCCTAAATCGGTGTGACCCAAATAACTGTCAACCAGGGACCAGGTCGGACCGGCTCCGCCGACCTACTTGTAGGCATGCGCTACCAGCCGGTAGTGATAGATCCCTGCGTCCTTCCGAGGCGACAGCCGCAACAGGCTCTGCAGGCGTCTGCGTAACATCTTGAGGCGGCGAAACCGCGCGGGCCGGGGGTGGGACTGGATCTGCACCTTGCGGAAACCCGCCGCCCGGCACATGCCAATCACGGCCTGTGCATTTGGCGACCACCAGTTGGTGGGATCGCCCGCCAGTTCGTCGGTTTCGAAGAACTGGCAGAAGGCGCGATCTTCAAGCCCCGGAATGCAAAAAGCGTCGGTTTCGATCACCGCCAAGTCGCGCGTCACCTTGGCCAGCCGTTCCAGGGCGAGCAGCGGATGACGCATGTGGTACAGGACGCCCAGGTACAACACCACGTCGAACTGTCCCAACGTCGTCAGATCGACCTCCATGAAGTCCGCCACCGTCGGCTCGACGCGGCTACCCAGCACCCGGTGCGCCAGGTCGAAACCGCGTTTCCCAGGAAGATCATTGGGATGCCGCACGCTCGGGACATGTTCTGGAAGTTGGGACGAAGGGTGGGGTTGCGAGAAGTCGATCGACCAGACGTAGTGATCCAACGCCACCACGCGTGCCGCCCCCAGCCGCTCGGCCTGAAATGAGAAGAAGCCATCCCAGGCTCCGATATCCAGCACCGTACGACCACACAGGTCCGGCAAATGGCAATAAGCCAGTTCGTCCTGAAGAACGCGGGGCGTCTTGCATCCGCGAGTCACCACGCCGTTGCCCAGGTCAAGGGAATGCCACCAGAACGGCACGGCGGCGACCTGAGATCGCAACTCCTCGGCGGTCAGGGGATGAGACACCAGAAACACCCCGGCTGGTATGTGACCCGGTATTTCGCACTTCGACTCCGCCCGGATACGATCTGAGCAGCAACGCTCTTCCCATGCTAACAAAGTGACTCACGACATTCCAGCGTGGCGCCTCGTCGAGTTCTCGATACGCCGGCAGCTCGGCGGCTGTTAGCCGCTGGCTAGTGGTCCTTCCGCCTTCTAGGCTCCGGCCGGAGAATAACCTCCCCGTTTCAATGTAGCCCGCACACGCCGTGTGCGGAAATCCGGCACACGGCGCGTGCCGGCTACAAGAAAATACTGCTGACGTTACTATTCGGCCGATACTAGGGGCTTTTCTTGGGCCGGGGGATTCTGCCGCCGGGGGCGGCTGGCTGCTGGCGGTGGCGGCCGCGATGGTCCCGGGTGGCGTGCTCGATCTGGGCCTCGGCCACCAACTTGCCCATCTGGGCCCGCATCTGCTGGATGCGGTCGCGCAGCGCGGCGGCCCGCTCGAACTCCAGGTCCTGGGCGGCCTGGAGCATCTCGGCTTCCAATTCGGCCAGGAACTCTGCGGTAATGTACTGTGCCTCGCCGTGGCGGCCCACGGCGGCATAGGAACCGGCATGGGCGGCCGTCTCGGCCTCGATCCCGGTGCGGATCGCCTTGCGGATCGTCTCCGGCGTAATGTTGTGCGCGCGGTTGTAATCTTCCTGCACCGCCCGCCGCCGCCGCGTCTCGTCGATGGCACGCTGCATCGAGTCGGTCACCTTGTCGGCGTACAGCAGCACCTTGGCGTTGACGTTGCGGGCCGAGCGGCCGATGGTCTGCATTAGCGACGTCTCGCTCCGCAGGAAGCCCTCCTTGTCGGCGTCGAGGATGGCCACCAGCGAGACTTCGGGCAGGTCGAGCCCTTCGCGGAGCAGGTTGACGCCCACCAGCACGTCGAAATGGCCCTGCCGCAGATCGCGGAGCAGCTCGACCCGTTCGAAGGCGTCCAGGTCGCTATGGAGCCACTTGCAGCGGACGTCCTGCTTGCCGAAATATGCGGCCAGGTCCTCGGCCAGCCGTTTGGTGAGCGTAGTGACCAACACCCGCTCGCCCGCGGCGGCCCGGGCACGGATTTGCTCCAGCAGGTGCGGCACTTGCGATCGGGCCGGCGCCACTTCGATCTCCGGGTCCAACAGGCCCGTGGGCCGGATCACCTGTTCGACGACTCGCCCGTCGGTCTTCTCCAATTCATAAGGTCCGGGCGTGGCCGATACGTAGATCACCTGGCCGATCCGCCCCTCCCATTCGTCGAACGTTAGCGG
>JBEKTY010000178.1:0-15852 GCA_049515555.1 Thermoguttaceae bacterium
TGACCTTGCGGGATTCTGGGAAAAAGGGGACAGGCACCATTTGTGCGAAGCACCCTCCGGGCCGTTCCGGCAAATGGTGCCTGTCCCCTTTTTCCCTCCCAAGATCGTGCAAGGTCATTTAGTCGCCGTTTCCGCCTCCAGCCATGCCAGGTAGGCGGGGCTGCCGTCGAGCACGCCGAGGGCCAGGATCTCGGGCAGCTCGTAGGGGTGCAGGCCGCGGATCGCCGCTTCGATCTGCGGATAGCGCTCCCGGCGGCTTTTGGCCCAGCATTGCCACTCCTCGGCCGTTTCGATCTGCCCCTGCCAGCGATAGACGCTGGTGATCGGCCCGACGATCTGCACGCACGCGGCCAAGCGCCGCTCGACCAGCGCGCGGCCGATCTTCTCGGCCTCGTCGCGCCGCGCGGTCGTGGTCAGCACCTGGATGTAGTCGGCCATGGCGGGGGGCTCGGGGCAGTGTTCGGTGTTCAGTGTTCGGTGCTCAGTTTTCAGTGGGGTCCTTCAAGTTGGGGCGCGACCGCACAAGCGGTCACCCTCTCCCTCCGGGAGAGGGCCGGGGTGAGGGGAAGCGCGCGTTGGTCGTGAAAACTGGATGGGCATGATCCTCATTACTTCCCCCTCACCCTAACCCTCTCCCGGAGGGAGAGGGGACCGGGCGTTGCCCTAGGCCACTCCTTCCCACTCGCGGTCGGAGTCGGCGGCGTAGAAGCGTCGGGCAATCTCCTCGGCGTGGAACAAGAGCCATTTGCGGTAGGTGTACACGGCGTGGCCGGCATAATGCCGGGCGATGCCGCAGCGCGGCAGGCCGTAATCCACCAGCAGCGTCGTGCCTTCGTCGGGGACGATTGTACCGGCCCGAAAACGCTCCAGCCCGCCCGGCGGCAGTTGCTCTTGCAGCAGTTGGGCCAAGCGCCGGTTGGCCAGCCGCGCCCGCCAGGCGCAGAGGCTGGGCGGCAGATCGGTGCCGGCGATGCCCAATTGCTGCACGTAGTCGCCGTCGGCGGCCCGCAGCACGTCGTCCAGTTTCGGCGGAAAGACCGCCAGGTAATGGGGCATGCCGGGGACCGGCCGATGGTGGACGAAGTGCAACAGCTTCGAGTATCCGCCGGCGTTCCAGCCGTAGCGGATGGGCGTGCCGAAGGTGACCACGTCCAGGGCGACGGGGTCCGGCGCCGGCGGGTCGGCCGCCAGCAGCAAGCGGCGGACGCGGTTCCAGAGGGGGATATCGACGCAGCGCAGCAGGGGCCAGCGGTAGTAGATTTCGGCGGCCTTGAAGAACGGCTCGGCCGTCTGGCGGCGGTCGCCCAAGAGGTGGCTCAAGAGGGCGAAGACGTTGCCCGCATGACTGTGCCCCCACAGCATAACGCGGCTGCCGGGCGCCAAGTCCAGGGCGGCCAGCTCGTCGATGAGCCGCACGGCCCCGTCGCCGCGGCCGATATGATGGTTCTCGCCGGACCAGTGGAAGAGGCGGACGGGGATGGCGGGCTGGCCGGGCTCGCGAAGGGCCGCCTCCAGGCAGCGGGCGTACTGCGGCGTGTAGCTGCCCACCTCGCCCGTGAGCGCGCCGATGATCCGCGCCGTCACGCGGCGCACGGCTCGGCCGGCGGCGGGGAAGGCGCGGGCCAAGCGGGCCAGCATGCCCACCGCGTCGGGACCCAGCGGCGTGCCGTGGGCCAGGTAGATCCGCCGCACGCCCGCCCGGCGATAGGCGGCCCCCACCGCTTGCATCCGCCGGCGGAACTCACGTTCGCCGACGGAGTGCGGCGCCCCCGGTCGGAGCAGAAAATGCGGCGAAATGGGGCGCGTGGGGCGGTACACTTGATGTCGAAACACTTTGACCTGCAACATGGCGTCCTCGGCCCGCGTCGATGCGGTGCACGGTCCGTTCCGCCGGGCAGTAGCCCAGCGTGCCGAACCACGTTTCGTAGGGCCGGCCTTTGCGCTCGTCGCCCTGGAAGAAGGCCACGTAGCCCATCGCGTCGGAGACGATGAACTCGTGCTCGCCCGGCGCGAACCGCGTCTGGCGGTACACCCGCCGCCAGGTGCCCGTATTGAAATACATCTGATCCAGCACGTAGCCCTCGGCGTGGCTGGCGTCCAGGGGCACGATCTCCGCCGCGTGCGTGTGGCCGAAGACCACGTGCTTCGCCCGCCGGTTCCGGTAATCCTGCTCCGTCAGCACGTGGCCGGCATAGGAATCGCTCGACGCGCCCCGCATCTGCCGCAGCCACTCGACCACCGAGCGGCTCCAGCCGGTAGACAACCGCTTGCTGAACTTCAGCCCGCGGGCCAGGCCGTCGATCAGGTCCAGTGCCCCGCAGGCTTCCCGCTGGCGGACCAGCGGGCTGGCCAACAGCTCGTCGACCAGGCGGTCCCACACCATTTTGACCCGTTTCCGCGCGGCCGGCTGCGGGCAGGTCTGCTCCAGCACGCCCTCGATCCAGGCGGGGATCAGCAGCAGCGGCCGCAGATGGTCGATCTCGCGCAGGCCCAGGACGGCGGCGTCGGGCAGCTCCTCCCCCAGCGCCTGCTCCACCTCGACGGCGAAGCGATTGACCACGTCCAGCGTGATCGCGTCGCCCAGGCTGCTGGCGTCGCGATCGCCCTCGAAGCTCAAGGGGTCGAAGATGTCGCCGTGCCGGGCCGTGACCTTGTGCCGGCGCATGGTCTGCAACAGCTCGTCGCTTTCGGTAATGTCGTGGGGCAGCGGGCGGTCGGCGGGCTGGGCCAGCCCCAACTGCTCGACCAGCGTCCGCCGCAAGGCGTCGTAGGCCGCGCCCGGCAGATGATAGAACCAGTCGTGATTGCCCACCATGTAGTGGATGCGGACCAGGACCGGCTGCCGCTGGCCGTCCGGTGCGGGCCGGGCCACCCGCAACAGCGGCGGAACCGTCACCTCGCCCTCCGCGGCCAGGGTCCGCAGGATGCCCACCGACTCCTGGTTCTGTGTCAAAATGTCGCCGGTGATCCGGACCGCCTGCTCGACGAACTCCGGCGACTGCGTGTCGCCCCACGGGCGGATGCCGGGCGCGTCGTTCCAGCGGGCGGAATGCAGCAGGTCCAGCACGTCGCCCAGCAGCACCAGGTCGATCCGCTCGATGGGCCGATAGGCGCCGTCGGCCCGCCACGAGGCGGCCAGGGCCAGCTCCTTCAGCCGCTCGGCAAACAGGGCCAGGGCCCCCGGTTGCAGCGTGGCACCGGTGCTGCCGTCGTTCAGGTGCAAGTCACTGAGGATAACGAGCATGCGATCTTTCCCTAAATGAACTTGCGTGATTCCGGGAAAAAGGGGACAGTCCCCATTTGCCGGAACGGCCCGAAGGGTGCTTCGCACAAATGGGGACTGTCCCCTTTTTCCCTCCCAACATCGTGCAAGTTCATTTAGCGGGCGGCCCACTAGCTTTTCGCATGCGCGTTTATCGACTGCCGAACGCAGCAAAGTTGAGGTTTATTCCGCGCAGCGTCAAGCTGGGGAAAGTTTGCCGACTGGGGCGGGAACTTGTAATGGGATGAAACGCTGCCGCGCCGCGTCCGTCACTCCTGCGGCCGGCCGAAGCAGACCAGGCACATGTCGTCGCTCTGGGGGCGGCTGCCCACGAATCGCTTCACGTCGCTGAGGATGCGGCGGCCCTGGGCGGCGATCCCCCGCGACGCACCGCCCAGTTGCGCCGATAACCGCTCCAGGCCGTAAAGATCGTCGGCCTCGTTCATGGCCTCGGTTATGCCGTCGGTATACAGGGCCAGGCAGTCGCCGGGGGCCATCGGCAGGACCGACTGCACGTAGTCGATGTCGGGGTCGATGCCCAGCGGCAAGCGGGTCGCCGCGTCGTCGATGGCCTCGGTCACGGCCGACCCGCGGCGCACCAGCGGCGGCAGATGACCGGCGTTGACCAGCGCCACTTCGTGCCGCCCGGGATCCAAGACGGCCAGCACCAGCGTGACGAAGCGGTCCTCCCAGCCGGCGTGGCAGAAACCGCGGTTGAGCCGGGCCACCGCCGCGGCCGGCGTGGGCTCGCTGGCCAGGCAATACCGCGCGTCGGCCGAGAGCTTGGCCATCAAGAGCGAGGCCGGAATGCCCTTGCCCGATACGTCGGCCACGACCACCGCCAGGCGGTTGCCCGATAGCGGAACGTAGTCGTAGTAGTCGCCGCCCAGTTCGTGCGCCGCCTCGTAGAAATCGAAGAACTCGTAGGGCCCGATCTGCGGCCGGTCGGCGGGCAGGAAGCCCCGCAGCACGTCGTGGGCCACGCTCAGCTCGCGGCTGAGGGCCTGCTCGCGGACCGCCGCCTCGTGCAATTGCGCGTTCTCCACGGCGATCGCCGCCTGGCAGGCCACGCTGGCCAGCACGTCCAAATCCTCGCGGCTGAACCGCTGCCGCTGGTCCCGCGTGTCGATCTGGATCACCCCCAAAACCTGCCCCTCGCTGTTGATGATCGGGGCGCACATCACCGAGCGGATCTGAAAATCGACGATGCTCTCGGCCGTGCTGAAGCGGGCGTCGGTGGCCGCGTCGGCCGAAAGGATCGCCTCCTTGCTGGCT
Organism: Thermoguttaceae bacterium; assembly: GCA_049515555.1. Lineage (GTDB taxonomy): Bacteria > Planctomycetota > Planctomycetia > Pirellulales > Thermoguttaceae > JBEKTY01. The sequence continues at coordinate 4,538 of JBEKTY010000178.1, forward strand.
ATCACCCCCTGCACGATCGTGCGGCTCACCCGCACCGTCTCGGCCAGCGCCGGCCGGCGGTGCTTGACGGCCTTGGGCACCAGCCGGCCCGTCTGCGGCTCGCGGAGCACCAGCACGCCCCGGTCGGCCTGGGCGAAAATCACGAACAGGCCGTCCAACAGCTTCGGCAGCACCTCGTCCAGGGCCAGGGCCCGGGTCAGTGCCTGGCTGATCTCCATCAGGGCCCGCAGCTTGACCTGCGGGTTCACCTCGATTCCCAGGCTCGACGAGCCCGAGGCGATGTTCACCCGCGACATGACCGTCGAGCCGGTCTCCGGCTGCTCGTCGTCGACCACCAGGACCGAGGTTTCGGGGGTCGCCGCCACGGGCTGCGTCAGCGCCTCGCCGGCCTCCGGCGCGGCCTGCCGAAAGACCAGCGTCACGTCGCACAGCGTGATCCGATCGTGCTCCTTCAACAGATGCCGATGATGGATCGGCTTGCCGTTCAAGAGCGTGCCGTTGCGGCTGTGAAGATCCTCGAGGTAGAACCGGCCCTCAGTTTGAACGATCCGCGCATGCTGGCGGCTGACCGCCCTCGAATCCAAGACGATCTCGCACTGCGGGTGCCGGCCCAGGGTGGCCGAGTCCTTCTCCAGCGGAAAAGTCTGGCCGCTACAAACCCCTCCGATAGCGTGCAGTACGGGCATGGGCGTCGCTTAGGGATTGGGGATTAGGGATTATAGGGATTAGGGATTGGGGATTGGGGATTGGGGATTGGGGATTAGGGATTGGGGATTGGGGGCGAACCCGCGGCAGAACCTCAAAGCCTTCGTCCCCGTGTCCCCGTGTCCCCGCGTCGTTTTCCGCCTTCCGCCTTCATCCTTCCGCCCTCCGCCTCCGCCCTGATTCTAGGGCCGGCGGGCGGCGATCGTCAACAGGGGGGCCACTCCTCTTGACGCCGGGCCGCTCCCGCTCTGCGGGGCCCCGACCGCTCCGCCGGATGCCCGGTCTTGGACGCTCGACGACAAACGCAGGCCGAACGACGCCCACCGCCAGACGCGACAGGCCGCCTGCCCGGCTTTCCCGACACCGGGGTCGCGTTGGGTCGAAGGTGCACTGGCAGTTTGGACATCGGGACGAGCCCGCGGCCGATGCAATCCCGATTTCCGCCCACGGGCCGCCAGCCTCAATGCCGTGCAGTGCAGGCGATTCAATTTCGCAATCCCGGCTGGAGACGTGGCCCTCATCCACGGCCATCCCGGCCAGATCATGGCCAAGGCTTCTTGCGGGTCGGTCGGCGTTCTTACGCTGCTCGTTTGCGTCGCCGCCGGACAAAAGCCAAGAACCCCACGGCACTCGCCCCGTGTTGGCCCATGCTTGCGGGCACCGGAAAAGGGGATCACTGACACCTGCACCCGACGCGGCGTGAAATCAGTGGTGTTCGCTTCTACAGCGTGTGGACTCGCTCCAGAACCCATTGTCGGATCAGGTCGGTATCATGGAGGCCCTTGGATTGGGCTAGTTCCTTGAGAGCTTCCGCCTCCTTGCAGGGCAGGCAGACCTTCACCACCGTCTCGCGCTCGAAGACGGGCTCAACAACCTCTTCCAATTCCCCTTCGAAATCGGCCACGTCGTGACTGTCCCAGAAGCGAGCCAGCTCCTCGATAGAATCGGTCTGGGGAATCTTGGCAGTGCTGCTCATCGGTTCTTCCATTGCATGTATCGGCGTTTCTCACGGTCGGTCATGGGACGCGCCGTAACCGGATAACCTTTACCGTCCGGAAACTGGATGACGACGCAGAACAGAAATCGCCTTGCGCGGGTCTCTCCCAGCACATAGTACACGGGGTTGGGGCCCTCCGCTTTCCCTCGCAGTACAAGCGACCGGGCGAAACACGTCTCTTCAAATTCCTCGGGCGTCACACCATGCCGGGCGATATGGTCGATCCGCTCGCCCGGCCAGATAAGCTCCCGAATCCCCATCACTCAAGTATACCGCTGCGGCCGCGATTGGGCACCCCACCGTGAGAAATGCGGGATCGGCCTTTTCAGGCTCGCGAGACGTGGTAAAATAGAACTGCCCGATTCAAGTTGTTCCCGTCCCAAATGGAGGTATGGTCTTCTGGAGTCCGCACGTCGAGACAATAGTCGGCAAGACAGTCGGCGTGTTATCCCAACTTTAGGGTGGTAGCTAATATTCGTCGTTAGTCAAACACTCATAACGGCTTGCGTCGCATTGGGGAATGGTGTAACGGTAGCACGAGTGACTCTGGATCACTTAGTCAAGGTTCGAATCCTTGTTCCCCAGCTAGACTTACGACGACGGCTATCCGCCGGGTTTACCATGGGTTTACCCGGGAATGGGAAGTCTGCCGTTTCATCGGGCTCCCTGCCACTTCGGGCGACGGGGGCCGATTCGGTGCCATTGTCCGGGTATGAACCGGACGTTCACCCCATGTTCTTGCTGGCCGGCGCCGGCTCTGCTGCTGGCATTCTCCCCCGCGGTCTCACAGCGGCGCCATGATGGGCTGGCTCGCGTGCATCCCCACCTGATTCGAGCGGGCGGGCCAGGTGGCGCACACCGCGTGCCAGTTCTGCCATGATGGCAGAGTTTCGGGATTGCGTGCTACGGCGCAGGGTCGGCCGGCCTGCCAAATAACGTTGCTGGCGCCGCTGTGAGAACCGGCGGCCATGATCGTCCTGCTGGCCGGCAGATCGGGTCGAGAGCAGCGTGGTTAGGTCCGCCGGGTGGCCGAGGAGCACGTCGATCAAGGTCCGGCCCCGTGACCGCTGCGGCGTCCCCAGGGCGGAACTGGTCGGCCAGGATTGCGCCTGCTGCACGCAAGGGCACCTGGTCGAGGTTTAGTCTAGCCGGCCAGGGGGGCGTCAGCATTCTCCGGTAGCCTGTGGGACGAGCGGGTGGGCTGGTGGACCGGGTGGCGCAAATCGCGTGCCACACTGCCAAATTGTCAGTGTTTGTACACTACGGCCCCGGGTCGGCCGAGATGGGTGAGAGTGGGGATGGGCGGGTGTGGGGCGAAGCCCCGGTGCCGATGCGGCGCGATGGTGGCGACGGCGGGGCGGGGTGCTACGGCCCTGGTCGAGCAGGTCCAGGTGTGCGACGTGCCGGCCGGCCTGGGGCTGGCGAGGGTGGCCGCGGCGGGGCGCAGCGGCGCAACGGCGGATTTTGCGGCAGGTCGCCAGGGGCCCCACCCTGCTTCCGACGTTGTAGCCGACGAAGGTCTGTCTCGACTTCGGGGTGGTAGCTATCTCCTCTCCCGCTCGTCAACACTTTCGCTTGGGGGTTTGGGTAATTTGGAGTTCCTCACATAGGCGTAACGCCGCCCGGGAGAATCTACGGGTCGGCCGGTCGATGGCTGGGAGCAGGCCCGGGGGGGATTGCATACGGGCTCGGGAGTGGAGTAGGATGGGCGCGCCGGTGCGCGTCGGCCAGTGCGGAGGACCAGTTCCGAGAACTTCGGGGAGGGTGCCATGCCTGCTAATGTCGGCGAGATGTTCTACTACGGCGAGACGCCGTGGCACGGGCTTGGGGTCGAGGTGGGGGCGCCCCTTTCGGTGCAAGAGGCGCTACGCAAGGGTAGCCTGGATTGGGAAGTCGGAACGGTAAAGCTCCAAACGCTGGACAAACCGCCTTCCCCAGTCCCGAACCGCCAGGCGATTGTGCGACTCGACCGACTACCGGGGAGCCAGGATCGCGTACTCGGGGTCGTGCATCTCGGGTTCAAGCCGGTCCAGAACCGGGACGCGGCGATGCTGTTGGACACGATCTTCGGGCGGGGCAAGCCGGTCTACCACACCGGCGGATACCTCGGGCACGGCGAGATGGTTTGGCTGCTGGCGAAGATCGACAAGCAGTTGGTCGTCGGCGCTGGGGACATTGTGGAGCCCTACGCACTGATGGCCAACAGTCACGATGGCTCGCGTGCGCTTACGATAAGCCTCACCACAGTTCGCGTGGTCTGCGAGAACACTCTCAACCTGGCGTTGCGCAAGAGGGGCATTGGGCCGCGGTTCTGGCGATCCCATCATGGCACCATCGAGGATCATACCGGGGCTGCGGAAACGTTCTTTGCATCGTTCGTCTCAGAGTTGGACAATGTGGCGTCCACCTTTCAACGGCTGGCACACAAAAAATGCCGCGACTGGCAATTTTCGGCGCTGGTTGCCAAGCTCTTCCGGGACCCAGCCCGACCACTCAACGCAGACCAGAACCCCACCGTTCGGAAGGCTTACGAGACTCGCATGGCGAGTATCCAGGAGGCCCGGCGGAAGATCCTGGAACTACGTGTCGCCGGACGGGGTGCCGACTTGCCTTCAGCGCGTGGCACGTTCTGGGGTGCGTTGAACGCGATCACTGAGTTTGTGGACCACCACCAGAAAATGCCTTCGGATCGGCTGGCCTACGCGCTTCTGGGAGACGGCCAAGAGCTGAAGATGCGGGCGTACCGCGAGATTCTGAAGCTGGCCGGATAGGCGACGTGGCCGCCGGTTGGCGTTTAGGCCCCCCTGAAAATGCGAGCGGCGGTGGTTCCCAACCAAGTCATTTGATTCTTTCGTACCGATACCCGGCCCCGCGAATATGCTGCTGGAAATACTGACCATGCGAATCGGCTCCCATCAGGCCCCGATGAACCTCAGCGGGCACGCCGTAGTAGCGATAGATGGCCCCGTTATTGAACTGGATGTCGAGGATTTCCCGGCTGTCGTCATACCCAACGGCTCGGATGGCCGACGAAGAAACCGGAACAAGCTTTGTTCCCTGGCCAGTTGATGCCCGCGCAAAGGCCGGTTCTTGCACCACTCCGGGCGCACGCCAAGTGGGCGCCATGGATGGAGCCTTCGGCCCCTGAATGACCGGGGCGTCTTGCCGCCCTTGCTCCCTGGCAGGCGTAACTGGCTGCGGCTTGAACCCAAGTCTCTTGGCTTGGTCAAAGTCCAGCTTGGCCTTGTCGTAGTCGCCCTTCGCCGAATAGGCCCTGCCTCGGTTGTAATACGCCCCGGCCCATTTCGGCTCAAGTCGGATGGCCTCGGTGCAGTCGGCGATGACCCTATCGAAATCGCCTTTCGCCCCGTAGGCGGCACCACGAAAGTGATACGCCCCCGCGTTTTTCGGATCGAGCCGGATGGCCTCGGTGTAGTCGGCTATCGCCCTGTCATAGTCGCCCTTGTTCAGGTAGGCCCTGCCGCGGCTGTTGTACGCTATGGTGTCTTTCGGATCGAGCCGGATGGCCTCGGTGTAGTCGGCAATGGCCTTGTCGTGTTCGCCCTTACTCTCGTAGGCCGAGCCACGGTAGTAGTACGCTATGGTGTCTCCCGGCTCAAGTCGGATGGCCCGGGTGTAGTCGGCAATGGCCTTGTCGTGTTCGCCCTTGCTCTCGTAGGCATCGCCGCGGCTGTCGAACGCCCCGGCGTCTTTCGGAGCGAGCCGGATAGCCTCGGTTTGGTCCGCGATCGCCTGGTCGTAGTCACCCTTGTTCCAGTAGACCGAGCCCCGCATGCTGTACGCATGGGCGCTTCTCGGATCGAGCCGGATGGCCTCGGTGTAATCGGCGATGGCCTTGTCGCGGTCGCCCGTCCTAAAGTAGGCAAAGCCCCGGCTGCTGTACGTATGGGCGTTTCGCGGATCGAGCCGGATGGCCTCGGTGTAGTCGGCAATGACCTTGTCGTATTCGTCCTTATTCTCGTAGGCGAAGCCGCGGCTGCTGAACGCCCTGGCGTCGTCGGGTTTGAGCCGGATGGCCTCGGTATAATCCGCGATCGCCTGGTCGTAGTTGCCCTTCCGCGCGTAGGCCCAGCCGCGGCTCTTGTACGCTATAGCGTCTTTCGGGGAGAGGCGGATGGCCACGGTGAAGTCGGAAATGGCCTTGTCGTGTTCGTCCTTACTCTCGTAGGCCGAGCCCCGGTAGTAGTACGCATAGGAGTTCTTCGGATCGAGCCGTATGGCCTTTGTGTACTCTATTATGGCCAAATCCCAGTTCTCTTTGTCTGATGCTGCGTGACCCCGCCGTTCGGCCTCGTCGAGGTCGGCCTGTCTCAAATCGGCAGTACCGCGGCGGTCATACGCTTGGGCCAAGGCTTGCTGATCGGAGCAAGGAGACGAAGAAACGAAATAGGGCCAGGCAAATCCCTTGACCGTAGCAACTACCTCACCGAAGCAAAGCCAGCGGATGAAGCCCTCATGGTGCGCGTATTGCCAGTTAAAGTAGACCGCTGCAAAGTTGCAGGAAACGAAATAGAGCATAACCGCAACCTGCAATCTGGCCGAAGCAAACTCTTTCCTGCCGTGCATGGGGCACCTCTCTATCTCGAAAAAATCCGAAGCGGAACCAACAACATCGGACACCTCGTCACTTTGCCTGGCCTGGATGTAGCAACAAAAAAAGGGCGCCGAACCAAGGCCGCTCCCGCAACCCCGACCAAGGGGCGTGTAGAACAGCACATGGCCGACGCCCCTTCCGGGGCGCGGTCCATGCACTGCCTCTACACTTCAAGAGCCCGAAGGCTCAGGTTGGTCGTCTTGCGGGAAGCAGGTACATGACGCTCGCGCGTCGTTCAATTTGTAATCATGCCGTGCGGTCGGCACGGCGGCGGGCAAACTCCTGGCGATAGGGACATTGGGGCCGGATCGGGGCCCCCGGCCAACATAACACGCTGACAACTCCCCTGCAAGCGGGTAGAATTGACACCATCGGGGCGGCCGGCGGCGATAGCTGCGCCACGGCCAAGCGGACCCGGCGGAAAGGCGGCTCCCATGTCCAGGCGTTTTGCCGAATCGGTTGACCGGCTCCTCGGCATCTTTCAGGCCATTGCGGAGCGGGCTAATCCTAAGACGGGCTATAGCCCGCGGCTGCCGGGGGAAGAGGTCAAGGCCCTGGTGGCTTTCCTTGCAGGGCACGGCGACGTGATGAGGGCCGGGGTGCTCGAAAGGGAATACGACCGGCTGGTGCGTTCGCTCGCGGGTGCCGGCGCATTCTCGGGGCGTCCGCCGACTCTGACGCTGGCGGAGCGGCAGCAGGGAGTTCAGACGGCGGTGGCCCGGATCGTGCGGCTGTTGGAGCAGGTGAAGCTCGATGCCAGCCCAAAGCGGCCCCCGGCCGATGACCGGCCCCAGGGCGATGGCAAGCCTGCGGCCGAGCAAGCCCGCGGCAAAGGGAAGAAGGCTACCGTGGCCGCGCGGATGATCGACCTGGTGAGAAAGCCTGCTACGCACACCTGGACGGCGCGCGAATTTGCCACGAGGCTTTCCTGTTCACCTGGAGCGGTAGTCGCCACGGCTGCGTGGAAGGAGTTGATGGTGGCCAGAGAAATGGCACGGCAGAAGCGGTCTGCGAAAGCCTATCGGCGGAACCTGAGTAGGAAGCCTGACCGGCGCCGGAAGGCGAAGCATAGCTCAACGTGGGACAAGGGCGTTAGAAGCTGAACACACCGGGCACAGAACTGAACGCCCGGAAGAATTCAGAAGATCATAAATGGGCGGTTTTCCTCGGGAAAGACCGCCCTTTCTGTTGCGCCCGCCACTGTGTTCAGCCACAAAATGCTGAGCGCACTTAGGAGGGCTGAACCCCTAACAAAAGGATTCACCCAATGGCATCTGCAATCAGTCTGGAGCGCGACTACCCCGACGGCGCGGCGGCCCTGGTGGTCATCGCCCGAGCGGCGCGGATCGCACGGGATAAGACCCTGGAACGGGCGGCCCGGCGCGAGTTGGGCGAGCAGTACGCTATCGAGCTGACCTTCCGCAAGGATCGAACGCCCACAGTGGCAGGGGGTGGCCAATGACGGCCGTGCCCGAGGCCCCCCCGATCGTTGAGTTTGTCACCGATCCCAATGCCCAGCCGGGCGACGTGGCATCTACCCCAGACGACACGCCAAGCACACGGACAAGCGACGGCAGGGAGGCACCAGCGATGGGTAATGCCACGTCACCACTGCGGCTGCAAAACGGCCGTGGCCAGCCGAAATTGGGACAAGTCCGAATTCTGCCCCTCGATTCTATCTTTCCGTCGCCAGAGAATGAACAACTCTACCGACCGATCGACCCCAGCGACCCGGCCACCGTGGCCATGGCGGAGAGCATCCGCGAGCACGGCATCCTCCAGCCGCTTGATATCACGCTGGACAGCTACATTATCTCAGGGCACCGGCGGCACGTTGCGGCCCGGCTGGCCGGGTTGACCGCGGTGCCCTGTCGGATCGAGCCTTTCCGGCGCAGTGACGCCCCCAACCGCTTTCTCGTCTTGCTCCGCGAGCACAATCGGCAGCGGGTCAAGAGCCTGGACGAACAACTTCGTGAGGAAGTAGTCACGGCCGACCCCACAGAGGCATACGAATCCTTGATCGAGCACCGCCGGCACAGGGCGGCCGACGCCCTGGGGGGAGCGGACATTCTGTTTATCCCCGATGGCAAGCAACGGGCGAGAATCTCGAAGGCCAAGTTGCCCTTCCTGGAAGCCGTCAAGAAGATACTCTCCGAGCGGCGCGAGTATTGGCCCCTTTCCGTGCGTGGGATTCACTATCCGCTTTTGAACGATCCACCGCTGATTCACGCCAGCAAGCCAAGTTCGACCTATGCCAACACCCTGGAGAGCTATAAGGCCCTCGACGACTTACTGACCCGCGCCCGCATCTTTGGCGTCATCCCGATGGGCTGTATAGACGACGAGACGCGACCCGTGATTACCTGGGACGCGCACCGGACTGCGGGGGACTTCATCGCGCGCGAGTTGGCCGGTTTCCTCAAAGGGTACTGGCGCGACCTGATGCAATCCCAGCCGAATCATCTTGAGATCGTGGGAGAGAAAAACACCCTGCATCCGATCCTGAAGCCCGTGGCCGCGCAATACTGCATCCCGCTGACCAGCGGACGCGGTTTCGCATCTGTTCCCCCGCGATTCAAGATGGCCGAGCGGTTTCGCAAGAGCGGCAAAGAGCGGCTCGTGGTGCTGATCGTTTCGGACTTTGACCCGGAAGGGGAGCAGATCCCCGAGTCCTTTGCCGTTTCAATGCGCCGCGACTTCGGAATCAAGAACATCGACGCTATCAAGGTTGCACTGACCGCGAACCAGGTGAACACGCTCGACCTGCCCCCCGCGCTGGACGCGAAGAAGAGCAGTTCTAGGTACAAGAAGTTCGCCGCGAAGCACGGCGACAAGGTACATGAGGTTGAGGCACTCAGCCCTGGACGGTTGCAAGAGATTCTCCAAAAGGCAATCGACAGCGTTCTGGACGTGGACGCCTTCAACGCCGAAGTGGACGCGGAGCGCGAAGACGCGGCATCCCTGGAGAATGTCCGCCGCCGTGTCCGGGTGGCCCTGGCCGGCGTTGTGAGCAACGATGGGGACGACGATGAATAGCAGGATGCTTGACGCCGCGCTCCGCTACGCTGCTCTCGGCTTGTCGATCATCCCGACCGCGCCAAACAGCAAGAAGGCAGCCGGGAAGTGGAAGCGATACCAGAAGCAGCCGGCGGACGAGCAGCAGATTCGGAAATGGTTTGGCGACGGCCACGACTACGGAATAGCCGTGGTGCTGGGCAAGGCGTCTGGCGACCTGGCCTGCCGGGACTTCGACGAAACGGAAGCCTACAGCCTATGGGCCCTGGACCATCCAGACCTGGACGCGAAGCTGCCCACCGTCGCCACCTCCCGCGGCTGGCATGTGTACTTTCGGGTTGCCGATGCCGACCTGCGTTTTGTGGACCTACCCGATGGCGAGTACCGTGGCGACTCTGGCCACTACTGCCTGCTGCCGCCCACCCGGCACCCGGACGGCCCGATCTATAAATGGCGGGTTCCGCTGCCCGATGGTGAGATTCCGTTCGTTGCGGACGTTCGAGCGGCTGGCTTGCTCCCCCCGGGCGATTGTTACACAGAGAGCGCAGAAGACACAGGCCATGGGTATGCTGCGTCTACTGTGTCCTCTGTGTATCAGGGAGGGACAGGGGGAGAGAGAACGCTGCCCGATCGGATTGAAAGAATGATCCAGGGGTGTCTGCCCACGGGCCCCGGCCGGCGTAACCGTCAGGTGTTCGAGTTGGCCCGCGCTATCAGGGCGGTCCCCGAACTGGCCGGCGCCGAGGTGGACGACCTGCGATCGATCGTAGAGCGATGGCACACCCGGGCGTTGCCGTACATCAGAACGAAAAGTTTTACGGACACCTGGATTGACTTCATCCACGCTTGGCCCGTAGTCAAGATTCCCAAAGGGGCGACGATGGCTTCGATCATGCAGAAGGCGTTAGATGGTCCAATGCCCAAAGTGGCGGAGCAGTATGAGGATGGGCCGATCCGGCGGCTGGTCGCGTTGTGCCACCAGTTGGATCGGGAGGCAGGTGGCAAGGCGTTTTTTCTGTCATGTCGCATGGCCGGCGAGTTGCTGGGGGTGCATTACGTCCAGGCGAACCGCTGGCTTTTCCTCCTGGACCACGACAAGGTGGTCAAACAGTTGAACAAGGGTGACCCCGCCAGACGACGCGCGGCCGAGTACCAATGGATCGAGGAGCGAACATGAGCACGCTCGTCAGGAAGTTGGAAGCCGACCTGCCCAGCGGCGGCCACCGCGCCACCAGGTTGGCGAGGGGAGCGTGAGCTGTGAAGCTAGAACCAGTCGCCCACCGAGGAGGCGGCGCCCCGGCCTGCGTCCTGATGCCGCGGCCCGACGTGAACTGCTGTTCCCACTTGCTGGACGACCGGCCAACAGCCATGATAGGCGCTCACCTTACGGAGGGCGACGTTATGGCCAAGTGTGCCGAGTGTGGGTATTTGGCAGTACGACACTTAGAAACGCAGACGCTTGTGGGGCCAGGGAACCACCAGCGCAAAACCGGACAGCCACCGGAGGGCAACGGCCCCCGGGCCAACCTGGACATCACTCCAGTTTGTGCCGTTGGGGTTCCCAGCTTGCGGGCAGACGTAGGCGAATCGGGCGTTCCCCATGCCGCCGCTGCTGCCCTGGCGATGAATAACGACCGCGAGTGTTCCAAGTTCACACCGTTGATACCGGTTCTTACACCCAAGGAGCACCTGGATATGGCGGTACTGGAATGGCAACGCAAGTGCGAAGGGGAGGATCGACAGTGGCGAAGGGAGGAGGCTAAAGAACTACGGGATTTTCAGGATCGAACGCACAGAAAACAACGGGGTTTTCAGCGCAAACAGCACAGGGATGACCTTCTATTCCGAACCATCCATCTTATTACTGGACTTTTGCAAACTTAGGCTAGTCGTATCTTAGCGAACACATGGTCAAGGTCCGTTCCGTGCTCTTGGACTTGTTGGACAACCCAGGTAAGGGTGGCGCGGAGCGTCTCGTTCAGC
>JBEKTY010000179.1:0-18385 GCA_049515555.1 Thermoguttaceae bacterium
GGCAGCGCGGCGCCCGTACCGGCGGCCCCGCCGGTCATGGCCCCCAGGTCGGACAGCTCCGGCGGCGGCTCCGGCTCGGCCTTGTCAGCGGCAGGCCCCGGGGCCGGCTCCGCGAACAGGCTAGGCTGGATGAGAGAGGGCTCCCGTGGCGACGACGCGGCTTGCTGATCGTCCGGGCGGGCCGCCGCGGTTTCGTTTTCGTAGTCTTGGCCCGTGGAAGGCGAACTGCTCGCACTCAGGATCAGTGCTGCCAGGATCAACCGCAGTCGCCAGGGCGTTGAGTTCACCACTTCTGCTACCCTTGCCGTCGGCCGAGCCCCGCCTTACCCTATTATCCCACATACACGTATTCGCCCTGCTTCCCCTTAGAAATGAACATTGCCGGATGATGCCTGTTCTCCGGCGCATTCGGAATGATCGGTACCGACCGCAAAGTTTACCGCGTTTCTGTTCTGCTCCGCGCTTCACGCGGCCCGCAAGTGGGGCAACGAGAAGGTGCTCTCCGTAACCCTGCAGCGGATCGGCAGCGCTACCCAGAAATTCGTGATCGAGGTCCGCCCGCCGAGTGTGGAGCGCTGAGAAGTTAACCGTTGAGCGATCAACCGCGGCATCAACAGACGCCTACAATAGCATCGACGCCCAGAGGTTTTCGTCCATTTTCCGCTGGGTCGTGCCCCACGGCCATACGACATGACTTGCAGCCAACAGTCCTCTTGATAGCGCGGGAGAAAGCACGCACGGACATCGCAGCCCCCCGGCAGAAGAACTTGATGGCTAGACTCTCCCTAGGGTAGCCAGGGCTGGCGCCCATGTCAGCGGGCGGGGGCGGGAAACCGGACGCCTCTTGCCGCATGGGGCGCCCCTTGATCCCCGCTGTCCGGCGAGCAAATCAAATCGCGCCACAAATCCATTTGCCCGGTCATGGCCTGGTACCCGCACTGAATGATCGCGTCCATGGCGCGGAAGTCAAAAAGCGCATATTGTCCGACCTTGGGCCGGAGGCATACGTCGGCACAACACGGCAATTCGTTGCAGCGGTGAGTGCTGTTCAGTTTCGCGCTGCAATACAGGAGGGTGAAGATGCCGGGGACCTGAGGCGTCTTGGCGAAAGGGTTCAGTTTGCGCCGCAGGAATTCCCCGCCGGTGGGATAGACGGTCCGGCCGGGCGCGGCAAGTTCGTCGTGCACGCTGACATCGACCGTCAGGATCGGGCCGCTCGTCGCTGCCCGCATGGCCTCTGCCGGCACGTTGTCCAGCACGCCTCCGTCGCAATGGAGATTGCCGTCGAAGATAGACGGGGGGAGAATCCCGGGTAGGGAACCGCTGGCGAACACCGCTTTCCAGACCGGGCCGCTGCGGTGGACCGCCAGGCGGGCGTTGGTCAGATCGCTGGTGACGCACGAGAAGTTCGTCCAAAGGTCTTCGATGGCCAGATCACCAAACAGCTTCCTGACGAGCTTCGTGCCCTTGCGCCCGGCAACCAAGGCGTAGACGGGAATGCTGTAGTCCCACAGGCTTCCGGAATCGAGCCACAGTTCGCGGTTTTTGCGGCGGTTGATCTCGTAGCTCCAGCCCGCCGAAAAACCCGCCCCAATCAAGGCGCCCATGCTGCAACCGCCGATGAGATCGATGGGCAGCTTGGCCTCCTCGAGGGCTTTCAGGACGCCGAGATGGGCGAGGCCGCGGGCCCCGCCGCCGCCGAAGACGACTCCAATGCCGCGATCCAGAACGATGCGGGTCAGGCGCGCCATGTCTTCGGCAGACGGCCAGCGGACATGATGGCAGCGGCTTGCCCCATGCCGCTCCATGCGGCGCGCGGTGTGGGTGGGCCGCCCGCCGGGGGCGCTGTGCAGGAGGACCAGCTCCACGCGGGGATGGCTGCGGTTGCCGGGAACGCGCTCCAGCGGGGAGGGCCGCGTCCCGCATGGCGATTCCTCCTCGCCCCCATCGACCACCAGAATCAAGTCTGCCTGCCGCAGGTGCCACTGGTTCCACGCGCAGGATCGGGGCGATCCCCGGAAGAGCACGAAGCGATGGGACCGTTCATGGGCCGCGAACCAGGCCTTGACAGCTTCCCCCGGCTCGCCGCCACCGGGACCTTGATCGGCCGAGGCCCCGAATTGCTGCTCGAACTGCTCGGCCGTCAACTGTATGACGGGACCGAAGACCTGCAACTGCCGGGAGAATTCCTCCGTGAACTGCGCGGTGGGCAGCGTGTCGCCGGCAGGCAACACGGCGATGGTCGCAGGCGTGACCGGCCGCCGGGCCGTGCGGAGCCGATGCTGCCGCCGGATGATCATCCGCACTATTCCCAAGACGGCTTGCGGATATTGCTCCAGGAAGGCCTCGAAGTCGCATCCCGACACCTTCAGCAATTCCGTATCGCGAACCGCCGAGACGGTGGCGCTGCGCGGCTCGCTGGTCAAGACGGCCATTTCGCCGACCGTCTCGCCCGCACCCACCTCGCCCACCAACACGTCGCGGTAGGCGCTCCCCACGAAGGATTGCAGCCGCCCGGAGAGCACGACGTACAGACCGTCCCCCTTGTCGCCCTGCCGCATGAGCGTCTCGCCGCCTGCCAGGCGAACACGCTGGCTGCGCAACGCAAGCTGGGCGAGGGCCGACTCATCCACTCCGCGGAACAACTCGCTCGACCGCAGCGTCGCGGCTATCCAGGGTGTGGATTCGTGCATAAGGCACCTTGTCCGTAACCCCTTTCACGACTTGCAAGCGTCATGCCGTCTCGGCCCGCGAGGCGCCGGAAGAGGGAGCACCCGCAACCCTGCAAGCTGACGGCCCACGATACCACACCCCTCAAGACAGTGCAACCGTTCACGGTCCGCGCGGAGAGCGCCATGGCCCGATTGGGCCGATAACCGGCATCGGATTCCGCTGCCGGCCGCCGCTGTTGACAAGCGGATTGGTGATACCGACAATATATGTCCGTTACCGCTCGGGTCAAGATGCCGCACGAAGTGTGGGCAGCCCGTCGGCGGTTGTGTTCCATCGAAAGGAGGCGCGTGATGAGCCCGAAGATGTGGAAGTTGGTTTTGGCGGGTGGGGCCGTGGCGTCGTTGCTGCTCGCCGCGAGCGGTTGCGTGTCGCAGTCCGACTTCGACGCGAAGGTGGCTGAATTGAACGGCCAGGTCGAGAAGACGATGAAGAAAGCGGTCGAGGCCAAGCAGGCCGCCGAGGAGAAGATCAAGGCCTTGGAGCAGGAGAATGCCGACCTGAAGAAGCAGGCCGAGCAGCAGGCGGCGAAACTGAAGACCGATCTGGAGGCCGCGACGAAGGACGCCGACGAGAAGAGCAAGACGGCCGAGCAGGCGGCCGCCACGGCCAAGGAGACGGCCGACAAGGCCAAGCAGGCGGCCGACGACAAGATCAAGACCTTGGAGAAGGACAATGCCGACCTGAAGCAGAAGGTCGAGAAGGCTGAACAGGCCGCCAAGGACTCCGACGCCGCGGCCAAGGCCCTGGAGAATGAGATTGCCGCGCTAAAGAAGGCGGCGTCCGAGCCCAAGAGCAAAGAAGCCCCCGAGCCCAAGAGCAAAGAGGCCCCCGAGCCCAAGAGCAAAGAAGCCCCCGAGTCCAAGAGCAAAGAAGCCCCCGAGCCGAAGAGCAAAGAATAGCAACAACCCGCCCAGATGGCGCCCGGCAATGATCGCCCGGCACAACTATTGAGCCTCCGTTGCGGAGGACCACTGTAGGGTGGGTCGAGCGCAGAAAAGCCCCACCATTTTCGACGGACGACGGGAGACGGACGACGGGCCGGAGTGCTTCCGTCCGTCGCCCGTCCTCCGTCGTGGTTCCGGTGGGACTGCGCTGCGCTTGTCCCACCCTACAAGCCCGACCCACCCTATAGGCCCGCCGCGGGGCCGCGTCAAGGAGACTTCCGTCATGGCTCGCTGGTTGTCACGGCTCGCCGTATGCTGGCTGTTCTGGTGGACCGCCGCGGGGACGCGGGCGGCCGACCCGCTCTCGTCGCTGCCGCTGCCCGAAATGGTCGTCACCCGGCTGCGCGTGCCGCCCAAGATCGACGGCCTGATCGGCCCCGGCCAGTGGGACGCCGCGGCGGCCTGCACGGCCTTCATGCCGGCCTTCAAGAACGAGCTGTCGCCGATCCAGAGCGTGGCCCGAATGGGTTACGACGATAAGTACCTGTACGTGGCCATCAAGAACTACCGCGGCCCGGGCGACGGCTTTTTGAAGAAGACGGGCCGCGAGCCGGACGACGAGGCGATCGTCTTCGATGCCGCCAGCGAGATCTGGATTACTCCGCCCGGCACGCCGGTGACGACCTACCAGACGCTGCTGAACACCTATCCCGCCGTGCTGGACGTGAAGATGATTCCTTCCGTCGGCTACACCGGGAAATCCTGGAACGGCAAGTGGGAGATCGCCGCCGGCGAGAGCAAGGAGGCGTGGAGCATCGAGGCCCGCGCGCCCATCGCGTCGTTCGGCCGCGACGCGATTCACGACGGCGACCGCTGGCGGGGCCTGTTCTGCACCGACATGCTGGGCGGCGCCGGCTTCACCGCCTGGGCCCCCGGCGGCGGCTTCGCCGATACCACTCGTCATGGCTATCTGCAATTCCGTGACAACAGCCCGGCGTTTCAACTGCTCGACGTGGAGACTATTTTCACGGGCAAGTTCGACTTCCCCATGGCGGTGGTCGGGCCGGCCAAGGGCAGGAGCACCGTCGAGGTAGGGCTGCGTTTCGGCCGCGGCATCCGGCCTGCACCGGCCGACATCGTGCTGCGCAAGACCGTGAGCGTGGCCGAGGGAAAGCGAGAGGCCTTCCGCATGAAGGGCGATCTCGGCGGGCTGGATTTGTCCGGCCAGGGCAAGCCGCCCCGCGGCTACTGCGAGGTGACCGCCGCCGAGGGCCGCAGCGTGCTGTATCACCAGGTGTTTCCCTTCGTGCTGGACGGCTTCCGGCGGACTCCGCCGGCGACGATCATCACCACGCCCTACAAGACCCCCTTCGGCCTGACGGCCAACTACGCGCCGCTGGCCAAGAAGCTGATCGTGAAGGTCGATCGCTTCTACTTGCCCAATCGGGCCGAGGTGGCCGGCGGGACGGCCCGGCTGGTCGATCGCCGCTCGGGCTCGGTGGCGGCCCAGCGGCCGCTGGCCCCCTTCTACTACGACTACTCGCAGTTCGCCATCGACCTGGCGCACCTGAGCGTGCCCATCGAGACCGAAGCCGCCTGGCAGCAATGCCGGCCGGCCTTGGCCGCCAACGAGGAGATCGAGAAGCGCAACGCCGAGCGGGCCAAGCGGGGCCAGCCGCCGCTGCCGCTCCAGGAGCTGCCGCTCAAGCCGGCCCAGTACACGCTGGAGGTCACGCTGACCGACGAGCAAGGCCGGAAGCTGTGCCAAACGGCCGAGCCCGTCGCCTTGAAGGGATACCAGTTCGAGTGGCTGCCCAACTCGATCGGCATCTCGGACCGCGCGATCCCGCCGTGGACGCCCGTGCGGGTCCAGGCCGGCACGGTCGAGATGTGGAACAAGCGTTACCGCCTGGACGGCCTGGGCCTGGCCCGCGAGATCACCAACGCCGGCGCGCCGCAACTGCGCGGCCCCATGCGTCTGGTGGCCCTCATCGACGGCCGGGAGACCGCCCTTGCCGCCAGCGAGCCGAAGCTGGTAAGGAGCACCGCGGCCTACGCCGAGCTCGAGGGCTCGGCCCGCGCGGCCGGGCTGCAAGTGCAGGTCGATACGCGGGTCGAGTTCGACGGCTGCGTGCTGAACACGATGCGCCTCAGCCCGCAGGCGGCCGTGAATCTGGATCGCCTATCGCTGGTGGTCACCATGCCCAAGGCCGAGGCGCCCTGTTTCGTGACCACCGCCGGGGGCTGGAGCTCGACCTTCGGCTGGACGCCGCGGCGCTGGGATTCGCGCGAAACCTCGACCGGCGCGCTACGGGGCAACTTCGTGCCCTTCGTGCTGCTCACCGATTCCGACCGCGGCTTCTGCTGGTTCGCCGACAACGAGCAGGGCTGGATTCTCGATCCCCGGCAGCCCACCTTGGAGCTCGATTCCAACGAGCAGACGGTGACCTTCCGCGCGAACTTCGTCACCCGGCCGGGCCTCGTCGAGCGGCCGACGACGCTGCGTTACGGCTGGATCGTCACGCCGCAGAAGCCGCAGCCCGCCGGCTGGCGCACCTGGAAGGCCGATTTCCACCGCCCGTTCCCCGAGCTGCACTCCGTGTTCTGGGGCATGGACCAGATCAACTGGGCGGTCCTCTGGCCCTACTATTCCAGCCCCTACCCGTGGGATTACGAGAAGTCCAAGCCGGCCTACGACGCCGCCCGGAAGAGCGGGGTGGTGCTCGGCGCCGGGAACATTGCCCACGCCATCGCCCGCTATCGGGATTACAAGGGCCGCTGGTTCAACGAGCTGGCCGCCGACTGGGGCCAGGCCCTGGGCGACCTGGGCAACGGCAACGTCGCCCTGAGCCGCGGGCCAAACGACTTCCGCCTCTGGCATTGGGACCGTTGGATCCGCCTGTCGGGGCTCAACGGCCTGTACTTCGACGAGACCTACCTGGCCGAAGACCGCAATTATCTCTCTGGCGGGGCGTACCTCCTGCCCGACGAGCGGATCCAGCCCGGCTACAGCTTCCTGGGCGAGCGGGAGCTGAGCAAACGGCTGCGATACCTGTTTCACGAGCACGGCCTGGAGGGCCCGCGAATCTGGTTCCACACCACGGCCAATCATCCGGTGTACGCCTGGATGCCCGATATCTCGATGGAGGGCGAGAACGTCGAGCCCACCGGCGGCGACAACGACTATATGGAGGCCCTGCCCGCCTCCAGGCTCCGCTCGATCGGCATGGGCCGCAACCTGGGCACCGTGCCCCTGGTAATGACCCAGGCCGAGCGGCATTGGGACCAGAACCATTCGCCACTGTTGGTGCCGCAGATGGTGGGCTGGGTCATGGCCCACGATTGCCTGCCCGAGAACTCGGGCTTCTGCGACGTGCTGCGCGTCGAGCACCAGATGTGGCGTGACGAGATCGTCTTCCGTCCCTATTGGAAGGCGGGGCAGGGCATTACGGTCGACGGGTCGGACGTCGTGGTCTCGGCCCATACCTGGCCGCGCCATGCCCTGTTGTGGATCTGCAACACGGCCCGGGCCGAGCGCCAGGCCCGGTTGGAACTGGATCTGCCGGCGCTGGGCTTCGAGCCTGGCGACCGGGCCCACCCTGTCCTGTGCTTCGACGCCGAGACGGGCGAGCGTTATCCTCTCTCCAGCGATAACCCGCGCGCCGCGCGGTTGTCGATCCCGGTGCCGCCGCGCTTCTGGCGTGCGGTGCGGCTGGTGCAGCCGCAGTTGCTGCGGCCCGGGCAGACATTCCTGGCCCGCTTTCGGTCGGGCGACGGCAAGGCCGATGAATCGCTGGGCTACGGCACGCCGGTGGACCGCGCGCCGCCGGAGGCCGCCTTGCCCGCCGGGCAGAAAGGCATCGTGCTCGACCGGCCGCTGGTCTACCTCGCCCGGCATCACGTGCTGCCCGATCGCGGCGCCATCGCGTTCCAGGTTCAGCTCGACCCGCGCACCGCGGAGGGCACGCTGGTGCGCGTCGATCGGCTCCGAATCGCGCTGCGGGCCGGGGCCATCCAGGTGGGTACCGAAAAGGAATCGTTCGCCACGGCCGAGCTGAAACTGCCCCCGGGCAGGGCCTGGCATGCGGTGCGCCTGCAGTGGCGGGGCCCGCAACTTACGCTGCGGATCGACGATCGGGCCCTGCCGGCTGTCACTTTGCCCGGCGGAATGCCGCTTAAACCGCCGGGTCGTGGCCTGGCCATTCGCGGCGCGGGCCCCACCCAGGCCGAGGTGGCCACCGTCGCCTTCGGCCCGATCACCAGCGCCGTGTTAGCCGAGCTAGTGATGGAAAGGGAATAATCCTTCGGAGACCTTCCGATGTTTCTAACCGTTCAGGGCGTTCAAAGTAGCAGGCACACTCCGTGTGCCGTCCGCTATTTCCTATCCCGCTTCGGCAGACGGCACACGGCGTGTGCCTGCTACATTATCGCTGCGATGCTGGCGGCCGGGCCGGCGGGGGCCGCGCCGCCGGCGATCATGGCCGATGGCCCGCCACTGCCGGGCACGGCCCGGCTGGAGATGGAAGGCGACATCGCGTCGCAACTGGTGGCCGGCGCCGATCGCTTCCTGCTGGAGCAGATTTCGCAGTCGGTGGCCGGCCGTGCGCGGTTCTGGCATCGGGATCTTTCCTCGCCC
Source organism: Thermoguttaceae bacterium (assembly GCA_049515555.1). Lineage (GTDB taxonomy): Bacteria > Planctomycetota > Planctomycetia > Pirellulales > Thermoguttaceae > JBEKTY01. The sequence continues at coordinate 8,254 of JBEKTY010000179.1, forward strand.
GAGAAGTACAACCGCTCGATCGAGCCCAACCGCCAGCGGCTGGCCCACATCCTGGGCCTGCGCGACCCGCGCGTGCCCAGCGAGGGCTTGGAAATGACGGAGCTGACGGGCAGGCCGGCCCTGGTCGGACAAAGCGATCGGCTGCGGGTGTTTGCCGTCCGCTGGCCGGCCTTCGGCGACGTGCACGGCGTAGGGCTGCTGTTGGTTCCCACCGGCCGCGCGGTGGCCGACGTGATCGCCATTCCCGACGCCGATCAGCCGCCGGAGCTGCTGGCCGGCCTGGTCGAGGGTCTCGCGCCCGAGTCGCAATTCGCCCGGCGGCTGGCCGAAAACGGTTGCCGCGTGCTGGTGCCGGTGCTCATCGATCGCAGCATGCGGGTCGAACGGGGTACGAAGATGACCAGCCGTGAGTACATCTACCGCTCGGCCTTCGAGCTGGGTCGGCACCTGCTCGGATACGAGTTGCAGAAGGTACTGGCGGCGGTCGATTTCTTCGCCCAGGAGGGAAAAAGGGGACAGGCACCATTTGCCGGAACGGCCCGGAGGGTGCTTCGCACAAATGGTGCCTGTCCCCTTTTTCCCACGTCGGACGAAAATCGGGACAGTCGCCGGGTTGCACAGCGGCCGGCCCGGATCGGCCTGGTGGGCTGGGGCGAAGGGGGCCTGTTGGCCCTCGAGGCCGGCGCACTGGATCAGCGCATCGCCGCGGTGTGCGTCAGCGGATACTTCACGGCCCGCGAGAACGTGTGGCAGGAGCCCCTGGAGCACAACGTGTGGGGCCTGCTGGAGCAGTTCGGCGACGCGGAACTGGCGGCCATGATAGCGCCGCGAACGCTGATCGTCGAGGCGGCCCGGGCCCCGCAGGTGGTGATTCCCGCCGGGCTGGGCGGTGGGCCGGGCCGCATCGCCACGCCCGCTGCGGACGACGTCCGCCGCGAGCTCGACCGCGCCGGACAACTGGTGGCCGGGTTGCAGCCCGCACCACACTTCGAGCTGATCGTCAGCGGTGACGGCAGCGGGCCCTATGGCAGCCCGCCCGCCTTGCAGGCGCTGCTGGGGGCACTATCGGCCGATGCCAAGCTGGTCCCCCCGGGCCCGGCCCCAAAACCAATCCCTAATCTCCAATCTCTAATCCCCTCGCGCCAGCAGGCCCAGTTCCACGAGCTAAAGCGCCACAACCAGTGGCTGCTGGACGGCTGCGCCGAGACCCGGCGGAAGTTCTTCGAGCGGTTGGATACCAGCTCGCTGGCGAAGTTCCGGGGCACGATCGAGCCCTATCGCACGTTCTTTTACGACGAGGTGATCGGGCGGTTCGATCTGCCGCTTCGGCCGCCGCGGGTCCGCACGCGGAAGACCTACGACGAGCCCAAGTGGACCGGCTACGAAGTAGTGCTCGACGTCTTTCCCGAGGTGATCGCCTACGGCATCCTCCTGCTGCCCAAGGACCTGCGGCCGGGCCAGCGGCGGCCGGTGGTGGTCTGCCAGCACGGGCTCGAAGGGCGGCCGCAAGACGTGATCGCCGGCGGCAACCCGGCCTACGCCCAGTTCGCCTCGGCCCTGGCCGAGCAGGGCTTCGTGACCTTCGCCCCGCAGAACCTGTACCTGTTCCAGGACCGCTTCCGCAGCCTGCAGCGCAAGGCCAACCCGCTGAAGAAATCGCTGTTCTCGATCATCGTGCCGCAGCACCAGCAGATCGTCGATTGGCTGGCGACGCTGCCTTTCGTCGATCGCGAGCGGATCGCCTTCTACGGCCTGTCTTACGGCGGCAAGTCGGCCATGCGGATTCCGCCCCTGGTGCGGAATTATTGCCTCTCGATCTGCTCGGCCGACTTCAACGAATGGGTGTGGAAGAACGCCTCAGTGGGCAACCCCTATACCTACGTGGGCACGGGCGAGTACGAGATCTTCGAGTTCGACCTGGGCAGCACCTTCAATTACGCCGAGATGGCGGCACTCATCGCGCCGCGGCCGTTCATGGTCGAGCGCGGGCATTTCGACGGCGTGGCGCCCGACGAAACCGTGGCCTACGAGTTCGCCAAGGTGCGGTTCCTGTATGAGGCCAGGCTGGGCATCGGCGACCGCTGCGAGCTGGAATTCTTCAACGGCCCGCACATGATCCACGGCCAAGGCACGTATCGATTCTTGCACAAGCACTTGAACTGGCCGTAGTGGGCAGGGGCGAGGGGTGAGGGATGAGGGGCGAGAAGTAGGGTGGGTCGAGCGGAGCGAGCCCCACCAGGACCCGCTGGGCAAATCCCAAATCCGAATATCGAAATCCGAAACAAGCTCGAATAACTAAAGACCCGCTGGGCAAATCCCAAATCCGAATTTCGAGTTTCGGATTTCGGATTTGTCCAACCCGCCCGAACGCATAGGACGGTCAAACTGCCGTTGGTGGCGCTTTTCTGCGCTCACCCTACCATTTCCTCAACGCATCTCGCGGAGCAGCACGGTCCGGCCCGTAACTCGGGACTGCTCGGCCGCGAAGCCGATCAGGTGGCTGTGGACCGTGGATTCCAGGCTCATTTGCAGGGGGGCGCCGGCCGGACTGGTCATCTCGTCGTACAGGGCGTCGACCAGTCCGGGATCGCCGCCGCCGTGCATCTCGTAGCCGCCGTCTTGGGCCTGGACCGTGTAGCGGATCGGCTCGCCTTCGTGGGGGAACAGGACCAGGGGGGCGCCGAAGTGCTGACGGTAGCCGTCGCCCCCCTTTAGCGCTCCACGGGTGCCGTAGATCTCCAGGTGCCGGCCGTTGTCGAAGGCCGTCATGGCGAACGTGCCGCTTACGCCGCCTTCGAAGTCGAGGGCCAGCACCTGGCGGTCCACCGCGTCGTTGTCGCAGCGGTAGACGCAGCGGCCCCAGGGGCTGCCGCGGAGCCACTCGGCGATCTCCTCCGGCGCGGCCTCGGCCGCCCGGTCGTAGACCATGGCCAGCCAAGGCACGCGCATGTCGCCCGCATAGCGCAGGGCGTTGTAGGGGCAGCTCTCGCCCACCGGACAGCCGTCGGTGCAGCGCGGCGGGGCCCCGGCGGGCGCACGCTCGGCCCGGAAGAAATCCAGCCGGCCGAAACTGGCCACCGCCCGGCATCGCCGCCCGACCAGCCAGTGCACGATATCCGTGTCATGGCAGCACTTGGCAATGATCGTGGGCGAACTCTTGCCGATAACCGACCAGTTGCCGCGCACGAAGGAGTGGGCCTGATGCCAGGGCCCCACGCCCTCGTGGGCATGGAAGGCCACGATCTCGCCCAGCGCGCCGGAGTCGATGATGTGCTTCACCTGCCGGTAGAAGGCCGCGAACCGCAGCACGAAACAGACCATCACGCGGCGCTGGAGGCGGGCCGCCAAGCGCTCGATCTCCAAGACCTCGCCGACGCGCGTGGCAATCGGTTTCTCCAGCAGCACGTGATAGCCGGCCTGCAAGGCGCCCCGGCAATGCTCGTAATGCTGGCTGTCGGGCGTGGCGACGATCATGACGTCGGCCAAACGGCCGGCGGCCAAGAGTTCGTCGCCGCCGGCGAAGCCGCGGAAATCGGCGCGGCCCGCCAGGCGGGCCAGTTTCGCCACGCGCTGCGGCTGGGGATCGGCCCCGGCCACGATCTGGAACCGCTCCGGGCGGCGCGTGGCCAGCTCGGCATAGGTTTGCGCCCGGGCCCCGCAGCCCAGACAGGCAATCGTCAGAGGGTCGCCAGTCGCCATGGTTTCCTCGCTGGTTGAAGGACGAACTTTCTATTCTCGCGTCAGGCCCTACTCGGGCAGCGGCTCCCGGTCGGCCGCCTCGAAGAAGGCCACAATGTTTTCCCAGGCCACTTCCGGCGGCAGCACGTGTGCCGGCGCCAAGATCAGCCCTCCGCCTCGGCCAACCGTGCGGATCCGCTCCCGCACCTCGGCGCGGACCGCCTCCGGCGCGGCAAAGGCCATGGTCTTCTGCACGCTCACGGTGCCCCAGAACGACAGCCGGTCGCCGTAGCGCTCCTTGATCGCCGCGGGGAGCATGCACTCGGGCTGGAGCGGATTGAGAATGTCGATCCCCGTCTCGATCAGGTCCGGGATCAAGGCCGCCACGTTGCCGTCGCAGTGATAGAAGACGCGGCACGCGGGATTGGCCTGCTTGACGGCGCGGGCGGTGGCCGTCTGCAGCGGCTTCAGATACTCCCGCCACATCTCGATCCGCAGCATGAGGCCGGTCTGCGTGGCCACGTCGTCGCCGGTAAGGACAATGTCCACGCCGGCCCGGGCGAATTGCTCCGCCGCGTAGCGCTGGCAGGCCGCGGTCCGCTCGAGCAGGGCGTGGGCCAGCTCCGGCTGCTCGTACATATCGACCAGGAACTGCTGCATGCCGCGCAGATACCAGGCCTGCTCGAAGATCGATCCGGCGAAGGCCACCACGGCCAACCCCCGCTCGTGCCAAGCCGCGACGCGGCCGCTCACGCCTTCAAAACGGTAGGGTTGCTGAAGGTCGGGCCAGGGATATTCGTCGAGCTGGGCCGGCTCCCGCACGGCCTTCAGCGGCGACTCGATGTGCGCGAAGTGGTGCAGACTTCCCGGCCGCCACCACACGCCCCACGGGTCCACCTGCCCGGAAGCCAGGGCCGTTTCGGCCTCCGGAGCGAGCCACGGCGCGAAGCGGGAGAGCGGCAGCCGGCTCGGATTCTCGACCACCCGGGTGAGGTCCATGGCAAAGTAGTCCCGCGGATCGCGTGGGGCACATCGCTCCCGCACCAGGCGCTCGACCGGCGGCGGGTAGCCGATGGCCTCTTCGTACAGCAACCGCGGCACGCGGTCCGTCGGGCGGTGCGCCAGGGCGGCCAGCACGCGGTCGCGCGAGGTCATTGCGGTCTCCCCGCCCACTGCTCGTATAGCCGGACCGCGGCGGAATCGGAGATCGCGTGGCCGATAACCAGCCGGGCACGAGTGGAGGCCCGCTGGCCCGCCTTCAGATCGCGGCCGAAAAGCGACAGATAGACCGAGCGATGCCCCTCCTCGCCGTAAGGCATGGAGACGGCGAAGCAGTCGTCGGCCGGGGCCATGAGCACGGCCGTCAGCCCGCTGGGCGCATCGCGGCGCAGGGCCAGCGGCGCCGCCAGGCGCGGCATGATCTGCCACTGGACCGGGTTCGGCGGGCGTTTCCACCGGCCGTCGCGGGCCATCTGCACCGCCTCCGCGTCGCGGGGGAACATCTGCCAATCGCCGGCCGGCTTTACGGCCGCCATGAACGCGGGCTGGCCCCCCGCCGCCGGCCCCTGGCCGACATAGGCGAAGCACGCCGGAAAACCCTGGAAGTACGAGGCCAGGAAGAGCTCGAAGCGCCGCAAGTCGTGCCGCGGCTCGACCGTCACGTTCAGGTCCAACGTGCCGGGGCCGCTGAACCGATACACCGCCGCCAGATCGAAGGGGTGCTCCTGGTCGGCGGTCCATTGGACCTCGACCGCGCCGTCGGGGAGCGATTTAGCGCGGCTGGCCCAGTCCCAGGCCGCCGTGCCGAAGCGGGCGTCAGCCGCCAGCATGCGATAGGGCGAGAAAAGGCCCATCATTCCGGCGATGGGCGTGCCCGGCGCCCCTGCCAGGACCGGCCGCAGCCCCAGCGACTTGCCTTCCAGCCGCAGCGTCCCCCGCAGCTCCCCGGTATCGAAACGATACTCCTGGCCCACGGCCTTCAGGGCCAGCCCCAGCGGCGACTCGGCCGCTGGTCCGCCGGGCTCGGCGGCATATGTCGTCTGACAGGCCGCGGCGGCGCCGAGCGAACAGGCCGCCGGGATCAACAACCATCGGTATAAACGTGTCATGGTATTCCTCGTTGGGAGAAGGGTTCTGTCCACTATACTCTCCACCGCGGTCCCGGGGTAGTGACCGTAAGGCTTCCCGTCAGGTCTCTGGGGCTGGGGCGGCCCGGCGTGATAGAATAGGAACGGAGTTGGCAGTCGTCCCATAATTCCAAGACCTGGAACCGAATTCAAGGCCCGGGCGTCGCAGGCCGATTTTCGATGCGGTACAAGTGCGTGCGGGTGCGCAGGAAGAATGCCTTGCCGGCCACGGCGGGGCTGGCCATGAGTTGCTCCTCCAGCCGGTTGACGGCCAGGACCTTGCACTTTCGAGCGGGCTCGAGCACCGTTGTCACGGCCTCCCGGCTGAAGAACCAGAGGCGGCCGTCGGCATAGATGGGCGAGGCCGAGTAATTGCCGCCCAGCCGCTCGCGCCATACGATCTGGCCCGTCCGGGGCTCGATGGCCATGGCAATCCCCAGGTCGTTGACCATGTACAGCAGGTCGCCCGCCAGCAGGGGCGAGGCCTGCGCAGCCACGCCCTTGACGATCTTCCAGGCCACGCTGGCAGCCCCGAGGTCGCCGCGGCCGCCGGGGCGCACGGCCCACAACTCCGGCCGCTCGTAGTCGGTCACGAGGAATAGCATTCCGTGCCCGAACAGCGGGCGCGGCGTGACCGACCAGCCTTCGTAGCGGACCTTCCACAGCTCTTCGCCGGTCAGCGGGTCGTAGCCCATCGTGCCCTTCGCCCCGGGGCTGATGAGCTGTTGCCGACCATCGACCTCGATCACGATCGGCGTGCAGAAGGCTTTGCGTATGTTGGCGGGATAGACACTGAAGTCGATCGAGCGGTTGGTCTTCCAGGCGGTTTTGCCGCTCGTTTTGTCCAGAGCGATGACATACTGCACGTCGCGGCCGTCGACGTTGACGATCAAGAGGTTGCCGCAGAGGATAGGCGAGGAGCCGGGCCCCTCGTGGTGGTCGCACTTCAGATCGCGCCGCGTCCAGACGATCCGGCCCGTCTGCGTGTCGAGGCCGGCCGTGCCATAGGTGCCGTAATGGACGTAGATCCGGCCGGCTTCGATCACGGGCGTGGGCGAGGCATAGCTATTGATCGAGGCGACGTGCTCGGGCTCGGCGACGTCGAAGACCTTCACGTCGCGGACGGTCTTCCCGCCGCCGCGGTCCAGGCAAACGGCATACATTTGTTTGCCGTCCTCCGTGGCCGTGGTTACCCAAACCTGGTCGCCAAAGACCACGGGCGACGACCACCCGCGGTCGTGAATGGGGACCTTCCAGGCGATGTTTTCGCTTTCGCTCCACGTCAAGGGGAGGCCGGTGGCCGGCGAGTGACCATCGCCGCCGGGGCCGCGGAACTGCGGCCAGTCATCCGCCGCGGCAGCAAGAACCGCAGGCAACGACAAGACGAGGACGAGGCATGTGCTGTGCATGACGGCTCGGGATCAACGGGTGTTGCGAGTTTCCAGCCATTGCCGGAGCATCCACACGTGGCTGGTGTTCGGATGGCCGATGACCGGGGCATATCGGGTGGTGCGCTGCCGCGGCGGGAGCAGTATAGGCTTCTCGGTGAGAAACTCCAGCCGCGCACGCAGTTTCTCTTCTTTAGCGTATTTCACGAGCAACATCAAGGACAGCCGGGTGTCTAAATGACCTTGCGGGATTCCGGGAAAAAGGGGACAGGCACCATTTGTGCGAAGCACCCTCCGGGCCGTTCCGGCAAATGGTGCCTGTCCCCTTTTTCCCTCCCAAGATCGTGCAAGGTCACCGAGGCTGCTGCGGTCCTTGTTCAGGGCGTTAGCCATGTTATACTGCTGGCGGGCGGATCCGGACGAAAGCGTGCCATTTTCAAGCGATTGGATTTCGTTGGGATTGTGGGGAGCCAAGATGGATCGTCCAAGGGGCCTTTGCCAGGTGGCCTGTTGTATTGTGGCTGCGGCGGCATTCCTTGCAGGCTGTGCGCCCAGGGTACCCGGCGATGAGGCGCCGACGAGCGCCCCGGCGGTCGGAGTCAAGGCTGAGGCGAAGCCACGGGCGGCGGAGGCCCGCCCCACCGCTTCGTCCGCGCTGGCCAAGGCGCTGGGCGACTTCAACCGTGGCTCGGCACTTCTGGAACAATACCGGTACACGGAGGCGGCCGCTACGTTCCAGAAGGTTCTGGAACTGGTACCCGACTGCCAGGCCGCCAGGTTCAACCTGGCGCTGGCCTATCTGAACATCGAGGGGACCGACGCGAAGGCCGGCCGTGTGGATGCGGCACGCGAGGCCCTGGCGACGATCCTGAAGGCGGACCCCGACCATCTTTCCGCCCGGTTCTGCCTGGGGCTCTGCTATCAGCATTGCGGCCAGAACGGCAAGGCCTTGGAGTGTTTCCAGGCCGTGCGGCGGCGCGACCCGCTCGATCCGTGCGTGGCCTACAAGTGCGGCGAGGCCCTCGTGGCGCTCAATCGCAACGAGGAAGGAAGGAAACAGTTCGAGCAAGCGCTCGAGATCGACCCGGGCTTCGTTTCCGCGGCCTATCGGCTGGCCTTGCAGTACCAGCGGTCGGATCAGCCGGAGAAGGCCCCGCCGCTGTTCGAGCGATTCAAGGATCTCAACGCGATCGAGCTGACCGGGGGCACGGTCAGCGTGCAGAAGGTCTACGGCATGGCGGGCAAGTACTATCTGGCCCTCGGCGCCGACAATGTGCCCCTGCCGCCGGCGGCGCCGACCCCGCGGCGCCGGGTGGTCTTCTCCCCCGACGTGATCCGTCTTGCCCAGCCCGCGTCGTCGTGGGACTGGGCCGGGGGAAGCGTGGCACTGCCGGCGGTCGCGGCCGGCGACCTGCATGGCGACGGACACATGGATCTTTGTATCGCCGGCATCGGCCGAGAGGGCGCTACTTCGATCTGGCGCAACGACGGTTTCGGTCGATTCGCTCCCGGTCGTCCGATCGCAACGCGCGGGGTCTCACCCTGTCTGGGCGACGTGGACAACGCCGGCCGGACGGATCTGTGGTTGGGAACTGCCGCGGGCGGCGTGCTGTTGCAGAACGACGGCAAGGGGGGCTTCAGTCGGCGCCGGGCGCCGGGCCTGCCCGATTCCGCCGCCTTTGCGGCCTGCACGCGGTTGCTGGACATCGACAACGACGGCGATCTGGATCTCCTGGCGTTTGACTGGCAGAAAGGCTCGATACCGTCCGGCGGCAATGCCCGGGCCGCACGAAGCCGGTTGTATGAGAACCATCGCGACGGGACATTTGCCGAGGTGGCCGACAAGTACGGCCTGGCACTGCCCGACACGCCCGTCGCCGCGGTCGCATGCGATGATTTCCACAACGATCGGGACTTGGATCTGGTGATCTTCCCGGCCGACGGCAAGAAGCCGATCGCATGGGTCAACGATCGGGCGGGGAAGCACCACGTCCTGGACGCCTCGGCGACGGGGCTGGAGGTCTGCAACGTGATCGGCGCCACCTCGGGCGACCCTGCCAAGCGTGGGCGGCGCGACCTGTTGGTTTTTGCCGCCGACGGCGGGCATCTGTACGTGAACCGGGGCGGATTCCGCTTCGAGGAGGACCAGGACTTTCGCCGCCGCTTCGGCCGCCTGGGCGGCAGCATGGGCCAGTTCGCCGACATGACCAACGATGGCCGGCTGGACATCGTGATCCCCGACGCCCATCGCCAGGACGGCACCCGCGGGCCGGTGCTCCTCCTGAACGACTATCCCCGCGATCGGTTCCTGGACGCCGCCGAGCTGGACCCGGGCATCGTGCTGGGCGCCATCCAGACGAAAGGAGACGCGGTTTGCGTCGTGGCCGATTTCTGCGGCAAGGGCCGCTGCGACATCCTGCTGGCCCCCGGCGGCCAGCCGCCCATGTTGATTCAGAACGCGACCCCCGGCGGGCAGTGGATCGAGCTGGACCTGCGCGGCACGCGGATGCCGGACAACAAGGCCCGCTCGAACGGCTCGGCGATCGGCGCCCGGGTGGAGGTCCGCGCGGGATCGCTCTATCAGCAATACGTAGTGGGAACGGATTGCGGCCCGACGGCCAGGCCGCCCTTGCGGATTCATGCCGGGTTGGGCCAGAACACAAAGGTCGAGTGGCTGCGCATCGTTTGGCCGGACGGCGTGCTCCAGTCGGAAATCGACGTTCCGGCCGGCCGGGTGACGAAGATCGAGGAATTGCCGCGGAAGACCTCCTCGTGCCCCAACCTGTTCGCCTGGGACGGCACGCATTACCAGTTCGTATCCGATTTCGCCGGCGTGGGGGGGCTGGGATACCTGCTCGCCCCCGGCGAGTACGCGGCGCCGCGGGCCACGGAGTACCTCCGCCTGCCGCACGTCGAGCCGCTCGGCGGCCAGTTCGTGCT
>JBEKTY010000180.1:0-15530 GCA_049515555.1 Thermoguttaceae bacterium
CCGGTTTCAACTTGCGAATCTGATCGGCGTCCATGCCACGGCCTCCTTGGTGAAGCAGAACGCCTATAGATTCGCCAATTTCGCCAATTCATGCAATATCAATCTTGCGCAGTAATATTAGGATGTGGCCGCCCTTCACCGTCAGCACGGAGTTTTGAGCCACAACCGTTGCCGGACCCTCAAGGTCAGCAACGATCTTCGATCCCGAGATGCCTTCTCCAGTGAGGCGGACGATCTGACCGATCTCCACCTTGAAGGGGCTGGCATCTTGCGGAACGATCACCACTCGCTGGGCCGGCTTGCCATCGTCTGCACCGAGTGCGACGTGGGCGAAGGCCGGAACGGCCAGAACGAGTGCCAAAACAAACGGAAACTTGGACATGAAATGTCCCTTTCAATCGCGGACCACACGGCTCCGCTTGCCGCCGCCGGCCGGTATTGAATGCTTCGCGAGAAGAGCTATAATAGTATAGCTGGCCGGCGGGTCTTCTCGCTGGGCCACGCCGAAGCCGGTTCGCAGCAGGTCATCAAACATGCCTGTGAACCGGCTTTGTTTTTTTTCGCGCTCTGCTCTTGAGTTGCGCTCCCCAACTAGGGCACGCCCACGCAAATGGCGATAGCCGCGGCGATGTCGTCCAAGTCCACCGCGGCCAACACTCCACGACGTTTTACAAACCTCCTTTCCGAGATCGACTTAACCTGGAAGGCGTCCGCTCCGGATTCTTTTGACAAACCGTTCGCCGTGCTCGGCGCCAAATGCACGAACCACTGGTAATTTGCGTAAGCAGGCTTCCAGTCGATGATCGGCACTACAATTCGTAATGGAAGGCGCCCAAGGGCATCCTCGCTTATCACAACCGCAGGCCTTCTTTTTCCAATTTCTGCGTCTTGTGCGGGATCGAAGTTGACATCCCAAACCTCACCCCGTTTCGGTACACTATGTTTCGACATGGAGGTCATCCTCTCCGAAGGCATCATAGTCCGTCAATTCCGGGTTAGTCCGGTACTCCTTCTCCGCTTGCGCGGCTGCCTCGGCAAGGGCTTGAAGTCGCTGCTCTCTAGGCAGTCGTGACAACTTGGTCGGTGACAAAGCAGAATCCTCCATCTCGCGAACGACGGCCAGGGCGTCGGTGCCACATCCCGCGCAAATCCGATTGGCCTCATCCGGGCTAATTATCCCCTCAGCCACGGCACGCACAGCCATCTGCACGAGTCGTTTGGGCTTCTCGTGACCGTGGTAATCGAATGGTTCTTTCTGCCGCCATCCCCGGCTGCTGAAATCAATGCACAACGACTTGTAAACGCTGTCCGAAATGATCTCCAGATCCTTGGCGCGTCGAATCCATGCCTGCATACTGAGCCCGTACTTCTGCTTCAATACGCCAAGTTCAGCGAACGAAAGATGCCTTCGTTTGTCCCCGAGTTCCCGCCTCGCTACCCTGGCAGGGACGAGCAGCGCCGCCGCGAACCGATGCGCAATGGCTTCCTGGTTCTTCTCGGAAAGCTGGGGGCAGTTCGTCAAAATGTGGCCGAGTTCATGGGCCACGTTGTAACGGCAGCGATCGACAGTCGTACCGGTGTTCACCACGACTACCGGCCTGCCACCGGCTCTTCCCGACAGTCCGTCGAACTGAATCCCTGCCTCGGGGTGCTCCACTACGAAGCCGCCCTTGTCCTCCACCATTTCCACGAGACTGTCGATGGGGGCATCTCCCAAACGCCACGCCTTGCGAAGTGTCTGCGAAACCTCCTCCGCATCCTCTGGAACCTGAACCTTCACCGGCTTGGGAAACGATGCGTGCTGCCCTGAGTAAAGCGTCTCCTGTAGCCACGCCTGACGCTCTACAACCTCTTCCACATAAGCCTTGATCCGTTCTTGCCTTCCTTTGGACAGCTTGGTTTGCTTGCGGAACGCCAGCCACTTGACCGTCAGTGCTGGTTCGGAAAAGAAGTAATTCGGTTTTACCCTTAGAACCCTTCCCAACAGAACCAACAAAGCCTGTCTTGGCTCACTCTTCCTCTTCTCGTACTTCGACAACGCAGCTTTGGTTATCGGGCGCCCGGCACCTGCCAGTTGCGCTACAACCTCGTCCTGAGTCATCCCTGCCGCCAGCCTAGCCTGTCTGATGCGGTCGCCAATCACACGCGAGTCCTCCACGGTTCTTGTTGACTAATTGTACAAGAACATCCCTATTTGTCAACAGTTGACAACTATACATTATTTCGGCATTTCTGTCAACTGCAACGCCCGTTTTCATGGCGTCCGACGATTCCACGCGGGTCGCCGCCGCAACCACTTACGGAGTAGGTCGTTAGGAGGAATACTAAGTTAGCAACCTCTCCCTTCCTCCCACCCCATATGTGGGCAAAAAATCGCTTGTTCTCCGGTAATCTACAGCACGTAAGTGCCGATTAAGAAATAAGTTGCAACGTTAGTAATCGGCCAGTGAGATCGCCTGGCGAGTACGTCCTCGAATAGTCCGACTGGTGCATTCCGCCTAAAACGTGAGGACGACGCCGGAGGTGGCGGCTTGCGAAGCCGGCGGCGTTCCATGTGGGTCGCCCGCGGCGGCAAGGCAGGGTGCGGACCAAGGCCTTGCCCGAAGAACGGCTGACTGTTATACCAGGCCCAAGAAGTTCCCGAACCTGGCGCCTCGTGGATGTCCGACCATTGGTCGCGGTCGGGCATTCACGGGGTGGACGCAGCGATCGCTCGGTAAAAGGTGTCAGGAACGAATGGCACTTGAATTTGTCTAAGTCCTTGCCCGCGATGATGATATGAACAAAACGGCCTCGCTTGCCGAAAAGTGGTTATGTGAAGGACCACTTCCCCAACGGCAAGGAGGCCGAAGATGTTTTACTCGTTTCGCTCCGCCGTGGCTGAGGCCCGGCGACATGGCAACCTATACTTTGCGGCGTTGCTTTCCCAAGATCGTATCCTTAAAGCCTTCGGGAGGGCAAGATGGTTTTGGCAAGGCTGGATTTATACCCCCACGGTGACGGTCTGGGTCTTTCTCTCGCAATGCCTCAGTCCCGACCATTCCTGCCGCGATGCCGTGGCTCGCTTGATCGCCTGGCGAGTGACGCGCGGTCTGGGGCCCTGTTCGGCCGACACCGGGGCTTATTGCACGGCGAGAAGCGACCTGCCCGAAACAGCCGTTCACGAATTGGCGCGCGACACCGGCAAGCAGGTCGAGGACGAGTCGCCGCACGCCTGGCTTTGGCACGGGCGAAAGGTCCGCGTTGTGGACGGGTCCACCATCACCATGCCCGACACGCCGGAGAATCAGGCGGCCTATCCGCAAATGAAAGCCCAAAAGCCCGGCTGCGGCTTTCCCATTGCTCGAATCCTGGTGATCTTTTCGCTCTCGGCAGGTACGGTTTTGGAGGCGGCGATCGGAAAGTACAAGGGGAAGCAGACGGGCGAAAACAGCCTGCTTCGCAAGCTGTACCATGCGCTGGCCGAAGGCGACGTCATCCTTGCGGACCGCTATTTCAGCGGTTGGTGCGACATTGCCCTGATGTGGCAACGCGGCGTCGATATGGTGATCCGCAAGCATCAGCTCCGACGAAAGGATTTTCGCACAGGCAAGCGACTGGGCAAAGAAGATCATCTGGTTTTCTGGTCCCGGCCGCAAAGACCGAAATGGATGTCGGCCGAGCAGTACGCCACGCTGCCCCAGGACTTGACGCTGCGAGAGATTCGCATTCGTGTCGCTCAACGAGGCATGCGTACGCGGTCGCTTGTCGTGGTGACAACGCTGCTGGACGCCGAGCAGTATGCACGCCAGGAGATCGCTTTGTTGTACCGGCGTCGATGGCAGGCGGAACTTCATTTGAGAAGCATCAAGATCGTCTTGCAAATGGACCATCTGCGGTGCAAGACTCCCGAGCGCGTTCGCAACGAATTCTACATGCATCTGGTGGGCTACAATCTGCTTCGCGGTGTCATGGCGGTGGCTGCTTACCAGTCCGGCAAATCTCCGTGGCAAATCAGTTTCAAGGGAACGCTGCAAACCCTCAGCCAGTTTCTTCCCATGCTGCTGGCCAACGCCACGACCGAGGCCTGGTGCAAGGCGTTGTTCACGGCGGTAGCCACGCACGTCGTTGGCGACCGGCCCGACCGTTTCGAGCCGCGGCGTGTGAAACGCCGACCCAAACCCTACAAGCTCCTGCAAAAACATCGGCGTCTTTACACAATCCAAGATGAGCAAAGCAGTTAGAAAACTTCAAGTGCCATTCGTGTCAGGAACCATTTCCGAGTTTGGGCCTGCAACCTAACGTCCTTCCTCTCCAACCGGAAACGGCAGCTTTTCTCCCTTTTCTCGTTCGAGATTGGGAAGGAAAAGGGCCTCACGCGGAGCGTGAGGAGCGCAGTGGGGGCCGGATGGGGTCGATTTACCGCGATTTGCCGCGGTCGCTTGACAGCGACGGGCGCCCAGGCTACCATCGGGGGCGGCGTTTACGGTCACAATTCCTATCAGTCATCGCATCGAGCAATGTAAGGGAGGAGCAACACATGGCAAGCAGAAGTTGGTACCGCGCGGCAGTATTGACGGTGTGCGGCATCCTGGCGGCAGTGACGGTCGCACAGGCGGGCGCCCAGACCAAGGACAAGATCCCGGTCAATCCCAAGCTGTTGGTGCAGCCGCCCGAGGGGGCCATCGTGCTGTTCGGCGGCAAGGCGGAGCAGTTGCGCGACAACTGGTACGCGCGGCGCAGCACCAACCCGCCCGGCTGGACCGTGGACGACCAGGGCGTGGCCACGCCCAACCACCGCGACATCAGCAGCAAGCAGGAGTTCGGCGATTGCTACCTGCACGTCGAGTTCTGCGAGCCGCTTACCGGCGACGGCAACAGCGGCGTGGGGATGGAGGGCCGCTACGAGATCCAGATTCTGAACTCGTACGGCCATAAGCCCGAGGCCCACGAGTGCGGGGCTTTCTACAGCCAGACACCGCCCAAGGTGATCGCCTCCAAGCCCGCCGGCCAGTGGCAGACGTTCGACATCTTCTTCCGCGCGCCGCGATTCGACGCCGACGGCAAACTCGTCGAGAAGGCCCGGGCCACCGTGTACCAGAACGACATCCTGATCCACGAGGATGGAGAGATCAAGGGACCGACCGGCATCCAGTACGAGCAGTACAAGGGCGAGGCGCCGAAGGGGCCGGTCGTGCTTCAGGGCGACCACGGCCCCGTGCGGTTCCGAAACGTGTGGATCCTGCCGGCCAGCTACTGAGTTTCTGTTGCGGAAGGCCGGAAACTTGTAGGGTGGGTCGAGCCCGAGCGAGCCCCACCAAGAGCACGACGGAGAACGGGCGACGGAGGGAATCACTCCGGCCCGTCGTCCGTCGCCCGTCGAAAATGGTGGGGCTCGCTCCGCTCGACCCACCCTACGATGCTCTTCCGCAAGAGAAACTACTGAGCCACTTATGGCGACACCGGTCCGTACAAAGGTCCACCTTGGCGCAATGACGTTCCTGCAGTACGCCATCAACAGCATGTGGGTGGTGCCGCTGGTAAGTTACCTGGACAAAGTCGGCTACGGAAACGTCGAGATCGGCCAGACAGGCGCCGTGAGCAAGCTGATTAGCTGGGTGGGCTGGATCGGCTGGGAATACACCCCCTTGGCCTGGGCGGCCATTATCTCGCCCCTGTTCGTGGGCATGATCGCCGATCGCTTCTTCGCATCAGAAAAGGTGATGGCGGCGCTCAACGTGTTGGGCGCCGGCTTCCTGTACCTGGCGGCAACAGTGGTCGTGGGGGCCGACGGCAAGCCGCAGCCGTGGCTGTTCTTTTGGCTTTTGTTGGCGCATTGCCTGTGTTACATGCCCACCTGGTCGCTGACCTATTCCATCATCTTTGCCCATTTGCAGGACCCCGCCAAGGAGTTTCCCGTCATCCGCGTATTGAGCATCCTGGGCTGGATTGCGGCCAGCCTGATCAGTCCGATCGGTTTCTACGCCTTCGGCATCGACAAGATTGAAGAGACCGTGTGGCCGTTGAAGATTGCGGCCGTGCTCTGCCTGGGCACGGGGATCTACAATCTTTTCCTGCCCCACACACCCCCGCCGGCCGCCGGCAAGAAGGGCACGGTGGGGGAGCTCTTGGGCCTCAATGCGCTGGGGCTGCTGAAGGACCCGAACTTCGCGGCCTTCCTGGCCGCCGCGCTGCTCGTCATGATCCCCGGCTGTTTCTATTGGAATTACTACAACGATTTTCTGGTCGAGATCAAGATGCCCTTTCCGCAACTCGTGCAGAGCATCGCGCAGGTGTCGGAGCTGATCGTCACCATGTTTCTGTCGTTCTTCCTGCTCCGCATGCGATTCAAGAGCATGGTATGCCTGGGCCTGGCCGCCTGGAGCGTGCGCTACGTGCTTTTTGCCTGCGGCGTCTTTCCGGCCTGGCAGTGGACCAACTTCATCGCCCTGGCGATGCACGGAATAGCCTTCGCGTTCATCTTCACGATCGGCGCCGCGTACGTCGACCGCAAGGCCCCCAAACAAATGCAGGCCAGCGCCCAGGGGTTGTTCGCGCTGGTGACTTTGGGTGTGGGGCAATTGGGCGGGGCGCTGTTGGGCGGCAAGATGCTCGACCACTATGCCGTCAGGAACGGCGCCGAGATCGTGGGACGTCATTGGGTGCAGTATTGGCTGTGGCCCGCGGCGATGGCGGGCCTGGTGACGCTCCTCTTCTGCGTGACGTTCCGCGACAAGCTTTACCTGCGCCCGGAGACGGATAGTCAGGGACTGTAAGACAATAACCTGCTCAAATTGCACCCAGTGTGGCACGTCCCTGAGCGCAGCGAAGGGCGTGATCTGCGGGTTCGCCACGCCCTTCGCTGTACTCAGGGCGTGCCACCCGATTAGCCAACTTGTTTTTTACGAGCACTTGGGAACCGGCTCGCGCTGGACACGGCGGGGCGATTTTGTAAGATAGACGGCGATGCGGGTCTGGATCGGCTTCAGGCCCGTGCCAAGCGCGGTCATGTCGAGCAACCAAATTGATGAAAGGAGCGTTCCGTGAAATCCTTGTTAAGCGCCGCCCTGGTCCTGCTGTTGGCCAGCGGTTCCTTGGCCGCCGACACGTCGCCGCCGGAGGAGGGTTTTGTGTGCCTCTTCGACGGAAAGACCCTCGACGGCTGGAAGGTGGGCGAAAACGCCGATGTCTTCCAGGTCCGCGACGGCATGATCGTGATGGAGTGCCCCGCCACGACCCATAGTCCCGCGCACCTGTTCTACGTGGGGGAAGTCAACCGGCACGACTTCAAGAACTTCGACCTCAAGGCTGACGTGCTGACCTTCCCCACGGCGAACTCGGGCATCTATTTCCACACGAAGTACCAGGCGGCCGGCTGGCCCCAGTTCGGGATCGAATGCCAAGTCGACAACAGTCACGGCGACTGGCGACGGACGGGCAGCCTGTATGGCATCCGGAACATCTCGTGGGGGCCGGAAACGCCGCCCAAAAACAACAAGGAAAACGTCACCATTCTGCCTAAACCGCCGGTCACCGACAACGTCTGGTATACCCAGGAGGTCATCTACCAGGACGGGCTGGTGACGGTGAAGCTCGACGGCCGGACCATGTTCGAGTACAAGATTCCCCATGCCGGCGTCGAGCACAAGCTGCCGACCCCTATGACCTGGCTGCCGCGGGGCACCTTCGCCCTGCAGGGGCACCCGCCGATGCCGGGCCACATCAGCAAGGCGTGCTTCAAGAACATCCGCGTCAAGGTCCTGCCCGACTGAGCCGGTCGCCGGCGCAGCACCCTCGTCAGGGAGCAGTCGTTTAAGTGCCCGCGCAAGAACAAGTTTGGCAATTGGGTGGCACGCCCTGAGGAACGAAGGGCGTGGAAGGCCCGCAAACCACGCCCTTCGCTCCGCTCAGGGACGTGCCACCCGTCGCAAAATAGGAGACCCTGCCCGTGGAAACGATCCGCCGCTTGTTCCGACATCGCCTATCGCCGGCAGTCAGTCTTAGCGGCGCCCTGGGGCTGATGGTCTTGTGCTCGCCGCTTGCGCTTTGCGAGGCAGCCCCGCCCGGAGAGCCTTCGGCCGGGGCGAGCGGCTATGCCAGGTGGCAGAACGGGCCGGGCCAAGACGCGGCCCGGTTCCCCATCGCCGTCTGGCTGCAAGAGCCCCGCAACGCAGCCAGGTACCAGGCCCTGGGCGTCAACCTGTACGTCGCCTTGTGGGAAGGGCCGACCGCCGAGCAGATCGCCGAGCTGAAACGCCACAGCATGCGGGTCATCTGCGACCAGAACGCTTACGCCCTGACGCACCTCGACGAGAAAACCATCGTGGGCTGGATGCACGGCGACGAGCCGGACAACGCCCAGTCGCTGGGCCAAGGCCAGGGCTACGGCCCGCCCATCCCGCCCGAGAAGATCATCGCGGCGTACCGCCAGATCAAGGCGAAGGACCCTGCGCGGCCGGTGATGCTCAACTTGGGGCAGGGCGTGGCCTGGGACGGTTGGTACGGCCGCGGCGTGCGGACCAATCATCCCGAGGACTATGCCCGGTATGTCCAAGGCGGCGACATTATCTCCTTCGACATCTACCCGGCCGTCCACGACAAGCCCGCCGTGGCCGGGAAGCTGTGGTACGTGGCCCGGGGCGTCGAGCGGCTGCGGGGCTGGGCCGGCGGCGGCCGGCTCGTGTGGGACTGCATCGAGTGCACGCGGATCGGCAACGCCAAGACCAAGCCCACGCCCGAGCAGGTAAAGGCCGAGGTGTGGATGTCGATTATCCACGGCGCGCAGGGGATCATCTACTTCTGCCACCAGTTCCAGCCCCGCTTCATCGAGGCGGGCCTGCTGGCCGACGAGGAGATGGCCCGCGCCGTCCGCGCGATCAACCGCGAGGTCCAGGGCCTGGCCGAGGTCATCAACAGCCCGGCGCTGGCCGGGGCCGCGGGCGTAACGGCCAGCCCGGCCGAGGTTTCCCCGGACATGGCCCGCCTGCTCGGCTCCCAGCCCATCGCCCTGGCGGCGCGGAAGCATCGGGGAGCGACCTACCTGTTCGCCGTTCGGATGGAAGGCAGCCCGGCCAAGGGTGAATTCCAGGTGGCGGGGATGCACGGCGCGGCCACGGTCCGCGTGATCGGCGAGGACCGCAGCATCCCGGTACGCGAGGGCCGCTTCGAGGACGACTTCGCCCCGCACGCCGTCCACTTGTACCGCGTCGTGAAATGAGCGTCCCTGCCGCTGGGCCTGTGCCGCTGGCCGCCGCATTATCTTCCCGGCGAGCTCAGTCGTACTCCATGGCGTTGCGCAGCAGCAGCGGCTGCGGCCGATCGACCTTGCCGCTGGGGCGCACGCCCGGCCCGCGGCCGGTTATGCCCAAGTCCCCGTCGATCTGTTGGATGCAGCCCCGGAGCCGCTTCACCACTTCCGGGTGCCGGGCGGCTACGTCGGTGGTCTCGCCGATGTCCGCGTCCAGGTTGAAGAGCTTGGGCACAAAGGGTTTGATCGAAGGCCGCTTTTCCTTGTCGATGCCGCTTTCGATCTGTTCCACAATGGCCAGCTTCCAAGCCCCGCAGCGGACGGCCTCCAGGCGGTTGCCCTTGAAGTAGAACAGGGCCTCGTGCGGCGACTGCTTGCTCCGGCCCGACAGGAGCGGCCAGATGTCCCGGCCGTCGATCACCCGGTCGCTGGGCACTTCGCCGCCGGCGAGCTTCACCAGCGTGGGCAGCACGTCCATCTCGCTCAGCATGGCGTCGCAGGCCGTAGCGGCGGGAACCTTGCCCGGCCACCAGGCAATCGTGGGCTCGCGGACGCCGCCTTCCCAGGTCGAGGCCTTGCCGCCGCGCAGCGGTCCGGCCACCCCGCCGTCTTTCCCCTGGCTTCGCCAGGGCCCGTTGTCGCTGGTGAACAGCACCAGCGTCCGCGCGTCGAGCTTCAGCTCGCGGAGCGTGTCGAGCACCCGCCCCGTGCTCCAGTCCACTTCCTCGACCCAGTCGCCGTAGCGGCCGTTGGCCGACTTGCCCTGAAAGGCCTTGCCGGGATGGATCGGCACGTGCACGGCGGTGTGCGGCAGGTACAGAAAAAACGGGCGGTCCTTGTTGGCCGTGATGAACTTCAGGGCCTCCGCGGTGTACAGCTCGACCAGCCGGTCTTGCCGCGCCGGGGCCTCGACCACCTGCTCGCCGCGCAGCAAGGGCAGCGGCGGCCGGCGGTCGGGTTTCTCCAGCGGCGGTTTCCCCTCGCCCCGCCCCATGTCGTTCGAGTACGGAAGGCCCACGTAATGGTCGAACCCGTGCCGCGTCGGCAGAAACTCCGGCTGATCGCCCAGGTGCCACTTGCCGATGCACATCGTGGCGTAGCCCTGCTGCTTCAACAAGTCCGCAACCGTCCGTTCCGAGGAATTGATGCCGATCCGGGCGACCGGACCCAGGACGTTGGGCAGCGACACGCGCTTGGCGTAACAGCCGGTCATCATTTGCGCCCGCGACGGCGTGCAGACCGGGGCGGCGTAGAAGCTGGTCAGCTTCATCCCTTCGGCCGCCATGCGGTCCAGGCAGGGCGTGCGGTTGAGCTTCGAGCCGAAGGGCCCGATGTCGCCGTACCCCATGTCGTCGATAAGTATGATAACGATATTGGGTACGCTGCGGCTCTCCGCACCAAGGCCCGTTTTTCCCGGGCCTATTGCCAGAATGAGGGCGCCTGTGGCAAGAATCAGCGTAGCTATTCCGTGTAGTAAACGACCTCGTAAATTGTGGGGAGATACATACCCAACCATAGATCCGCGCAAGATCATCGTTGCACCTGTTTTCATGAGCAGTGTTGCCCACAGTGCGCCCCACTGTCCGGTCCGGCCGGCTGGCCTGCCGTCTGTCGGGGCCGTGGGCGGGGCGAAGAACCGATGTGCCTGAGTATCCCATCTTCATGATCCTCAGTCAACTTTTCTGTACTTGCGTCTCGGCCGGCCGGACGACGCCGCAGACCTCTCCCGCCAGGCCCTCGACGGCCAGCCGCCCGACGCGCCGCTCCGCCGTCTGGCCCAGTCCGAGTTGGATCGATTGACCCGAAAGCCGTGAGAGGCGGTTAGGACCGGCGCGGAAACAAGTGTCGCCTTTCGCTCCGCGAAAGAGCGGGACTTTCGCGGAGCGAAAGGCGACAATACGACAGTTGTTGATTTGCCGGTCCTTAGAGCGATGGTCGTGCCGGGGAGAAAGAACACGCCGGGCTGACGTTCTGCGCACGCCGCCCCTCCCTTGCACGGGAAACCTTGGGGCGTATAATGGCGCAGACAATCCACGCCATACCGCCCCTACGGTATGTTGAAGACACGAAACCGGCCGGTCTTCACCCGGCCGCTTTCATTTTAATGACCCATCACGGCATCAAACAGGGTGTCAAACGTCCAAACGGTAGGAATCACGCCCGCCATAACCGCCGCCGGGGGTCGGCGCTTTCCGGGCTTTCCGCTCTTGTCTGGGTAGCGGGTGCGCCAGCAGAAATTGTAATAGGCCAGGAACATGGCACACGCCGCTTCAAGGTTCTCCAGCTTCTTGGAGAAGCCAAGGCAGAGCCGGGTGAACCGCTTCATCAGGGTGCGAATCGTCAGATTGTGCCGCTCGATGTGTGACGTACAAATCGAGCGCTCTTCATCTTCCCGCATTCCGAAGATAGCCTTCCTCTCGGTGCCTATTATCTCGGGCGGGGCGTACCGGCCGGGCTGCTCGGCGTTGCGGTAATCCTTGACGATCTGGCCGTACTTGGCGTAGGGCCCGAAAGCCAGGTCAACCGCTTCCGGGTAGCCTTGGAACCCGTCTGTGCTGATCTGCGTGATATGGACGTACCCGCCGGCCTGGTAATGGTGCGGATCGCTGGCGTGGGCGTTAGGCATGACGAGCCGGCCCGCCAGGTCCATCATCAAGCGCCGGGCGTTGTCCGCGGACCGCTTGCCGACAAGGAAGCTGGCGACCAACTTGGTATTCTGGTCAAGGCACGTCCAAAGGTACACGTCGCCAACATCATGGCACCCGGCCCGCTCGGCGGGCGTTAGCCGGCCTTGCTTCATCGCCACGAACGTCCAGATCTCGTCAACTTCCAAGTGGTCCAGGGTCAACCCGCGCAAGTGACTATCCATGAAAGCCTTGCAACCCTTCCCGAAGCGGACCAGATACCGGCAGATGGTATCCCGGTGAACCCCGGTGATACGCTCGGTTGACCAAATGGAGTTACCCTCCAAAAGTAGGTGGAGCACCTGTTTCTGGCGCTCCGGCTTGAGTACATTGCACATACGAAAGCCTTCCCATCGTTGGGGGCTTTCGCTATAATGCGGGTGAAGTCTGCAATCTGGCGAAAGCCCGGTTGTGGTTGCCCGGGTCGGTTCCAGCCGATCCGGGCGTTTTTCTGCGCCGGCCGCTAGCTGAGGCGCAGCCCCAGCGCGGCCGCCAGCTTATCGGCCGTTTCCAGCCGTATGTCTCTCTCCCCGCTCAAAAAGCGGAGTATGACGGGGTGCGAAACCCCTGATTCCTGCGCGACGCGGTAGACGGTCTTGCCGCTGTTGCGTATCGCGGTCCTCAGTTTCTCGGGCAACGATTCTCGTTTCATGGGTTTTTCTCCGGGGTTATAGAAGTGTACCGATTGACAAACCGTTGTCAAGGGGTACAATCAGGGGCATGAGAAAGAAAAAAGATAATGCTCGCAAATCGTTTCCGTGGTTTTATACCAGCAAGCGGCAGAGTATCATCGAAGCCCTTTGCAGCGAATCGGAACGCGCCCAAATTCTTGTGCTCGCAGCCATGCTTGATGATGCGCTCGGGGAGTGTCTTCGGGTCCGTTTTGATCGGGAGGGCTTACAGGAATCCCTAAAAAACAAACTGCTTGAAGGTGATTACGCTCTGCTGGGCAGCTTTTGGGCAAGAATCGTCGCGTGTAGGGCGTTTGGAATAATCGACCAACTAATCTACACCGTACTGGATGCGATTCGCAGTCTGAGAAATCGTTCTGCCTATTCTGACTTTGCCGTTACGCTTACTTCCCCAGAGAACGTAGCGCCGATGAAGACCTTGCGGGACTTTGTGGATGCGATGCTGCAATCGGAACCGAACGACCAAGCCGGCGAAGCGCATCGGGTTTGGGAGTCATTACGTAAGTACCATTCAGGCATGAAAGAATGCCGTGATTCATGCACAAAATTCCCAACGAGGGGGTGTGACAAAGTGCCGTCTGAGTCTCAGTGCCTTGTACACGTAACAGCAGTGTGGGTGTATTGCTACTTGGCAGGAACCGCCGGTGCCGATACCTAGAATTCAAAATCGGCGTCAATCCTCCGGTTCCATCCTTCTTCAAGGTCTTGCGCCCATCGCCAAGCAATCAAGCGAGTCTCCAACGAGAGCGATTTCCAATGCTCCTGGAGAGGTCTTGGAAGGTGGTTAAACCATGCTGATTCATGGGGCGAGTCCAGGAAGGCACGCACCTCATTTTGTGGCCGGCCGCAATAATCCGCGGCCCAAGCAAGCAGAATGTGTTGTGTGTCTGTCATGTACCAATTGTCACAGCGAGTAGAAGGCCAGCAAGGCAACCGAAACACGCCCTATCGGGGACAAGCGCCAGCCGGATACTTGAAAGACGGGCCCGGTTTAGCACGGCCCTAGAACCTAACAACCGGCGGTATCTTCGATCTGCTACGGCGCAAGAGCGGGGCGGGGTGACTCTCGCAAACCCAAGGGAGAAACGGAGATAACTGGGATAGCTGGCCAGTGTCAG
The DNA here is from genome assembly GCA_049515555.1 of Thermoguttaceae bacterium. Taxonomy (GTDB): domain Bacteria; phylum Planctomycetota; class Planctomycetia; order Pirellulales; family Thermoguttaceae; genus JBEKTY01. The sequence continues at coordinate 13,721 of JBEKTY010000180.1, forward strand.
AACCGCTTCAGCCGGCGGACCGCTGACGATCCGGTTGCCAAAGCCACACCCGCCGTAGGGCGAATAGATTCAACTTAGGACACTACCCGGCCCTTCGGGGCCAGTGTTACCGAAAGTGTTATTCGGGGCCGCCTTCTTATCGGCCTCCCCACCAAACTGGGCCTGTAGTTCCCGGGCCACGTTCGCCGCGTCCAGGTCAACGTAGTAGGCCATGGTGGTGGCGATGCTGGCATGACGCATCAGCCGCCGCAGAACCGCCGGCATGACCTTCTTTTGGCCCATCTGGTCCCGAAGCCCCGCCGTGTGCGGGCGTGGATTGAAACTGGATTGTGCGATAGACCAGTTGGGCAAGGCCGGCGTCGCCTACCAGCTTGACGCTCGTCTGCGGACTGATCATCGACAGCATGGGCAGGTGCGGCGGGTGGACCGCACACCGGGGATCGTCCTGCGTTTCGACCTGCAGGATCTTGGCGGGCTGGTTGCAGTAGATGCCGATGTACCTGCCGCCGCGGGTGTGGATCAGGATCTTGTGGCTGCCGGGCGGGTGGTGAGCAGGCCATCTGCGGTGGTGTAGTCAATCGCGCTAGGGTATCACAACTGCGATCCAGCCGACGGCCGCCGCCATAGAACACTTATAGAACGCTGTTGCCAACATTCAGGCCACGTCTCCGCAACACGGTCGCAACATGCCGTGAGTCCTTTCTTGATGCCCTCGCGGATTTTGGGGTCATTATGGGACCACGGTTGGGTTTGCGTCGCTGGTTCGGGCACGGCCGAGATCGTTACCATTGGTGGTCAAAGGCTCCCATTGGAGGTCGTGCTATTGCCGCATCCAATTGGGGATCTGGGAGCAGCACCGGGAGCCGCTGCCGGGCCTAACTATTTTATTTAGGTGTTCGTCGTCGAGACGGCGGCCAGGGTGAGCAGCATTGTCGTTATCGATTCGCCGTACAGGCGGTGGTGTTTCTCTGGTACGAGGCGCAGGTGCCTTTCATAGCCCATCATTCGTCGCCGATCTCCCCTTGCCAACTCTCCCGGATCAGCCTCAACCGGCGTTCGACTGTAGGCACTGCGCGACCGATCTTCCGCGCAATCTCCTCGTTCGTATAACCTTCCAGCTTGTGCAGGGCAATCTGCCGCAACTCGTCGTCGTCGAGTTGGTCGAAAAGCCGATCCACTGCCTCGACCATCTCAGCGGCGAACTGCGGAGTCGGCTCCGGGCCGGCCACCCCATTGATCCCCGCCCCGTCGCTCAGCGCTTGCAAATCCACGAACGCGGATTCGCCCCCTACCAATCCGGAACCTCGTTTCTTGCGCGTCTGAGCCCGCAACTGGTCGTAGGCTTTCCGCTCCGTAATGCGGACGATCAGGTGCCACAGGTCGTCGCGGTCGCGCAAGTCCGGGAACCGGTCCTCCTGCGCTCGTTGGCAGAAGCTGTTGAAAGCGCTTAGTACCACGTCCTCCTCGTCGGCGACGCGCCGCGGGCTATCGCCAAGTTTATTGCGGGCCAGGCCTACCAAACGTTGGTAGTATCGCCGCCAGAGCTTGGCGGCGGCCGCCTCGTCGCCGGCCTTCAGCCCGTCGATCCATTGGCTGACCGAGTCATCGGTGTGCGACATGGCAAGAACCCATCGTCGGTGGGGGGCAGAACAAGCACACCCTGATTAGGAAGCTAGCCGATTCAGCGTACAACTCCTGTTAGCCATCCTAGTCGGCATGACATTGTTTGCAAGGTGGGTGTCTCCCGGAAACGGGTGTCTTGGGGGCGTATCGGCGACCCGTGATGGGTTGGACGACCAAACGGGGATTA
>JBEKTY010000181.1:0-15365 GCA_049515555.1 Thermoguttaceae bacterium
CGTCAACGTAACGGACGAGTGCGGCGAGGCGCTGAAGCTGAAGAACAGCGGCCGCGGCCTGGCCTTCGACGACCTGGACAACGACGGCCGCATCGACGTGGTGATCCTCAACTCCAACGACAGGCCCACGATCCTCAGGAACGAGTCGGTAACGGGCAACCACTGGATCCAGATCCGCCTGCGGGGCGTCCAGAGCAACCGGGACGGCGTGGGGGCCCGGGTGTACGTCGTGGCCGGCGACTTGCAGCAGATGGACGAGGTGCACAGCGGCCGCGGCTATCAGAGCCACTGGGGGACGCGCTTGCACTTCGGGCTGGCGAAGAACCAGCGGGTCGAGCGGATCGAGGTACATTGGCCCCGCAGCGGGGTGGTGGACATCCTGGAGGACGTGCCGGTCGACCGGATGTTGACGATCGTGGAAGGCAGCGCGCAGTCGAAAGTGAAACCGCGGTTCATCTATCCCGTGCTCTCGGGGCCGCTAAGGAAATGATCGTCTCGCGGGCGATTGGGTAGCCCTGGGCTGCCAAGCGCGCCCTGGAGGCTTGGGGGGCCATGATGTAGCATGAGCCGACGCAAGAGCCGCCACAAGGGCCGAAAACCACAGACCGCTCCGGTGCCGCAACAGACGCCTGCCGCAAAGAGGAGGTGGCGGCTGGCGTTGGCGGCGAGCATCTGTTTGGCGGCTGCCGCAAGTATCCTTGGGTTCATCGGCCTAAAAAGCCGTGGCCCGTCGACGGAGACGCCGCCGGAATCGGCGGTACGGCAACCGCTGCCGTATGCCGCGAGCGAGAAAGAACAGGCGCCGCGCCCGGCTCCTGCGCCGCCACCCGATCCGGCCGCGGACACCAAGGCCAAGATCGAAGCCCTGAAGCAAGAATCCCTGGCCGTTGCCAACCGCCTCCGCGAGGATTATCCGGACAACATGGATGCTCTGGGACTGCTGGGCAAGGTCCAATACTACTACGGCAACACCGCACAGGCGATGGACTGCTGGGAGCAGTGCGTGCGGCGCGATCCGAGTCGCGATGACTTCTACGATGCGTTGGCGACGATCGCCCTGCGCAGGGCGGAGCACGAAAAGGCTGCCCAGTGGTGTCGCAAGGGATTGGCGCAGAACCCCGCGGCGCCTCACCTGCACGGGCGCCTCGGCGAGGCGCTCACCGGCCTGGGCAGGCTGGAGGAGGCCCTGCCCGAATTAGAACGGGAAACCCGGCTCTCGCCCATGTATGCCGAGGGCCACTTCCTGCTGGGGCAGGCCTACTCGCTGCTGCACGAGTACCAGAAAGCCAAGACTTGCCACGAGGCCGCGGTCAAGCTCGAGGCCAAGCAATGCAAGTACCACTTTGCGCTGGCCAGCGCCTGCACAAAGCTCGGCCTCGGCGCGGAGGCCCGGCAACACAGCGAGTGTATAAGACTGATGCGCGACAGTGCCCCGTCTTACGACGACCTCCTCGACGCCCGGCAGGCGGCGGCGGCGACTTGCGGCGACGCGGCGGCCGTGTACCGCAGCCAGCGGAACATTTCCAAGGCCGAAGAGCTGTTGAGAAGGGCGGCGGCTCTCGACTCGAAGAAGACGGATTACCGCACGCGCCTCGCCTTGGTTTTCACCGAGGCCGGGCGGCAGGCCGAGGCGGCCGAGGTGTGCAAGGAACTGATCGAGTTGGAGCCCAACAGCGCTGCCCATCACCTGAACCTGGGTGTCGTTTACGCCCGGATGAAACAATTCGACGCCGCGAGGAAGCTGGCGCGGCGCGCCTTGGAACTGGCCCCGGACAATCCGCAGTGCAAGAGATTCCACGAGCAGATGGAGAGGGCTCCCAGGTGAGAACAGGACTGCCCAAGCGGCGACGCTTGCGCACCCTGCGGGCGATCGTCGCCGTCCTGCCGGCGGTCCTGGTTCTTGCCGCGGCAGGCGCCGATTGCCCAATCAAGTTTCGCGACGTAACCGCGGAGACCGGAATCGACTTTGTTCACACGCACGGCGGCAGTGGCAGGAAGTACATCATGGAGACGGTCAGTGCCGGACTGGCCCTGTTCGATTATGACAACGACGGGCTGACCGACATTTACTTCGTGAACGGCCGACCGTTGCTGGGGACGAGGACAAGAGCCCAGCCCAAGAACCGCTTGTACCGTAACCTGGGAAAATTCAAGTTCCAGGACGTGACAGACCGTGCCGGCGTGGATGGTGGAGGAGGTTACGGGCTGGGGGCCTGCGTGGGCGATTACGACAATGACGGCTACCAAGACCTGTACTTGAGCAACTATGGCGAAAACGTCTTGTACCACAACAACGGGGACGGGACGTTTACCGACGTGACCCGGAAGGCCGGCGTGGGGCGTGGCAACAAGGTCGGCGCGGGGGCGTGTTTCCTCGATTACGACAACGACGGCCGCCTGGACCTGTTTGCCGCCAACTACGTCAAGTTCGCTTACAAGGACCACGAGATACGCACCTACCGCGGATTCCACGTGTACTACGGCCCCAGACCGTTCGCTCCGGAGACGCACAACCTTTTCCATAACAACGGCGACGGGACTTTCACGGACGTCAGCCGGGAGTCGGGCATCGCCGCGCATCCGACCTACGGCATGGGCGTGGTCGCCGCTGATTACGACAACGATGGCTACCCGGACATCTTCGTCGCCAATGACGCTTCGGCAAACGCCCTGTTTCACAACAAGGGGCGCGGAACGTTCGAAGAGGTCGGTCAGACCGCCGGCGTAGCATACGACGTGAACGGCGCGGGCAAGGGGAACATGGCGCCGGAATGCGGCGACTACGACAACAGCGGCCTGCTCAGCTTCTATGTCACCTCGTACCAAGCTCAGATGCCCACGCTCTTCAAGAACATGGGTCATGGCGTTTTCGAGGACGTAACCCTGCAAAGCGGCGCGGGCCGCGGCATGCTCCCCTACGTCACCTGGGGCTGCGGGTTCGTCGATTTCGACAACGACGGCCATCGCGACCTGTTCGTGGTCTGCGGCCATTTGCAGGACAATGTGGAACTCTACGACGACACCACCGCGTACCGCTGCCGCAACTTCGTACTGCGGAACATGGGCAACGGGAAGTTCGTTGACGTGACAGACCAGTGCGGCGACGTGGCGAAACTGAAGATGAGCGGCCGGGGAGCCGCCTTCGACGACCTGGACAACGACGGCCGCATCGACGTGGTGATCCTCAACTCCAACGACAAGCCCACGATCCTCAGGAACGAGTCGGTTACGGGCAACCACTGGATCCAGATCCGCCTGCGCGGCGTCAAGAGCAATCGGGACGGCGTGGGGGCCCGGGTTTACGTCGTGGCCGGCGATTTGCAGCAGATGGACGAAGTGCACAGCGGCCGCGGCTATCAGAGCCATTGGGGGACGCGCTTGCACTTCGGGCTGGCGAAGAACGAGCGGGTCGAGCGGATCGAGGTGCACTGGCCCCGCAGCGGGGTGGTGGACATCCTGGAGGACGTGCCGGTCGATCAGATGTTGATGATCGTGGAAGGCAGCGCGCAGTCGAAAGCGAAGCCGCGGTTCATCTATCCCGTGCTCTCGGGGCCGCTGCGGAAATGATCGTCTCGCGGGCGATCGGGCAGCGGCGGAACCTGGCCGGCCCGATAGATCGGCTGCCGGTAGAGCGGATAGGCTTCGGTCCGCAGATGGGCCAACAGGTGGTGGCCCCGGCGGCGGCGGCGCTCGGCCCGCAGCGCAGCCAGGTCGATCGGCCCGACCACGATCTTCTCACCCGGGCCGGGGTCGGCCTGGCTCAGCACGCGGCCGTCGTAATCGACGACCATGCTGCCGCCCGGCCAACTGAAGGGCGGATAGTTCTGCAGGCTTGCGGCCTGGTTGGCCGCCACGACGTAGGCCATGTTCTCGATCGCCCGCACGCGGTTGACCATCGTCCACCAGTCCAGCGGCGGCGCGGTTCCCCAGGGGGCCATATAGGCCGAGACCCGCACCAGGACCTCGGCCCCGCCAAGGGCCAGTTGGCGGATGGCCTCGGGGAAGAGCCAGTCGTAGCAGATGGCCGCGCCCAGCCGGCCGATCCCGGTCTGGGCCACGGGAAACAGCGGCTCGTCGTATCCGTCGAGGTCGTGCGGACTGGTGTGCAGCTCCCAGGGCAGCCAGGTGTGGACTTTGCGGTATTTCAGCACGATGCCCTCGGGGCCGATCAGGCACGTCGTGTTGAACACGCGGCCGGGCCACCGCGGGTCGGATTCCAGGAAAGTGCCGGTTTGGATGTAGATGCCCCGTTGCGCCGCCTTCTGCCTGTAGCGATCGGTGTGCTCGTTGGGGATGGGCAGCGCCAACTTGTCGTGGATCTCCTGGAGCGTGGCGTAAATCGGCGCCGCGTGTGCGAACTCGGGAAACACCACCAGCCGCACGTCAAAGAAAGGCTCGTAACCGTCCACCGCGTAGTCGATCATTTGCAGCATCCGCTCCGCGCGGCCGGCGATCTCGTCCCGGCTGCGCGGATTCGGCATGTCGAGCTGGCAGGCCGCCGCGTAGAATCGTTCGCAAACCGTCATGCTCAAAGGCCCTTTCGATTGTGATCCTCGCTCGTCACTCGCGGACCAGCCCCGCCGTTTCGCCGGTCGTGGCGGGCACCGTTTGTCCGCGGGTTATTGTACCAATCCGCACGGTTCAGGGCGAAGCGACCGAGACGGTACAACCTCCCGTGGTGCTTTCCTCACCAATTGCCGGGCGTCTTCCGAAGATGTAGAATGAGAAATGGCCTGGAAGCCTGTGCCACTTACATCGGAGGGGTCGGAAGTGCCCACAAACGCGGAGGATGACCATGGTTGCTGTTCAGCTCGATCAAGGTCGCGAAGAAGTCTTGGAGCAACTCGCGAGAGCGGAAGGCGCGAGGCCCGCCGATATTGCTCGGCGAGTGCTTGAGGACTACCTCGATTTCCAGTCACTGCCGAAGGACGATGTTGCAGATTGGGCGGAGGCGTCGGCTGCATTGGCGCCGGAAGTCATGGGCGACGAGAATTGGGACGACCAGTAACATGGACCGCGGCGAAGTTTGGTGGGCCGATCTGCCACAACCAGACGAGAGACGTTAATAATGCCCTGAAGTTCGCGATGGGGATTCCGTAGCTGGTGCTTGCCCTCCAGTTGGCCAAAAAAGGGAGACACAAAGGCGGGGACAAAAAGGTGATAACCGCCAAGTAGAGAGAACTTGGGTAGCTCGGCGGTGAATATTTTCTATCTTAACTTTGCGGGAGCGTGCCCTACAGCCTTTGTCAGGGCAACTCGTTACTGGCGGACCAGCCCCACCGTTTCGCCGCTCCCGGCTGGCAGCGTTCGCCGGTTATTGTACCCATCTGCACGGTCCGAACCAATCCGCCGAGGCCACCAGTACGTGGAATGACCGGCCGGCCACTTCATCCAAGAACCTCCCAAGAGCGGGCGCGGGGGCAGGAGGGGGAAGGCGGCCATGGCCGCCTTCCCCCTCCTGCCCCCGTTGGTTCACCGCTTTCCCCCGGTTAGCCTCAGTCCTGTCGGGCGAAATCAAATTTCCTATCAGTACACCCCGCCGCCGCGTACTGGCAGCCGACGCACCCGGCGGTTACAATAACTGCCACGCTGGGCACTCTGGAAACGAAGCCTGAGGAGGCGCGGCCCGACGACGTATGTAGGAAAGCAGGTGCCAAGTGACGGAGTTCAGCCAGTTCGAGAAGAAGCAGGAGATGACGCGAGTCTCCGGCGCGATGGCGCTGCGCACGAAGCCCGCCCTGGCTGCCATCTACGGCGTAATTTCCAAGAACGATGGGGAGTTGATCGGCTCCGGCACGTTTCTACGCATCCGCGGCAAGACCTACCTCCTCACGGCGAAACACGTGATCGACCTGGCCAAGAACTACGCTTTGTTGGCCCATACGACCAGTTGCGGAGGGCACCCGGCCCCCTTCAGCCACCCTTTCCGGTGGCTGCCCAAGCCCGTGGATCTTGCGGTCACGTGCATTGACGAGAGCGCGCTCGAGAATACCGGAGTCATCCCGTTCAACGTCGAAACAATCGCCACCGATTCCTCCGGCCTTGAGAGGCACTTCCTCTTCTGCCACGGATACCCGTGCCACAAAAGCAAGCCCATACGCATCGAGGGCGGGGGCGTCCATTCGGAATCGATGCCCTTCCACACGTCAGACGCAACGACTTCTTGGGATCAATTCGATCCGGCGATCCACACCGTGGTGGGTTACCCCGACGTCGGATGGTTCGACGCTAACGGCCCGATCCCCAGGCCGGACGCTCGCTGTATGAGCGGTTCGGCGCTCTGGCAGACTCATCGCTCGTCCGCCCCGGCCGACATCTGGACCCCGGATATGGCCCAGATCGCTGGAGTGCTCATCCTCTGGGATCAGAAATCCGAATCCCTCGTCGCCACACGCGCCGAGGTGGTACGGGACTTCCTACTCGACGCCGTTCGACACGAAGCCGCGTATTTCCGGTGGCGCGATCGAGGGGAGCCACAGGCGGACGACTGGGCTGATTGGTTTGAGGTCGTGCGGGAGGTCGGCTCTCTGTCGTCGGTGTAAGGAGAGCGTTCGCAGATCACGGTCGTCCTCCGGACCGCCCAGGCCCACGCGACGAGGTTACGGGGGAGACAATGGGCGCATATAATGGGTGGTGTGGTGAACAGATGCATCGTATCCTGCCCAGTATATGCGCCTGTCCCCTTTATTCCTTCTACGCCCGCATTGCTGGCATTGAATGCGATGCTAGCGGGCGAATTTTGCAGAACAAATGTTACACTATCCCACTGATTTTGGAAATAGCTGAAAGAACGGATTTGCGTGACTCATTCTGTTCGTTGTCAGGCGTGACACCGAAGGCGTTTAGCCCTTTTGCCCGATTCATTTTGGCAACATCGCACAGAATGCCACCATCGTCACTCGCAACGAATACAATTCCAAATTTTACCGTCCTGTAAGAAAGCTTTTGCGCGAAGCCGACGATCCGTTTATCGGTGTCCGAATCCGCGCCGAGCAGATCGTCGTATGATACGGGCTCGGCTTCCTTTGAAAGCTCAATCTCCTTACAGCCCGCCGCTAAGAGACTCGCGAGTCGCTTCCGCGCAGCCTTTGCCCACCGTTCCTTGTCGGGATTCTCGAAATGTCCACGGATTTCCTTCTTTACTTCTACAGGAACAAACGTAGTCCAGTCGACACCGCAATAAAGCGCGCGCGGAATTCGCTCAGATGGCGGCCAGTTCCCGATTCGTTCTACCATTTCTTCAAAGTATTTCTGGATATCCCAATAGCGTTCACTCATTAGAAAAGATGTGTCGTAGATTATCGCGACTCGCATTTGTAGCCTTTCCGTACACTGGTTTTTCGATTCATGGGTTACACGCAGCACACGGCTTCTTCCCGGCCTGGATCGCCTCGTCCCGCGTATTGTACCTGACGAGGTTCTCCTCCACAATCTTCGCCGCCGACTTGCAATCCGCCCGGTGGAAGACCTCCGACCGCTTCGAGGCGACGTAGCCCTCGGCCGCGGGATTCGTCGCCGGTGCAACAGGGTCGGGCGATTCCGCCCGGTGCGCTTGGGAGTACCTGCACGCCCCGCTTGTGCGCGTCCACGAGCGCCTCGGCGATGGGCGCGCTGGTGAAACTGTAGGGTTGGACGCTCTGATCGGCGGCGGGAGCCGATCTACTTCGGCTTGGGGTTGCTAAACCATTTCCCCTGTCTTTCCGTCAATCCGGGCTTCTGCTGCCTTTATCGCTGCGTTGACAGCTTCACCAACGGTGGGAAACAACTTCGTCTTTGCATCTTCCCTCACCGTTTCCCAGCCAAGCATAGTTAGCGGTTCGTCTGTCAGTGAGAAGGCTCCGTAGAATTGACCGCCAACTAAGCCTCCGGCTTCCCAGACAAAGACTTCCTCGGCAACTACCCAAGACCGGCGTCCATTATACTGGCGCATGATCCGCATTCTTTTCTCCTTCCAGTTAGGTGGGGAATACTCTGGCCGCCCTCATTATACTGGAAAGGCGCTGCCTCGCCAACGACAGGTCGATCACTTGAATCCGTGGCCGCGCTACCCAACGGACCTAGGCCCTAATCTTGTGCTGGACAGCTTCCAGGTAATCGGAAGGATAAGGGGACGGGCGCATATAATGGGTAGTCTGGTGAACCGGTGCATCGTATCATGCCCAGTATATGCGCCGGTCCCCTTTATTCCCTTTGTTCCCCTTTGTTCCTTTGTTCCTGCCTGCGGCGGGACGCTGAAAGCGTCTAACAACGTAGCCCAGGGTAAGCGCAGCGGCGTAGCCGCGAAGCGCCACCCTGGGTTCGGGTTCAACAACCGCCTTTCAACCCTGAAGGGGTTGCACAATCGGCTGTGGAACCCTTTCAGGGTTCACTGCTTCCCCCCAACCACCAACCCAGGGCGGCGCTGCGCTTGCCCTGGGCTATGTTGTTTAACCGCTTCGCGGTTGGGCCGATCTAGCGCGATCGGAACGAAAACAGCCCAATCGTCCGCCCCTCTTTTTCCTGCATTTGGAGCCGAGTTTTAGCAGGCACACTCCGTGTGCCGTCCGCTTGTCACTCGCGGACCAGCCCCGCCGTTTCGCCGGTCCTGGCGGGCACCGTTCGCCCTTGGCTTATTGTACCGATCCGCACGGATCGAACCAGTCCGCCCAGGTTGTCCCACGCTGCGGGTCCGGCCACGCCTTCCCAGGGCGATTGCGACCGCACGGCGTCCTGGATGCGGGCGCGGTTGAGGCCTGCCTGGCGAACGGCGGCGACGGTCCGCCGCACGGCATCGTAGGCGTGCGCCGCGGCATAGTCGGGCGGCGACCCGCTGCGACGGCTGAAATTCGCGGCGAACGCCGTGCCTGCCGCGCCCGGCTCGAACAGCAGCGGAAACAGCACGCCTTCCGCCGCCGCGCCGGCCTCGATCACGAAGCGGCTGCGGCCCATGGCCGGACCGCCGAACACGAGCCCCCGGTAACCACCGTCACGCAGGGCCTTGACCCACCGCGCCGAGTCGGCTGCGCCGGCCGCCAGCAGCACCGCTTCAGCCCCCGACCGGCCGACGCGCGACGCCAGCTCCGCGGCGTCGGTCGTCCGCGGGTTGCACTCGAACTGCAAGCGCGGCGCCAAACGCAACTTCGCCAGGCATCTGACCAGCTCCTCGGTGAACACGCGGGCGTCGTGCCCGTCGGCCGAGACGATCACCAGCGGCTTGCCGCCGGCGCGTGTCGCCATGTCGTCGGCCAGGATGGGGGCCAGCAAATCGTCGCCGGGCACACACGAGAAGATCCACGGGACATTGGCACGATTGACCGTCTTGTCCGTGCTGAACGGATTGAGCAGCGTCAGGCGGGCCTTGACGGCCACTTGCTCGGCCAGGTGCGTCGATGGGCCGTCGATGCCCCCCACGACGGCCCACACCTGGTCGTCGTAGACCAGGCGGGCCAGCCGGGCCGCACCCGACTTCCACGGGTCTTGCGACCAGGCGGCAATGAGCCGGAAGGGTTTGCCCTGGTAGCCGCCGGCGGCGTTCGCCTCCTCGACGGCCATCTGCGCGGCCAGCCACGCCGCGCCGCCTTCCGCGTCGGCCGGGTCGCCGGGACCGAAGTAACCGATGCGGACCTCCGCGAGGCCCTGCGCCGCCGCGGCCTCGCGCCCCGGACCGGCGTAGTCGGTCGGGCGCTGCATGCGATCGAAGAAGGGCGTGGCAGCAGCGGGCGCGCCGGCCGGCGCCGGCCGGGTGGGCGGCAGGCCCAGCTCCGAGCGCGTGTAGTAGTTCCACTTGCCCTGCTCGCGTTTGGCCAGGAAGACTTCACCCATGTTGTCCAGAACGGCGCTGAACGTGATCTCGCCCGTCGCCCCCTTCCAGGGCTCCGTGCGGTAGGCGATCACGTCGCGAATCCTGGCCCGGTTGAGGCCGGCGGCTTGGATCGCCCAAATGAGCATCTGCATGCCGTCGTAGGCGTGCGCGGCATAGGTTTCCGGCTCGTCGCCGAACTGTTTCTGGAAAGCCTTGCGGAAGGTGCGGAAGGTTTCATCGTTTCTCGCGGGGTTCCAAGGGAAGGTGCAAGCGACGCCCTCGGCGTTGGGACCGGCCAGGCGGACGAACTCGTCCGAGACGCAGCGGTCGCAGGCGAAGAAGGGCTGTTTCATGCCCCGGCTCCGCATGGCATTGAGGATCCGGGCGCCGTCGGCCGCATCGCCCCAATGCACAACGGCGTCCAATTTCTCCTGCGCCAGGCGCTCCAATTGCAGCGAATAATCCTTTGAGCCGACGGGGTACGCCATTTCGAGAATGATCGGGTGTTCCAGCCGCCGGCTGCTGTCGACGATCTTGCGGACGCCAAAACGGCCATAGCGGTTGCTCGCCCGGATGATCCCCACGCGATCGAGTCCGAGCTTGCGGTACAGGTACTCGACCAGCAGGTAGTTCATCTGCCGGTCGTCGTTGATGACGCGACAGGTCCAGGGGATGTTGGTTTCGATGTACGTGGGGTCGGTATCGGCCGTATTCATCACCAGGATCTCGGCTTTCAGCGCCACGCGGATGGCGATGTGGCTGTTGGCGCCGTCGACGGATCCGAGGATTGCCCACACCTTGTCCTTGTAAGCCAGGTTGATGATTTCGTTGCCCGAGGAGCCCCACAGTCCGTTATCGTTGTGGACGGCCAGCTCGAAGGGAATCTTCCGCTGCCGGTAACCACCCTTGGCATTGGCCTCTTGGACGGCCAACTGGGCGCCCTGCAGCATCCGCGTGCCGAGGTTCTCCTCGTGACTCTTGCCGCCGGTGGCAACCGAGACGGTGGACTTGATGGGGCCGATGAAACCGATCTTGACCGATTTCAGATCGTCCGGCTCGGGGATGGTCCGTCCCGGTCCGGTGTATTCCATCTGGGTCAGGAAGAACTCCTTGTAGGGTTTCAGATGGTGGAAGGGGGCCAATTCCTTGGCGATATGGGCGTATTTCTCGGCCGTCTTCAGCTTGAGGCTCGGCGTCTGGTAAGGATTGAGCGAATCGATCTCCCGGAGGACCTGGGCGATTTCCGGAGTGAGATCAAGGGGCGGCTTTTCGCGCGGCCGTGCGGCCGCAGGACTGGGATGAGCCGTGTCGTCTGCCTTCCCGGCCGTGTGGGCTGCCTTCTGGCTGGCGCTGTGGTGGGAGCGTCGCTTCTGAACGCCCGCGTAGTAGCCGTCGCCGATGGCCCAGCCCAGGCCCTTGGAGGTGGCCACCCAAACGTCGTGGCCATCGATGTCCACGCCCAGGACATAGTTGTGCGGCACCGCGCGATCCATGTCGACCGCCTCGAGAACCTTGCCGCCGCGGTACACCACGGCCCGGCCGCGAAGCGTCTGGGGATCGCGGGTGTAGCTGACTACGGTATCGGTGGGGAAATCGGCGACCACGCCCAGCCCCTTGTCGGTCGCGAACCACGCCTCGTTGGCGCTGCGGGCCCGGACGAAATTGGTGAAATCGCTGGGGAAACCGGTTTCGTGCGCGTACAATCCGCGCCAGTGTCGCCCGTCGTAGCGGCTGTTGCCGAAATAGGTGGAAACCCACATCACGCCGTCGACATGACTGGCGGCGGTAGTGATGACGTGGACCAGCCCGTCATCGCGATACAGATCGATTTCCATTTCGTGGTCGGGGTCGAGATAGGGTTTCCAACGTTCGGTGGCCACGTCGAACTCGAGGACGCCGCTGCCCCAGACGGCCAGATAGACCTTGCCGCTTTGCTTATCGTAGGAGGCGCCGTAGTTCCAGATTTCCTCCATGGGGGCGTTCTTCTCGGTGAAGATCGTCCACTGCCCGCTGATCGTGTTATAGCGGCTGGCCCCCGCCGTGGTGGCGGCCCAAATGTTGTCGTCCTGGACGGCGATGCCATAGACGACGTCGTTGGCCAGACCGCTGTTGAGCTGGTTGAAATGGTCGAATCGCCCGGCGGTGAAGCGGGCCACCCCGCCGCCGAACAGTCCCAGCCACACGTCGCCCGTCTTCTTGTCGACGTCCAGCGCCGTGATGGCCCGCCACGGAAGGCCGTCTTTCTCCTTCCAGCTTCGAATGGCCCCGCTGCGCTTGTCGAGGCACGCCAGGCCGTCCTCGGTGCCGATCCACACCCGGGGGCCGTCGGCCTTGACGGCGAAGACATGCTCGTTGGGCAAGCCGTCCTTGGTCGTGAAATGCTGCCAGTGCGTATAGACGTACGGCAGGTCCTCGGCCGTGACGGCAGTCGGCCCCGCAGCCGTCGCCCCGGGGGGAATCGCGCCGTCGGCGCCAAGCGACACTTGCGCCCCGGCGACGCTCAACACGAATAAGCCGAACCAGCGGAGGGCCGAGTTTCCACAAAAGGCTCTCATTGGCTTTCCTCGCATCACAGGGTCTTCAAGTACTCGATCAGGTCGTTGAGCTGGTCTTTCGTCATGTCGTTCGTCATACCGTGCTGGTCGTAGGGATTGTACTTCGTCCAGATCTCCTCCAGCGTATCGGCGATGCCGTTGTGCAGGTACGGCGCCGAGTCGTAGATGTTGTTCAGGTGCGGAACGTCGTACGACGATACGCGGTCGAGCCACATCTTGGTTCCCACGTCGTGGCGCTCGCGGTCGGTATAGTACGGGGGGAAGTGGCAGGTAATGCAGCGATTGTCCTTGGGGATCACCTGTCCGTCGTTGCTCCTAGTCCGCTGGAAAATGGCCTTGCCGCGGCGTTGGGTGTCGGTCAGCGGCGCGCCGAGCGGACGGTAGCGGTTGGGCGGTCTGGGGATGGTGCAGACGTAGTAGTCGAGGGCCGACAGTTGTTCCGGCGTGAAGGGCTGGATCCGCGTGAAGAAGACCGCCAGCCGCGGACCGCACTGCCGCGACAGGCTCGGGTTGGTGCCCTCCCATTTGAACGGCGCCGTGTCCAGGATCCCCCGCAGCGTGCGGTTGTCGACCGGGCCGACGCCGATCCCGCCGGGCTCGGTGTTGTAGGTCAGCCCATCGATGTGCCCGTCCGGATGGCACGTATGGCAGGAGAACTGGCGGTGGAACGTGTTGGCGGCCGAGTTGAAGACCCGCTCGCCGTAGCGGGCCTTCGTCAGCACCTGCGCTCCGCCCAGGTCGATCCGCGCCACGGCCTGCCGCCTAGCCAGGTCGATCACGCTCAGCGAATCGTCCAGGGCGTTGCCCACGTAGGCTGTCCGCCCCTGCCGGTCGATCACAATGCCGCGCGGGCAGGCTTTCGTCGGGATATGGGCCAGAACGAACTCGGTGGCCTTGCCCAGGTGATTGGGAAGCACGCGGGCCCGTTCCTCATCCGTGGCGCCCTTGACGATGGCCACCATCTTGGCGATATCGACCACGGCCACGCGGTCGCTGCCGGAGCTGGTGACCAGGGCCAGCCGGCCGTCGGGCGTGATCGCCACGTCGCTGGGATCGGGGAAGCACAGCCCGGGCTCGTCGAGCAACACCTGGTCCACGCGGCCGTCCTTCCACAGGATGCCCAGGCCGTTGGTGATGGTCCACCCCTGCAAGAGGCGCGTCATCGGCACCAGGTTCTTGCTGCGGTTCAGGGTGAACAGGGCGAACTCGCCGCCGGGATGCCAGGCGATGCCCTCCAGCAGGTTCGCCTGCGGCACGACCACGCGCTCGCATACGGTGGCGGCGGCGGTGTCGATCACCGTGATCTCCGACATGGGCGGAGTGCGGAACTTCACGAAGCGCGAGAGATTGTTGGTCACGCAGATCCGCGATCCGTCGGGCGACAGCGCCATGGCCCACGGGCTGCGGCTGGCCGCCAAGCGCCTGGTTTCCTTCATGGTCGCCACGTCGATGACCGAGATGCTGTCGGAAGTCATGTTCAGAACGTACAGGTTCCTGCCCGCGCCGTCGGTGAGCACGCCGTGCGGCTCGCCCCCCACCGGGATCGTCGCCAGGACCGTCCGGGCGGCGGCGGCGATCACCGAAACGGTGTCGTCCAGATGGTTGCTCACGAAGACCTTCGAGCCGTCGGGGCTGAAGGCGACGTCCTCCGGCTGATGGCCGACCGCGATCTCCGCCGTCTTGCGGCGGGTCGCCGTGTCGACGACCACGACCGTGTGCGATGCCTCGCAAGCCACGTAGATCTCGGTCCCGTCGGGGCTGAGGGCCAGATGGTGCGGGGTCTTGTACTGCGGCACCTCGGGCGGCGGCGGCAGTTGCCGCGGATGGACGATCCTGGACCGGGCCTCGTCGTACGAGAACGGCTTGCCGTGCGCCGTTTCATGGCAGCCGCGGCAGGTGTCGCGGGTGACGGGCTTCAGCCCCGCCCGGACGCTGTGGCCGTGCTCGCGCATGACCGTTTGCGTCGAGTACGCGCTGCCGGCGCCGTGGCAGGCCTCGCAGCCCACGCCTTCGTCCAGCGCGTAGGAATCGGCGGCTCCGCCCGCCCCGTCGTGGAAACTCGTGGCATGGCATTTCAGGCAAGCGGCGTTGCGTTGCGGGCTTTCGCCGGCGCCTGTCCACGCGGCCAGCTCCTCGGCGGCCGGCGTTCCCAGCACGGCATAGGCCAGCGCGTGCTTGCTCATCCGCCACTGCGAGAACTGGTGCCCCTGGCCCTCTTGGCGATGGCACTTGGCGCAGGCCATGACACCGACGTACTTCGGGGCGCCATCGACCGCGGCCGGCGCGACGGGTTCCTTGGCGGGCGGCTGCAGCGAAGTGTTCGTGGGCGTGGGATGTGCGATCGCGCCCCAGGCCTTCTTCATGTCCAGCGGCGGACGGGCCAGCACGGCCGTGTGCGATCCCTTCTCCTTGTGGCAGCTCATGCAGTCGTGCAGCGTGGGGATGGACAGGCTGGCCCGCACACCCGTGGCACGGCCGCCGGCCGCCCGCGCATCGACGTGCTCGCTCCCCGCGCCATGACACATCTCGCACTGCACGCCGTCCTCCGTGAAGAACGTGTCGTCCTTCTCCGCGGCCTCGGCAAACGTGCCCGTGGCGTGGCACCCCAGGCACATCGTCGACTGCTCGGGCAGCAAGGGCACGCCGCTCAAGCAGGCGATCGTCTTGGCCTCGGGCATGGCCAGCGCCGCGTAGGCCCGGGCGTGCTTCGACAGCAGCCAGCGCGTGGCCTGGTTGCCCATCGATTTGCCGTCGTGGCAGGAACCGCACACCCGCGCACCGACGTAGACGGGCTCCCTCTCCTGCGCCTCGGCCGCCGGCCGCGGCAAGAGACACCACGACAGCACGGCCAGCACAAGGCTCCGGTTGCCCGCAGAGAAGGCTTTCTTCACGTGTGCACCTGCTGCCGCTAAATGACCTTGCGGGATTCTGGGAAAAAGGGGACAGGCACCATTTGTGCGAAGCACCCTCCGGGCCGTTCCGGCAAATGGTGCCTGTCCCCTTTTTCCCTCCCAAGATCGTGCAAGGTC
>JBEKTY010000182.1:0-15308 GCA_049515555.1 Thermoguttaceae bacterium
CGTGGCCGCCCTCATCCCTGCCCGTCCGCCCCCCTTGGCGCCTTTGCGTGACCCAAAGATGTTTTCTCGCAAAGGTGCAAAGACGTAAAGCCATGGCTCCGCCTCTTGGAACGCTAATCAGCGCTGATAAGCGCTAATCAGTGTTCCGCCGGTCTCTCCAAAGGCGGGGCCACGGATGAACACGGATTGAACACGGAAAGACGGAAAGGATGGCCGGACAAGGGGCAAACGAAAGAACAGATTGGTCTTTGTTCGTGTTTCTTCCGTGTCAATCCGTGGCCGCCCTCCTCCCTGCCCGTCCGCCCTAATCCCTAATCCCCTAATCCCTAATCCCCAACCTATACGGATGTATCGTATCATATTCATGCCCGAACTGCAAGCGGTTCGTTCACCATATTTTGAAGGGGAGCCGGCCCGGCATCGGTGGGGCCGGCCCGGTTCTTGCGGCCGCTGGGGTGCAATCACGCAAGAAAACGCCTCGGCCGCGAAAACGGGGACTGTCCCGATTTTTGCGGCAGGAGGCCACAAAAATGGGACTGTCCCCTTTGGCAGCACGAAAACGGGTCTGGGCAGGGTGGGGTGAAAGAGCGGCGGGAGCCGGTTTGACGTGCATTGGCCAGTCTTGGTCCGGTAACGGCCAGTCTTCAGAGCCGCGAGGCGGTTCCGGAGCATAGCCCGGGGTCGCCGCGGAAACGCCGCGGCTACCCCGGCTGGCGGTTTGGTAGGCGATGAGGCGCGAGCAGGCGGCGCAGCCGCCCCGCCGGCTACGCCGGCCGAGCGGAGACGGAGAAAGGGGCGGTCGGTATCACGGTGGCTGTAGTGGCCAATCATCGCCCCGCCGGCACAGGGCCGGCGGTGGCGTTTACGGCTTGAGTAATGGAGCCAGGCTACAGCAGCGTCACCCCACCTCCCGGGCAACCCGGCTTCGCCCGGCCGGATGCCTCGCCAAGCTTCGTGCTCCTTGTGCCTTTGTGGTTGACCTTTGCGGTTTGGCCAGATAACGCCCGACGGCGAGATCGCGGCCGCCAGGTGTCCTGGGTTTCTCCCCTCGCCCATCGGGAGAGGGACGGGGGTGAGGGCATCGTGCCGCAAGGGCTTACGTCAATTATGGCCACGTCCGACAGACCGCCTTACGTCGATCCGCCCACCGGCCCGGCGCTCCCCGTTTCGATGTCCCGAAGATTCACCCCCAACGCACAAAGGGACAACGCGAATTCAGTTTCGTGCCCCATCCCCGGAACTCTGGGACCTACCTCGCGGGCAGTCCCCCTGTATTCGACGCAATTCTCGGGCTATCATACCGACCGGGGTTTGAGTATAGGAAGAGGGCAAGGCGATGGACAAGACGTTCGATGAAGGCAAGGACGAAGTTGTGAACCTGTGCCAGCACTTCACGACCAACCGCCAGGCGTTCCTCGCCCCGGGCATCAAGGAAGCCCACATTCGGCAGATGCTCATTGACCCCCTCTTTGAGGCGTTAGGCTGGGACGTGCGAAGCTCGGCGATGGTCGCACCCCAATACCGGGAAGTCATTCCCGAGGACAGCCTTGACGTTGAAGGCCAGCAGAAGGCCCCGGATTACACCTTTCGAATTGGAACCCTGCCGAGGTTCTACGCGGAGGCGAAGAAGTGCGGTCTCAACATCGGCGCGAACCCAGGGCCGGCCTACCAGCTTCGGCGCTACGGCTGGAGCGCAAAGGTCGCGCTCTCCGTCCTGACCGACTTCGAGGAGTTCGCTGTTTACGATTGCACCCTCCGGCCCCGCCCCAGCGACAAGGCGTCCCATGCCCGCATTCAGCACCTTCGGTTTGACGAGTACCCCGACCGCTGGCGAGAACTCTGGGACGTGTTCTCTCGCGAGGCCGTCTGGTCCGGCGCTTTTGACCAGTACGCAGCGTCCAAGCGGAAGCGCGGCACGTCCGAGGTCGACGTTGAGTTTCTGAAAGAGATCGAGGGCTGGCGGGATGTGCTAGCTCGGAACATCGCCCTGCGGAACAAGGGCCTTTCCTCGGATGACTTGAATGCCGCCGTTCAATCGACGATTGACCGAGTGGTATTCCTTCGCATGGCGGAAGACCGGGGGCTTGAGCCTGACGAGCAACTTCTGAAGCTGTCCGAAGGGGCGGAAATCTACCACCGCTTCATGCGAGACCTGTGCCGCAAGGCCGACGAAAAGTATAATTCCGGCCTCTTCCATTTCCAGAAGGAGAGCGACGTATCGGAAGACCCCGACCGCATCACGCCGAACCTGGCCGTCGATGACAAGGTGTTCAAGCCGATTCTGCAAAGCCTGTACTTCGCCCACGGTTCGCCCTATCACTTCGGCGTCTTACCCGTCGAAATCCTGGGTACCGTCTACGAGCGGTTCTTGGGCAAGGTGATCCGGCTGACGGCCGGCCATCAGGCCAAGGTCGAGGAGAAGCCCGCAGTCCGCAAGGCCGGCGGCGTGTACTACACGCCGGCCTATGTCGTCGATTACATCGTCAAGCACACCGTCGGCCACCAGATCGATTGCCGAAGCCCTGCACAACTGGCGGGCGGCAAGGACGAACCGCCCCTCCGCGTCCTGGACATGGCTTGCGGAAGCGGGTCATTCCTGTTGGGCGCTTACCGGTGCCTTCTTGACCACTGTCTGAAATGGTACACCGAACACGAGCCGGAAACGTTCAAGAAGGCCGTCTGCCAAGACCCCCGCAATGGCCATTGGCGACTCACGATCGGCGAAAAGAAGCATATCTTGACAACGCACCTTTTCGGCGTGGACATCGACGCCCAGGCCGTGGAAGTGACCAAGCTGTCGTTGCTGTTGAAGGTCCTGGAGGGTGAGACCGACCAGAGTGTAAGCCAGCAACAGCGGCTTTTTCACGATCGCGCCTTGCCGAACCTGGCCGACAACATCAAGTGCGGCAACTCCCTGATCGGCCCGGACTACTTCACGGGCAGGCTGAACCTCGACCCCGAGGAGATGAAGAGAGTCAACGCGTTTGACTGGGGGCAAGGCTTCCCCGACGCCATAAGTGCTGGGGGCTTTGATTGCATCATCGGCAATCCGCCGTATGTCCGGCAGGAAACCCTTTCTGGCCTCAAGGAGTACCTTGCTGGGCACTACGAAGCCTTCGACGGCGTGGCAGATCTCTACGCTTACTTCATGGAGCGGAGCGTACGGCTGCTTTGCCACGGCGGACGTTTTAGCTTCATCGTCTCGAGTAGCTTCCTGCGCGCCACCTATGGCGAACCCCTCCGCCGGGTGCTGAAGAAATATGCCGGCGTGTTGCGAATTGTGGACTTCGGGGGATTGGCGGTATTTGAAAACGCCAAAGACACCTACGTTTGCATTCCACTTCTGCAGAAAGGTGAGCAATCGCCCCGGGTGGAAGTCTCCCGAATTTCCTCGCCGCAGGTCCGAGACCTCGACGCCTTCGTGAGCGCCAACTGTTTCACTATCCCGCACGAGCGCCTGTCCGCCGAGGCGTGGGCGCTGAGGTCCGACGAGGAAGCCGCCGTCTTCGCCAAGGTGATGGGTGCCGGAAAGCCCCTGGGCGACTACGTGCGGCACAGGTTTTTCCGCGGTGTGACGACCGGCTTGAACGGAGCGTTCATCATAGACACAGAAACACGGCAGAAGCTCGTAACGAAAGACAGGCGAAGTGAAGAATTGATTAAGCCGCTGCTCGGCGGGGAGGACGTCCGCCGGTACATCTTCCGCGAAACCGACCTCTGGCTCATCTTCACGCGTCGCGGTGTGGACATTGATCGCTATCCAGCAATCCAAGAGCACCTCGCTCGGTGGAAGGAAGACCTCACGCCCAAGAAGAGCAAGAGCGCCAAGCGCGGAAGGAAGCCGGGACGGTACGAGTGGTATGAAATTCAAGACGACGTGGCCTATTGGGAGGCCTTTGAAAAGCCGAAACTCATCTTCCCCGACATCGCAAAAGGGCCACGATTCTGCGTCGACATCGGCGGCCACTACCTCGCCAATACTGCCTACTGTCTTGGGACGGATGACCTTTACCTTCTCGGGGTGTTAAACAGCCGCCTGTTCTGGTTTGCGATTGGAAACATCAGCATTCCATTCGGGGTGCGAGCGGGCAGATACCGGTACCGGCTCATATACCAGTACATGGAAAAAGTTCCCATACGCGCCGTCTGCTCCTCCGATCCTGCCGACATTTCGCGCCACGACGAGATAGTTAAGCTGGTCAATGCAATGCTGGAGCTGCACCAGCAACTTACCGCCGCAACCTCGGCCGCGCAGAAGGCCATTATCCAGCGCCAAATTGACGCGACAGACGCGGAGGTTGACCGGCTGGTATATAGCCTGTACGGCCTGACCGCGGGGGAAATCGCAATCGTGGAGAGGGAGTGATGTGCCAGTTCTTGCAGGTATTGCTATCGAGCTTGGTCGGAACGCTCGTCGGTTGCATCCTGACCTGGCTGCTTATGACGCGGACCGCGCGCAACCAAGCGCGGCGAGAAACGCTGATCACCGCCGCGAAGGCGCTTCAGGACTACCGTGTCGACTATGCGCAATGGTATGTCGAGTACATGTCCCCGATAGCGCAGGCTCCTGGGGGTTGGGCAAAACCAACCACGGGGAAGCCCGATCCGATCTACCTCGAATTGATGAGTGCAGTGGACAAGGGGCGCGGACGCCTTCGTGTGATCATTGCGTCTCTCTATGCCCACTTTCCGCAAAAAGTGGTAAAGCCCATCTGCGTCGAACTGATGAGGGTGCTCAAAATGAGCGCCCACGACGCGCAAGCCGATTGCCGTGAGGTTGACGTTGTGGCGGAAGGAGCATTCAGCCTCATCCCCGATCTCATTAAGAGGTACCACTAGAGGAGGAGGCAGCCCGCGTTCGGCTGCAAGGGGGGGCAGGTCCGCGTTTTCGGCCCACGCTCTCTCGGGAAGGACAGTACGATCTCGCCGAAAAACGGGCCGGTCCCAGCCGGCCTGCGGGGCAATCGCACTGCTGGACAAGCCAGCAGTGGCACCGATGCCGGTCCGCGGGAAGAGTGGGGACTGGTCCTTGTTTCGCCGCCGGCCCTCACCCTGCCCTCTCCCCGAGGGCGAGCCGCGGAAGGATGAGGGATGAAGGCGGAAGGCGGAACACTCCGCCCATCCCGGAATTGGCGGAGCTTTGCTCTTGTCTCGCTGCCGGCCCTCACCCTGCCCTCTCCCGGAGGGCGAGGGGACCGGAGAGCTGCTTTGTCTCGCTGCCTGCCCTGTCCTCTCCCGGAGGGAGAGGGGACTGCCAGTTGGCCGCGGCGAGCGGTCAGTTGAGGACTGGTGGCAGGGGGGCGACCTGGTCGGCGGGCGGGAGGCGGGTGGGCGGGGGGCCGTCGGGGGCGGAGCGCAGGACGTTCCGCGGGGCGGGCTCGGCCGGGCCGGGGTCGGGTGGCGGACTGGTTACCTGGGTCGGGGGTGGCAGGGGCCGCAGGCCCGGGTCGGGCAGCGTGCCTTGGGGCGGAGCGACCAGGCCCGGGGCTACGAGGCTGACTGCCGGGGCGGGGGCCGCGAGGCTGCCGGGCGGGACCGGGGGGCCGGGATTGGCCGCCATCCGCTCCGGCTGGCGGATCGCGAGCGGAGGGGCCAAGGCCGCGGGCGGAGGGGCCACGGCGACGGGCGGGTCGGCCTGGATCATCGGCGGCAGCCCCGGCTGGGGCGTCGGCTGGACTGGCGGCAAATCGCGCACGGCCATTACAGCCAGGCGGTCCAACCATTGCCGGGCCGGAACGAACGAGGGGTTGATCTGCAGCGCGGTGACGAACTCGCGGGCCGCCGCCTGGCGCTGGCCCACCTTGCTCAGCAGGAAGCCCAGGTCGTAGTGCGCGACGGCCTCGTCGTGAATGGCGCGAAGCTGGTTGAAGGCCTCCCGCGGCCGGCCCGCTTGGACCAGCAGCGTCGCCATGTTGTTGCGATATCGCGGCTCGTTGGGCTGCAACTGGATGGCTCGATCCAGCGCGCCGATGGCCTCACGGGACATTGCCTGGCGGGCGTAATGCACCGCCAGATTATTGTATACCGAGGGCACGTCGGGATGGGCTTTGGAGGCCTTCTGATAGTATTTCAGCGCCTCCTGGGGCTCGTTCATGGCGTCCTTGAGCTGGGCGTAGCCCAGCAGGGCCCGAAGATCGTTGGGCGCAATGTGGAAGGCCTGCTTGTATTGATCCTCGGCGTCGGCGAACTTGCCAGATTGCTCGTACAAGCGGGCCATGGCCACGTACAGCTCGACGCCCGGCTTGGCCTTGGTCTTCAGTGATACGGGGTCGTCCGGCGGCGTGGGCTTGGGCTTGAAGGCCGCGCCGATCTTGGCGGCGGTTTGCGAAACGCTGGCCGAGATCGAATCAAAGAACGACGGCTGGGCGGGGCCGGTGGTCGTCTGGGCGCGGGCGGCGGCGGGCCAGAGTGCGCCGAGGCCGATCGCGAGCACCGCGCAGAGCGCCCACCGGGTGTGCCTGGCAGGCGGCGCCCAAGCGGCCGGCCGGGTTGCCGCGCCAATCTGTGCCAGACCGCGTTTCAAACGACACCTCGGAGAATTCAGGGTAGATGCCAACAGGATCGACCTCTACGCCAACATTTCTGCAAGAGAATTGGAGGAATGGGAGGATTCTGCCGGCTGTAAGAGCAGTATGGATAAATTGGGCAAGACTGACGGGGAGGCAGCAGTTCTATGAGGATGGCTTGCCGGGATTATTCACCAAGGCTTGTAGTGACCCGATTTATCGGGTCTGGAGAGCGTGAACTGGTCAAGGACCGCATGAATGCGGTCACTACAAACGACTGGACCGCATGAATGCGGTCACTACAAACGACTGGACCGCATGAATGCGGTCACTACAAACGACTGGTGAATAATCCGGGTTAGGGGCCGCGAAGAAACAAGTTGACCAATTAGGGTGGCACGTCGGGTGAGGAACGGAGGGCGTGGCGGGCCTGGAAATCACGCCCTTCGCTGCGCTCAGGGACGTGCCACCCTCCGCTACCACTCGATCGACACGGCGGCGGTGGTAATGCCTGCCCCGACGGAGCAGAGGATGAGCTTGTCGCCGGGGCAGAGGCTCTTTTCGACCTCGGCCAGGGCGATGGGGATGCTGGCGGCGGAGGTGTTGCCCACGTTGCCGACGTTGATGTAGAAGCGCTCGAAGTCGATGCCGCTGCGTTTGGCCGCGGCCTTGATGATGCGGCCGTTGGCCTGGTGCGGAATGACCCAGCGGGTATCGCCGGCCGACCAGCCGCTGCGGACCATGGCCTGGCGAATGATGGTCGAAAAGCCCTCGGTAGCCGAGCGGAACAGGGCGTGGCCGTCGATGCGGATCCAGGGGTCGCCGTGCCCGTTGGCAACCAGGTAGCCGGGCGTATCACGGCGGGCCATGTGTCCGCCGCGGCTGTCGGCGCCCAGGATCGTCTGGCAGATGCGGTGGCCCTCGGCGCCGGCCGAGACGATGGCCGCCCCGGCCCCGTCGCCGAACAGGAAATACGAGTTGCGGTCCGCGGGGTCCAGCAGGCGGGACTGTAGATCGACGCCCACGGTGAGGACGTTGCGGGCCAGGCCGGAGAGGATCATGCCCCGGGCCATGGCCACGCCGTACAGCCAGCCGCTGCACGCGGCGTTCAGATCGAAGGCGGGGACCGTCGGCAGGTTCAACTGGTCCTGGAGGATGCTGGCCGTGGCGGGGATGGCCACGTCGGGGGTGGTGGTGGCCACGATCACGGCGTCGATGTCTTTGGTGGCCAGGCCCGAGCTGCGGATGGCCTCCAGCGAGGCCTGGAAGGCCATAGCCGAGGGCCGCTCGCCGTCGGCCGCCCAATGCCGCTGGCGGATGCCCGTCACGTCAAATACGTACTGGTCGGTAATGTCGGAGAAGCCCCGCACGAGCTCGGCGTTGGTGACGACCCGCGGCGGCAGGTAGGCGCCGATGCCGCGGAGGACGACGCCGCCGGGCAGGGCCTGGGCGGCGGCGGGCGGGCTGATGGGCTCGGCGCGCAGCCCGGCCTCCTCCCATGCCCCCACGGGCGGAATCCACTCCCGCATCGCCCGGTCCGTGGTCTCGATCTCCAGCACCGGCTCGGCCAGCGGCACGGTCTCGCCCTCGACGTGCAGCAGCCGGATGACCAAGCCGTCGCAGGGGGCCTCGAAATCGAAGACCGACTTGGCGCTGTCGACCTGGGCCAGGACCGTGCCCTTCCGGAAGCGGTCGCCCTCGCCCACCCGCCATTCGATAATCGTGGCCTCGGTCTCGCTCGCCGCCTGGGCCGGCAGGCACAGCGGCATCCGAAAGGGGGTGGCCCCGGTCGGGGTTGCCACGTCGAAATTCCTGGGGCGTATATCCAGCATAGGGTGATCTATGGGCTGGGGTGGATGCCCTGGGCATCTTGCCTGTGCCCGTGTGGGGTGCCTTGGGCGTCTTGCCCGTGTTCTGAAAGCGCCGGCCCCGCGCCGCTGCCACCCGCTGCGGCGAGCATCGTTTCGATCTCCCGGCCGATCCGCTCCCGGCCGGGCCGGTAGCAGGCCTCCAGCTCGGGGGCGAAGGGGACCGGCGCGTCGGGTGCGGCCACCAGTCGCGGCGGGCAGCGCAGGGCGTCGAAACAGCGCCGCGTCAAGAGCGAAACAATGCGATCGCCCAGCCCGGCCGTCTCGCCCGCCTCCTGCACCACCAGCAGCCGGCCGGTCTTGGCCACCGAGGCGGCCAGCGGCTCGATATCCAGCGGCTGCAAGACGAAGGGGTTCCAGACTTCGATCGAGCGGCCGGAGCGGGCCGCCGCTTCGCAGGCCAAGGGGAGCATCGCCCCGAAGGCCACCAGCGTCAGCTCCGTGCCCGCGGTGTATCGCCGCGGCCGCCACACGGCCGCCAGGTCGCCGTCGAAATCAATGTCGCCGCCGCGGCTCCAGTAGAGCTGCTTGTGCTCGAAGACGAGGCATGGATTGGGGTCGTAGAAGCCGGCCACGAGGGCCTCGAACATCTCCTGGGGCGTGGCGGGGTAGAGCAGCTTCAGCCCCGGGAATCGCGACCACAGCCCCTCGAACTCGCCGGAGTGGAAGGCCCCCAGCGTCAGGCCGCCGCCGCAGGGCAGGCGAACCAAGAGCGGGGCGGCCCGCCCGGACCGAAAATGCCACGACCCCGCGTTCAAGCCAAGCTGCGTGACGGCCTCGGTCGAGAAGTCGGCGAACTGGAATTCGATGATCGGCTCGCCGCCGACCTGCGAGGCGCCCAGGGCAAAACCCACGATCGAGGCCTCGCCCAGCGGCATGTCGAGCACCCGCTCGGGCCCGAAACGCTCCAGCAGTCCCTTGCAAGTCTTGAAGGCCGAGCCGTAGACGCCCACGTCCAGGCCGGCCAGGAACGCCGCCGGCCGCTCGGCCAACAGGAAATCGAGGGCCAGGCGGACCGCGTCGCCGCTCTTCACGCCTTTGGCCTGAAACGCTGGCACCCGCTCGGGCTGGCGTGAGATGGCCGGGGCGTCCGGACCTGTGGGCGTGGCCGGGCAGTGACCGTTGCCG
This sequence comes from Thermoguttaceae bacterium, assembly GCA_049515555.1. GTDB lineage: Bacteria > Planctomycetota > Planctomycetia > Pirellulales > Thermoguttaceae > JBEKTY01. Next base: position 9,503 of record JBEKTY010000182.1, read on the forward strand.
CCCGGCTGTGTGGCAAACACCGGCCAGGCTTTCGAAGGCGGCTGGGGCCGCCCGTGGGCCATGGCACCCGCCACGGCCGACTGCACCTCGGCCTCGACCGCGTCGTCGATCGCCGTCAGCTCCCCGCGCGACAGCCCGCAAAGCTCCGTCAGCCCCTGCCGCGTCCGGCCCAAGGGGTCCATGCGCCGCCACTCTTCCATCAACTTTTCGGGCACGTACAGCCCCTTGTCGTAAGCGGCGTGCCCGCCCAGCCGAACGGTCATGCACTCCAGCAGCCGCGGCAGCGGCTCGTTGGCCATGGCGTCCAACGCGTCGCAGACCGACGAATAAACCAGCCAGGGGTCCGTGCCGTCGATCGTCGCGCCGGAAATCCCGTAGCCCGCGGCCCGGTCCGAAAGCTGCCGGCAGTGATACTGGTTCGCCGTCGGCGTGGAAAAGGCGTAGTGATTGTTCTGGACCAGGAACAGCACGGGCACGCGGTGCACGGAGGCCACGTTGAGGGCCTCGTGGAAGCCGCCGCAACTGGTGCCACCGTCGCCGATGACCGCCAGGCCGAAGACCCGCTCGCCGTTGCGGCGGGCGGCCCAGGTGCCGCCCACCACCGGGCTGAGCATATTGCCCAAGTGACTCATCATGGGCAGCCGCCGTCCGGCCGCGTCGCCGTGGTGCACGTTTCCCTCGCGGCCCCCGGTGGGGCTGGCCGCATTCGCCAGGTACTGGCACACCAGCTCGCCGGGCGTCGCCCCCAACAGCAGATGGGCCACCAGGTCGCGGTGCAACAGCGAAACCACGTCCCGCCCGGGCCGCAACGGAATCGCCATCCCCAGGCTCGTCGCCTCGTTGCCCAGGCTGGTCGTCACCGTCCCCTTGACGTAGCCCTTCTGAAACAACTCGATCAACCGCTGTTCCAACCGCCGCGACAAGAGCATCAGCGAATAGGCGACCGGATAGAAGGCCTCGGGGGTCAGCCGCTGCGGCCAGCGGAGCACCTCCGGCGCCGGGCGATGGGCCGCGTCGATCCGCAGGGGCACCCCGCCCGACGGTCCGGAAACCCAAGTTCCCCCGCCACGGGTGGCATGAACATGCCGGCCGGCAACCGGGGCTTCCGCATCCGTAGTATCAAGCCGAGACGCCACAGAATCTTCCCATGGTTTGGCCGGACGAATCGCGTGACCTGAAACGGCGAATTGTACCCCCGCGCGGGCGACTTGTCACGGGCAACTTAGCCGGATTGCGGGGCTTTCCACCCGGATCGGGGGACGCGGCAGGTCTTCGACCTGCGGTTTTCGGTGTTCAGTTTTCAGTGTTCGCCCCGCGGCGTTCCCGCCTTACCGAACACGGAACACCGAACACTGAAAACGCCCCGTCCCCGCGGTTTTCAGTGTTCAGTTTTCGGTGTTCAGCCCGCAGCCTTCCCGTTTTGCTGAAAACTGAACACTGAACACTGAAAACTGCCCATCTCCGCGTCCGCCTTCCGCACGCCGTCCGCCCGCCCTTGCCAGCCCTTTCGCCCAGAGCTAAGATAAAGTTTCCGCTGGTCCTCGGTAGCTCAGTTGGTAGAGCAAGCGGCTGTTAACCGCTGGGTCGTAGGTTCGAGTCCTACCCGGGGAGCCTTTCATTGTTTCACCAACGTGGGCGCCAATCCAGCCAGGGCCCGATACCGAGAGATTGGCCGTTGGGCGTTTTGTGTTTCCCCCTCTCTCGCCGGTGGGGGGCAGGGGGGCGAGGGGCGGGGTGAGAGCGCTCCGCGTTGACAACCCGGTTACTCTTGGACCCGGAAGGAACCCTCTCGAACTCTTCTGTGGGGATATTACGCGTGCCGCAACTCGACCGGATTACCTTCGATCCCAGCGTGATGGGCGGCAAGCCGTGCATCCGAGGGATGCGCGTCACTGTAGGTACTGTTGTCGGCTTGGTCGCCAGTGGAGCAACCCCCAACGAAATCCTTGCTGATTATCCTTATCTTGAGGCCGAGGATATCAGTGCCGCCCTCTCGTATGCTGCTTGGCGGGCCGAAGAGATTGACGTTCCGCTGGCGCGCCCATGAAGTTGTTGATTGACATGAACCTGTCGCCGAGATGGCGCTCCGTCCTTCAGGCCGAGGGATGGGACGCCGTTCATTGGTCGAACGTCGGAAGTGCTTCCGCTCCCGACCGCGAGATCATGCAGTGGGCGCTGAATGACCATCGTGTTGTACTGACCCATGATCTCGACTTTGGCGCGATCCTTGCGGCGACGCAGGCCACGAGCCCCAGCGTGGTTCAGATTCGCACCCAGGATGTCCGACCGCAGATCCTAGCTCCGCTGCTCATTCCCCTTTTGCGGCAGTACGAGCACGACCTCGATTCAGGCGTACTTCTCATCGTCGACGAAGCTCGCTCCCGCGTTCGCGTGTTGCCGCTCTCCAAGAGTTGATTGCCTGAGAAGAGGCCGTGGAGGGACCGGTCAAGATTGACGAAGGTCTCAGAGGCTTACCAGGACCAGGTACAACGCCATCACGATCCCAAGCACGGCGAGAATGACGGCGACAACGACCGCCAGCATTGCAGTGCGAGGCAAGCAGGTCCGTCCCTGCTTGGACCAAGAGACGAAGCGATAATACTCGAAGGATGCCAACAGGCTGACGGCGACCCCGAGCCCGATGAGCGCCGTGCCGATCCAGAGGGACCAGCCCGTGGAGTGCTGGTGAGCCGCGATCTGACCGGCGGCGGCAATCTCCCGCAGGAACAGACCGAAGCGGGCGACCACGAAGCCGAAGCCCATCAGAGCCAAACCCGTCCGCACCCAAGCGAGGAGCGTGCGTTCCGCCGCAAAGCGGACCCGCGGGTCGTCGGGCGGCTGGTCTGTTTTGGGCGGCTGGTCGTTCACAGTATAACCTCGCCTTGACGCCGTGATCCCCACCGCCGCTGCAAAGCCGCCAGTATAAGCGGGTTTGGCGGCTGCCTCAAGGCACGTTGCAAGTCAAGCCGACAGGATGGCGCGCGTCCCGTCCATGTCGGGCAGAACAGCGGACTGCGCAATCCCGGAATTCGGGCACAAAGCACTGGGGCACTATACGACCGGGAGCCTGCACGGCTGACGCGGTTGCCGCCGCTGGGTCCCTCCGTTATACTGGCCGTTGACGCAGCCGCCGAGGCTGAACCCCGAACCAAGGAATCATTCATGAAAGTTGCTACGATCCAGACCAAGCGCGGCACGATCCGCATCAAGCTGCACGCCGACAAGGCCCCGAACACGGTGGCCAATTTCGAGAAGCTGGCCAACGGCGGTTTCTATAACGGACTGAAGTTTCACCGCGTGATCCCCGACTTCATGATCCAGGCCGGTTGCCCCAAGGGAACCGGCACGGGCGGGCCGGGCTACACCTTTGCCGACGAGTTCCACCGGGAGCTCAAGCACAGCGCTCCCGGCGTGCTCTCGATGGCCAATTCCGGCCCCAACACCAACGGCTCGCAGTTCTTCATCACGCACGTGGCCACGCCTTGGCTCGACGGCAAGCATTCGATCTTCGGCCAGGTGATCGAAGGACAGAAGGTCGTGAACGCGGTCAAGCAAGGAGACGTGATGGACAAGGTCTCCGTGGCCGAGGAGCCGGAGCAGAAGTGAGCGGGGAGCGGAAGCGGGGGAGAAGGCCACCTTGGACGCGGATAAGCTGACGCGGATAAGTTGAAATGGGTCGGTCCACGGGGGGGTGAAGGTTGGCGGCGCGATCGGTCGGACGGGCTTCTTACGGCAGGCCCTCTTCCCACACCGTGCGGTAGGCGCCCAGGCCCTCGAAGTACTCGATCATTCGCCGATAGAACGGATGGCCGGCCAGGGTGGCGCTGTCGCCGGCGAGCAGCAGTTTTCGCCTGGCGCGGGTCATGGCCACGTTCATCCGCCGCACGTCGGCCAGGAAGCCGATCTCGCCGGCCGTGTTGGAGCGGACCAGCGAGATAACGACGGCCTCCTTCTCGCGGCCCTGGAAGCCGTCGACGCTGTCGATCTCCAGGCCCGGCACGCCCAGCAGTTCCCGCAGCAACCGCACCTGGGCGGCGTAAGGGGCGATGACGGCGATGTCCGCCCCGTGCAGGCCGAGGTCTAACAGCTCTTGCACCTTGCGGCGTACCAGCTCCGCCTCCCGCGGGTTCAGACGGCTTTGGCCGTCGGGCTCGAGATCTTCGTCGAAGCCCGCCCCGGCCGTGTCGATGAACTCGACCGGCGACCGGCTAAGCGGCCCGTCCGCCACGTCGGGCAGATCGGCCAGCAGGTGCGCGCGAACCGACTCGTCGGCCACCAGCTCGCCCTCGTAGAACTCCCGCGACGAGAAATCCATAATCGCCTGGTGCATGCGGTATTGGACCGTCAGCCGCCGGGCGATCTGCGGGCCGCACAGGTCCATCAGCCGCTCGAAGAGGCTCGTGCCGAAGCCCTCGGCCGCCGCCTCCCGGCTGACCACGGTAGGCGGCAACTGGCAGTGGTCGCCGGCCAAGACGAGCCGGTCGCAACGCAAAATGGGGATCCAGCAGCCGGGCTCCGTGCTCTGGCAGGCCTCGTCGATCACGGCCAGGTCGAACCGCCGGGCGCCGAGGAGCTGGCTGTCCAGGCCGGTGGTCGTGGCGCACAGCACGCTGGCCGAGCCGAGAATGCTCTCGACGGCCTGCATCTGAATCCGCCGGGCGTCGGCCAACAGCGACCGCGCGTCGGCCCGGAGCTGTTGCCGGACGCCGGGCTTGGGCGCCGCCCGGGTCGTGCGGTCTGCCTCGCGGAACAAGCTCATGGCCTGCTTAACGAGCTTGCGGGCAAGGAGGACGTCGTGGTGCCGCTCGACCAGCAAGTCGAGCGTATTGGCGCGCAGGGCGGGCAACACGCGGGCCGGATGGCCCAGGCGCACCACCCGCTCGCCGAAGCCCAGCAGCCGCTCGAAGATATTGTCCACGCCCAGGTTGCTCGGGGCGCAGGCCAGCACCTTCTGTCCCCGCCGCACGGCCTGCCGGATGACTTCCACCACGGCGGTGGTCTTGCCCGTGCCCGGCGGCCCGTGGATCAGCCCCACGTCGCGGGCGGAAAGGGCGAACTCGACCGCCGCGCGCTGCACGGCGTTGAGGCTCGAGTCCAGCGGCCGCAGCGCCGGGCCGAGGCCGAACTCCGGCCCGCGCAGGCCCAACAGCACGTCGCGCAACACGGCGGAGCGGTCGCCGCGGGCCAGGCGGGCCTGCTCCAGCGCCGCCCGCTGCCGCTGGGCCGCCACCTCGTCGAACGACAGGTCCAGGCGCCAAGTCTCGTGATCGGCCAACTCCTCGGGTACCCGATCGAGGGCCACCGAGATCGACCGCTCGTCGCCCTGGCAGACCACGCCGCGATGCGTCGGGCCGCCCTTGACCGCGGCGGGCGAAAGGATGACCGGGCTGCCGACCCCCAGCCGGGTCCACGGCAGGGGAGCACGGCCGCGCTTGCCAAGCTCGAGCAGGTACCGCCCGCCCAAGCCCGCCTGCTCGTCGACGATCAGCAGATCGACCAGCGTGTTTCCCGTCCGCTGCGCCTCTTGGGCCGAGAGGCGGCGGGCCTGCCGCAGCGCCTCCTCGGCTTCGGCACGGCTTTCCAAGTCCAGGCAGCGGGCCAGGCGCTGGAAATGGTCCGCGCTGGCGGGGCTGTCGGCCGGCTGCCCAGCGGCCCACACCCGCACGCGGCGGTCGTTCCAGGGCCGCCCGTCGAGGAGCTTGATGAGCCTTGACGGCCACCCTTCGGGCACTTCCACCGCCGCCCGGTTGCCGTGCAATTCGATCCGCCCCACCTGACGGCGAGCCAGGCCGCCCGCCCGGTCGAG
>JBEKTY010000183.1:0-21439 GCA_049515555.1 Thermoguttaceae bacterium
GCCCACCGATCGCGATTGGAGCTACCACGGCGGCGATCTCGACGGCGTCGTGCAACATCCGATCACCGTGACCCGGGTCGTGGTCGCCTTGCGCGACAGGCAGGTCTACCTGACGGACTTGGTTCCTGCCCGCAGCCGCTCGGTCCGCCTGGGAAGCCTGCTGGCAGGCGATTGATTGCCCTGGTTGTCGTTTGAAAGTCCCGAGTCGTGGAGGTTGTACATGAGACGATTGCCCACGTGCATCACTATCGGCGTTTGCGCTGTAGGTTGGTTTGGCCCCTACGGTTGGGCTGCGGCCCCGCGTATCGGCCAGACGCACGATCCAGCTTGGGCCGGACACACGATGGTCGTGGCCGGCGACGGTTTCGTGCCGAAGAAGACCGAGTTCCGCATCTGGAGCCCGCAGTGGGACGAGATCGATCGCCGGCGCGCCGCCCAGAAGCCCGATACGCAGCCCGTCGACGGCCAAACCCAGGCCGACGTAGAGCGACTCCTGGCTTACTTGGGGCAGGCCTTGCCGCCGCTCCCGGCCGCGCCGCCGGCCAACAGCATGGCCTGCCCGATCCTGAAGTGCACCAACCAGCTTGCGGCGGTCGAGTTTCCCCGATATCTACGGTATCACTCCGGGCCGGCGACCCGCTACCTGGCCGTGCTCTACGCGGGCGACAAGGAGAACGGCTGGTCGGCCCCTTGGCTATTCAACCGCACGGCCGCACATTTCCTCACGGCCGACGAAGCGACGCCCGGCGCCAGCCTGCGCGTGATCGGCCGCAACCTGTGGGCAGCCGGGCCGCCGCCCCTGGTCGCGCTCGTGGATCGCAACACCCAGGCCAGGATCCGGTGCAGCGTGCAGTCGCGATTCTACGGACACTACAACTTCAACGCCTTCTACGATTGGGAATTCACCGTGCCGGCTTCGGCGTCGGCCGGCACGTACGAGGTGCGGGTACACGATGGGACGGGCGAGGCCTACGGCTGGTCGGGTCCGCTGCCGTTGCGCGTGGCCGCTGCGCGAGCCGACACGCGCAAGGTGTTCGACGCCGGGCTGTACGGCGTGAAGGCCGACGGCGTCGCCGACGATGGCCCGGCCCTGCAAAAGGTACTGGACGCGGCGGGCCAGGCGGCGCCGTCCGTGCTGCTGTTGCCGGCCGGAATCTCCATCAGCGGCAAACCGATCGCGATCCCGCCGGGCGTCACCCTGCGCGGCCGAGGAATGCACAATAGCATCCTCCGCTCGGCGCCGGGCGCGGCGATGTACACCATGATCACCGCCGGCAACGATTTCGCCCTGGAAGATCTGTGCCTGGAAGGCAGCGGTCCGAGCGTGCGCCTGCTCTTGTCGATCGGCGTGCGGGACGGACTGGCCGAGAACGTGCGGCTCCAGCGATGCCGCTTCCTGACGACCGAGCCCGACCGGCCGCGCGAAATCGCCATCGACCGCGTCCGGCGCATGTCGATCATCGGCTGCCAGTTCAACGACGTCGGCGCGTACGGCTCGTACATGGAACTGTCGTATATCGGTCACAACCGCAGCGAAGTGACGCACTGGCTTTACGGCGGCCTGGGGCTCGGGTTGGGGCGTGTGACGCGTCATTGCCTGGTCGAGCACAACCACGGCATCGGCCCGCGCGGCAGCGGCACCGTGTCCACGGGCTGCCATTTCCAAAGCCACTTCGCGCGGAACACCGTCGAACGCACCCTGAGCTGCGACGGCGAAGCCTACCTGCTGGAAGGGGCGGGCGCGGCTTGGTACGGGAAACCCGTCTCGCCGCGGCCGGACCAGGTGAAATTCCCTGCCCAGTACTGGACGGTCTACGCCAAGGGTCCGGCCGTGCCCGCCTGGCTCGACCAGTATCTCAAGCCTTACGTGAGCCAGTACGTGATCGTCATCACCAAGGGCAAGGGCCTGGGGCAATATCGCCGCATCGCGGCCCTCAAGGGCGACACGCTGCTCCTGGAATCCCCCTGGGCGGTCCCGCCCGACGCGAGCAGCGAGGCGGCCCTCATGCACGGCTCGATCGAATGCGCCCTGGTCAACAACATGGCTTTTCACACCAACGGCACCACCGGCGGCCTGTTCCTGGCCGGCGGCATGAATACCATCGTGGACGGCCAGGTCGGCGTCGACACGGGCGGGCCTTACGTCTGGAGCTCCGTCGAGCCGGTCGAAACCGCCCGAACCGACGGCCTGAAGTTCCGCGTCGTACCCGATTACTTCAACCAGATCCTTCACGGGCGATGGCACGACAAAGCGAACATTTTTCTGACCGATGGCGTAGGCCTGCGTTTCAAGACTGATCAGCTCGAAGCGATCCCGCAGCTCGGTACCCTGGTTGCCGAGAACGATATCCGCTATCCGAAGGATTGTGGCTGGGGCGCCAGTAGTTTCATCGACCTTGAGTCCGATCCGCGCCAGGACCAGGATAATCCCGACCGCGGCAAGTTCCCGGCGGTCGTCGTGGCCGGGAAGAACCTGTTTCCAGCCGTCGAGGAGAACCGCGTGCGCTCGGCCGACGTCGGCGTCTGGCTCGGCCCGCGGACCGAAGGAGCGATCGTGCGCCGAAACGTGTTCAATAGCGTACGATTCGAGCGCGTCAAGGACCTCGGCCACGACAGCCTGATCGGCGCATCGACCAATGAGACGGAGTGGCACAGTTTCTGGGGGGCAGGGCTGAACATCGATTTGCTCCCCGAGCACCCGTAGCCGGAAGGAAAGCGGACCAAGTGAAAGGACCGATTGCTGATGCCTGCTATGAGATTGATCATCAAGTTCGCCGCGGTATGTCTGCCGCTGTGCTCCCGGATCGCCGTCACAGGCGCGGACAACCAAGACTATTCCAAGGAGGTGCAGGTCTTCACCGATGTCGTCTACGGTCACAAGTTCGCGCTGGCCATGACCATGGACGTGCTCCGGCCGAAAAGGGCAAACGGCGCGGGAATCGTTTGGATCGTCAGCGGGGCCTGGCATTCCCACGTTTTTCCTCCCGAAGCCGCTTTCTCATCAACGTACCCGTACGCTGGTTTCTTTGATTGCCGCGCACTCTTGGACAAGGGGTTGGCAGTTTTCTTCGTTCGCCATGGCGACGGATCGCGATTTGTTCTGCCCGAGATCGTCGACGACGTGCGCCGCAGCATCCGTTTCATTCGCCTCAACGCCTGAAGACGCCCAACGTTTGGGGCCTCTATGACATGTGCGGCAATGTCAGCCAGTGGTGTCTGGACCTGCACGCCGACTACTCGGGCAATGCCACGGACCCCGTCGGGCCGGCACCTGAAAAACGCCAGGGAGGACACATTCTTCGCGGCGGATACTGGTCGATGTCCGCGCCGGGCTGCCGCTCCTCCGCGCGAAACTACGACTGTGCCAACCCGCCCTATACCGGCCGGTTCAACGTCTGCGGTTTTCGCTTGGCTCTGCCGCTGGGGCAGTGAAGGCCGCAGCTTGTCTTCGGTGACGTCGGCCGCAAAGAACAGTCCCCAGTCCGGATTCCAGCGACTCCGCGCCAAAGAGCACCTATGGACTGCCTTCCGCGATGCGGGTGGGCGCGGCCTCAGCCGGACAGGTTCCCGTAGACGGGAAGATAACCTCGGCACCGTCCTTGTAGAATACGAGCCGTTTGTCTTTGCGGCCGTACGATATCGCAAAGGTTGGGCGTTGTAGTGTAAACACCCAGGCGTGTATGTGTTGACAATGCCACCCGCGCAGTCAAAATGACGGCAGAACGGACGCCAGGGACGACTAGGGACGACCGGCGCCGATACCGACAACGTACCAGGGAGCCTTCTTCCATGCCCTACAACAACATGCGCCGTTGTACATCTTTGACACGCCGGGAAATACTGCGCAGTACGCTCACCGGGGCCTGCCTCTGGTCGGTTATATCACGGCCGTCCGTGGCCGCTGACGCCAAGGAGCCGGTGACGCCGGCCTTCTGGACGAGCCGCCTGGCCGACGTGGACGCGGCCGTGCGGCAAGTCCGCAAGGGCCGACAGCGTCTACGGCCAGCAGGGCGCGGTCGCCGGGTTCCATATCGAGGGGAACATCAGGCGCCAGCGCACCGGGTTTGACCGGCAGTCGAAGATTGTCGAGGGCCGGCAGGGGATGCCGCAGGGCACTTGGGTCTACTCGCGGCCGAACAAGTATGAACCTGGCCGGGGACACGTGGCCGTGTACAATTGGGACCGGCGGAGAAGCGTCGAGGCCGACCTCGGGAGGGAAAAAGGGGACAGGCACCATTTGCCGGAACGGCCCGGAGGGTGCTTCGCACAAATGGTGCCTGTCCCCTTTTTCCCAGAATCCCGCAAGGTCATTTAGGCTCGGAAATCGTCGCGCTGGGCTCGAATTATCGGAGGGTCTTGCCATGATGCGGTTTTGCCCGTGGATCTTGATGGCGGCCTGCGCGATCGCCGGCCATGGAACGTTCGTCCGGGCCGCCGACTGGCCGACGTGGCGGCACGACGCCGCGCGGAGCGCCGCCGCGCCGGATGAAATCGCCGCCCGTCCGGTGCTCCTCTGGTCGCGGAAGCTTCCGCCGGTGCGCCAGGCCTGGCCACGGGAATTCGAGCAGCGCATCAATTTCGACGCCTCCTATGAGCCGGTGGTCATGGACCAGTCGCTCTTCCTGGGATCACCCAACGACGGCAGCGTTACGGCCTACGACACCCGGACCGGCGGGGAGAAATGGAAGTTCTACACCGAAGGACCGGTGCGCTGCGCGCCCGCTTGCTGGAAAGGCAAGGTCTACACCGGATCGGATGACGGCCATCTCTACTGTCTCGACGCCAAGACCGGCGCCGTGGTCTGGAAGTTTCGCGGCGCCCCTGCCGATCGTCCGGACCGCAGGCAATTGGGCAACGAACACCTGGTCTCGTTTTGGCCGGTCCGCGGTGGGCCGGTCATCGCCAGCGGAACCGTCTATTTCGGGGCGGGAATCTGGCCGATCTTCGGCGTCTTCGTGCATGCCCTGGACGCCGAAACGGGCCGGCCGAAATGGACCAATGACCGCCTGAACTACGTCGGTCCCGTGCGCATCGACCATGACGAGTTCGCCGAAGTCGGCATGTCTCCGCAGGGGCACTTCGTCGTGGCCGCGGACAGGCTCCTCGTGCCCAATAGCCGCGCGCTGCCCGCCGGGCTGGACCTGGCGACCGGCAAGCTCGCCTACTACATGCAAGGCTGCCGGCACGGCGACAGCCGCGTGGCGGCGCACGGCCGGTACGCCTTCGTGGGCAAGGAAGGCGTGCTGGGCCTCGGCGATCTGCGCGAGGTCGGCAGCCGGTGGGCCGGCCGAGGTGACAGCAAGCCGGACGGCTATCGGGGCCCCGTCTTGCGTGCCGAGGACCTGGCGAAACTCCCCAGGGTCTTCCCGCACTGGGGCTACAACGCCGATTGGCACCTGTACGAGTGCCCGGGATTTTCGTACAAGTCGGTGGAAGGGTGCGACGCCTCATCGGCCTTCGAAAATCATATCGCCTACGGGGCGGCCAAAGGCGTGTTCTACGCGTACAACCTGGCAACGGCCCAGGCATCGCCCGTCGAACAAACGATGTTCGAAAAGACGATTCATACCCTGAAGTGGCGGCCGGAGGCCATGTGGCGATTCCAGCCGCCCTGCACAGGGCCGTCTAGTCCGCTCGTGATCAAGGCCGGACCACGCCTGTACGGGCACGCGGGCGGGCGATTGATTGCGCTGGAGAACCTCGACAAGCAGCCGCGTGTGGCGTGGGAGAAGGAGCTTGTCGGGAGGCCGACCAGCCTGATCGCCGCCGACAACAAGCTCTTTGCCGCAACGGCCGAAGGCGAAATCTATTGCTTCGGCCAGCCGGGTGAAGCGACGGCCGCCCCCACGACCTACGCCCGCGATGCCGTGTCACTGGGGCCCAAGACGGACGTCTGGCCCGACAAGGTCCGGAGGATCGTCAAGGCCTCCGGCGTCGAATCGGGCTATTGCCTGGTGTTGGGCGTGAGGGACGGAAGGCTGATCGAGGAACTCCTGAAGCAGACCGATTTGCTCATCCTGGCCGTGGATCGGGACGCGACGAAGATCGACCTTCTGCGGCGACGCTTCGACGCGGCCGGTTTCTTGGGCTCGCGGGTGGAACTGTTCGTCGGCGAGCCGTTGGCGTTCGGTTTACCGCCTTACCTTGCGAGCCTGATCGTTTCGGAAGATCAAGAGGCGGCGGGCTTCTCCGCCGGGCAGGACGCCGCCAACGTGCTCCACGCGCTGCGCCCCTACGGCGGCACGCTATGCCTGGAAATGCCGCCGGAGTCGCAGTCGTCTTGGCCGGCATGGACCAGGGCGGCGGTCAAGACCGTCGTCACGCGCGACGGTGGCTGGTCACTTTGGGTTCGGGAAGGCCCGTTGCCGGGGGCAGCCTGCTGGACCCACGAGGCCGCCGACGCGTCATGCACCTTCACCGCGATGGCGGGCGGGATGCTCGTGGCCTACGACGCCTACACCGGGCGGCCGCTGTGGAAGAAGGAGTTCACGGCCTTCCGCCATCACGCGCGTTTCGCCGCGCTGGACGACGCGATCTACCTCGTCGCCGACGGAAAGTGCATGCTCTGCGAGCCCGCCACGGGCAAAACGCTCAAGACCTTCACCTTCAACGCGGCGGAAGCGACCACCGCCAAGGACTTGCGCGTCGGCGGCGACGTGATCATCGTGGCATGCAGCGGCGTCACGGAGAAGGACGTGCAGCACCCCGACTACGAGAACAACGGCTACTTCGAGAGCCGGATGCTGGTCTGCCTGGACCGCAACAGCGGGGCCGAGCTATGGCGGACCACGGCAAAGCATCGTTTCCATAATCTTGGTCTGGCCATAGGCGGTGGATTGTTCTTCCTGACCGATTCCATCTCCAGCACGGCGTTTCGCGCCGTCCTGAAGGGCACGCCCGCCGCGGAAACCGACTCCACGATCCGGGCCGTCGATCTCCGCACGGGGGCGCAAGCCTGGTCGCGGAAGATCACCTATGCGCCGGACGCCCTCCGATGGGGCGGCGAGTTCGTGCAGTTCTCGGCGGAGAGCGGAGTCCTCTTGGTGGGCCGGAAGCCGCATCCGATCGGCCTGGGGGCCGTTGTTAGCGGCTTGGACGCCAAGACCGGGAGGATCCTGTGGGAGAAGAGAAGAATCGGCCAAGCGCCGGTCATTATGCACGGCAAGACGTTCATCAGCGGCGACGTCGCCGACCACGGCGACAACGCCACGGTGCACGACCTTCTCACCGGCGAGAAGATCGGGAGCTTCCCGTTCCGCGTCAACGGGTGCAATTACATCATCGGCAGCAGGCACCTGATCATGGCCCGCAACGGCACCGTGGCGTATGCCGACATCGAACAGAAGAAGAACTACAGTCTGCGCAACATCCGCTCCGGTTGCAGCAACAGCCTGCCCGCCGCCGACGGCCTGCTCAACGCGCCCAATTACGCCTTCGGATGTATCTGCAACTATCCGATCCAGACTTCGCTGGCGATGGTCTACATGCCCGAGGTCGCCGCCTGGTCGGGAACCGAGCCGCTCACGGTCACAGCACCGGCGGCGCCGCCCCCGGCGTCGAAGTCTGCACACAATGGATTGGATGTGGGAGGACGGCACCCTTGACGTTGTCCACCACCTCAATGCTATCCTAACCCTGGCAACGCCCCTGTGCTGTCCGCGAACTTCTCGGCGGCTATCGCGTCGTATGTCGGCGAACCCACTCCTGATCGGCCGGGCTCAGCTTTTCCAGCGGCAGGGTGACGACCGTTCCGTCCCGTCGCCGCAGCCGCACCTGCCCTTCCGCCATGCTAACAAATGTCGCGTCAGTCCGATGCTGGCCGCTGGCGTCGGTCCATGGCCGCAGCGCGTCTTTGGACTCCGCGGCGGCGGCCGGAGTATTGCCGGCCGTTGGCGTGTCCGTGCTGCCTGGAAGAGCGGCCGGCGTCGCGTCGGGGACGGCCGGCTTGAAGATCCACGCCTCGCCGTCGAGCATCTTGAGCTTCAATTCGTGGTAAGTCACGCGGCCGCGATCGACACCGACGCCGAACGTCCGCAAATTTGGTATTGTCGGATAGGGCATGGGAGTAATCGCAGACTCCGGTCCTTTCCAGTGAATGTACGGCTGGCCATCCAACTCGACCGTCACCTCAGCCTCTTCTGCCACGCACCCGACCTGCACGCGAAACGCATGCCGACGACCAACTTCGATCTTACTGGGACTTATTCGCGTCGGGTTGTCCGCGTCCCCTACGGTCCTTCCTTGAACCATCTCGAAGCCGGAGACACCACCGTTAAGCCAGTGAATCTGCCCTCGGCATCGGATTGTCGGGACAAGGATGGTTGGCGATGCTTGCTCAGGCAGGGTGAAACTGCCAGCTAGCTCGTACTTCCCCATGGGCCAGACCGGTAGAGCAACCCGCCCTGACTTGCCCGAAAATAATTCCAAACCGCTGTCCGACCGCTTGGCTGTGCCATCGAAGACGGCACACTCCAGGTCCACCAGCGGCAGCAGATCAACCGTGCAGGGAGCGGCGACCACGGTCACGCCCGGCGGAGCGGCGCGCTGCGGCGTCGGGAGCGGTTCCAGGAGGCAAGCCTCTCCCCGGGGCGACACGAACTCCAGTTGCTCGACCGTAACGTCCACGTCGCCCAACGCCAGCCCCATCATTCGTGAATCGGGCACGTCCCAGCCGGGCCAAATATTCAACCCGCTTTGTGGTCCCTGCCAGTGGATTATTTGGTGCCCGTCAAGTCCTACCGTAACCACAGCCTGTCCCCCCTGGAGTTCCACGCGGGCTTCGAGTGCGTAGGGCCGACCATCATCAAGATGTATTGGGCATCGAGTAGAATTCTCGGGGGCTCTGGGATCGCGTCTCTCGACTTGATCCAGTCCAGAAACCGCCCAATCCTCGTGATCGAAGGTGAGCAGCGTCTTGCCGCGGCCTGCGGGAAGGAGGAAGCCAACCGTCTTACGTCCGCCGCTCCGCGTGCGTGTGAACTTCCCGCGCAGAACGTACCCCCCGGTCGGCACCACCGGGATCGGTATGACCGTGCGGTCCGATGAAACTAGGGCAACGGTTCCCGGTGATCGTGCGCCCGACGTTGTTGCGGCGATGTCTTTTCTCAGCCAGGGAAGCAAATCCATCCTCTGGCCCGGTGGAACAGAGGCGATCAAGCCGCCCCAGAGTCGGGTTACGCCGTAGAAATCCATGGAGACGACGGCCTGATCATCCGGCGAGAAGCCAGCCCAGGAGACTTCGGTCTGATGGGCTTCGATCTTGAGAATCTCCCGGCCTCGGGTAGGGTCCCAGAGTCGAAGCGTGCCATCCTGGCTGGCCGAAAGCAACCGTTTCCCGTCATGGCTGAACGCCAGCGACGGCACGCCGGAGGTATGCCCTGTCAACTCGTGCAACGGCTGCAACTCCGGCCAGGACCACACGTGAATCGTCCGATCGGCGCCGTCGCCAGATGTCGCCAAGTACTTGCCGTCGGGACTGAATTCCAAGGCTTCGCCGTAAAATGCGCAGTGACTCTGGGCTTGGATTTCCTTCGGCAATTCCTCCGTGCGCCATTTCCAGACTCGCAATCGGCCTTCGCCGTTGATGGCGGCAAGCTCCCGGTCGCCCGGTGCGAAGCGGAGTCTTGTCACACCCTTGAAGCTGTCGAGGACGCGGATATTGTGGCCGTTACGCGCGTCCAAAATATGAATGCGATCCAAGTCATCGGATGCGGCGCAATACTGACCGTCGGCCGTAGTTCCCGGGTAACACGGATATCTTGACTTCGACTTTGGCATCGGAACCTGCCACAATACCACACCGCTTAAGAGGTCGCAGGTTTGTAGCGTCCAGCCGGGCCCTACGCCAGCCAGGCGCCGGCCGTCCGCGGTAATGCGACCGCCGATAGCGAGCATCTTCGCACCCGAGGCAACGTCGTAGACAGCATTAGGCGTGGTGACCAAGGTCGGCGGAGACGAGGCCCGGGGAATGTGCTCCGTGGCCGTTTCCGGGTCCAACGTCAGGGTTTCCATTTGGACCCGAGTCGGCAAGACCCGAAATAAGAGATAGTTATTCGCCACAACGCGGGCGCCATCCGAGGACAAACCCAAGGAGACAGCGCCGGGAATCTGGCATGTGCGTCGTCCCGATTTGAGATCGACGACAACGCCGTCCGAGTAGAGTCCGACGGCCGCCAGTGTCGTGCCGTCGGCACTGAGGGCAACGTCGTTGAAACTAACCGTTCCGTTGAAGATCTCAACCGGCTTGCCTTCCCGCATACTCCAGGCCCGCAAAGTGCTGTGTCCGGTAACGGCTACCACGCCCCCATCGCGACAACAGGCAACGCCGCACTCCGGTTCTCCACGGAAGGATGGCAAGCTCGTTGGGACCTGCTCGCCGGAGGAGGCATTCCACAGGCTAACGATGTTCTTGCTACTATCGGCTTGCTGCACAACGAACAGCCGGCCGCTCTGGCCTTGCCAGGCAAGATCATGGGGGGATTGCTTGATGGCAAGGACTCGGCCGGGCTTTCCGTCGCCCGCGTCCCAGATGCGGACCGTCTGGTCGGCGCTGGCCGTGGCGATCGACTTTCCATCGGGGCTGAACGCCAGGCCCTTGGTCAGCGCCCGCGTGTGGCCGCGGAGCTCAAAGGCCAAGTCGCCCGCAGGCACCGTCCAGACCCGGGCCACGTTGTCGTCCTCGCCGGCCGTGGCCAGCTTCGTGCCGTCGGGACTGAAGGCAATGCCCACAATCCGTTTATCATGGGCCCGCGGTTTCCTCAGGAGGACGCGGCGGGCCACGTCGTCCCACAGGACCAGGTCGCCCCTGACGGTCCCCACGGCGATCCACTTGCCATCGGGCGAAAAGACCACACGGCCGTCGTCGGTATCGGGCAACACCCGCCGCCGCCCCCGCAGGGTGAGACCCTTGAGGAAGGTCCACTCCCAGTGTCGCAGCGGTCCCGGGCAACGGTCCAGGATCTCGACGGCCGGCTCGACCTCACCCTCCTGCAAGTAGCGGTTGGCCAAGGCGATGTTGCCGTAATAAAGTGATTGCTGGGCCTCTTGTTCGGACTGTGTGGCGGTTTGTTCCGCCTTCTTCGCGCGCGCCGCTTCGTCCTCGGCTTTCTGCTTCTGCTGTTTCGCGTCGTCCTCTGCCCGCAGGGCCTGTTCGGTCTTGTCATCGGCCAGCGACTTCAGGCGGGCCTCGCGGAGATACGCTGCCGTGGAAACGATCGCCACGGTACACACCAGCAGGGCGGCCGCAGAACCTAACGCTGCAACAACCGGGTTTCGCTTACACCACCGCCAGAGCCGCTCGGGTCGCCCCACCGGCCGGGCCTTCGTCGGCTCGCCGCGGAGAAACCGCCCAAGATCCTCGGCCAACTCGCCGGCCGTGGCGTACCGCTTGGCCGGCGGCTTCTCCAGGCACTTGGCACAAATCGTCTCCAGGTCGCGGGGGATGCGGCTGTTCAGCCGGCGGACCGGCGGCGGGTCATCCTCGATCACCTGCATCAGGAGCATCATCGTCTCGCCGCGGAACGGCCGCTCGCCGGTCAGCATCTCGAAAAGCATCACCCCCAGGGAATAGACGTCGCTACGGGCGTCGGCGGCGTGGCCTTCGCCGCGGGCCTGCTCCGGCGACATGTAGGCCGGCGTCCCCAGCAGACTCCCCTCGACCGTCATCGTGATCTCGCCCGCCTGACGCTTCGCCAGCCCGAAATCCATGATGTGCGGCTCGCCGCCACCGTCGATCATCACGTTGCCAGGCTTCAGGTCGCGATGGATGATGCCCTTTTGATGGGCGTAGTCCAGCGCCGAGGCGATCTTGCGGCACAGTTCGGCCGCCTGTCGCTCGTACGGCGGGTGTTCCTTCAGCGACTGGGCCAGCGTGGAGCCGTCGATGAAATCGCTGACGATGAACACCGTATCGTCCTCTTGACCCACCTCGTGGACGCCGACGATGTTGGGGTGCTTCAACTGGGCCACCGCACGGGCCTCGCGCAGGAACTTCTCGACCTCTTCCGGCTCAAGCTGGCCGCGGCGGGGGATCTTCACCGCCACGATGCGATCGAGCTTCGTATCGCGGGCCTTCCACACCGCCCCAAACGCCCCTTCGCCCACTTTTTCCAGGAGTTGAAGATGGCCTAGCGTACGGGGCCGCGGCGCCGCCGTCTCGGCCGCCAGAGTTCCCGCCTCCGTCGCTTCTTTTTCCGGCGCGAAGGTCTGGCCACAGGCCGGACAGGCAACCGAATCGCTGGACTTGTCCAGAACCACCTCGATCGCATTGTGGCAATGCGGGCAGCAGAGGTGCAGGCCGTGACGCCGCCCCGCGGTGCTTTCCGGGCCGCTGACGCTGCTGTCGGAGGAGCGCGCGGCCGCGAACCTGGCAAAGGCCGTCTCGATCTGGCCGCAGAAATCCGGGAACCGCCGCGCGTAGTCGTCCCGGGAGGGCGACTGCTGCTGATTGTAGCGCCAGTCCAGATCGACCAGCAGCAACTGGTAGAAGAGGTCGCCGCGACTTGCCTCCGGCCATTGGTCGAGGAACTCCTCGATCTTCGGCTCGCTGCCCGAGCGCCAGACGGCTTCGAAGCGGTCGCAGGCGGCATCGATCTGGTCCGATAGCAACGGGGTAAAATCCCCGCTCCGATCGGATGAACCGGCATTGCTCATGTTTATCTGTCTTTCTGAAGATAGACAACGAGAAATCCGTATCGGCGTTCCCTCGCGATGTTACTGGATGTTCTCGATATAGACAACCGACGGGGCAATGATCTCGGCCAAGCCGCTGAGCTTGAGGTTCGCCGTCCTGGCGGACCCGGAGGGCAATTTCCGGCTCTCGCTGGGAAGGTTCTCGAGGAGGAACTTCCGCAGGCGCTCCGCCGGAATCACGAGCCCGTAACTGTCTTCCAGTGTCGTGATACCACTCTTGCGGGTGACCATGCCGGCAACACTGCCGGAGAATCGGCAAAGCGGTCCGCCGCTGTTGCCCGGATTGACCTTGCAGTCGGTTGCGATGAATCCGTATTCATCATCAAGTGCAGGAACGGTGCTGACCACGCCTTTGGTGAGGGTCAAAGTGCTGCTCTGGCGCATCATCCCGGGAAATCCCAAGGCACAGACGTCCTCGCCGATCTTCACGCCGGTGCGGGCCAGAGGGATGGGCGCGAGGTGCCTGCCGGCAGGCAAATCGATCTTCAAGAGGGCCATGTCGCCGGTCTCGTCGTCGGCTATCACTCGGGCCGGATAGACGTCCTTCTCGCCGTTCAGCCGCAACCCGATCTTTTTGGCGCTGTGGATCACGTGGTGGTTGGTCAACACGTAATCGCCTTGGGCGACGCAAAAGCCCGTCCCGGTGCCAACGAGGAACCCGTCCCCTTTTTTGCCGTTGAAATATTGGACGAGTTGTTCGAGCATGCTTCGCAGGGCAGGGTCGCGCGGATGGAGGTCCAGGCCTTCTTTGCACTTCTGAGCGGCCTCCGCGCGGAGTTCGACCCGCCCCAAGAGCACTGCCGCGAACCAGTGGAGTCGTGCCGCCAGGTCCGGATCCTGGAAGGTCCTCTTCTTCTTCCATTGGTCGAACCCCGCCACTACTTTTTTCAACTCGTCGGGGTTCCCGTTGGCCCGCTGCAAGTCCTGCGCCCACTTTTCGACCGTCTCCTTCTGTATGGGACGGCTTTCGTCCTTGCGCAAGCGGGCTGCCAGGTCCTCGATCCTGTCGCGATAGAACCTTTCCAAATTTTTCTTCTTCAGGAAATCGAGGACCTTCCCCACGAGGGCCGAATCTACGCTGTCGCCGGGCATGCCGCCAACCTTGTCGAGCAACTCGAAGAGCCCCTTGCGGTCGGCCTCCCACTTGTCCATGAGTGGCAGAAAAGCATTGATCCCGGCGATCTTGTAGTCCTCCAGGACGCCGAACGGCCGGCCTTTATCATCCATCACGACCACTGTGGGAAACACCGCCACGTGGAATCCCTCCGTGAACTCCCGATTGCGGGCGACGTTTTCCACCTTGCCCTGGGCCTCGGCATACTTGGGATTGTCGATATAGACGCAGACATACGCCTTATCGGCCCGGTCGCGGAACTCCTTGCGCATGACGATCGATTCCTTGAACCGACTGGAAGCGAAACTGCTCTCCTTGGTATCGGAGGCGTCGAACAAGACCAACACGTCCTTGCGCTCGCGTGCCGCCGTCCTCCTCGCCGCTTCAAAGTCCTGCCCCCAGTCTACGCCGGGCACGACCGGTTCCCAATCGGAAACGGCGTAACCCTGGTCGTCTGCCTGGGAGCCGCGGAAGAAATCCTTCGGCTGGAAGCCCCGCCGCAGGAGGCGAAAATGGTACTGCTGCTTGGATCGCGGGATCGGAATTTCGATCGGTCCTGTTGCGGGGACCTCCCTCTTTTCATTGTTGACAAACAGTTCCGCCCCGACGCGCTGGTTCTCGGGCCAATCGATGCTCAACACGGGGACCGTCTTCGGTTTCGTCTTCGGCGGCGGCTCAAGCCTGGTCGTCTTGCTGTCGCTTGCAGTGGAGGGACCGGCGTCCCCGCCGTTGACGGGCACCGGTTTCGGGGTCCAGGCCGTGATGGACACGATCGTCAAGATCGCCGCCGCCGCCGCGGCGATCGTCGATATCAACCACGCGGGAAGCCCCGGCTTCTTCTTCCTGGTCTGCTTTGCGCTGGGCGTTGGGGCCGCATCGCTCCCGCGGCGCTCGGTGCCGCCGCCCAGCCCCAAGAGGTTCTGGATCCTCTCGCCGGTCGTTTCCTCCGCCGGAGGCGCCGTCGGGCAAGTTTCCAAGTCGGCCGCCAGTTCCTGCATCGACGCATAGCGGTCTTCTAGGCGTTTGGCCAGCATTTTTCGGACGATGGAGTCCAGCGCCTCGGGCACGTCCGGCCGTTCCCTCCGCAACGAGGGGACCGGCTGCTGGCGATGGGCCAGAATAAGCAGCGGGGGCGAATTGCCGCTGAAGGGGGCGCGGCCCGTCAGCAGGTAATACAGCGTGCAGCCGAGGCTGTAGACGTCGGCGCGGGGATCCACGTGACGGCTATCAACTGCCTGCTCGGGGGCCATATACTCGCACGTGCCCAGGATCTGGCCTCTGCGCGTCAGGTCGTCCTCGACACCGGCTTCGGCGACCGCACCGCCCGCCTCGACGTGAACCAAACCCAGGCCCACGATCTTCAACAGGCCTTCGCGCGTGTTCACGAGATTGGCCGGCTTGACGTTGCGGTGGTAGACGCCCCGGGCGTGCAGGTAGGCCAGCCCCTTGGCCGCCTGGAGACAGTAGGCGACAGCGTCATTCACTGCCAGCGGGCCGCGCTGCTTGACCAGCGCGCGGAGGTCCTGACCATCGAGGTATTCCATGACAAGGTATTGACTACCGCCCTGTTGGCCGGTCTCGTAGGCCCGGACGAGGTTGGGGTGTTCCAGTTGGGAGAGGATCTTCACCGCCCGCTGGAAGCGCTCCGTCACCCGCGCGGCGGCAGACGTCTCGTTGGCAAGGAACTTGATGGCCACCAACCGGCCCATGACGCGGTGGCGGGCCTTGAAGATCGAACCGGTGCGCGACGTGTTGAGCTTTTCCAGCAAGTCGTACTGCTCCAGTACGACGCCGCCGGGCCCAGTCACGGGCGGGACACCGGTGGGCTGAGCGGGTTTCTGGCGACCGGGATCAGATTTCTTCTGCTGATTATTCATAAAATCACTCCTCTGAAAAGGCGAGCGAACATGCTCGGGCGGTAGTGCATTTCAGTCAACAGGAAGTCATTGTAGTCTAGGTGGTCCGAATCCCTAGGCCACCAATCGGAGGGAGTGCGGATCTCGCGGTTCGGGTCCCTTGGTAGTTGCTGACAAATGTGCCTGCGATGGCTCTCCTAAGGTTCCTCTCGGCCAAAAGGCTTATTTTGATGCCTGTCACATCTGACATGGCCAGCCGCGATTGGAACCCATCACGGAATTCTGGGGACCGGCACTAATCCCTCGCGCAAGGTATAATCACGGCCGGCGGTTCCGCTTGCCTGGTGGAGGTAGGTATGGACGATGAGACGCTCCGATGGCTGCCGGAGTTGGTGGCCGGAGATGAATCGGCAATTCGAGGCTTGTGGGACCGGTATCACGAGGGTCTGCTGCGAATTGCGCGACAGAGGCTGGGCGAGCGCCGTCGCCGCTCTGCGGACGAAGAAGATGTAGTTCTTAGCGCCTTCAAGAGCTTCTGCCTGGGGGCGGCGGCCGGACGTTATCCGAACCTCGATGATCGCCAGTCCGTTTGGAAGCTTCTGTTGACGATCACCTTGCGGAAAGCCAACGCAGAGCTGAAACGCCAGTTTGCCCAGAAGCGCGGCGGGGGATGTGTCGTGGGGGAGTCAGTCTTCGTCAACGAGACGAGTTCCGCACCGGGGTTGGCCGGCATCGCGGATGATCAACTCCGCCCCGATCTGGCAGCGATGATGAATGCCCAGTGCCAGCAACTTCTCGATAGTCTCGAAGACAAGACGCTGCAGCGGATCGCCCTGGGAAAACTCGAAGGGTACACGAATCAGGAACTGGCCATCGAGTTGAACTGTTCTCTTCCCACCATCGAGCGCAAATTGCAGAAGATTCGCCGCCAGTGGGGTCGAGAACTGGAAAATGGGCCGGGAACTTGACGACGTCAAGGAGTCGTTGCGCCGCCGAGAATCCTTCGGCAAGTGCCACGGATCACGGTACACGCTGGCCATATCCTCGCGTGAGTGTCCCATGATGGCATCAACTGCCACCTGGTCGCGCGAATCGCCGCCGAAAACCAAGAGCACACGTTTGCAGGTCTTGTACTGGTCGTGAAAAGTCCCCAAGGCCAACTCGCTGGCGTCAACCCTCGCCGTCTTGGCAAGGAGGAATCTGTTCATGCGATCCTTGACTGTGAGGCCCGCGCCCTTACGACGAGGCTTTCGCCCAGCGTACAGATCACCGCGCTCTTCAAGGTAGCGCTGAAGCGCGGCGTCGGGGTCAGCCCACTTACCGAAGTAATTGCATTTCCACGTCCCGCCGGTTAAAGTGGTGGTCGCAAAGCGCGGATTGCGAACTCTCCGGCACGAACCTAGATAAGGAATCGCTCTCATGATTCAAGAAACCGACACTGGCTTTCGGTGGGGAACGTTTACGCTCGCCTTGGCTTTGCTGGCCGCCACGCGGGTCCAGGGTGAGGAACAGAAACACGACGCGCAAGCAGCACCTCTTCCCAAGGGGCAGCGCGTCTTTACGTGCGGTCATAGTTTTCACGTCTGGGTTCCGCCCATCCTGAGCGACGTGGCCAAGTCGGCCGGCATCAAGGACCACCAGGCCGTCGGCCTGTCGTCGATCGGGGGTTCACGCGTCATTCAACACTGGGATGTGCCCGAAGAGAAGAACCAGGCCAAACAGGCCCTCCGCGGCGGCAAAGTGGACGTTCTCACGCTTTCGCCCATTTACCTGCCCGACGAGGGGATCGAGAAATTTGCCGCACTGGCCCTGGAACACAACCCACAGATCCGCGTCACGGTCCAGGAATTTTGGGAGCGCTGGGATATTTATGAGCCGACCATGAAGCCCCCTGCGAAGGTAGATCACAACGCCATAACCGGCGAGGAGCTGCGAAAACGGCACGCTCCGTATTTCAAGGAGATGGACAGGCACATTCGCAACTTGAACCGGAAGTTCGGCAGGAGGGTGCTGTACATCGTGCCCGTCGGACAGGCCGTGATCGCGCTGCGCGAGAAGATCATCGCCGGCCAGGCGCCCGGACTGAAAACACAGGAGGCGCTCTTCACCGATCCCCTGGGCCACCCCACGGCGCCGTTGCAAGCCCTAGCGGCCTACTGCCATTTTGCGGTGATCTATCGCGTCAACCCCGTGGGATTGCCGTTGCCGCCTGTCCTGACAGGAGCGAAGAACCCGAATTGGGACGCCAAACTGAACTGCCTTCTGCAAGAGCTGGCCTGGGAGGCCGTCATTCAGCATCCGCTCAGCGGCGTCAAGGGGGAAACATCTCGGCCGTAACAGCAGGAACGGTAGCATGGCGCTCCGTTCCAACCATGTACACCGTCCAGGGAGACGCCGGAATGAACCCTTGGCTTCGTTTATCGGTGGTGATCGTGCCGCTGTGGAGCTCCTGGTCGAATGCTGCGGCTGCCGTGGCACCGGCATCCTCGGACACACTGCCGATCCCGGTGTTGGAGCAGTGGGGAAAGGGCGGGGACCGGCCGGGAAACCTTGTGGGACCCCGGAAGTTCGCTTTCACCCCACCCCGGACCGGGCGTTGCCTCGGTTTGACCGGACGCCTCGAATCGCTCGGCACGGCATGGGCTCTGTCGCTGGGAGCGGAAGAAAAGACCCTGGCAAGCCTTGCGCTGTCTTGCAGCGATCCGGCCAGGGCGATGATCGAGGTGTCTCTGTCGCTGCCGCAGCAGGCCGGACTCAGGACGAAGTACTTTATCAAGCCCAACCTTGCGTTCTATCCCGGCGAGGACCGGGCGGGCGAGTTCTGCTTCAAGCTCGTCCCACGCGCGGCATTCGCCGCGCGCAGGCAGGTTGAGGAAAAGTATCATCTGTTTGTTTCCGCGACGCAGCACCGCTTTACACTCCGGCTGGAGCGGAGCGAAGGCGGCCTGACATTGTGGCTGGACGGCAGATTCCTGGCCCGGATTCCGCCCGAAGTGCCGCTGATCGACGGGCTGCTGGACTTGGCTCCCGGCAATGAATTGTTACAGGTCGTGGACTCGCCGGCGCTGGAGTCGGGAGTGTATTTGCCGTTGGACCTGGCCGGCTACGCCCGGCCGGGTTCTTTGCAGTTTCTGGGGGACATCGCGGGGCTGCCGCCGTCACGTCCGAGCACCCTGGACGGCGTGCCGCTCTTGCCTGTTGGCAGCGCGGAGCACATTGACGTCGGTCTGAGCCGCTGGCTGGAAGAGGCGATCGATCCACCCGACTTCTGCGACAACGATGCCACGCGGAGCGCTTTCGACGGCAATCCGGAGTCCATTATCCTGCAAGTGCCCAAGGCAAATTACCGGACTGCACACGTGCTTTGCGCCGTGGAGGCCAATGCCGACAAGGCGCCCGTGCTGACGCTCCGCGTGACGCGCTTCGGGAACCATTATGGCGACAGCGGCGGGCGCGGTGCAGAAGCCTTCGCCGACACCACGGTATGTCTTTTGCGGGAAGCCGCAGCCAAGGATCGGCCGGGGCCTGTCCCCCCCTCCGCGCAACGGAAAGGCGACTTTTCTCTTCCGCCGGGGGCCAGGCAGGTGGGCGAAATCCGGGCCAAGGTGACGCGCGGTTCCGGCGGGCGAGGCGTGGTGCAGGAGGAGCTGCTGCCGGTGTACCTGGTGCCGGTGCCGCTGCGAATCGGCGAAATCGCCGACCTATTGGGTGAAGAT
This sequence comes from Thermoguttaceae bacterium, assembly GCA_049515555.1. Lineage (GTDB taxonomy): Bacteria > Planctomycetota > Planctomycetia > Pirellulales > Thermoguttaceae > JBEKTY01. The sequence goes on from JBEKTY010000183.1 coordinate 19,377, forward strand.
GCCGCGCCCTTCGGCCGCCGCAAGAACTATTTCGACCTGGAATTGACCAAGGAGATCCGCACTGCGGTGCAATTCTTCAACCTGCAAAGCTGCCGCCGCAAGCCGCTGGGGCTGCCCAGCGCGGTACACGTGTTTGCCGTCACCCTGGAGAAAAGTCCTGTGGACGTTGTACTGAGCTCGACGGCTCCGGGCAACATCTTCTGTGCGGATGAGGAAGCCTCGCTCGATGTGCAACTGTCTAACCGCAGCGATGCTGCGGCCAATCTGAACATCTCGTGGGAAACCCGCGACTACTACGGCCAGCAGTCGGTCAAGTCCTGGACCATTGCGCTGCCGGGTCGAAACGCCGGCGGCGTGGCGCGGACCAAGATTCCCTTGGCGGGGCCGAAGTTGGGGTACTACAGCGCGGTGTTGACCGTCAAGGACGAGCACGGACGCGAACTCTGGCGTCAGCCCACCACCTTCGCGCTGCTGCCCAAGGATACCCGCACGGCGGGCGACGAATCGCCGTTCGGCGCGTGGTGGTTCTCCCAGACCCACGGCTGCTGCGATCGCCTGGAGTGGATGGGGCCGATCCTGCGCAAGCTGGGCATGCGGCACTGCTGCCCCGGCCCTTTCAGCGAAGAGCAACTGCGGCCCTACAAGCTCTCGTACAGCATGGTCCCCTGGTATGACCGCCAGCGCGAGGCGTTCATCGCCAGGCATCCCCACGTCCGCCTGGGAATGGTGTTCCACGAGACCGGCGGCCCGGCCGCCAGCTTGCCCTACCCGGAGTTGCTGGGAGGGCCGAAGCCCGAGATCCCCAAGGACGCGGAGGCCCGCTGGCGGCAGCTCTGGAAGCAGGCCCTGGAAACGGCCAGGTGGTACCGCCAGGAGCATCCTCGCATCAAGATCACCCTGGGCAACAGCCCTTCGGGCCTGATGGTCTGGCTGATGCGGCAGAAGTTCCCCAAGGAGTATGTCGATTGCTTCGGCATGGAAGGCCCTGCCGCCTGGACCACCACCGAGTGCCAACCCAAGCGGAGCTCCATGCAGGAGGTCTGGTGGCTTTCGGAAATGCGGAAGATCTATGGTTACCAGGACGTGCCGGTTTCATCCGGGTTCGAGTACATCGGCCGCTGCACCTCGCCCGGGGCGCTCAGCGAAGAGCAGCAGGCCGAGCTCCACGTGCGCGACGCCTTGCACTGTCTGGCCTACGGCTATCCCAGCATCAACATCGGCCTGGCCGACGACTGCGCTGATTCCTACTACTACACGATCTACGGCAGCTCCGGCTTCGTGCACCGCCACCCGTTGCTCACGCCCAAGCCCTCATACGTCGCCTGGGCGACGATGACCCAGGTGCTCGACGGCGCGAAATACCGTCGCTGTCTCGACAGCGGGTCCAATAGTCTCTACGTGCTGGAGTTCGGCGGCCGAGGGAAACAAGTCTACCCGGTGTGGACGGTCCGCGGGAAACGCGGAGTGAGCTTGGAAATCTCGGGCGGAGGCGCGGAGCTTGTCGATTGCATGGGCAACGCGCGCCGGCTTTCCGCCGCCGGCGGCGTCTCGTTCGAGGCGACTACCGCCCCGGCGTACGTGGTCACTGCCGGAACGGTGACCAAAGTCACGGTCGGAAGGGCCCGATTCGAGGAAGCGCCACCGGAGAATCCATGCGTGGTGAGCGATTTCTCCGACCCCGACGCATGGGAAGTCGAATCCGCGCCGGACCGCTACCTGGAAACCTACGCGGAGGATCTCCCGGCAGCGATGGGCAAGTTCTCGCTGAAAGCAATCGCAGACGAGGAGAAGGGGAAAGTGATCGAGTGTACGCTGGCCGAGCAGCCCAGCGTCCCCAGCCTGTTCCCCCGCTACGCGTCCCTGAAACTGAAACAGCCGATCAGGCTCCCGCGCGAGGTGCGGCGACTGGGCATGTGGGTGAAAGGAAACTCCTGTTGGGGACGAGTGTACTGGGAGTTCCTCGACGCCCATGGGGAACGTTACTTTTCGGCGGCCGACGAGACCTCCGGGTGGGAGGTGAGCGACTGGCGCGACCGCAGCGCGATCAACTTCGACGGCTGGAA
>JBEKTY010000184.1:0-14622 GCA_049515555.1 Thermoguttaceae bacterium
GCAAATTCCTTTCCAAAGGTTCCAACTTGCCCAAGTACGCCCCCAATCTAACCTCCACCCGCCAAATCCGCCACCCGAGTTCCCAGCCAGCCTCCAACCCACCGAAGTCCGTTCCTGCACCCGGTCGGTGCAGGTAGGCCGAATTGCTCTTGGCCCGAAACGCCCGGTTGGTTATCTTCCCGCCATGAATCTTGCGGTTTTCCTCCCCAACTGGGTGGGGGACATAGTAATGGCTACTCCCGCCCTGCGCGCGCTGAGGCGGCGTTTCGGCGCCGCGCGGATCGTGGGGATCTTGCGGCCGCAGTTGGTCGATCTGCTGGACGGCACGACTTGGCTCGACGAGCAGTGGCCCTTCGATCCCCATGCCGGGCGGCGCGAGTGGCAACGCCTGGCGCTGCTTTCCCGTTTGCGCCGCGGCCGGTTCGACGCGGCGCTGCTGTTGACCAATTCGCTGCACACGGCGCTGCTGGCGTGGCTAGGCGGGGCCCGGCAGCGGATCGGCTACGCGCTGCACGGCCGGGGTCCGTTGGTCAACCAGCGGCTCGATGCTCCGCGGCAGGGACGCCGGCTGCGGCCCGCGCCGATGGTCGAGAGCTACCTGGCCCTGGCAGGCGCGATGGGCTGCCCGCCGGAATCGCCGCGACTGGAGTTGGTCGTGACCGATGCCGAGCGGCGGCTGGGCGCGCGGATTTGGCAGACCCTGGGGCTGCGGACTGATGGCCGGGTCGTGGCCCTGAACTCCAGCGGCGCCTACGGCTGCGCCAAACGCTGGCCGGTGGAACACTGCGGCACGCTGGCCCGGCGGATCGTCGAGCAGCTCGATCACGACGTGCTGCTGCTGTGCGGCCCGACGGAATGCCGCCAGGCCCGCGATGCGGTCCGGCACGCCGCCTGCGGGCGGGTCTTCTCGCTGGCCGAGCAGCCCATGAGCCTGCCGGCCACCAAGGCCTGCCTCGAGCGTAGCCGGCTGTTGGTCTCGACCGATAGCGGACCGCGGCACATCGCCGCCGCGCTGGGCAAGCCGGTGGTCACCCTGCTGGGACCCACTTTGCCGGTCTGGATCGAGAATCCCACGGTCCGCGGGCCGATGCTCCGCACCGACCTGGATTGCCTGGGCTGCGGCCGGCGGGTGTGTCCCTTGCGGCACCACCGCTGCATGCGCGAGCTGCGGCCGGAATCGGTGCTGGCGGAAGTGGCGGCCCTGTTACAGTCGCAAGTGGAACAAGCGGCATAGGAAAGTCAGTGGAAGACGACAGTTTGCAATCGGGGCTGGATTCCGCCCGGGCCGCTCGGGGGCCGAGCGCCGTCGATGCGCCCCTGCCGCCCGGTAGCGGGCGGATGTGGCTGGAGGGCCGCTATCGCGGGGCGCTGGAGCGGGCCGGCCTGGCCACCTTCGAGCAGGTAATGGCCGCCAGGCACGGCCAATGCATGCGGGTGGTCGGCGATCGCGAGAATTGGTATTTGCAGGTGGCAGACGCCGCCCAGCCGGGGCTGGGCATGTATCTGAAGAAGCACCGGGTCCACACCTGGCTGACGCGGCTGTGGGCCGGGCTGGGAATGCCCCTGCCGGTCAGTGCCGGCCGGCGCGAGGCCCGAAACGTCGAGTCGCTCGCCGCGCTGGCCATCGACGTGCCGCGGCTGGTAGCTTACGGCGAGAAGTTCTCCGCCAACGGCCGGCTGGAGTCGTTCCTGCTCACCGAAGAGCTGGCGGGCTACGTCGAGCTGCAGGACTTCGTGCGGCGGCGGTTCCCCGCTTGCGCCCGGCGCGGCGGGGCCCGAGACCACGATCTGGCCCGGCTGCTCCGCCAGGTGGCCGGCATCGCCCGCCGTTTCCATCAGGCGGGCTATAACCACCGCGACTTCTACAGTTGCCATTTCCTTACCAAGGAGTTGGCGCCGGGGCAGTTCGACATCCGGCTGATCGACCTGCAGCGGATGCAGCGGCGGCGTTGGTTCCGCCGCCGGTGGATCGTCAAGGACCTGGCCCAGCTTGCACACATGCTGTCGTCGGCCGACTGCCTTTCCTGCCGCGACAAGCTGGCCTTCATGCGGCATTACCTGGGGGTGCGAAAGCTCGCCGCGGCCGACAAGCGGCTGATCCGCTCGGTGCTGCGGAAGCAAGCCTTCATCGAGCGGCACGAGCGACGCTGGAGATAAGTATGGGCCGACAAATAACTGCCGTACTTATCACGCTCCGCGTGATGCCCTGCCTCTCGCGGAGCGAGAGGAGTACGGGAAATGCGGAACTTGTTTTTCGGCCGGTACCAAGAGGCGCAAGCGACATGAGGCGGAAGCGAGCACAGACGAGGCGGACGGGATGAGGATCGGCCTGGTGCTGGAACAATTCGATCCCTTGCGCGGCGGCCGCGAGCAGTGGACGTTCGGGCTGGCCGACCGGCTGGCGGCGCGGGGACACGAAGTCCATGTGGCGGCGCGGGGTTTCGCCGAGGCCGCCGCCCGCTTGCCCGTCACCCTGCACGCCGTCCGCTGCGGCTGGTCGCCGCAGGCCTTCACCGCGGCGGTGCGGGCCGCGCTGGAGCCGCTCTCCCTGGACGTGATCCACGACATGGGCGCGGGCTGGTACTGCGACGTCTTCCAGCCGCACAGCGGCTCGCGGGCCGCACTCACCGAGCGCAAACTGCTGCTGTTGCCCTGGTGGCTCCGCGGGCTGAAGCATCAAATGAACCGCTGCCTGCCGCGGCATCGCGGCTTCCGCAGCGTCATGCGGCGGCAATACGCCGATCACGGGCAGATCCTCTTGGCCTTGTCGCAGGCGGTGGCCGACGACTTCCAACGCCTGCACGGCGTGCCCGCCGAGCGGATCCGCCTGGTCCATAACGGCGTGGACCTGGAGCGCTTCTCGCCCTGGCGCTGTACACCCTACCGCGCCGCGGTCCGCCGCCGCCTGCAAATCGGCCCGCAGACCGTCTTGGCCCTGATCGTGGCCCATAATTTCCAGCTCAAGGGGGTGCCGGCGCTGTTGCGGGCCGTGGCCCGGTTGCGGGCCGAGGGCCGGGGCGTATGCCTGGCGGTGGTCGGCGGTCGGCGGTTGGAAACCTGGCGCCGCCGGATCGAGTGGCAGGGCCTGGGCCAGGCCGTCACGCTGGTCGGCCCGGTCGCCGACCCCGTGCCCTACTACGCCGCCGCCGACCTGTACGTGCATCCCACGTTCTACGACGCCTGCAGCCTGGTGGCCTTGGAGGCGGCCGCCTGCGGGCTGCCGGTGATTACCAGCCGCTATAACGGGGCGGCGGAGGTGTTCGGCGGCAGTCCGGGCGTGCGGGTGATCGCCGACCCGGCCCATACCGAGGAGTTGGCCGCCGCGATGCGGCCGCTGCTGGATCCGGCCGTGCGCCGCGAGATGGCCGCCGCCGCGCGGCAGACCATGCTGACGCACTCGCTGGAGAACAACGTGGACCGGATCCTCGACGTGTACCAAGAGGTCATCGAGCGCCGCCGGCTCAGCCCGCCGCAAGGCTACGGGGTGTGGACCGCCCGCGTGCCGGCCGCCGCCGAGGAGTCGGCCCCGGCAGGCCAGGGGCGCGCGCCGCGGCCGGTCGCCAGCCCGCCAGGAGTCCCCGCATGAAAATCGGCCTGGTGATCGATTGCCTCGATCCACGCCGCGGCGGGGCGGAGCAGTGGACGCTGCAGCACGCCGAGCGGCTGCTGGCCCGGGGCCATGAGGTGCACGTGGTGGCCCAGGACATCGCCGGCCGGGCGGCGCAACTGCCGATCGTCGCCCATCGCCTGGGCCGCTTCCGCTCGATCCTGGCCCGCGCCGAAGCGGCGGAAAGCAAGCTCCGCGGCCTGGGCCTGGACGTCATCCACGACATCGGCCTGGGCTGGTATAGCCATCTCCTGCAATCGGAAGACGGCTCGCGGATCGCCCAATGGCAGCAGAAGCTGCTGCTGCTGCCCCCCTGGCTGCGGCCTGCCAAGCGGGCCCTGCTGCATACGCTGCCCCGCTACCGCCACTTCCGCCAGCTCATGGCCCGCCAGTTCGGCGACCCGGCGCGGATCGTGGTCGCCATCTCGAAGATGTGCGCCCGGGATTACCAGCAATACCACCACGTCGATCCGGCGCGGATCCGGCTGATCTACCACGGTACCGACACCGAGCGCTTCTCGCCCCTGCACCGCGACCGCTGGCGGGGCCGGGTCCGCACGCGGCTGGGCATCGGACCCCACGAGGTGCTGTTTCTGTTCGTCGGCCACGATTACCACCGCAAGGGGCTGGCCACTGCGGTGCGGGCCATCGCCCGGCTGGCGGCCGAAGGCTGCCCGGTGCGACTACTGGTGGTGGGCGGGAAGCGGCGGCGAGGGCTGCCGCACCTCAGTCCGCAGCAGCGGGCCGCGGTCCGCTTCGTCGGCGCCGCCGACGACCCCATGCCCTACTACGCCGCCGCCGACGCCGTCGTACTGCCCTCGTTCTACGATCCCTTCGGACTCGTGGTGCTGGAAGGTGCGGCCTGCGCCCTGCCGGTGGTCACCACCCGATCCACCGGGGCCAGCGAGCTGCTGACCGACGGGCTCGACGGCTACGTGCTCCCCGATCCGACCGACGACCGCGAGCTGGCCGGCCGGCTGCGGGAACTGCTCGACCCGCTCCTGCGCGGCCGGATGGGCCAAGCCGCCCGAACACTCGCCCTGAAACACGGCCTGGATCGCAATTGCGACCAGATCATCGACATTTACCGCGAGATCGCGGGGGCCCGGCGCCGGGCCGCGTAGCCGGGATTACTTACCCGAGGCTCGTAGTGACCCGATTTATCGGGTCTGGAGAGCGTGTACAGGTCCAGGACCGCATGAATGCGGTCACTACGAACGATTGGTGAATAATCCGGCCCGGCCAGCGCCGGCGCAGACCCAGGGGACTGTCCCAATTTTCGTCCGACGAAAATGGGACTGTCCCCTTTGAAGGCGCCGATGCACATTTGTCTTTACACCCACACGGCCCTGCCCGATCTGGGCGGATTGCAACTGGTGGTCGACGCCCTGGCCCGGCAGTTCACCGCCGCCGGCCACCCGACGGTCGTGCTGGCCCCGCGGCGGCGATCGGCGGGCCGGCTGGCCCCCGGCTCGGCGCCCTACCCGACCGCCTGGCACCCGCGCTTCTTCTCGACCCGCCGGGGCCTGGGCTGGTATTCATGGTGGTTGGCGCGGTTGCACCGCCGCCACGGGTTTGACGTGATTCACTGCCACGGGAGCTACCCCTGCGGCTATGTGGCCGCTGGCTGCCGGCAGTTGGCCGGCGTGCCGCTGGTGGTGACCAGCCACGGCGACGACCTGGGGCCGCAGAGCATCTACGATCGCAAGCCCGCCTTGCGCGGCCGCTATCGGTGGGCCCTGGCCCGGGCCGATGCGGCGGTGGCCATCAGCAGTTTCACCGCGCGGCGGCTGCGCGAGGCCTGCCCGGAGCTGCGGCAAATCGAGCCGCTCCCCAACGGGGTTGACGTGCGGCGGTTCTCGGTCGCCGTGCCGCGGCCGCCCGAGCTGCACTCCGCCGTCGAGCCGGGTCGTTACCTGCTGTTTCTGGGCCGGCTCGACCGGCGGAAGGGCGTCGATCTGCTGTTGACGGCCTTCGCCCGAAACGCAGCGGCGCACGACGTGCAACTGGTCGTCGCCGGCCGCGGGCCGGAGCTCGCCGCCCTCCAGGCGCAGGCCGTCGAGTTGGGCCTCGACCGCCGGGTGTGCTTCCTCGGCGCGGTCGAAGGCCCCACCAAGACCTACCTGTTGCAAAACACGCTCTGCACCCTGCTCGTCTCCCGCACTTGGGAGGCGTTTCCGCTGGTGCTGTTGGAAAGTTACGCGGCGGGCCGCCCGGTCATTGCCACTCGGCTGGAAGGCCTGTCCGATTTCGTCCGCTCGGACGAGACCGGTCTGCTCGTGCCGCCGGAGTGCGTGGCGTCGCTGGCCGAGGCCATCCAGCGGGCGATCGGCGATCGGGAGCAGCTTGCCCGCTGGGGCGTCGCAGCGCGGCGGCTGACGCAGGACTACGATTGGAGCGCCGTAGCGGCCCGCCATCTGGCCTTGTATGAACGCCTTGCCCGCCAGCGGCAAGCGGTTGAGGTCCCCTCTCCCGGAGGAAGAGGGGACCGACCGATCCGCAGTTTGCACAACTCCAGCGCTAACGGAGTCCTGCCAAGATGAGCCAGACCGCCAATGAACCGGCTGCGGACCGACCAGCCGCCGTCGGGGAGGCCTTCCTGCCAATTGATCCCTTTCCGGCCGCCGCCGAGTGGCTCGGCCCGCGACGGATCGAGCAGATCATCTGGGCCTTCCTCGCGCTGGGGTTGGTGATCCGCGCCATCCGCTATCTGCTGCAATTCCCGCTCTGGCCCGACGAGGCCTAGGTGGCCCACAACTACCTCGACCGCGGATACCTGGAGCTGCTCCGGCCGCTGGACTTCCGCCAGGTGGCGCCGTTTGTGTATCTGTGGGTACCGAAGACGTTCGTGTCGGTGTTGGGGTTCTCCGAGTATTCGCTGCGGCTGTACGTTTTCCTGTGCTCGGTGGCCAGCCTGCTGGTGTTCCGGCGCCTGGCCGGCCGAGTGTTGCAAGGCACCGCGCGGCTGCTGGCGGTGGGCACGTTTGCGGTGGCGTATCCGCTGCTGCGCTACTCGGCCGAGGCCAAGCCCTATGGTTCCGATTTCTTCGTCTCACTGGTGCTGCTGACCCTGGCGGTGGAGTAGTGCCGTCGCCGGGTGCCACTGCTGGCTTGTCCAGCAGTGTGAGAAGCACTGCTGGACAAGCCAGCAGTGGCACCCGATCCCGGCACAGAAACGCTCGCAAACGGCATACGCCGCGTGCCGGCTACGTTGGCCCGGCCGACCCGAAGCGATCCTTCCCTGACGGGCGGACGTTCGGGCGTGGGGGGCTCCGATGGGGCGGGTCGAAGCGCAGCTTCCGCACCCCCGCCAGGATCGGCCTAGGCCGCGGCTCCGGTTTCTTCTCGCTGGGCGCCATGGTGGCCGATTATAATCCCGCCACCCGCCGCCGCGAAAGCCCGTTCATAGGCCGCTACCAGACGGGTGGCACGTCCCTGAGCTTGCCAACGGCGTGGTTTCGCCATTTCCACGCCCTTCGCTGCGTTCAGGGAGGTGGCACGTCCCTGAGCGCCGCGAAGGGCGTGGCTCGCAGCCCCCGCCACGCCCCTCGTCCCTCAGGGCGTGCCACCCTAATTGGTCAACCTATTTCTCCGCAGTTCCTATTGTCCACCGGGGGGCCCGGTGGGGCGGCCGCTCGCCTTTATTGCTTGAACCCGCGTCACTTGCGCCTCGACTTCGCCGGGGGTACTTCGGGTCGGCCCCGGCGGCAGGTATAATGAATTAGGTGATGCGAGGTTTGCCCTCATTTCGTGTAACGAGCAGTGGCCGTGGTCAGGTCCAAAGATCGAATCCGCCGCATGAAGATTCAGCACCAGGCCGAAGGGTACCTGGAGTTGGGGATGCCCCAGCAGGCCCTCGGTACACTAGACCGACTGGGGGTGGGTGAAGCCGCGGATAGCCAGACCCTGTACCTGCAAGGGGAGGCCTTACGGGCGCTGGAGCGGTATCCGGAGGCCCTGGTCCCGCTGACCAGGGTAGCCGAGGCGGAGCCGGAGAACGTCCGCGCCTGGCTCGCCTTGGGCTGGTGCCACAAGCGAACCGGCCGCATCGACTTGGCCATCCATGCCCTGCGGTCGGCCTTGGCCGCCGATCCCGATGAGCCCCTGGTCCGCTATAACCTGGCCTGCTACTGGAGCGTGGCCGGCGACAAGCGGCAGGCTCTCGAGCATCTCGAACAGGCCCTCTCGCTGGATCCCAACTACCAGGCCTTAGTGGACCACGAGCCGGATTTCGATTCGCTGCGTGCCGACCCCGACTTTCGGGCCGTGTGCGAAGGCGCCCGCAGCCGGCAGTGAGAAACTATCCCAAGGGGGCAAGAAGCTGTCTCAAGGGGCAAATCCCCCGGTCCCCTCTCCCGCCGGGAGAGGGCTAGGGTGAGGGGCGGGGGGGATGAGTGGCGAGTGCTGACTGGCGAGGGCGGAGGAATGAAGGGTGGGGATGGAACGCTGATTTACGCTAATCTGCGTTAATCGGGCCCAACCGAATCAGCGCTTATCAGCGTGAATTAGTGTTCCCCGGTCCGCCTTCCGCCCCGCCAAATTTGCTGCACGTTGTGATCTATACAGTTGTACATGTATTCTGTTATAATCCCAGCCGCCGCCGCCCAATGTAGTAGGCACGCGCCGTGTGCCTTTTTCCGCACACGGCGTGTGCGGGCTACATTACGGCACACGGCGTGTGGCGTGCTACATTGCCGGCTCTGTTCTTTGACAATTCGCGTTGAAAAACGGGCCTGCGTTAGGCGTCCGCCGCCGCTTGTATTCCTCTCGCTGGAGCGAGAGGACCCTGCATCACGCTCCAGCGTGATGCCTACAGTGACGAGCCCCGCTCCTAATCCCCCCGGCCCCTCTCCCAGAGGGAGAGGGGAGATCGGTCTGCATACGTCCGTCCCTTAAGTTAGTTCGTGTGGGATTCGCGGCCGATCGACCCACCCTCGACAAGTTCCTTTTGCGGGTTGTTTATTATGCGTTGTCTCCCCGCGGAAAGGTTGCTAAAATAGAGGGTTTGATTGTGGCCAGCGGCCGTGAGCCCGGGCCGGCCGCAGTAACTCGCACAAGGAGTGGCCTCGGTGCAGATCAATATTTCGGCCCGACATGGGCACATCAGCGACGAAACGCAGGCCAAGATCAAGGAAAAATTAGAGAAATTGAGCCGGTACTACGACCGCTTGAGCGCGATCGACCTTACCGTGGACCTGGAGCACCGGGAGGCGCCGGACGTCGATCTGCGGGTTTCGGCCGGGCACAAGCACGATTTCGTGGCCGAGTGCCGGGCCATGGAGCTGATGGCCTCGATCGATGACGTGGTCGAGAAGATGGAGCAGCAGTTGCGTAAACACAAGCAGAAGGTTCAGGACCGTCATCGCGGGCCGGGGCACCGGCAACTTTAGGTCCTGCTTCGACAATTCGTGAGGGAGGTTTGGTGCATGAAGTTCTCCGACTTTATCTGCCGTGAAGCGATCCGTGCCGACTTGGCGGCCGTGGACAAGGAAGGGGCGGTGCGGGAGATGGTGCAGTCCCTGGTCGAGGCCCGGCGGGTCGAGAGCGGCGAGTTTGAAAGCATCGTCAAGGCCATCTTGAAGCGCGAGGAGCTGGGCAGCACCGGCATCGGCCGGGGCGTGGCCGTGCCCCATACCAAGCACGGCAGCGTCGATCGCCTGGTGGGCACCGTGGCCGTCAGCCCCTCGGGCGTGGATTTCGCCAGCCTCGACGGCGAGGTGGTGCACCTGTTTTTCCTGCTGATTTCGCCGCCGGACCGGCCTGGCGATCACCTGCGGGCCTTGGAACACATCTCGCGGCAGCTCCGCGACGATACGTTCTGCCGCTTCCTGAAGCAGGCCAAGACCCCGGCCGACATCGGCGTGCTGCTGGACGAAGCCGACAACCATCAATTCGGGTCCTAGATCATCAATTCGGGTCCTAGATCCGATCGTCCCGCGCATGTGGCCTTATGTCCGAGCCTGCCGTAACGCGAACCGTGGTGGTGTCGAACCGTGCGGGGATACACGCCCGCGCGGCCACGATGATCGCCGCCGCCGTGCGCGACTTGCAGGCCAAGGTCTCGGTGACCAAGGGGTTGCAGCAGGTGGAGGCCACCGACGTGCTGCAACTGCTGTCGCTGGGCGCCGCACCGGGCGAGACGCTGACGTTGGAGGCGGCGGGCCCCGACGCCGCGCGGGCCATCGACCTGCTGGAGCAGATGTTCGTCCGCAAGTTCGACGAGGAGTGAGGGGAACAGAAGAGTAGATTCAAGCAGCTTGCGGCGGGAGTCGCTCTGCGGGGTCCACCCCGAAAGAAACCGTGAAAAAGTTACAAGGAATTGCGGTCTCGCCGGGCGTCGCCATCGGCGAGGCGCTGGTCATGGATGCCGAGGGATTTCGCATTCCTCGCCGCTTCGTGTCGCGTGACGCGGTGGAGGACGAGCTGGAGCGGCTGGACAAGGCGATCGGGGCGGCCTCGGCCGAGATGGCCAGCCATCGCGACGCGGTAGCCGGCGAGCTGGGCGCGCAGTGCGCCGCCATTTTCGACGCCCATTTGCAGATGCTCCAGGACAGCCGGCTCCGCAGCGAGCTGGACGAGATGATCCGCCACCGGCACTATTCGCCGGAATACGCGGTGAGCCGGACCCTCCGCCGCTATGCGCAGGTGTTCCAGCGGCTGGAGAGCGCGCACCTGGCGGAGCGGGCGACCGACATTTTCGACATCGAGAAGCGGCTGCTGCGGCACCTGCTGGGGCTGCGCCGCGAGGGCATCGGGCACCTCACCTCGCCGGTGCTGGTGCTGGCCCATAATCTTACGCCCAGCGAGACGGCCAATCTCGACTGCCGCTACGTGCGGGGCTTCGTGACCGAGGTGGGCGGGCCGGGCAGCCACACGGCGATCGTGGCCGAGGCCCTGGAGATCCCGGCCGTGGTGGGCACCGGCCCCTTCCTGGCCGAGGTCTCCGGCGGCGAGCGGGTGATCATCGACGGCGATCAGGGGCTGGTGATCGTCCGCCCCGACGAGGAAACCCTGGCCCGCTACCGACGCGAGGTCGAGGAGAACCGCACGGCGGCGGTGCGGCTGCAATCGCTGCGCGACTTGCCCGCCGTTACGGCCGACGGCACCCGCATCCCCTTGTACGGCAACATCGAGTTTCCGTACGAGGTCGAGCATTGCGTGGACCGCGGGGCCGACGGCATCGGCCTGTACCGCACCGAGTTCCTGTACCTGGGCAGCGAGATCGAGCCCACCGAGGATTATCACTACCGCGCCTATTCGCAGGTGGTGCGGGCGATGGGCGACAAGCCGGTCACCATCCGCACCTTCGACCTGGGCGCCGACAAGGTCCCCAGCCTGCCGCCCCCGGAAGACGAGCGCAACCCCTGCCTCGGCCTGCGCAGCATCCGCCTGGCCCTGCGGAACCTGACGATGTTCCGTACCCAGTTGCGGGCCATTTTGCGGGCCAGCGTGCTGGGCAACCTGCAAGTCATGTTCCCCCTCATCTCCACCCTCCTGGAGCTCCGCCAGGCCAAGATGGTGCTGGGCGTGGTGATGGATGACCTCGACGAGCACGGCATCCAGTTCAACCGCCAGATCCCGGTGGGCATGATGGTCGAGGTGCCCTCGGCGGTGATCATGATCGACCGCTTTGTGGAGGAGGTCGATTTCCTGAGCATCGGCACCAACGACCTGATCCAGTACACCCTGGCCGTGGACCGCAGCAACAAGGACGTGGTGGGGATGTACAACCCGGCCGACCCGGCCGTGCTGCGGCTGATCTCGATGTCGCTGAAGGCCGCCGCGCAGAAACCGGTGCCCATCAGCATGTGCGGCCAGATGAGCGGGAACCCCATCTACACGATGCTCCTGCTGGGGCTGGGACTGCGGCAGTTCAGCGTCTCGCCCCTGGCGCTGCCTGAAATCAAGCATATTTGCCGGCAGGTGAGCATCCCGCAGTGCGAGGCGGTCCTGCAGCGCGTCCTCACCATGGAGAATGCCCGCGACATCACCAACTTCCTCCGCGAGGAGTTGAAGAAGCGGGTGCCCGGCCTGGGAAGCGAATGACGAAGAACTGGAGTTTTGCAAATTGGGGTGAGGACGGCACAAGTGGTCCCCCTCTCCCTCCGGGAGAGGGCCGGGGTGAGGGGAACCTGCGTTGGGCACGAAAAATGGAGAAGCAGGATCCTCACCCATTTCCCCTCACCCTAACCCTCTCCCGGAGGGAGAGGGGACCGGGTTTCCGCACGCGGCGTGTGCGGACTACATTGAAACGTGAGCAATAAAACCGGAGTTTTCCGCCACTCTTGTCTTGGCGGAGCGAGTTGACTCGAACCCATGGTTCGACCGCGAGTACGCATTCGATTTGTGAAAGAGGGTGCCTTGCGCCTGATCGGACACCGGGACCTGATGCGGTGCCTGGAGCGGGTATTTCGCCGCGCCGGCTTGCCCTTGGGCATGAGCGCGGGGTTTCACCCCAAGCCGCGGATGACCTTCCCGCTGGCCCTGGCGGTGGGCATCGAGGGCGGCGACGAAGTCATGGAACTGGAAGTGATGGAGTCGCCCGCGGCCGGCGAGCTGTTGGCGCGGCTCGAGCCGCAAGCCCCCCGCGGGCTGCGGTTCCTGTCGGCGGAGGTCTTGCCGCCGGGCAGCCGCAAGGCACGGGCCGTGTCCGCCGCCTACCAGGTGGCGGTTCCCGCCCCGCGCCGCGCCGGACTCGACGAGCGAGTGCGCCGATTGCTGGCCGCGGAGGCGTGGCCCGTGCGGCGCCCCAATCGCGCGGCGGCGATCGACCTTCGCGCATCGCTCCTGGCGCTGTCGCTGGCCGGGGACCGCCTGGAAATGCGGCTGCGAACCGATCCCGGCGGCAGCGCCGGCCCGCGCGACGTGCTGGCCGCCTTGGGCCTGGAAGACGTGGAGCGCGAGGGCGCCCGCCTGGCCCGCACCGCCGTGGAGATCGTCGCATGACAGCCGGGGCCTTCCGCCGAATGCCTGCTCGCCGGTCTTGCCGAACAAGGCCGGGGGACTGTCCCCATTTTCGGCCTGTCCCGCTGGACAGGCCGAAAATGGGACCGTCCTCTTCAACAAGAAAGCGAGATGATGAAGCAAGAAATGCTGATCAATGTCGCGCAGCCGGAGGAATGCCGGATCGCGATCGTCGAAGACGCCGTCCTGGAGGAGCTGTACGTCGAGCGTACGGGCCAGGACAGCTACGTGGGAAACATTTATAAGGGCGTGGTCGTCAACCTGGAGCCCAGCATCCAGGCGGCGTTCGTCGATTTCGGCGTGGGCCGCAACGGCTTCCTGCACGTGAGCGACCTGGAGCCGCAGTATTTTCGGCAGGGGGGCTACGACCCGGCGCGGCCCATCGTGCCGCCCGCGGGAGCGGGGTTCGGCGAGCGGCGCGAGTCGGGCGACGAAGGGGACGAGCCCGCGCCGGGCGGCGCCGCAGCCCGGCCGCGCGGCCCCCGCGCCGGCGCCCGCCCCCGCTTCAAACCCCCCATCCAGGAAATCCTCCGCCGCGGCGACGAGGTCCTGGTGCAGGTCATCAAGGAAGGCATCGGCACCAAGGGCCCCACCCTGTCGACATACGTCAGCATTCCGGGCCGATACCTGGTGCTCATGCCCGCCCTGGGCCGCATCGGCGTGTCGCGGAAGATCGAGGACGAAGACACCCGCCATCGGCTGCGCGACATCATGCTCGAGCTCAGCCCGCCCAAGGGTGTGGGGTTCATCGTCCGCACCGCCGGCTCCGACCGCTCGAAGCGCGAGCTCTCCCGCGACCTGGCCTACCTGCTGCGGCTGTGGAAGGTCATCGCGCGGCGGATCAAGAACCTGCCGGCCCCCGTGGACATCTACCAGGAAAGCGACATGATCATCCGCACCATCCGCGACATCTTCACCGCGGAGGTGGACACGATCTACATCGACGAGAAGTCGGCCTACGAGCGGGCCCGCGAGTTCCTGCAACTGGTCATGCCGCGCTACGTCAACCGCCTGCAGCTCTACGAAGGCAAGGAGCCGCTGTTCTTCAAGTACCACCTGGACCAGGAGATCACCAAGATCCATCAGCGGACCGTGCCGCTGAAGCCCGGCGGCTCGATCGTCATCGATCAGACCGAGGCCCTGGTGGCCATCGACGTCAACAGCGGCAGCTTCCGGGCCGAAGACAACGCCGAAGAGACCGCCTTCCAGATGAACCTGCTGGCGGCCCGCGAGATCGCGCGGCAACTGCGGCTCCGCGACCTGGGCGGCGTGATCGTCAATGATTTCATCGACATGCACAAGGAGAAGCACCGCCGCGGCGTGGAGCGGGCCCTGCGCGACGCGGTAAGGCGGGACCGGGCGCGGACCAAGATCCTCCGCACCAGCCCCTTCGGCCTGATCGAGATGACCCGGCAGCGCGTCCGCCCGAGCCTCAAGCGGGGCGCCTACCAGGATTGCCCCTGCTGCCACGGCTCGGCCGTGGTGAAAACCCCCGAGAGCATGGCCATCGACGTGGTGCGGCTGCTGATCGTCGCCGCCCAGCGGCCGCAGATCGCCAAGGTGGCCATCACCGTGGCCCCCGACATCGCCGACTACCTGAACAACCGCAAGCGGAACCAACTCGCCCGGCTGGAAACCGACGGCCAAATGCTGATCCAAATCGTCGGCGCGGAAGGGGTCGGACCCGAACACCTGGTCTTCCAAACCTGGGACGCCGACAACCGCGAGGTGAAGTTCCCGTGAGGCGGGGGATTTGGGTTAGGGATTTAGGGATTTAGGGATTTAGGGATTTAGGGATTTAGGGATTTAGGGATTTAGGGATTTAGGGATTTAGGGATTTAGGGATTTAGGGATTTAGGGATTTAGGGATTTAGGGATTAGAGGCTGGGGGGCCGAGATCAATGGTCCCCTCTCCCTCCGGGAGAGGGTTAGGGTGGTCTGAATAAAACCCAATAATTTTGGCAAACTGGGCTTGTTAGGTTCTTTGAAATCTGTTGCGCTCCCTCGTGCATACGAACTGGAAACAAGTTCCAAAGCGAAGGAGCGCAACA
>JBEKTY010000185.1:0-14556 GCA_049515555.1 Thermoguttaceae bacterium
CCAGTTGGCTGTAGCCGTTCGGCCCCGTCACCAGCACGTCGTTGCTGTCCAGCGTGGAAACATTCACCGCCACGCTGTCGGCGTAAGTGACCGTGAAGGTCTCCGTCGTCCCGCCCGCCGTTGTAACATTCCGAGCATTGTACGCGGATACGGTGGGCGGGGTCGCGTTGCCAAGGTAGCCCTCGACGGAACTGCCAAGGCCGCTCCCGCCGATCTGGCTCTGAGATTGGATCCAATAGTAGTAAGGTTGCGCGTTGTTGGCCGTGGTGTCGTCGTAGCTCGTCCCGGTCAGGCTGGCGGATGTGATTAAAGAAGCCGCGGTTGGATCGTTGGTAGTGCCGCGCCAGACCTCGTACCCCGTAGCCTCCGCTGCGTTCCAAGTCAAATGCACGTGATCGGAGTAGCTGCCCTGGCTTGCCATTACGCCTGTCGGCGATGGAAGGGTGGGCTCTATATCATAGATAAGGCCGCAGATATTGTTAAAGGAGATTCCCCCCGCATCGATTGTGGGAAGGGAGTACCAGTCGTTATTGCCATTCGCGTTACCGTAACCCGGCCCCCAGCCCAGGTCGACGTGAAAGGTATTGTTGCAGCTATTGTATCCATCGACTACTACCTCATGCGCGTTTGCCCAATCACTCGTGCAATCAATGTAGAGGAGTACAGGCTGGTTCGACTCGATGTTCGAAATGACAGTTGACTCGACGGCGTTCCAGTCGTCACTGATATCCGCCGACTCAAAGCCAAACTTGGCAAAAGTCGCGTTTGTAGCCAAGGCGGCAGATCCCGCATCGGAGTAATTCATCTGCGTCTTGATGCCCACCGCAAAGCTAAGGAGCGACTCTTCTTCGGCGCTACCGTCGTACGTGATCGAGGATAGGTCCGTGTTGAGCGTCGAAAACGACGGGAAGTCATACGTCGCAGAGTCCGCATCAATATTGATCGAGCCATCAGGCCCTTGAGATGTGTAGCTGTCGCTTGTTGAGAAGGCAATGCTCTGCGGGAAGCGCCAATGATAGAGAACCTGCGCCTCCGCCGTTGCAACACAACCGGTTAGGCAGCGATCGCCGTTCTCGGGATCTAATGGGCAATACTGGTCCCAGTCCGTCGTGCCGTCAATCGACCCGGCCTGGTCCCACGCGGAAAACGTAAACAATGGTCCCCACGTGCTACCGGACTGGTACTCGAGCTCGAACGCGCCGATATCCACTGTTCCGTTTACAATGCGCGGCAACCCGCGCTGATCCGTGGTCAGCGCATTGCCGCCGGCGTCAACCGCCAGGCTGTTGCTTCCGGCGTCGATGGCCGGGCTGCCGCCCAAGAGCGCCATGGTTTGCGTTGGTCCGCCGTTGTCGTTCAGCGATCCAAGCTCCGGGTTCAGCGGGGAGGCGCTGGTGCCGGTGAGGTCGCTGCCGTTCCAACCGCTACTGTAATCGGTTTCGCCGATCAGGTTGTGGCCGAGGGAATTAAAGCTGCCGTAGGCGTCGGGACCCTGCTTATCTGCGCTGTTCCCGGCGACGATGGTGTTTGCGAGGGTAAACTTTCCTGCTGGGGCAGCGTTGCAGATTCCCCCGCCGGCAGAGCTAGTGCCAACGTTGTTCGAGACGGTCACGTTGGTCAGAGTCGCGTTTCCACCGGTATCGTTGTAGATGCCGCCACCGCCGTAGTTATTGCCGGCGGCACCCAGGGCGGTATTGCCTGAGATAGTGACGTTGGTCAGCGTCGCGGTCCCGTCGTTGTAGATGCCGCCGCCTTGGCCACCCTGGACCCCGTATTCCAATACGTCATTACTGTTAGTGTTGTCAGAAATGGTGACGCCGGTCAGCGTCACAGTACCGTTGTTGCAGATGCCGCCTGCATTGTTGCGCGAGACGGTGGTGTCGGTGACGTTCATGGTCCCGCCGTAGTTTAGGATGCCGCAGCAGAAGCTGTCCGAAATCGTGGCACCGGTCAGCGTCGCGGTTCCCTTGTTGATCATGCCTTCGAACATGTCGGAAACGGTGACGTTCGCCAACGTCATGGACCCGCCCTGGTTGCTGATGCCGCAAACCTCGTTGCCCAAGTGGGCCGAGACGGTAACGTTCGTCAGCCCCGCGGTTCCATCATTGTTGATAGAGGCGTCCCAAAAAGTGATGCCGGCGATATTCGCGGTGACGTTGGAGTCGATCATGAGAGCCATTTTGCTGACCGTCACCCCCGCCGCCGGACCGGTGATGGTGGTCGGTTGGCTGGTGTTGCTCAACTCAAGATCGTTGCTGAGCGCGATGGTCTGGGCCGAGGCGAACACTGTGGGGTCGAACGTAATCGTCGTCGGGGTTGTGCTCGAATTGGCCGTGGCAATCGCGTTTCGCAGGCTGATCTGGCCGCTGCCCTGCGGATACAACACGTCAGCCGTCATGTTGTTGACGACGACGCTGGTCAGCAGCACGCGGTCCTCAAGCGGCTCAAAAACGAGCCGGCGGTGACTGTGGCCGCGGCGCCAGAGCGCCCTCCCTCGCGCCTTGGCGGCACGATGTTCGGATTGTGGAGGACCGCTTAGAAATCGAAGACCTCGGCTCATAATGATCTCTCTCCTTACGAAGTCCGTAGCACAAGCCGGATACCGGCCCGGCTCGGCGCGGGCGAATGAACCACGAAGAGGAAGTCCCGGCCGGATGCCGGGCGCAGCAATCCCTCGATTCCAGCAACCGTTTCCGGCTGGATCAACATGCGGCCGGTTGGGCTCCGCTTTGACTCCCGAGAGAGACCCGGCAACCCCCAATCCGTACCCAATCCCTGCCAAGGTCCGGCCGACCATGAGGGAAGACCTCGCGGCGTCGGCCGAAAACGGGCACTCATCGGCGGGAACATGTTTGCGCCCCCCACCATCCTGCCCCGGTCCCTGTCTGTTTGCAAACCGCCAGGAGTGGGGAATTGCCCCAGTTATCGCACCCCTTTCGCAAGAAGTCAATAAACCCCCAGAAAAAAGAACGAGGGGGGAGGGATGAGGGGTGAGGGGGGAGTGGCGAGTGGGGAGGGGTGAGGGATGAGGGTGGAGGGCGGCGGGGGAGGAAGTTTTCAGTGTTCGGTGTTCGGTTTTCAGCAGGGGCCGGATTACGGAATACCGGCCGACTGGGCGGAAGGTCGGGATGGAACACTGATTTACGGTAAGCGTTCACGGCATGGAAAGTAGCAGGCACGCTCCGCGTGCCGTCCGCTGAATCGGACAAAGGTTTGGCGGACGGCACACGGAGTGTGCCTGCTACCTTGGCGCGGCCCGTGAACGCTTACGATTTACGCTAATCTGCGCTAATCGGGCCCAACGCAATCAGCGTTTATCAGCGTGAATTAGCGTTCCCCCCTTCCGCCCGCCGCCTTTCGCTGGGAAAAAGGGGACAGGCACCATTTGTGCGAAGCACCCTCCGGGCCGTTCCGGCAAATGGTGCCTGTCCCCTTTTTCCCTCCCAAGATCATGCAAGGTCATTTACGTTTTGATCTAGACAACTGTACAGGTCTCGTGTTATAATCCCGGCTGCCGCGGGCTCAATGTAGTAGGCACACGCCGTGTGCCGTTTTCCGCACACGGCGTGTGCGGGCTACATTGCGGCACACGGCGTGTGCCTACTACTTTGGCCGGCCTTGATCTTTGACAATTGAGGGTAGCCACGGATTGAACACGGATGAAACACGGACAAGAGCAATCTGTTGCCTGGTTTGGCTCACGTCCAAGAAGCATTTCCGTGTTCAATCCGTGTTTCATCCGTGGCTGTTTACTCGTGTACGTCGCGACTGAAATCAGCGGCGGGCGAAGCCGGAACTGGCACGGCGGTTGCTCTGGCAAGATGGGTCGCCCCGCCCCCTCGAACGGCAAAATTTCCTATGTGCACGCCGGGTTTGGCGCGTGCCGCCGGAAAAGTGGTTAAATGTTTACTAGTTCGCTAATGTATCGTATTTCCCGGGCGATACGCTCAAAAGGCCCGAAATTTCCCCCACCTTTGGAACGCCCGGCGGGCCGTTTTGAGACGAAAACAAAAACATGTGCAACACGTACCTCACAAGTTGTATGAACTTACGCACGATGGGCAGAATCGCTGATGCAGGCCGGCAAACGGGTTACTGACTTGTGCAACACCGGAGCCTCCCGAAAGTCCCGTCAAAGTGTTGCACACATGGAATGTTCACTCCGCAGGTAATCTTCTTCGGCAGAGGGGGGAAAAGTGGGATTAGGGATTGGGGATTAGGGATTAGGGGCGAGGGGCGGAGCAGCAAGTTTTCAGTTCTCAGTGTTCGGTGTTCAGCAAGGACTGACAACTGACAACTGACAACTGACAACTGCCTACAGCCTGACGACGCTCGTGCCGCTCAGGCGGCGGATGAGGTGTTTCATCTCCAGGACGCTGAGCGTGGCCAGGACTTGCGGCACGGGCAGACCGCTGGCGGCCACGATCTGGTCTACCGTGGTGGTCTCGGCCCGGACGGCGTCCAGCACTTGTCGCTCCAGGTCGTTGAGCGTGAGCTCGGCCGGGTGGTGGACGGTTCGGCCGTCGTCGCGGGGCACGGCCTCGACCAGCGGGCCGAGCTGCTCCAACACGTCGTCGGCCGACTCGATGAGCGTCGCCCCGTCGCGAATCAGGCGGTGGCAGCCGCGGGAGGCGCGGCTCTCGACGTTGCCGGGCAGGGCGAACACGTCGCGACCCTGTTCCATGGCGTGCCGGGCGGTGATCAGGGCCCCGGAACGCTCGGCGGCCTCGACCACGATCACACCCAGCGCCAGGCCGCTGATCAGGCGGTTGCGCTGGGGGAAGGTGCCGCCCAGGGGCGCCGATCGCGGCGGCTGCTCGCTCAGGAGGGCCCCGCAGCCGGTAATCTGCCGGGCCAGGGCGTTGTGCTCGGGGGGATAGACGTGCAGCACGCCGCTGGCCAGGACGGCCAGGGTGCGGCCGCCGGCCTCCAGGGCCGCCCGATGGGCCACGGCGTCGATGCCGCGGGCCAGCCCGCTGACGACCGTCAGGCCGGCGCGGCTCAGGCTGCCGGCCAGCCGCTCGGCCTGCCGCAGGCCGTAGGCCGTGGCGTGCCGCGTGCCCACAATGCCGATGGCCAGACCATCGGCGGCCGCGAGCGTGCCTTGCACGAACAGCAGGCCCGGCGGATCGTGGATCTCGCGGAGCATCCGCGGGTAGCGCGGATCGGATTCGGTGATGATCTGGATGCCGTGTTGGGCGCAGAGATCGATCTCGGCTTGGGCGTCGATCCCCTCGGCGGCGGCGATCCGCCCGGCGAGCGTAGGCCCCACGCCCTCGATTTGCCGCAGGTCGCTGGGGGCGGCGGCCAGCACGGCGGCGGCCGATCCGAAGCGCGCCAGCAGCTTCCGCCGCGTGAGCGGGCCCACGCCCTCGATCAATCCCAGCCGGACGGCATCGAGCAGGTCGTCGCCGGCCGGGTGGGGGCTGTCGCTGGGAGGCTCGCTCATGGGGAGGGGTTGAGGGGTTAAGGGGTTGAGGGGTTAAGGGGTTAAGGGGTTGAGGGGTTGAGGGGTTGAGGGGTTAAGGGTCTGCTGCTCGCTTCTTGTCCGGCTGTTCGGTGTCCGGCGACCGTTGGCCCTTGGCCGCTTCCCTTATCCCCTCATCCCCTAACCCCTCATCCCCTATTAGTCATCGCTCATCGCTCATAGCTCATTGCTCGCAGCTATTTCCGGTCCGCCAGGCGGGCAAAATGCCCAAACGACCGGTCGAAAGTCGCCTCGGCCTCGGCCGAGAAGCAGCAGGCCGGCAATTCCCGCGACCGGAGATGGTAACGCAGACACTCGCAGCACATCCCCTTTCGCGGGCAGGGATCGTACGTGCAGTTGCAATGTTTCAGGTTCTGGGCCGCTTTGCAGTCCATGGAAAATGCTCCGTATTGCGAGACTCCAGCCAGGAGGGAAGAGGCGATTGTACCAGAGGATTGATTTTTCCACGACCAACGCTATTATAAAAGGCTTGATTTCCCCCTTTTTTCGGAGACAGCTATGGCTGAGAAAGCCGTGCTTTCCGTGGGCGACCAGCGGATCGAACTCCCCATTCTCGTGGGTACGGAGGGCGAGCGGGCGATCGACATCACCCGGCTTCGCGACACGACGGGTCTGATCACCTACGACCCCTCGTTGTCCAGCACGGGGGTCTGCAAGAGCGCCATCACTTTTATCGACGGCGAGCAAGGCATTCTGCGCTACCGGGGGATCCCCATCGAGCAGTTCACCGAGCGGCCAAATTTCGTGGAGGTCGTCTGGCTCTTGATTTTCGGGCGACTGCCGAACAAGGACGAGTTGGACCGCTTCAGCCGGCAGTTGACCTGCAACGAGCTGCTGCACGAGGGGATGAAGCACCAGTACCAGCACATTCCGGCCGACGCGGCGCCCATGGCCCTGCTTTCGGCGACGCTGAGCAACCTGGCCTGCTTTCATCCGCAGTTCTTGAAGCTGGAGGACGACGACTCATTCGAGGAGGTGGCGGCCCGGTTGATCAGCAAGGTCCGCACGATTGCGGCCTTTTCCTATCGCCGGTCGCTGGGATTGCCGTTCATGTATCCCGATCCCAATCTCCGCTACTGCGCCAATTTTCTGCACATGATGTTCTCGATTCCGTATCAGCAGTACATCGTGACGCCGGAGATCGAGGACGCCTTGAACCTGGTGTTCATTCTGCACGGCGACCACGAGCAGAATTGCAGCACGTCGACGGCGCGGGTGGTGGGGTCTGCGCGGGCCAACCTGTTCGCCTCCTGCGCGGCGGCGGTCTGTGCGTTGTGGGGGCCCTTGCACGGCGGGGCCAACATCGAAGTCGTCGAGATGCTGGAGCGCATCCACAGCGGCGGCATGTCGCCCGAAGACTGCGTCCGCGCCGCCAAGGACAAGGCCAACCCCTTCAAACTCTTCGGCTTCGGACACCGGATCTACAAGAATTACGATCCGCGGGCCAAGATTCTCAAGGCGGCCTGCGATCGCGTGCTGGCCCAGGTCAAGCGCAAGGACCCGCTGCTGGACATCTCCCGGCGACTGGAGGAACTGGCCCTGGCCGATCCTTACTTCATCGAGCGGAAGCTGTATCCGAACGTCGATTTCTACAGCGGCATCATCCTCCGCTGCCTGGGCATTCCCACGAACATGTTCACCGTCTGCTTCGCCATCGGGCGGCTGCCGGGGTGGATTGCCCAATGGAAGGAGCAGCACGACGACCCGACCAGCAAGATCCTCCGCCCCCGGCAGGTGTACATCGGCAACCGCCAGACCAATTACGTGCCGCTGGAGCAGCGCTGAAGGTGCGGTGCGGGGTGCGCGTACGGTTTTCGCCGGCGGGTGCCACGGCTGGCTTGCCCAACCGTGCTTCTCACACTGCTGGGCGAGCCAGCAGTGGCACCCCGCGTCCGCAAGGGCGGCTACAGCAGACTTTCCAGGAGCAGGCGCATCTTCCGCATCTCGGCGAACTGGTCCACGTCCGGCATGGGAAGCATATCCACGCTCAGCGCGCGGTCGTAGTGGAAGCGGCCGAGCTGGGCGATCAGCTTGCCGTATTCGACCACGCCCTGGCCGACCCGGACCTGCAACTGCTCCTTGCTGGTGTCTCGCAGCCGGACGTGATAGACGTGCCGCAACACCTGTTCGTAGCTGCCGCCGCGGTGCGGGCCGTAGATGAAGTGGCTCGGATCGAGCGTCAGGCCCAGCCCCTTGACGCTGTCGCAGATCACCACGGCCGTGTCGGGGTCCTGGCTCATGCGGCCGCTCTCGGTCAACAGCCCCACGCGAACGCCCTCCAGCGAGGCTATCGCCGTCATGGTCCGCAGCCGCTCGATCTCGGCGTTGAACGGGGTCCCCAATTCGGCCGACCGCACCGTGACGGTCACCACCTTGCTGGCCTTGGCCAGCCGGCAGCAGGCGGCAAACTGGCGGTAATACTCCGGCTCCGAATCCGGCAGGCCGAGGTCGACGCTGAAGGCGACCAGCGTGAGCCGCTGGGTCTGGCGGCAGGTCTGGATCGCCGCCTCGACGTCGGCGGCGACTTGGGAGGGCTGCAGGTGGCCCCCCTCCTCATGGATCATCATCTCCACGCTGGTGTATTCCAAATCGACCAACCGCTGCAGCGCGGTATCCAGGGGCAGGTCGCAAAAGCATCGGGTGGTAGCGGCGACGAACACTGCGGAAACTCCTTCCCTTCAAAGTCTGGCGGACCATAGCTTACCGTCACCCGGCCATCGCTGGCAACACCAGGTGCCGACCGCCACCGGGGATGCCGGGCATTGCCCCCGGCAAACCGCCGAGTAGAATGGGGAGTGTCCGTGGCAGGATGGGCAAGAAACCACGAGAACCACAACCATTGACACCACGCAGCAAAGCCTTTAATCAATAGTCTGGCACAATCAACCACGGCATCAACAAGGAGCAGCCATGTCCACCGGCCCCCATTCGGGAGGATCAGATCAGTCAGACTCCCACCTCAATCCCCAGGTCGTGCGGGAATTGCCGCCGCGGGAACCGCCGGCCCGCAGAGGCGGCTGGCGCCGCTTCTTCCTCGTCCTGGTGCTGCTAGCGCTGGTCGGCTCGCTGCTGATGAACTTCATGTTTGCCGCCTTGGCGGGCCTGGGTCTGGCCGGCGGCTGGGAGACGGAACGCCGCGTCCAGGAGAAGTTCGTCTCCCACAACCCGGCCGCCCGCGATAAAGTCGTGATCCTCCCCATCGAAGGCGTGATCCTCGAAACGGAAGAGGGCTTCGTCAGCCGCGCCATCGACCACGCCCTGCGGGACGACGACGTCAAGGCCGTGGTGCTGCGGGTCAACTCGCCGGGCGGCAGCGTCAGCGGCAGCGACTACCTCTATCATCACCTCTGCCGCTTCGCCGACAACGAGAAACGGAAGATTCCGCTGGTGGTCAGCATGGGCGGCATCGCGGCCAGCGGCGGGTACTACGTCACCATGGCCGTCGGCCCCACGCCCGACGCCATCTTCGCCGAGCCGACCACCTTCACCGGCTCGATCGGCGTGATCATTCCCCATTACAATCTGGCCGACCTGATGCAGAAGGTGGGGGCCGAGGACGATTCGATCGCCAGCAACCCGCTGAAGATGATGGGCAGTCTGAGCAAGCCCATGAGCGAGCAGGAACGCCGGATCTTCCAGGCCCTGGTGGACCACAGCTTTGCCCGCTTTAAGCAGGTCGTGCGTGCGGGCCGGAGCAAGTTCGAGCGGGACCCGGCCGCCCTGGACCGCCTGGCCACCGGCCAGATCTACGCCGCCGAGCAGGCCCAGAAGAACGGCCTCATCGACAAGATCGGCTTCCTCGAGGACGCCGTCGATCGGGCCATCGCGTTGGCCGGACTCGATAAGGACCAGACCAAGGTGGTCCGCTACAAGCCGGAAGTCAGCCTGTCGAGCATGCTGCTGGGGAGCCAGGCTCGCAACTCGCCCGCCGCCGAGCTGCGAGCACTGTTGGAAATGACCACGCCGCGGGCCTATTACCTGGCCACCTGGCTCCCGGGCTTGGCCGCCGGCGGGGAATAGGAGGGACTACGGGAGATCGAACCGCTTGTCTGAGGGGCCAAGAATGCACTACGTCACCGAAGCGTACTATGCGGGAGGCAGCAAGCTACGGGTCGTGTTTGAGAATCACGAAGTCCGGCTTATTGACCTGGCCCCTCACCTGGACGGCCCGGTCTTCGAGCCGCTAAGAGACGCGAACTACTTCCGCCAGTTCCAGGTCAACCATGAGATCGAGACCGTGGTTTGGCCCAACGGTGCCGATTTTTCGCCTGACTTCTTGTATGAGATAGGAGAAGTCCACGAGGCCGCAAATCCGCCTTGCTCGCCAAGCCCCGCCGCGCCCGCCTGACCGCACTACTTCGCAGGCGGCTCGGGTAGTTTCAATGTCTCCCGCTGCCGCTCCTTCTCCGTTTTCGGGCGGGGCTCGTCCATTTTCGGTCGGAGTTCGGTGGGCGGCGGTTTCCGGCCGCGCCACGGACGCTCGCCGCGGTGCGGCAGTCCGTCGCCGGGCTTCCATTGCATGATGAACATCTCGTGCAGCCTCTGCCGCATCTCCTCGTCCGGGAGGCTCATCAGGCCGTCGCGCTGTTCGGGGGTGAGTTGGAACTCGAAGTAATCGGCCAGCAGTTCGTCCAGTCCGAACAGGCCGCCGCCGTCTCGCCGCCGCACGGCCAGCCAGTGCTCGGCCGCCTGCCGGATCCAGCTCGTCATGACCCGCGGCTGCTCGGTGGGCGGCTTGGCGTCCAAGCGGGCCAGGGCCTCGGGCGAGAGCCGGCCCCGCAAGTCCGCCAACTCCTGCTCCGTCGTCGGCGGATGCGCCCCCGGCATACTCCACCGCTTGCAGACCGCCCACATGGCCAACCGATGCCGCACGGCCGGCGTGGGCTTGGCCGCCGCTTGGCGACGGTTCTCCGGCAGGGCTTCCAGCACTCGGGCCTCGTGCTCGGCGGCGTAGTGCTCGATCCACCCCACCACCGCCGCGCAGTCCTTCTCGCCAAGCGGCCGGCCGCCCGACTTGGCCTGCTCCTTGAGCATCTGCTTGATCGTCGCAATCCGCTGCGGCGGTTTCATCTCCAGCACTTCGTCCCGGCGGTACGACGGCAGCGTGGCCAGCCATTGGCAGTAGCGATGCATTACTGCGCGGAGCTGCTGGCTGTCGGGCTCGCTCTGCAACTGCTCGTGAATCCGGCGGATGCGTTGTTGCTCGCCGGGCGGGAGGGCCAGGAATTGCTCGCGGTGGCGGAACAGATCCTCCTTCTGCGACTGGCCCAGGTTCTCGATCCGCTTGCGCCGCTCGGCGAGCGACTCGTCGGCTGGGGCCGCCGCCCCCAGCAGCCAGAGGCCGCACAGGACGGAGGCCGCCGCCCAGGCGGCCAGCCGCCGCCGCTCCGCCGCCGGAACAGCCCGTTGGTCACGGCCCCTCATCGGCGTCCTCCGTAAACAGCTTGTCCTGGCGGAGCATCCGCAGGAACTCGACATCGTCGACCTGCCGGTACTGGTCCAGGTTCTCTAGTACGGGCAGGTCCTGCAGCAACTGGGCATTGGGGTCGGGACTGAGCGTGAAGACGGCCAGCACGCCGGCCAGGGCGGCGACGGCCAGGCCCCCGCCGGCCGCGAGCCAGCGCCACTTGCGGCTCCGCCGGCCGGCTTCCTGCGCCCGCGACGCATCCTCGACCGCCGCCAAGGCCACCATCTCCATCGTCGTCCGCGTCAAGTCCTCGTCCGTGGCCGGCGCGTCCAGTTCGTCGAGCATCTGCCAGGTGCGATCCAGCTCGTGCAGCGTGCGGCGGGTTTCGGGCTGATTGGCCAACCGCTCTTCGATCTGCCGGCTCTGCTCTGTGTCCAGCTCGCCGTCCAGATACGCTACCAACTCTTCCCGCAGCCGGGCGTCGTCGTCCGCAGGGTCTTGGGCCATGCTCTTCACTCGTGCTCGAAATAAGGCTCCAACATCTGGCGGAGATTTTCCCGCGCCCGCGACAGCAGCGATTTCACCGCTTGCGGCGAGATCTCCATCGTTTCGGCCACGTCGGCATAACTCATGCCCTCGAACTTGTTCAGCAACACCGCCAACCGCTGCCGCTCGCTGAGCGACTCCATGGCCAGCCCCACCACCTGCCGCACCTCGGCCTTGTCGAGTTGCCGGGCAGGCATTACGCCGCTGCCGGCCGGAATCATCCGGTCCAGCGGGCGGGCGCCCATCGGGCCGCTGTCGTGCGAGGCCAACGTCACTTCGTGCCGCCGCGAGCGGTCCCGCCGGGCGTTGCTGGCCACGTTGTTGGCAATTGTAAACAGCCAAGTGGCGAACTTGGCCCCCGGCTGGTACTGCCTCCGCGCACGATAGGCCCGCAGGAACACCTCCTGTGCCAGGTCCTCGGCCAGGTCGCGGCTGCCGACCAAGTGCTCCAGCACCCGTACCAGCCGCCCCTGGTACCGCAACACCAACTCCTCGAACGCCGCGCCGCTGCCGTCGCGGACCTCGAGCATCAGCCGCACGTCCGGGTCTAGGGCGTATCTTCGAGCAGACGACTCGCTGACGACCACGAAAGCCCCCGTTGGTGGTGGGTGGTCCGTCCCGCTTTCGGTTCTCCGAGACTCTGCTCTTAGTCTAGCCCAAGCCGGACGCTGCGGCTAGCCGCAGCCGGCGGCCATCGAGCTCAAGGAGGATTATTCATCGACCGTTCGTAGTGACCGCATTCATGCGGTCCTTGACCTGTTCACGCTCTCCAGACCCGATAAATCGGGTCACTACGAACCGCGGCGAATAATCGCGCTTAAGCGGGGGACTGCCCGATTTCTGCAAGCGAAAGTGCGACAGTCCCCTTCCAAGATTCAACCCTGGAAACGGCCAACAGTTCCTGTCGGGCCGGGAAGGGACCTCGTTCCTGTGCCGGGATTGGGTGCCACTGCTGGCTTGTCCAGCAGTGCTTCTCACACTGCTGGACAAGCCAGCAGTGGCACCCGGCACACGGAGTGTGCCTGCTACCTTCAATGCCCTCATATCAAGCGCCGCAACTGGCCGCAGGCCGCATTGATCCGATCCCCCTTGCGGTGGCGAACGGCCACCGTCAGGCCGGCGCGGGCAAGGACCTCGGCGAACCGCGCGACGGCGGCCGCCTTCGGCGTCCTGAACGGCAGCCCGGCGACCCGATTGTAAGGGATCAGATTGACCAGCGCGGGCCGGCCCCGCAACAGTGCCGCCAGCCGCGCCGCATCCGCCGGCCGGTCGTTGACCCCGGCCAGCAGCACACATTCGAACGTCACGCGGCGGCCGGTCCGCCGGAAATACTCGTCGGCCGCGGCCAGAACTGCGGCAACGGTCACGTTGCGATTGGCCGGCACGAGTCGATTGCGCAAGGCGTCGTCGGCCGCGTGCAGAGATACGGCCAAGTGATAGGGGCAGTTCAACTCGGCCAGCCGGCGGATGCCGGCGGGCAGCCCCACGGTGGAGATCGTTACCCGGCGGACGCTGATCCCCAGCCCACCTCGCGCCGTGGCGAGGGCCAAGGCCGGCAGCAGCCGATCAAGATTCGCCAGCGGCTCCCCCATCCCCATCACCACCAGGTGGCTCAGGCGCTCGGCGGGGGTCAATAGCCGCTGGAGCCGCAGCATCTGCTCGATGATTTCGCCGGTGGTCAGATTCCGCGCCATGCCGTCCAGTCCGGTGGCGCAGAACACGCAGCCCATGCCGC
The DNA here is from genome assembly GCA_049515555.1 of Thermoguttaceae bacterium. GTDB lineage: Bacteria > Planctomycetota > Planctomycetia > Pirellulales > Thermoguttaceae > JBEKTY01. The sequence goes on from JBEKTY010000185.1 coordinate 13,177, forward strand.
AGCCCGCTTGCGTGCTGATGCACCCGGCCACGTGCCGCCGGTCGTCGCGCAGGAGGACGCACTCGATCCGCTCGTCGTCGGCCAGTTGCAAGAGCAGCTTTTCGGTCCCGTCGCCGGCCTTACGATGGGCGGCCACCCGCGTGGTCCAGATCTGGAACTCGGCGGCCAACCGATCGCGGACTACCCGGGGCAGGTCGGTCATCTCGTCGACCGCGGCAGCCCGCTTCTCGAACAGCCAGCGACGGATCTGGCCCGCGCGGTAGGCTCCCAACCCGTGAGCGGCGAGCCAGGCCCGCAGCCCCTCGGCCGATTGCTCCAACAAGTGCTCCATATGGTTATTCTACACCGCCCATTGGCACCGCGGGCACGGTCCATTGACACCCGCCGGCCGCGGGCCGACAATAGCGGCCTAAAGAAAGAGAGCCCCGGATCGCGATCGTGTCGAACTATCCGCCCCAGCCCGCTGATTATTACCAGATGGCTTACCCGCCGAGTGATCCGCACTGGCGGCCGCCGCGGCCCGGTATGGGCTGCGGGATGAAGCTGTTGGTGGCCTTAGGCGTGATCTTCCTGCTGCTGACTCTGCTTTTCTGCGGCGGAGTCTTCCTGCTCTGGTCTTCTTTCAAGCTTACGCAGGACCGCGCCGCCGTCGAGGCCATTGCCGCCCAGATCACCGACATCGACGTACCGCAAGTCTTGCAGCCCGCGGCCGCCATGAATGCGCGGGTGCCCGTGGTCGATAAGACCTTCGTGCGCTTTGCCGCGTACTCCGATAAACATGCGAACCAGGAGAGTTTTCTGCTGTTGTTCTCGCTGGGCGAGGCCATCGCCAGCCAGAATCAGGAGAAGATTCGAGAGTCTATCGAGCAGGCGCTGGAGCAGCAGGGTGCCCCACAAGGCAGACACGAGGCGCTCGGCGAGCGGAAGGAAGAGCAAAAGGAGATGGAGATCCGCGGCCGGAAGGCCACCTTCACCATCGCCGCCGGCAAGGGCGCCCGTTCCGGCGTGCCGCGGATCGAAGTCGAGGGCACCTTCCAGGGAAAAGCCGGCCCCGTCGTGGTGCTGCTGGATGCCGATGCCACGCGGCTGTCCGAGGGCGAAGTCCTGAAGATGCTGGAGTCGATTCGATAGGAGTTAGGAGTTAGAATGGCATGACGGTGGGCGTTCAGACGGCGCTAGGGCGCACTCTGTAGGAGTTAGGAGCCAGGAGTTAGAGTGACGGGCGGGTTCCCAACTCCTAACTCCTAACCTCTAACTCCAGTGGTTTGTAGCTTGCAGTGCTAGCATTTCGATGCTAGCTGCGTTATTCCCGGTGTTTTATGTGTGCGATGCAGCTCGCAAAATACGGGGCTCTCCGCGATTCTGTGAAGAGCACGTGTT
>JBEKTY010000186.1:0-14535 GCA_049515555.1 Thermoguttaceae bacterium
CTCGGCACCGACAGCGGTGGATTCGCTTGCGCTCTGGGTCTGCCATGACCATCTCCCCATCCGTGGAAGCGGAACAGGCAGATTATACCAATGGCTAAGTTATTTCTTAACAGCAACTTAGTCATTGGTGCTTGGTCATTGGTCATTCTTCGCGCAGCGCCTGCGCCTGGCGCGTGGCTTCCTCGGCCGCCTGGTCCTCGCCCATGCGGCGCAGTACGTCGGCCAGGTTCATGTAGTTCTTGGCCAGAATGCCGCGAACGTGCCCCGCCTGGGCGTCGCTGCGCAACACCTCTTTGAACGAAGCGATGCAGTCTTGCAGCGCAGACCGCGCCTCGGCCAAGCGGCCATGCTCCTGGAGTAGTCCGCCCAACGACTCCTCGATCGCCGCCATCCAGATCTTGTAGGCCGAGCTCTCGGGGAAGCGGCGTGCGAGCGTAGACTGCACGTCGAGCGCTTTGCGGAGGTTGGCCTCGGCGCGGGCCGGGTCGCTTGCCCAGGAACTTTGAGTCAGTCGCAAGCGGATGTTGACCGAGGAGACGGCGTACTCCGGTATATTCGGATGCTCGGCCACGAGTTGCTCGGAGAGGGCCAAGGCCTTTTCGAGCATGGCGGGCGACCGCTGAGCGGGGCTGCCGTTCGGGGCTTCCGGCCCCCGCGGCCCTCGGTCACCGAGCATGGCATACGTTTCGCTCAGGTCGTAACGGTAGTCGGCCACCTCGGGGTGCTCTGCCACCAGATTCTCGAGAATCCGGGTTGCCTTGTGCAATCTGTCCGGCTCTGCAGCGGCGCCGCGGCCGACCCGTATTGACGGCGTCTCGCGATAGCAGCGGGCCAACAGATGGCGATAGCCGGGCACCGTGGGGTAGTCGGTGACAAGTCGCTCCAAGAGATCGACCGCCTGCTGCTGGTAGCCCGCGCTCGCTTGGCGGCCGCCGCCGGGAAACGGCGGAGCCGAATCGGGCCGTGGGCGTGGCGGCTTGGGCCGGCGCTCGTGCGGGAGGCCGGGCCCGGTCGAGGGCCAGGCGGAATCGTCGTCCACCAGCCGCTGCCAGAGGGACAAGGCCTTGTCCAATCGCTCCTCGCCCGCATGGGCAGGCATCAGGGGAAACGGTGCAGGTGGCCCGCGACGCGGACCGCGGGGATCGAAGACAAAGCCGGGCGGGCCGCCGCGCGGCCCGGGCGGACCGTCCGGCCCGGGGGGCGGCGGTCCCGGCGGGCCGCCGGCCCGCTTGCCCAGAAAATAGTACGTGCGCGCCAACTCGTACTGGCCGCCGGGCGAGGCCACGGATTCCGCGGCGGCCGCGCCGAGCGTCGCCAGCGCCGCCAGGTGCGACTTGTGCCCGGCTTCCGCTTCGCCCAGCGCATAGTACACGTTGCCAAGCTCATTGCGGATCCGGGCGATTTCGGTGCAAAGATCGGTCTCCTTGGCCGGCGACTCCGCCAGCCGCGTGTACAATTCGATCGCCCGCAAATATGCGGCTTTCGACTGCTCGTAGTGGCCCAATCGCTGGCGGATGTCGCCCACGCGGCGATTGGCCTCGGCCACCTTGCTGCGCAGCCGGGCATCGTCGCCCCCCTGCTCGGCCAGACGATCGTAGAACTTCAGCATGTGCTCCAGCAGCGCGGCCGCCTCTTTCGAGAGCACCGGCTGCACCGGCACCGTGATCGGATCTTCGGCGTCGCTCACCCGCAGCGAGGCTGAAGCCGGGGCGGTGCGGTCCGGCGCGAACTGCCGGAAGATACTGTCCAGGGCTTCCACGGCCAAGGCCGAGGTCTCTTCGGCCTTCTTGCGCTCGATTTTCTCTTGGGCGTTGGCCCGCGCCGTACGCACATAGCCCACGCTCGCCACAACCGCCACCGCCACCAGCAACACCAGCGAACACGCCAGCAGGCCGGCCACGGCCCGGTTGCGCCGTGCCCAGCGCCACAGGCGTTCGGCCGGCGGCGTGCGGCGGGCCTGGATCGGGCGGTCCTCCAGAAAACACGCCAGGTCCCGCGCCAGGTCCCCGGCCGTCGGATACCGGTCGCGCGGCTCGCGGGCCATGGCCTTCAAAACAATGGTCTCCAAGTCGCGGGGAATCGCCGGGTTGATCTTCCGCGCTTCCGGCGGCTCGCCGTGCGTGATCTTTGCGATCAGGCTGCTACGGCTTTGGTCTTCAAAGGCCGGACGCAAGGTTAAGAGCTCGTACAGCGTCAGACCCAGGCTGTAGATGTCGCTGCGGGCGTCGGCCTGGCCAGAGAACTGCTCCGGCGCCATGTAACGCAACGTGCCCACCATGGCCCCCGTCTGGGTCACGTGGTCCTGCTCCATGGCCTTGGCCAGCCCGAAATCCGTGATCCAGGCCACGCCCTGCGAGTCCAGGAGCAAATTGGCCGGCTTGATGTCGCGGTGCAGCGTTTGATGGGCATGAGCGTATTGCAGCGCCTCGGCCACTTGCTGGCCGATGGTGGCCACACTCCGCCAATAAGGCGGACCGAAGTGCCACGGCTGGTCGTCAGCCGGCGCGGCCGCGGAGCTCGGGCTGGCCGCTTGGCGGTTCCTGTCGGCCGTCGTATCACCCTGGCGCGCAAGCTCCTCGGTTGCCGCAGCCGCCGGCGACAGTGACTGGCCGGCCGCCGCGAGTTCCTCGCGGGCCGGATCCCGGTCGTCCGAGACGTCGGAACCGGCCGTGTCTAACCCGTGCGGTTGCCCGAAGCGCCCCTCGACCAAGGCCCTGGCCAGGCGCGAGACCTCGGCTCTCCCGCCGGCCCGCGGCGGCGCCGTCGGGTCCTGGGTGGCACGTCCCTGAGCAGCGAAGGGCGTGGCGGCCTTGGAATCCACGCCCTTCGCTGCGCTCAGGGACGTGCCACCCTCGTTGGAAGATGTACGAGTTATTTTGACGCGATCTCTTGCTTGCCCGCTGCCGATGTGCTGAAGCCTGGCGAGCACGTCGTCCAGGCCCGCGCCCCGGATGAGCTGCATGACGATGTAGTGGAACCCTTCGTGCTCGCCCATGCCGAACACGGGGACGATATTGGTGTGGTGCAGCCTGGCGGCGGTTTGTGCCTCGCGCTGGAAGCGCCGCAATTGCTGCGGGCTCAGGAGCATCTGGCGGGGCAATACTTTCACGGCCACGTGCCGCGAGAGCGACTCCTGAAAGGCCTCGTACACGATGCCCATGCCGCCGCGCCCGATCTCGTTGAGGATCCGGAAGTCGCCCAGACGTTCCAGCCGCACCCCGCCCAGCGACGCACGGGCCTCGCTGCCTTGCTCCTTATGGGCCTTCAGCCGTTCCATGACGGCAATGGTCGGGAAAAGCTCCTCGATGTCCGCCGCCAGGTCCGGGTGTTGCGCCGCGTACTCGGCAACCGACGGCGACTCCCCGCGGCGTTGCCGCTCGGTGAATTCGGCCGCCAGAATCTCCAGTGGATCACGCTGGTCTTCGGCTTCAAGCATGGTGATCTCCCTCCAGCAGCCCCGGCATCTGCGACAGAACGGCCCGCAGACGCTTCAAGGCCCGGACGTAGCGAATGCTGGCTGCTTTTTGCTGAATTCCCAACACCTCGGCGACCTCGCTGTTGCCCAGCTCCTCGAAGTGCCGCAGTGCCAGAACCTCTCGGTCCAGGGGGTCCATGGCCTCGATGGCCTGTTCCACCCGATCGAGCGTTTCGGCGCGGGCGGCCGCCTGGCTGGGCGAGGTCATGTTGCCCACCAACAGCGCCGCCAGCGAGGCCGTGGTAGACATGGGATATCGGCAGCCGCGCAGGTCCACCTCGCGCTGGGCGTCTCGCATCTGCGCGCCGAGATGGTGCCGGTGGACGTCGGTCAGCGTCTGCAGGAGGACCATCCGCAGCCAGACAAAGGGCGACAAGGAAGCATCGCCGCCGTAATGCTGCAGCCGTGCCGCGGCCGCCATGTACGTTTCCTGGAGCACGTCGTCGGCATCCACGCGGCCCAGCAGACGCCGGTCAATGCGGAAGTTGACCATCCGCCACAAACGCTCCCGGTGTTGGGAAAAAAGCGTGGCCAGGGCCTCTCGGTCGCCGCATTTCAAGCGGCCCGCCAGTCCGTCGCTTTGCACGAGTTGGTCGTCCACGCCAGGGCTCCCTAACCGGATATACGAGAACCTAAGCGTCTATTCTACACGAGAAATCACCGCATCGTCGGTCTTGAGAGGGGGGTGGTATAGGTGTTCTGGGGAGTTTAGCGACTCACGCTGCCCCGCCCCGCGCAGCCCGACGCCCAAAATCCGCAAAGAAACCTCTGCGGGGTGTAGAAAACCGGCGGCGTTTCGCGTTTACTAGTTCGGCTGAGTCATCGGACGCAACCGTTCACGGGTCGTGCCAAAGTAGCACGCCACACTCCGTGTGCCGTCCGTTGAGGACCCGTAGGGTGGGTCGAGCGCGAGCGAGCCCCACCAAAATCCTCGTTAGAAGGAGACAAGCGATGAGTGCGTTTTCTTTACCACGCCGCTACATAACGCGGCAAACCCTGCCGCTGGCCACGCTCGCCGGCTTGGTGCTGCTGGTGGCGTCGGCCACGCTGGCCCAGGCTGCCGAGAAGAAGCCGGCGAGAGAGCCGGGCGCCGCAACCGCGGACGACCCCCAGCCGCAGCCGCCACGTGGACCCGAGGCCGGTCCGGCCGATGATTTCGGTCCGCCGGGTCCGCCGCGCGACGACGGGCGGCGCCGGCCCGGGCCAGCGCGGCCTGAAGGACGGCCGGCCGAACCCGATCACCGCCAACCCGGTCCGCCGCCCGACGATGATCGGCAGCCGCGTCAACCCGGTCCGCCGCCCGATGATGATCGTCAACCGCGTCAACCCGGTCCGCCGCCAGGCTTCGACGGCCCGCCGCGCCGGCCAGGCCCCTTTGGCCCCGGCCAGCCGCCCGGCCCTCAGCCCCGCGGGCCGCGCCAGGACTGGGCCTCGATGGAGAGGAGCGACCCGGAGATGTACAAGCTCATCAGGGCGGAGAACGATCTGGACCGGCGTACGCATGAAGCGGCCAGAGATTATCGCGAAGCGTCCAAGGACCAGCACCCCAAACTCAAGGACGATCTGAAGAAACTGGTGACCCAGCAGTTCGAGGCCCGACAGCAGCGTCGCAAACTGGAATTGACCCGCTTCGAGGAAGAACTGAAGCGGCTGCGTGACGCCGCGGATCGTCGCGAGAAGAACAGCCAGCAGATCATCGACAAGCGGGTTTCCGATTTGCTGGACGAGGAGACCGAAGCCGGCTTTTAGTAGTGAGCCGTGAGCGGCTCAAAGCTCGTAGCCCAAAGCTCATAGCTCATAGCTCATAGCTCTCAAAAGGAGGTGTTGGATGATTGCTCGACAATGGACGTTTAACCGATGGCGGCTGGGCGGGGCGGTGGCAGGCGCCTTGCTCGCTCTGCTGGTCTTGTTGGCCCTGGACCACCAGGCGCAGGCCCAGGGGCCGCCGCCTGACCGCGATCGGCATGCCCAGCCGCAGGCGCGGCCAGATCAGGCCGACCCGCCGGGTCCGCCGCCGCGCGGTCACGACAACTCGTGGGATGAGCCTGGACCACCGCCGGGTCCGCACGCAGGTCCTGGTGGTCCGCCTCCGGGCAAGCCGGAAGCCGATGGACCGCGTCGTCCGCGCGGGCCGGAACCGAAGGCCAGAGCTCCTAAACCGCCGCGCGAGTGGGATGCCAGTCGCGAAAAGCCGCGCGCGGAGCGCGGCCCGGCCGCCCGCCCCGATGGGCCGCCTCCGCGTGGACCGCAATACGATGGCCGGCGCGATGGTCCCGGCCCGGACGGTTGGGCCAGGGGTCCCAAGCCGCCTCAAGACCGCGATGGCTACGGCAGGTGCCCGATGTGCGGCGCACCCCTTGGTCCGCACGCCGGCCCTGGCGGACCGCCGCCACGCGGACCGGAGTTCGATGGCCCGCGCCGTGGTCCTGGCCCCGATGGTTGGGCCCGGGGTCCGAGGCCGCCGTGTGACCGCGACGGCAGGCCGGACGAGTTCGGCCCGCCCCCTGGCCGGCATGCCGGCCCTGGCAGACCGCCGCCACGCGGACCGGAGTTCGATGGCCAGCGCCGTGGTCCTGGGCCCGATGGTTGGGCCCGGGGTCCGAGGCCGCCGTGTGACCGCGACGGCAGGCCGGACGAGTTCGGCCCGCCCCCTGGCCGGCATGCCGGCGGTGGTCCGCCTCCGGGCGGACCGGAGTTCGACGGCCCGCGCCGTGGTCCTGGCCCCGATGGTTGGGCCCGGGGTCCGAGGCCGCCGCGCGACCGCGACGGCAGGCCGGGCGAGTTCGGCCCGCCTCGTGGCCCGCAGGCCGGCCCTGGCGGACCGCCTCCCGGTCCACCGCAGTTTGACGGCCCGCGCCGTGGTCCTGGCCCCGATGGTTGGGCCCGGGGTCCGCAGCCGCCGCGCGACCGCGACGGCAGGCCGGACGAGTTCGGCCCGCCCCCTGGCCGGCATGCCGGCCCTGGCGGACCGCCGCCACGCGGACCGGAGTTCGATGGCCCGCGTCATGGTCCTGGCCCCGATGGTTGGGCCCGGGGTCCGAGGCCGCCGTGTGACCGCGACGGCAGGCCGGATGAGTTCGGCCCGCCCCCTGGCCGGCATGCCGGCCCTGGCGGACCGCCTCCGGGCGGACCGGAGTTCGACGGCCCGCGTCGTGGTCCTGGCCCCGATGGTTGGGCCCGGGGTCCGAGGCCGCCGTGTGACCGCGACGGCAGGCCGGACGAGTTCGGCCCGCCTCGTGGCCCGCAGGCCGGCCCGGGTGGTCCCCCAATGCCTTGGGGCCCGCCGAGAGAGTAGGCGTTGGCGGCGTGAGGCAACGAAGATGCCACACGCTCCCAGCAGTAGGAGTCAGGTGGCGGCAGCCGGCGCACTCTGCGCGCCGGCTGCCGTCGTATTGTGCCGGAGACCTGTGACCGGATATGTGCGCCAGTGTAGTGCGTCAGGATTGAGGGAACGTATTCCGGGCAAGCCTGCAAATCTGGGTGCCACTGCTGGCTTGTCCAGCAGTGTCGAGCCACCGTCGTGCGCACCACTGCTGGACAAGCCAGCAGTGGCACCCCCAGAATCATAAAGTCCCATTTGAGTGAAGCAGTACACTGGAAGAAGGGAGTCGAGAAAGGCCACCGGCTTGGAACTTAACGCGGCGACTCGCTCCCTACATTGCATCCCATTACGTCTGCTACAATGGACAGGGCTGACGCTTACTGTGGTATGATATTATATAGGTGTCGGCAGGGTGGCCGGGAGTGACGGCGAAAGGGCACCGTCATCGCTTTCCCGGCGGCGTGCCGCGAGAACGGAACACCTGAAGTGGCTACTATGAAAAGTGAATCGCCCCCGCCTGTCGGGGAGGGGTTGCGTAGAGGATCGTTCCAGATACGGCTCTCTCCCCCCGGCGTTGCGCTGCTGGCACTGCTGTTGATCGGCCCCTGGGTCGCGGTGGTATTTCTTTTCGTGCAGTGGCGGGGCGGCCCGGCGATGCGTGGGGCCTCGCTTGCCGCGTCGGGGGCTTCGTCTTCCCCGGAGTCCGTGGATGGCAAGCCCGGTCCCTGGGGCCTGTTGAACCGCGTGCCGATTCGCCTCGATCTGCCCGACGAGTTCGTGTTCGTTCCGCCGGCCCAGCGGCCGCCCGTCGCCTGGATCTTTCCCGGCTTCACGAAAGAGAAAGCCCTCGAGTTCCTGCAATCGGCCGGCCTGGGCCGCAAGGATCTCGACACTCTGGCGGGGACGGCCGTGTGGCGCACCTCGCTGGAGGGCGCTACGGTCGAACCGGGCGATCCGCTGATCCTGAGCCTCGAAGCGGCGACGCGCGCAAAGATCTACCAGTTGCTCGTGGAATCCTCCGCGAACAGGCGGTTCGTGGATCCCATCTGGTTCCGTCCGCAACAGGTCGACTTAAGGCTCAAGAACAGCGAATTGGCGCCCGCCTCGATCAAACTGCTCAAGAGCCTGTTGTATCCGCAGGGAGACACGCTGCTGCTGTTCGCCGATTTCGAGCCCGCCTTGCGGCAACTCCCCGACGACAAGGAACGTCACCGCTTAGTGCAGGCGCTTTCGCGCAAGCGGACGCTCCTGGCCCGATTGCGAGTCAACGCCGACACCAACGTCGAAGCGGTGGCCAACTACTGGGGCGTGGGCGGGCACCGCAAAGACCTCCTTCCGCTGCTCCGGGCGTTGCAGCGGGTCGAGCAAGGAACCGCCATCAATATCGTCGGCATCCTGCCCGACTTCCCCAGAGACCACCTCTATAGCCATCCCTATACGTCGACCGATCCCAAAGGGCCGAAACAAGACTGCTTCTGGTCGGCCATGAACTTCTTCAAGGATCCGCCCGACGACCGCTTCAACGACATGGACTACCTGAACCAGGCGCTGAAGTCCCAGTACTACAGCATCCTGAAGCCCTCGCAACTGGGCGACCTGGTGTTCATCACCACACGCGACGATAAAGTAATCCACGCCGCCAACTACATTGCCGACGACGTTTATTTTACCAAGAATGGTGAGTCTTTTACCCAGCCGTGGCTGTTCATGGAGTTCGACGACCTGCTCGACACCTACGCGGTGCAGCACCCGACCAGCGGGCCGCTCAAGGTGCTGTATTTCCGGCTGAAAGCGCTTTGAGAGGCGGACTTCGGCTCAATTCGCCTGGCCCATCGCCGGCTCGGCGCCGCCGGCGAGCACGGCTTGCAGCGATTCGGGCGACACCGGCTTGACCAGGTGGTGGTTGAAGCCGGCCTCGCGCGAGCGGCGGCGGTCCTCTTCCTGGCCGTAGCCCGTAACGGCCACCAGCAGCGTCTGCGAGAATTCCGGCTGCCGGCGCAGCTCCCGCGCCACCTGGTAGCCGCTGATGCCGGGCAGGCCGATGTCCAGCAGGACGACGTCGGGGTGGTAGGTCTTGGCGGCCGTCAGGGCCGTCTCGCCGTCGTAGACCAGGCACACGTCGTGGTGCCAGCGGACGGCGATCTCGGAGAGGACCTTGCCCGCCGCCTGGTTGTCGTCGACGATCAGCACGCGGCGGCCGGCCGCCGGGCCGGGCGGTGCATGCCCGTTGTGGCCGGCCGGGGCCGCCCGGGCCGCGGTGGCCGCCAGCGCCGGCAGCCGCACGATGAACTCGCTGCCTCGCTCCGGCCCGGGGCTGCGGGCCTCGACCTCGCCGCCGTGCATCTCCACCAGGCTGCGGACCAGCGTCAGGCCGATGCCCAAGCCGCCCTGCGACCGCGCCACGGAACGGTCGGCCTGGATGAACAGGTCGAAGACCCGCGGCAACAGGTCCGGCTCCATGCCCATGCCGTCGTCGCGGACGCTGACCATCGCCTGTTCGCCCTGCCGCTCGGCCGAGAGCCAGATGTGGCCGGGCTTGCTGTTGTACTTGGCGGCATTGTTGAGCAGATTGGCGACCACCTGGGCCACGCGCACCGGGTCGGCCTCGACCCACAGCGGCTCGGCCGGCAGGCTCACCAGCAACTCGTGCCGCTGCGCCTGGATCAGCGGGCGGGCGGTCTCGATGCCCCGCTGGATCATTTCCGCCAGCGGCAACCGCTCCTTGCGGAGCTGGATCTTCCCGCGCATGATCCGCGACACGTCCAGCAGATCGTCCACCAGCCGCACCATGTGCAGGACCTGGTGCTTCATCATGCCGCGGGCCCAGGCGGCCGTTGCGGCGTCGACGCCCTCCATCTCCAGCAGGTCCAGGCCGCTGCGGATCGGGGCCAGCGGATTGCGCAGCTCGTGGGCCAGCATGGCCAGGAACTCGTCCTTGCGGCGATCGGATTGCTTGATCTCGGCATACAGCCGCTCCCGCTCGCTCACGTCTCTGGCCATGCCCACGAACGTAGTCCGCGGACCGATGCGGAACTCGCTCACCGCCAGGTCCATGGGGAACTCGGAGCCGTCCTTGCGGCGGGCCGTTACCTGGCGGCCGATGCCGATGATCTTCGCCTCGCCCGTCCGCAGGTAGTTCCGCACGTAGCCGCCGTGTTCGCGCGCCATGCCCTCCGGCATGAGCATGGCCACGTTCCGGCCGATCACCTCCTCGGCCTTGTAGCCGAAAATCTTCTCGGCCGCCGGATTGAACGACTCGACTAGGCACTGCTCGCTGATGGTGATGATGCCGTCGACGGCGTGCTCGACCACGGCGCGGAGCCGCTTCTCGGTTTCCGCCAACTCCTCGATGCGCTGGCCCCACCGCCGCAGCATCTCGTCCAGATCGGCATTCTGCGGGGCGGGAGCGTCACCAGGGCCATGCGGGAGATCGACCATCGCGGCCCCTCACTCCGGCTTTCCCACAAACTCTTCGATCACCGACAGCAATTCCCCGGAGCCGGCCGGCTTGGCCAGCACCCGCTGCACCCCCACCGAGACCGCCGGATAGACCGTGTCGATCGTGGGGAATCCGGTGACGAAGACGCCCACCAGGTTGGGCCGCATCTCCCGGATCCGCCGGTACAGCTCGACGCCGTCCATCCCCGGCATGCGGTAGTCGATCAGCGCCAGGCCGTACTCGCGCTGCCGGATCAGGTCCAACGCCGAATGGCCGTCGGCGGCCGTATCCACCTGGTAGCCGCGTAGCGCGAGAATCTTCGATAGGATCTCGCAACTGCTGCGATCGTCGTCCACAATCAGAATCCGCTGGCGGGTGGCCACGGATGCTAATGCCTCGGCAAATGCCATGTCGTCACCTGGTGAGAATCATCTGGGCGGAAATCGAGGAGCAAACACCCTGCCGGGGACCACTCGCCCCGGCCAACGCTACTTGAATGATAGGCAGCCGGCCCGGCGAGTAAAGGGGGAAACGGCAGGATTCTCGCGCGGCCTTCCGCCGGCCGGCGACCGCGGCGCAACGGCCCCGCGCGCCGCGGTGCCCGGCCGGCTGGTGGTTGACGCGCCAGCCGGGTATGCGAATAATCTTTCGGCTTGCCCGGCCGGCCGATAGGTGCTAGGGTACTGATTCACTTGAATAGGGCTCTATGATTCTGGGGGTGCCGCTGCTGGCTTGTCCAGCAGTAGTGCCCGCACTGCTGGACAAGCCAGCAGTGGCACCCGCGCGCCCACAGAAAGGTCCTCTGATGCAGCGCAACTTGCAACACCGGCGGCGCAGTGACGAAGAGGCGATCAAGGAAGGCGGCCTGGTGCTGGACTTCGACGAGATTGCCCGCAAGGGCGCCATCTCGCGCGAGGAGCTGCTCATCGCCAAGGGCTATGGCATATATCAATCGCGGCAGCCGGGCACGCACATGGCGCGGGTGGTGATTCCCGGCGGGCAGATGACTTCGGTCGAGGCGCGGGCCTTGGCCCGCATCTCGGCCCGCTACGCACCCGGCCGCATCTCCTTCACCACCCGGCAGACCGCACAATTGCACCGCCTGAAGCTGGCCGATCTGCCGGCCCTGTTGCGCGATGTGCACTCGGCCGGGCTGACCACCTTTCACGGCTGCGGCGACGTGACGCGCAACGTGGCGGCCTGCCCCTGGGCGGCCATCTGCCCGCATCGCCGCCTCGACGTCCTCCCCTATGCCCGCCACACCGCTGCGGCCCTCAGCGCTTGCCGCGCCCTGGACAACCTGCCCCGCAAGTTCAAGATCACCTTCTCCGGCTGCCCGGCCATGTGCGGCCAGCCGCTGATCAACTGCGTGGGCGTGGTCGCACTGCGCCGCCGCGCGCCCGGCGGCGCCGAGGAGACGGGCTTCCAGGTGTTCATCGGCGGCGGCCTGAGCTGGCGGCCCTTCGTGGCCCAGCCGCTGTACGGCTTCGTGCCGGCCGGGCAGATCGTCGACGTCTGCCGCGCGGTGGGACTGCTCTTCCGCGACCACGGCGACCGCTGCCGGCGGATGTACGCGCGGCTCAAGTTCGTCGTCCATCGCCTGGGCATCGGCCGCTGCCGGCAACTGGCGGATGAGATCCTCGATCACGAGCATATCGACCGCAGCCGGATCGAAGCGGCGGCGGTGGAAGATTGCGGCCCCGGGGTGCCCGAGCGGCCGCTCGCTGCCCCTGAGCCGCGGGGCAGCGACGGCCTGGCCATCCAGCAGATCAAGATCCCCAAGGGCGAGCTGGCCTCCGAGCACCTCGAGCGGATCGCCGATCTGGCCGAATGTTACGCCGACAAACACGTCTACAGCACCAATCGCCAGAACCTCGAGTTGCACGGCGTGCTGCCGCAGCGGGCGGCCGAGCTCGAGCAGCACATCCGCAGCCTGGGCCTGGAGACCGCCGACTTCTACGGCCTGACCGACGTGGTCAGTTGCGTGGGCACGACCTATTGCCCGCTGGCCGTTTCCGGCACGCACCGCATGTTCGACCTCCTCCAGGAGCTGGTGCATGCGGAGAAGTACGCGCCCATCCGCGGCGGCGTGTTGCTGAACATCACCGGCTGCCCGAACTCGTGTTCGCCCTACCGCATCGCCGACATCGGTCTGCGGGGCCTGCGCATTCGCGGCCTGACCGGCTCCAGCGACGGCTACCAGGTGACCGTGGGCGGCACGCAGAGCCGCTTCGGCGAGCCGCTGGGCGAGTTCAAGACCGCCGACTGCCCGCCGGTCGTGGCCGCCATCCTCGACACGTTCCTGGCTATTCGCCAGGGCGACGAGAGCCTGGCCCACAGCGTCGCCCGAGCGGGCATCGCACCCTATCGCGCCGCCGTCGAGGCCCTCGAGCTGCGCTACGAAAAAGCGGTCAATCCCCTGGAACTGTCGGTCGCCAGCGGCCCGGCCCGCACACCGCTGGACCGCAAGACACTGCTCCGCGACGTCCCCTGCCGGCGGGCCTGCCCGGCCGAAACCGACATCCCCGCTTACATCCGCCACGTCGCCCGGGGCGACTGCGACGAGGCCCACCGCATCAACCAGGAAGACAACGTCTTCCCGGGCGTGCTGGGGCGGATCTGCACCCGGCCCTGCGAAAGCCGCTGCCGCTATCAATGGACCAGCATCCAGGGGCCGGTGCGGATCTGCCACCTGAAACGCGTCGCGGCCGACCGGCAGAGCCGGCCCAGCCGCCCGCTGCCCGCCTATTTCGGCCCCTCCGGAAAACGTGTGACGATCATCGGCGGCGGGCCGGCCGGACTGGCCGCCGGTAGGGAGCTGAAACGACTCGGCCACGCCGTTACCCTCCTGGAGCGCGAGTCGTACCTGGGCGGGCAGATGCGGATCGGCGTGCCCGTCTTCCGCCTGCCCCGCGACATCCTGGAGGAAGACATCCAGGCCGTGGTCCAAAGCGGCATCGAAGTCTGCCTCGGCCGGTCGGTCGACGTCGCCCGTTTGCAAGAGCTGCTCGGCCAGGCCGATGCGCTGCTGCTGGCCGCCGGCGCCAACCAGCCGCGCGGGCTGACCCTGGCGGGCCTGCCCCCGGGCATGGGCCTCGAAGGGCTGCGCTTCCTCAAGCACTACAACGACGACCTCCCCCTGCCCCTCGCGGGCGACGTGCTGGTGATCGGCGGCGGCTTTACCGCCGTAGACTGCGCCCGGGCGGCCCGACGCCTGGCCGGGCCCGGCCCCGCCGTAACCATCGTCTACCGCCGGGGCGAGGCACAAATGGCCGCCAGCCGCGAGGAACTGCACCAGTTGCACCTCGAGCACGTCGGCGTCGAGACCCTGGCCACGCCCCTGGCCGCCCAACTCAACGGTGGCGGCCGCCTCCAAGCCGTCACCTTCCAGCGCAATGTCCTGCGCGAGGCCGGCCCGGGCCAGAAACCGGATTTCCTGCCCGTCCCCGACAGCCACTTCACCTTGCCCTGCAACACGCTGATTTACGCCATCGGCCAGACCCGCGACGGCCGCCTCCTGCCGCCGGAGGTGCAGATCACCGGCCGGCACCAGACCAGCGCGGCGGGCCTGTTCGTGGCCGGCGATTTCTCCTCCGGCAACGCCGACGTGATCAGCGCCGTAGCCGACGGGAAGTCGGTGGCCTTGGAGATTGATCAGTTCCTCATGGGCCGGCAGCGCCGCCGGCCGTTCGTGGCGGTCGAGGCGGCGGAGACCACCGGCCGGCTGCGCGATCACGACCTGGTCGATCCGCCCGAGATGCCCGTCCTGCCGCTCGACCTGCGCAAAGGCAACCAGGAGGTCGAGCTGGGGCTGGCCGCCGAGGCCGCCCAGGTGCACGCCTGGCGGTGCTATCTGTGCAACGTCAAGTTCGAGATCGATCAGGACAAGTGCATCCACTGCGATTGGTGCATCAAGGTCTCGCCGCGCGATTGCATCCGGCGGCTCAGCCACCTGGAACTGGACGCCGACGGCGCGCCGCTGCGTTATACCGAAGTGCCGGCCTCCGAACCCGACGCCGCCACCTACATCTGGATCGACAGCGATAACTGCATCCGCTGCGGCAACTGCTTCAACGTCTGCCCCGTCGACGCCATCTCCGTCCGCAAGATGACCGCCGCCGCGGAAAACTGCCCCGGCGGTTAGCGGCGGGGTTAACCATCCAAGGCATGGACGGGTATTAGTATTACTGCGCAAGTTCAAGGCCATTTGCAGCGGATGAGATCTTTCAGGTAGATGCCCATTTTCCGCAGTTTTTTGCGTGTTCGTTTGATGTGCGACTCGCGGGCCGTGGCGATGCG
>JBEKTY010000187.1:0-14507 GCA_049515555.1 Thermoguttaceae bacterium
GCCAGCACGGCCGATACGACCAGGCCCTGGCCCAGGGCGGCCAGCGGGGCTTGCCGCCCGAACAAGGTCTCGATGATCCCCAGCGCCCCCTGGTCGGTGGCCATGCCGGTGACCGTGTAGGCGCCGACCTTGGCCAGGCCGGACAGGCCCGGCAACAGGATCGCGGCGGCCAGCAGGAGCCCCAGCAGGCCGCCCAGGATGCCGCCCATTTTGGCGTCCCATTCGCTGCGGGCCCCCAGGCAGCGCTGCACGCTGATGGGGCTGGCGGCGTTCCATACGCCCAGCGTGAGGCAGAAGGCCAGCACGCCGGTCCAGGGGAAGAGGGGATTCTGGCGCGGCAGGAGCAGGACCAGCCGGGACCCGCTGTTCTTGGCGGCCAGCTCGGCCAGGCCGCCGCACGCTCGGGTGGCGACCGCGGCCAGCAGGGCCCCGCCGGCAATGACCACCAGCAATTGCAGCACGCCGGACCAGACCCCGGCCCGCAGGCCGCCGTAGACGCTATAGATGGCCGTCACCAAGGCCACCGTGGCGATGCACGCGGCGAAGGCCCACGACAACGCGCCCTCGACCGGGATCCCCAGCCCCGCCTCGCACAGCACCCATCCGCCCATGTACAGCGCGGGCACCAGCACGCCCAGCACCAGGGCCAGCATGGCCGTAAAGACGAACAGCCCGCGGGTGGCCGGGCTGTAGCGCCGCTCGAGGAACTCCGCCGGGCCATACAGCCGCTTGCGAAGGAAATAGGGCAGCAGGACCCACACCAGCAGGCTCATCCCCAGTGCGTTGCCCCAGGCCAGCGAGGCGGTGGCCAACCCGGCCGTATACACCAGCCCGATCAGCCCGATCCAAACCTCCAGGCGCAGGCTCGTGCCGGCGATCGACAAGCCCACGGCGTACCAGGGGAGCGTCCGCCCGGCCAGGAAATAGTCTTCCGAAACCTGCTGCCGGCGCCACGAGGCCGCCAGCCCCAGCAGCAGGCAGAGGAGGAAGAAAGCGCCGACGACTGCCGTAACGAGCAGGGTGTACATGAACGCTGATTATAATCAGGCACGTGGCGGCCCGCAACGCCGCTGCGGGTGCCAAGGTAGCAGGCACACTCCGTGTGCCGTCCGCCACGCTTTCTTCCGCTTCAGCGGACGGCACACGGAGTGTGCCTGCTACTTTCCATGCCGCCGCCCGCTATTGCCGGCGGCTGCGCCAGACGTTCCAGGAGGTCCGCAGCATGCCCGGCACCGACCGCATTGCCAGCGAGAACCAGCTTTTGTAGGGCAACTGGTAGTCGGGCACGGGCTCCAGGCTGAGTGCCCGCCGCCGCTCGCAGGCCAGTGCACACAGTCCGCAGCCGACGCAGCGCTGGGGGAGGTACTGGAAGGTCTTGGCCCCGGCGTCGGTGACGATGGCCTTCATGGGGCATCCCGCGGCGCAGCGGCCGCAGCAGTTACAGCGGCTGGGGTCGCGTTGGGGCCGAAAATGCGGAGGCGCGAACAGGCCCGGGGCGCTGAACTCGGCCACCACCCGCATCAGGTGGCAGCAGCAGCCGCAGCAGGAGCAGGAGCTCTGCCCGCCGCTGGCCTGGACGTTCATCATCCAGTTGACCATGCCATGGGCCTCGGCCTCGCGCTTGATGTCCAGCATTTCCGGCTTGGAGACCTTGCGCAGCCAGCCGCGGCGGATGCCGGTCAGGGCCCAGCGGCCCATCACGGCGCAATTACCCAGCGGCTTTCCGCAGCCGTGCCCCTCGGACTGGGCCGCCAGCCGGCACTGGCACTGGCCCACGCCGAACCACTCGAAGCGCTCCAGCACGTCCTCGAGCCGGTCGGTGGGCAGGGCCATGGGATGGGTCTCGATCGCCCGGCCCACCGGCAGGTAGCGGACCACCGGCGGCGTGGCCCCGGCGTATTGCATGCTGTAGCCCGTCGCGAACAGGGCCTCGAACAGCTCGATGAAGCGGCGATGCCAGTCGGAGAGCGTCTCGGGCGTACAGCGGATGAGCACCATCTCGAACGTGCCCGGCACGATGGGCATGAGGTGATACCGCCGCTTGACGCCGGAGCCGCTAGAGACGATGCACTGTTTCTCATTCGCCAGGCGCTCGAGGATGGGCAAGACTTCATCCACCGGCCGATGCTCGGCGCGGGCCACCTGCGCCGCGGTCCGGCCGCGGATCATGCCCAGGTGCCGCACCACGGCCGCCTCCTCTTCCGTGTACAGATGCTGCACCAGGGCCATCAGCTCGTCGCACACGGGCGGTCCCATCAAGAGCGGGCTGGAGTACTTGCGGGCCACGTGGCGATACGCGGCCGGAAGGCCGCCGTAATCGCTAAGCCTGCGGATGCGGATCGGCCTGAGCGGTGGGGCAGGCGGCTCCAGAATGCTCCGCCTGACCTCGATCACGCGCTGCGGCTGGCTCGACTCGGCCACAATCGTCTCCTCTTGTTTACTCATGCAATGGTGGGGTGGCTCGGCGGGCCAGGGCCCGGGCGATGCGGCGAGGCAACTCGGCCCGCTCCATCTGCTCCAAAGTCTCGGGCATGGCCAGCGACCAGTTGGGCCATTGGTCGGTCGTGCCGGGCACGTTCGGCCGTTGGCCGGTCGCCTGGGCATCTTCCAGGGTGGCCGTCAGCAGCAGCGAGGGGGCCCCGGCCAGCCGGCCATAGGCCGCTTCTATCACGTCGGGAATCGGTGTGTCGGCGGCCAGTCCCAGCAGGCGGTGAAAGTGCCGCTGGAGCTTGTGCATTTCCTCGCCGAGTGGCAGGCCGGCCGCCGCCTGCGCGGCCAGCTCCGACCCGCTCCACAGCCCGGCGATCGTCGGCAGGTCGTGGGTCGTTACCGAGGCCATCGACAGGGGCGGATACTCGGCCGGCCCACGGGGCTCGAACCACAGCAGGCGGCAGGAGAGGATGCCGCGCTCCCGCAGCCGCTCGCGCACGCCCGGCTCGACGGTGCCCAGGTCTTCGCCCACCATCAGCGCCCCGGCCCGCTGGCTCTCCAAGGTCACGACCGCCAGCAACTCATCGGCCGGGTAGCGAACATACCAGCCCCGCCGGGGCGGCTCGCCGCGGGGGATCCACCACAGGCGGAACAGGCCCATCACGTGGTCGATCCGCAGGCCGCCGGCGTGCCGCAACGTGGCCCGCAGCGTCTCGATAAGCGGCTGGTAGCCCGCCGCGCGGAGCTTCCAAGGCACAAAGGGCGGCAACTGCCAGTCCTGGCCGTCGGCGTTGAACTCGTCGGGCGGGGCCCCCGTCGAAACCCCTGCCGCCAGCAGGTCCTGCCACTGCCAGGCGTCGGCCCCGCCCGGGTCAAACCCGATGGGCAGGTCCTGTACCAGGGGCAGCGTTCGGGCCGCCCGGGCCAACTGCTCGTCCAGCAGCCATTGCAGCCACTGGTGATAGGCCACGTCGTCGGACTGCTGGGCGGCGAAGCGTTGCACCTGGGGGTCTTCCGGCCGCCGATACTCGGCCGGCCATTGCCGCCAGTCGGCGCCGAACCGCTCGGCCAGCACGCAATACGTGCCGAACAGCACGAGCGAAGGGCCCTGTTCGCGGCGGAAGCGATCCCAGGCCGGATCGCCCCGGAAGCCGGCCCAAATCGCCCGCAGGGCCTCCTGCTTCAGGCGGAAGACACGGTCGCGATCGATCCGGCCGGTGGCGTTCAGGGCGTGGCCCGCCGCGGCCAGCCGCTCGAGATCCGGCCCCAACTGCTCGGCGCCCGGCACCTCTTCAATCCGCAGGTAAAGCGGATTGTAGAAGCGGCGGCTGGTTGGATAGTAGGGGCTGGCGGCCTGTGGCAGCACGGGGGCCGGCGCCCCCAGGGGGTTGATCATCAGGAAGCCCGCCCCCAGGCGGGCCGACCACTTGGCTAACCGGCGGAGATCGGCCAGGTCGCCAATGCCCCAGCTTGCGGCCGATCGCGCGGCGTAGACCTGCACGGCCCAGCCCCAGCGCCGACTGGCCGGCACGACGCACCGCCAGGGGGTGACGATAAGTCGGGTCTTCGGCCGGCCGTCGTCGGGGGTGAACTCGTGGTAGCCCAGCGGGAGGTCGGCCGGCAGAAAGCCCGCCACCGCTTGCCGGGTACCATCCTCGAACAGCAGCGTGCCAGGCGTCGGCCAGGGGGTTTGCACCCCGGCCCGAACGACGCGGACGGGCTCGATTTCCGGCCGTGAGCGGCCGGCCCCCGCACCGCCCAGGGCATCGACGATCACCTGGGGCGTGTCCGGGGAAACCTCTTCCCAATGGTACCGGCGCGCCTCGTCAGCCGCTTCGTCGCAGTGGTGCGGGTCCGTCATGCGTCTGGGAAGGAAGAGAGCCCGGTTCCTCTAATTCTGGTCAAAAAGCGACCGCAGCACCTTACGGCGATTGTACCCGAAACCGCCCAATGCGGCCAGCCGCCGCCCGCGGGTGTCCCGCGGGTGTGCGTCCCGGCCCCGGTACGGCGGGCACGTCCCCACCGGCCCCGCGCCAGTGGAACGCACGGTTGGCCACTAGAGCCGATCCCCCTTCAGCTTCAGGGAGTGTGCCGCGAGGAACTCCGCGGGCGTAAGCACCGAAAGCGTAGACCGCGGGAAATGGTGCGGGGTGCGGCTGATGAGACAGGCGACGTCCTTGCGAATCGCGCCGAAGTACTGGATCGCGTCCTCGAAATCGACATTGGTGTCGATGAAGACGTCCATCAGCGCAGCCGGTGCTTCTCCAGCAGGGCGTCCTCCAGCACCTCCTGTGCGGCCCGTCCCTTCGGCAGGGCTACCATGCCGCTGGCCTTACGTGTGAGCGGCCCTAGCGAGCGAACCGCAAGCCGCTGCCCCGCCAGCAAACGGACGAAGCGCGCAAACAGCGAAGAGACGCTGGTTCCGTTCTGCTGGGCCAGTTCCCGTGCTTCGTTAATTACGTCCTGATCCGCGCTAAGGGTGAGTTTCTTCACGGCGCCACCTGGATTGTACGTATTCTTCTAATGCAATTGTACGTGTCTTTGGCATACACCGCAAGGGCTGCGCTGCACAGCAGCGGTTCTGCAAGTGGGAATTGTGCGGGGCGGGGTGGCAGAACCGTTCCCGTTCGTTCGATGGCCACTACCTCCAAGCCCGCGCGGCGCACAGGACCGGCCTTTCCGCAATGGGTACCTGCTGGTCGGGGCGAGCGGGGGGTACTATACTTGGGTTGAGCCTGTACAACCCAATCCCGTGCAGGCGCTGATGCGAATCAGGTCGGTGACCCTCAAAGTCGGCGTTGGACACGAAAAGCGATGCGAACACTGTTCATCTTCTTTGCGCTGATCTTCCCATCTGCGGCCGTAGCTGTCGAAAAGGCTCGTTATCCAAACGAGATTGATGGATACCGCTTCTATGCTTCCGCAAAATGGAAGCAACTGGTGCCACTGGAGTCGTCGATGGCGGACATCCGCCGGGTTCTGGGTGATCCTCCCGAAGCAAAGGACATCGCCGACTATTTCGCGGAATACCCAGGTGACGACAAGGCCGTGCAGCCCGTCTGGACGTACGATCTGGGCAGCGACTGGGAGGCTCTTGTCTACTTTGTGAAGTCGGGGCGTCTGGAGCGGGCACGTTTTGATAGATCGCTTTACGACAGACTCCATTCCGTTGACTACATATCGAAACGTCCGCTCCACTTCGATCTCAGCAAGTTGTCCCCGCTGTTCAAGAAGTCGCACACCCGCGCGGCCGATGCAGCGTGGGACGAGTACTCGGATGGGAGTGGGCTCGTGTACGAAGTCTACACGACAAAGACCCCGTACGGCGGGCATGTTCCGGGCGATTTGAGCCGCATCGTGTACGGGCCGCCTGAGGACACGATACGCCGATTGGCGAAGCAGGCGGGCGGGAACAATACGCCGAAGTCTCCCAGTAGCCGAAATTAGAGCGAAAATGTCCGACCGGATGGTCATAGCCGAGGAACAGCGTCGTTTCGCCCTGGCCGTGGTCCGCCGGCTGCGTGCGGCGGGGTTCGAGGCCTTGTGGGCCGGGGGCTGCGTTCGCGACTGGCTGCTGGGGCGGACGCCCGAGGACTACGACGTGGCCACAAGTGCCACGCCGCCGGACATTCGCGGCCTGTTCGGCCGCCGGCGAACGCTGGCCATCGGGGCGGCCTTCGGCGTGATTACGGTCGTGGGGCCCAAGCCGGCCGGCCAGATCGAGGTGGCCACCTTCCGCCGCGACGCCGACTCCAGCGACGGCCGCCATCCGGACCACGTCACCTTCAGCTCCGCCCGGGAAGACGCCGCGCGGCGCGACTTCACGATCAACGGCCTGTTCTTCGACCCCATCGAGGAGCGGGTGATCGACTTTGTGGGCGGGCAGGAGGACCTTGCGCGGCGGCGGGTGCGGGCCATCGGCCCGCCAGAGCTGCGGTTTACCGAGGACAAGCTGCGGATGCTGCGGGCGGTGCGGTTTACGGCCGCCTTCGATTTCGAGTTGGAGGCCGAAACGGCGGCCGCCGTCCGCCGCATGGCCGGCCAAATCACGGCCGTCAGCCCCGAACGCATCGCCATGGAGATGCGCCGCATGCTGGTCGAGCCGGGCCGGACCAGGGCGGTCCGCCTGCTGGTCGAACTGGGCTTGGCCGCGGCGGTCCTGCCGGAGATCGTGCCCGGCGACCAGCCCGGCCGAGAGCGGCTCGAGCGGGCCCTGGAGCGGCTCGACCGGCTCCGCGAGCCCGGCTTTCCGCTGGCCCTGGCCGCACTATTGGTCGAGACGGCCGACGCCGGAACCGTCCGGCAGATCGGGCTCCGCTGGCGGCTATCCAACCAGGAGATCGACCGCGCGAGTTGGCTGGTCGGCCAGCGCGGGTCGCTGGCCGAGGCCCGCGCGGCCCGTTGGTCCCGCTTGCAGCCGATCCTGATTCACCAAGGCATCGACGACCTGCTGGCGCTGGAGGAGCTGGCCCGGCCCGCCGGGCCAGACGAAGCGGCCTATTGCCGGGCCTTGCTGGCCCAGCCCCGCGCGGTGCTCGACCCGCCGCCGCTGGCCACCGGTGACGATCTGCTGGAGCACGGCATTCCGGCCGGGCCGATCTTCAAGACCATCCTGGGGCGGCTCCGCCAGGCCCAGCTCGACGGCGAAATCCGCACCCTTCAGGAGGCCCTCGCCCTGGCCGACCGCCTGCTCCGCGGGGAATCTTCTTATTGAGTCCTGCACTGATTACGGAACGGGGGCGACCAAAATAAACCGCCATTTGGAGATCCTCGATGGATAAGAAGCAGAAGAAAAAGATCGACGTGCTCAACCAGCGGATCGCCCACCTGCGGCAGCAACTGGCCGGGGTGAAGAAGCAGGCCGACGATCCCCGGGAACTGAAGGGCCTGCAAGACCAGCTTGCCCAAGCCGAGGCGGAACTGGCCAAGGCCAAGGCCGGGTAACTGCGAGCGGTATTGTGGCCGGCACACGCCGTGTGTCGGATTTCCGCACACGGTGTGCGCGGACTACATTGCCGACCGCGGCTTGCAGGGCCGCCAATCTCTGATTACACTGGGTAAGATGGATGCACAATCGCCCCAGCCCGCTGGCAGCCAGCCCAGCCGGATCGAAAAGATCAAGGCCGAGAGCGACTACTTGCGGGGCCGGATCATCGAGGAGCTGGCCGACCCGTCAGATCAGTTCAGCGACGAGAGCACGGCCCTTCTCAGATTCCACGGCGTGTTCCAGCAGGAGGACCGCGACCGCCGGCGGCAGCTTGGCGACCCATCCCGCAAGTTGGAGAGCGCCCGCCAGTTCATGGTGCGCTCCGTCGCGCCCGGGGGCCGGCTCAGCAGCGACCAGTTGCTGGCCCATCTGGACCTGTGCGACGAACTGGGGGGCGGCCATCTGCGGATCACCGGCCGGCAGCAACTGCAACTGTACGGCATCCGCAAACAACAGCTTCGCTCGGTATTGCGGCGGATCAACGCCTCGGGTCTGACCACTGCGGCCGGCGGCGGCGACGTGCTGGGCAGCGTTACCTGCTGCCCGGCCCCGCATCGGGGCGATCCGGTGCATGGCGAGATGCAATGGCTGGCGGCGCGGCTGGCCGACGCCCTCCGCCCGCGGATGCCCGCCTACAGGGAGATCTGGCTGGGCGCGGAGCAGCCCCCGGCGGCCGGCCGGCCGGGCCTTGGTGGCGGCGGCGTAAGCGCTGCCGCCGAAGGCCCTCGGGGACTGTCCCAATCTTCGTCCGCCTGTCCCCCCGGACAGGCCGAAAATGGGACTGTCCCCTTCCAAAGCGCCGAGGTCGAGCCCCTTTACGGCAAGACCTATTTGCCGCGCAAGTTCAAGGTGGCCGTGGGTCTGCCGGGCGATAATTGCGTCGATCTTTACGCCCAGGACGTGGGCCTGATGGCCGTCTGCGAGAATTACCACGTCGTAGGCTACAACGTGCTGGTGGGGGGCGGAATGGGGATGACGCCCGCCCGGCCGAGCACCTTTCCGGCCCTGGCCCAGCGGCTGGCATTCACCTGGTCGGGCCAGGCGGTGGAGGTCGTGGCCGCGATCCTGAAGGTCTTTCGCGACTTCGGCAACCGCGCGGACCGCCGGCGGGCCCGGCTCAAATATCTGCTGGCCGACTGGGGCCTGGAGCGGTTCAAGGCCCGCGTGGAAGCCGGCCTGGGCTACGCCCTGGCGGGGCCCCGGCCCGACGAGGTGTGGGACATCGACGACCACCTGGGTTGGCGCGAGCAGGGCGACGGCCGCTGGTTCTACGGGCTGCACGTGGAAGGCGGGCGGATCACCGACGCCGGCCGCGGGCGGCTGAAGTCGGTGCTGCGCGAAATCTGCCAGCGGCAGCGGCCGGCGATCCATCTCACGCCCGGCCGCAGCATAATCTTCGGCGACGTGCCCTGGGAAGAGCGTCTGGGCATGGAAGACCTCCTCCGCCGCCACGGCGTCCGCCTGGAAGTCGACTTGTCAAACGTCCGCCGCTGGTCGGCCCCCTGCGTCGGCTTGCCGACCTGCCCCCAGGCCGTCACGGAAAGCGAGCGGGCCCTGCCCGCCGTCGTCGATGCCCTGGAGAGCGAGCTGGCCCGGCTGGGCCTGGCGCAAGAGCGCTTCAGCCTGCGGATGACCGGCTGCGCCAATGGCTGCTCGCGGCCCTATTCGGCCGACGTGGGCATCGTGGGCCGCGCCGCCGGCCGCTACGCCATTTACCTGGGCGGCCGCCGCACGGCCACCCGCCTGGGCTTCCTGTTCCGCGACGGCGTGCCCCTGGAACAGCTCGTGGCCACCCTCACGCCCGTACTGGCCTACTTCCGAACCGCCCGCGACGAAGGCGAAACCCTGGGCGACTTCTGCAACCGCAAAGGCCGCGACGACCTGCTGCGGCAGGGCGGAGGGGATTAGGGATTGGGGATTGGGGATTGGGGCGGAAGCAGCCGGCGGCTAACAGCCGCCGGGAGGCGGGACGCGGCAGGGTGACGGCCAAGGCCGGTCCTCGCGATAGCACGCCAGCGGCAGCCAAGGAGCAAGCCTGGCCCGGGGATTCTCTTGCCGCCTGAGCGACGACTCGTTCTGTTAGCCGTATCGCGGAAGTTGCAGGACGGCCGCGTCGATGACCCTGATAAGCTGATGGCCGCGCCCCGTCGCGGTGAGTTCCGACCAAACCCCAAAGGGATACGACGCCGGGGCGTTGACGGGCGCCGCGTGCGGCCACGGATATTCGGGATTCGGACTGTCGAGTCCCGCCAGGCTGGGGGCCAGCCGCTCCAAGTCGTACGCCAACGGGGTTATCGTCGGAATCCAGTTCGCCAAGTCTTGCGACCTTCCGAATCCGAGAAGGCCGGCAATTCGATTGGCGTCAGGCGCGGGCCTGTCGCCGAGGGCCTGGAGGAACCGCACGAAGGAGGAATGCGTCGTCCGCGGGGGACGGCCGGTGCGCCAGAAATACGCCTTGCCGAGTTTCTCCGTGACCATCTGAAGATAGTGCAGTTGGTGGCAGGGCATGGCGCCCTGTTTGCGCAACAGTTGCAGGACGGCGTGGTCGGCGCAGGTCTGCTCCCACCACACCTGTTGATAGCCATTCATACCGTCACCGGGAGAATGACAGTGCGTTGTCTAAAGACCAGCCATCGGGCAACGGCAGTGCGCCCGCGTGAATCCTGTCCCATTGGGCCGGCGTGACGTCGAGCACCAGCAAGGTGTGAGACTCGGCACCGCCGATATCGACGCCGAAGTCGATGGGCTCCAGCGGATCGTTCTCGCGAACGGCCATGAGATCGTTGATTTCCAGAAAACGTATCTCCCGATCCGGCGCGCCCGCGGGAAGATAGTACACGGTTCGGATTCCCGGGTCCGTGTTCAGATGCCGGTCGGCGTACCACCTAGCCATTTCCTCTCGATTGAACTGGGCTACCGACATAAAGCATCCTCCAGGCCAGAGTTACCAGCGCCCCTGATTTCCAGGGTTGCAACCGGATGGTGGCGGCAAGTGATAATTGCGCGGACACGGAAGATTCCGCTAACAAGCACTGTAACTATCATATTCGCCAGATGTTTTTCCGGATAGAGACGGTGCATACCCAGGACGGACACGGTTTCGCTTGGCCAACTGCACGCAGTCCTCGGGAGCGGGTCCTCTGTCTCTTATCCCTTCCGTCCTCCGACGGCTGTTAGCCACCGGTTATTTCCGCCTTCCGCCTTCATCGCTAATCCCTAATCCCCAATCCCCAATCCCTAATCCCCCTTCTTCCCCAACATCGCGTCTAGTTCCTGCTTTAGCCGCAGGAGGATTTCTTCGTAGGGGAAGGCGCCCAGCGGGGTCGGGCCGCGTTTTAGATTGACCAGCGTCGGGCCGCACCACAGGCCCAGGTCGGCCGAATCGGTCTCGCCCGGGCCGTTCACCCGGCAGCCCATCACGGCGATGGTGATCGGGTAGGCGGCGGCATAGCGGGTGGCCTCGCGGACCTTCTTGGCCAGCTCGACGAAGGCCGAGTTCTCGACCCGCGAGCAGCTTGGGCAGGCGATGATGTCCAGCCCCGGCGGGCGGCTGGTGGTTCGGCGGCCGGCCGCAATGTCGGCCAGGATCTGCCGGCCGGCCTCGATCTCTTCGTGCTTCCGCGCGGCGGCCACCGTCAGCGAGACGCGAAGCGTGTCGCCGATCCCCAGCGGGATGAGCTGCTCCAGGGCCTGCCGCGTCTTCTGGATCCCTTCAGGCGGCAGGCCGGCCTCGGTAACGCCCAGGTGCAGCGGCACGTCGGGCCGCCGTAGGGCGAACCGCCGGTTCACCTCGACCACCGCCGCGGGGTCTGAATCCTTAAGCGACACGCAATAGCGAGTAAAGCCCAACTGATCCAAGAGCTCGCAGTGCTCCAGGGCGCTGTGCAGCATGGGGCCGGTGCGGTCGCCGGCCGCGAACCGCCCCCGGATGGCCGGATCGACGGAGCCGCAGTTCACGCCCACCCGCAGGGCACAGTCGTGCTCGCCGGCGGTGTCCGCCAGAAAGCGGACCTTATCCTGCCACGGGCGGTGGCGATCGTGGTGGTACAGGTGGCCGGGATTGTAGCGGATCTTATCGACCCAGGGGGCCACCGCGGCCGCCAGGCGGTAGTTCTCCTGGAGATCGACCGACAGGTTGGCCCGGGTTCGCTCGCGCACCTCGCCGAGCGCCTCGGCGTCGGCCGCGGTATCGACGGCCAGCCGCACCACCGCCGCCCCGCAGCGGGCCAAATGATCGACCTGCGCCACGCAGCCCTCGATATCCGTGGTCTTCGTGGCGGTCATGGTTTGGATCGCCAGCGGATGCCCGTCGCCGATGGTGATCGAGCCGATACGCACGGGCCGGGTTGGATTGCGGTGGAATTGCACATTCATATTGTATCCGCTCCCGGCGAAGCAGGCCCCCGGGGCGGGCGCGGTCAAATTCAGAATTGAAGCTGGAGAATCTCGGTCAACTTTTCCGATAAAAGCGACACTTCCGATCCCGCTCGATCCTGGACTGGCCGGGGAAATGGGGCGATACGCGATTATTCTGGGTTGCCTGGCGTGCAGCGGCTGCGCGTTGATTCCTGACGTTGCGCACGAGCCGACGCTGCACAATCCTTTTCCCCAGCTTTCCAAGGTTGCCGTAGCGCCGTTCATCAATCTCAGCCACGAGCCCACCTTGGACTGCCGGAAGGTGGCGATCGCGTATTTCGACGAATTGCAGGCGATCCCGGGATTTGAGGTGGTTCCGGTGGACGTGGTAGATCAGGCGATTCGCGACCACCGGCTGGATTTGCGGGGGCCGGCCGATGCCCGGCGGTTGGCCCAAATGCTGAATGTCGACGCGGTGGTCATCGGCGCGGTGACCGACTACTTCCCGTATTATCCGCCGCGGATGGCGCTGCAAATCGAGTGGTACGCGGCGAATCCGGCTTTTCATCCGATTCCGCCCGGCTACGGGTTGCCGTGGGGAACGGCCGGCGAGAAGGAGCTCCCCGGTCCGCTGGTGTTCGAGGCCGAATTGGCGTTGGCGAAGGCCCAACTGCAGACGCAGACGCCGCCCTATGAAAAGATGCCCGAGGAACTGCCGGCCCCCAGCGGCCAGGAGGTGCAGCCCAACTGGCCGGCACCGGCGCCGGGCGTTGTGCCACCACCGACTAAAGGGGCGACGCGGGGCGACGCGTCGGGCGCAGCGGGCGGAGTTCGGGCGGCAAGTCATCAGGCGCCGGCGGGCGTCGGGCCTGACGGCCGGGCCTCGGGCGGGGCCACCGGCCCGGCAGTCGGGTTGCCGCCCGATTGGCCGGACCCGCGCGGCTTCGTTCCGCCGCCACCCCGTACCCGGCCGGTCGCCGGCTGCCCGAGCGATGACCCCGTCATGCGGCACACGCGGAGCTACGACGGGCATTCGGGCGATTTCACCACGGCCCTGGAGAATTACTACTTTTTCCGCGACGATGCCCGGTCCGGGGGATGGCAGGGTTATCTCCAGCGGAGCGACGACTTCATGCGCTTCTGTTGCCACCTGCATATCTGGGAAATGTTATCAGCCCGCGGCGGCGCCGGGCAAACGCGAGTGGTGTGGCGATGGTCCGGCATCCGATAAAAGGGGTGGAGCCGGCAGCACCTCGATTGACCAACTTTTGTACTCCCCGCGGCCGATCGTGAGGCGAGTTTGCAAGTAGGAGCTTCACGCCTCCGGCCGCGCAAGATGTGAACAAACAACAACGCCGGAATCAGCGAGTGAACCTCGCGGGAGCTGAGCGGCCATGAGTCAGGACATCAACGTATTGGCCCTGGTCAAGGGAGCGGAACGCTATGTGTTCCTCTACGACGACGCCAGCCGGGCCGAGACGCTGCGAACCCTGGGCCGCTACGCCTCGAACCCGGACCTCAGCTTCACCTGGTACGACGCGGCCGTATTGAGCCAGAAGATCCGGCAGGAGTCGCGGCGGTTCGTGCCCGCGTCGCGCTTCGATCTGCCGCTGCCGACCGACTCGGAAGAGCTTTGATTGTAAGTGGCGAGTGGCGAGTGGTGAGTACTGAGTTCTCGCCACTCGCCACTCCTGTGTTGTGGCCGGTCTCCGACCGAGCCACGCCGTCGACCGAAGGTCTCCTTATCCGCGGAGACCTTCGGTCCTCACCCGCGGCGGGGTCGGGAGACCCGCGCCGAACTGTGCTCACTGACCGCTGAGTAGT
Source organism: Thermoguttaceae bacterium (assembly GCA_049515555.1). Lineage (GTDB taxonomy): Bacteria > Planctomycetota > Planctomycetia > Pirellulales > Thermoguttaceae > JBEKTY01. Next base: position 13,598 of record JBEKTY010000187.1, read on the forward strand.
GAGTTCTCGCCACTCGCCACTCACCACTCGCCACTCGCTGACAATGCTCACCGCCCTCGGCCGGTTTCTGCAATTCCTTCGCGTCGAGCGCAACGCCTCGCCCCTGACGATCAAGAGCTATCGCGAGGACCTGACGGCGCTGGCCGACTATCTATCCGAGGCCGGCGGCGGCCGATTGCCCGAGCCGGCCGCCGTTTCGGTGCTCGACCTGCGGGGCTACGTGTCGGCCCTGCACGAGGCGGGCTACGCCAAGACCACGATCGCCCGCCGGCTGGCCTCGCTGCGGAGCTTCTTCAAGTTCGGGCAGCGCGAGGGCTGGGCGCCTACGAACCCCGCCAAACCGCTGCGGAATCCGCGGAAGGGCCGCGATCTGCCGCACTTCCTCTCGGCCGAGGACATCGGCCGGCTGCTGGGCGCCCCGCCCGCCAATGGCCCCATGGGCCTGCGCGACCGGGCGATCCTCGAGACCATGTACTCGGCCGGGCTGCGGGTGAGCGAAGTGGTGGGCCTCAGCCGCGGCGACCTGGACCTGGCGGCGGGCATCCTCCGCGTCCGCGGCAAGGGCCGCCGCGAGCGCCTGGCGCCCGTGGGCTCCTACGCCGTGCGGGCCGTCGGGCATTGGCTGGCCGTGTGCGGCGTGAGCGCCCGCGAGCCCGAGGGCGCTGCCGCTCCCGTGTTCGTCAACCGCTTCGGCCGCCGCCTGACCACCCGCAGCGTCGGCCGCATGCTCGAAAAGTACCTGCGCCAGACGGGCTTGGACCGCCGCACGACGCCCCATTCGCTGCGGCACAGCTTCGCTACGCACCTGCTGGATCGCGGCGCCGACATCCGCAGCGTGCAGGAGTTGCTGGGACACAAGAGCCTGGTCACCACTCAGATCTACACCCACGTCAGCACGGCCGCCCTGCGC
>JBEKTY010000188.1:0-14227 GCA_049515555.1 Thermoguttaceae bacterium
CAAGATTTCCTTTGAAGGACGTTCCATGCCCTCCTCCTTGCTCCAGGTATCCAGCGTTTGATCCGCGCAAGATGCCAAGTAGCAAGGAGTTGTGCAATACCAAGATCTTCACAGCAGTAGTCTCCCGACCCCGCCGCCGCCCGACCGAAGGTCTCCGGGGCTCGGGAGACCTTCGGTCGGCGGTGTGGCTCGGTCGGAGACCGGCCACAACGCGGGAAAAATTCACGAGCTTTGCGTGTGCCGCCTGCAATCTGCTATTGAACCAGCTTCTTCAGTTCCGGCTCGATCTCGGCCGTCTGAATGTTGCGGTTGACCACCCTGCCCTGCCGATCGACCAGGATCATGGTGGGCACGGTAATGATCCCCAGGGCGTCGGCCAGGCGGCTTTCGGGCCCGCCCTCCTCGAAGATTTGCGGCCAGGAGACCGCGTTGTCGGCCAGATAGGACCCCAGCTCGCGGGGGTTCGTGTCCAGGCTCACCCCCAGCACCGTAAAGTCCTTGCCATACTTGGCGGCAAGCTGTTTCAGGGCCGGAAGATCGTTCTTGGCAGGCGTGCACCAGGTGGCCCAGTACTGAATCAGTACGACCTTGCCGCGATAGTCGGCCAGATCGATGGTCCCGCCGGTCAGGCCCTTGCCGCTAAGGCTGATGGGCTTGCCGACAGAGTCGAGCCGCATGGCGGCCCCGGCCGCCTTCTTGGCCTGCGACGAGCCGGGGAAGTCGTGGGCGATCCGTTCGTAGCATTTCTTCGCCTCATCCTCCTGGCCGGCCCATTCGTGGGCAATGCCCAACTGCAGCATGGCCTCGGCCGCGTCGGGGCTGGCCGGATAGTCCGTAATATACTGTTCGAGGCTCTTCAGCCACTCGGCCTGGATTTTCGCCGGGTCGGCCTTGGGGGCGGAAATGCCCCGCGCGTAAGCCGCCGTCAACTGGCGGATCCTCACGTACGCGGCCAGGTTAGTGTCGCCCGACCCCTGACGGACCTTCTCCCACAGCGACTCCAGACGCTTCTCCCCGTCCGCCGACTTGCCGGATTGAACCGCCGCGCTCAGGGTATCGGCCAACTGCCGGTACCACAAGGCCCGGTCCTCGGGGGTGCGGGCCTGCTCGGCGATCCGCTCGATCACGTCGGCCCGCCGCGGATCGGCCGGATCGAGCTTCTCCAGCTCGGCAATGCCTTTCTGGGTCTCGTCGCTGGGCGGGGCGCCAGCCGTCAGGGCGCGATTGGCTGCCAGGGCCTGGAAGAAGAAGCCGCCGCCCGCCGCTTCCGCCTGGGCGTCGCCGCCCAGCGACGGCGCGTCGATCGCCTTCCACACGCTGCCAACCTGCACCAACGTGCCGATCGGCATCTGGCTGTGCTGCTGGCCGTTCTGGACGATCGCCACGACGTTCTCGTAGACTTGCAGGTCTTTCGTCGAGCCGTCGGTGCCCGCCGGGACCGTGCCCGGCCGGCCCCCGCTGAACTGCAACCACTTGCTCTCGGCGGTGATTGCCTTCTGTGACTGGGCCAGGGCCTTGAAATCCGCCGCGGCCTTGGCGATCTTCGCCGCCACGGCATCGGCCTTGACTTTGCCTAATCCCAGCAAGGGCAACTCCTCGGCCGTCAGCAGCACCCGCTGGAATCGGCCGGCGTCGCGCTGGACCAGGGCGGCAACGATTTCCGCCGTCACTTCCTCCGCCGAGATGACCCTCCAGGCATCGAGCTTCCCGCTCCCCGCGCTATCCAATCCCCAACGGCTCCCCCCGCTGTGGAACCAACGGAACTGGTCCGCCTTGCCGCTGAACTTGGAATCGATGTCGCGGTAGACCTCTACGCCGTCCTTGTAATAACTCCACTGGTCTACGACGTTGTCGCCGTTGGTGTCCAGGAACTTCCGCAAAGTAACCCCTTCCGGAGTCTCGACAACCCAGCCCACGTGGCCATCGATCTTCTTGGCGATGATCTTGCACTTGGCCGCCTCCTCCGGACTGGGACGATCGCAGTCAACCCCATCCTGAGTCGGGGTCAGCTTGAGGGCCTGCTCGGCCGACGGAGCCCCCACCGCAGCAGGGACCAGCGAGAGAATTATCACAAGGATCGCAGGCATAACGGTCAAAGCAACACGGATTGGACATCGCATAAGACGATCCTTCCCGATCTGGCTGGGGGACTTGCGCAAGACTCAATAGTCTTTCGGCGCCCGGCCGGCCGGCACATCATTCGGTTAGCCCGATTTTGTCGATTGGGCGGAATATAGCTAGAATAGCGGGGATAGGATGTCAGGCCGGCCCGCCGGATCGGTGTTAGACGACCGGTACCATTTGTGCGGAGCAGCACCCGAAATCAGATTCCTCCCCGTTTCGACGCCCCCCGTTTCGACTCCGGCCGCTTCCGTTTCAGTGCGGCCTCGATCCGTTCGATCGTCCGCACGTTGGGCTTGTGCTTGCCGGATTCCAGGCGGGAAAGCGTCTCTTGACGAATCCCCGCCAGTTTGGCCAATTGAGCCTGAGTCAGACCACGTTCTCGCCGCTCACGAATGATGTCCCTGGCAATCGAAGCGTGAAGGAATGGCAACGCTTCACACGTGCCGTCCTCGCTGATCGGCGGGAAGTCCGGTCCTTCGATGGCTGCAAGTTCGGCCTCGGGGATCAGAACAAACCGAGTGCCCATGATGTCGATGGTTGTTCTACCCATAGAATCTGTCCCTGTGCCCAGGCCGAACAACTAAGTGCGTCCCCGTTCCAGCTCTCGGCCGTTTGGGCCGCCCCCGTTTCTTGTACCAGGTGTTATGAGAGTTGGGTTTGGGAAACAGGTAAAGGGTTGAATCCAGGGGTTCGGCTGTGCGGCCGCCGATGATTGTACTCTAACCGATACCGCGTGCCATAGGTCCGCGCCTCGGGAAGGTTCTCCCATTCCTCCCGGGCGAGCAGTTCGTCTCGGAAGCGGCTGTTGAACGACTCCGCGTAGCCGTTCTCCCACGGGCTGCCCGGCTCGATGTACAGGGTCTCCACACCTTTGAGACCATCGGCGGCGAATCTCGCGACCAGGTAGCGGTTGATGCCATAATGGGACACTCACGCGACAACATGGCCAGTGTGTACCGCGAGCGGATTGGCGATGATCGCCTTCGTGCGGTTGTAGAGCACGTGCGAAAGTGGCTGAAGGGAAAGTCGACGAGAACGACACGGTAGTCAGCGAGACGACGCGTTCGCTCGTAAGGGCCCCGCTGCGGGATGAGCCAGAGCGTGTTCTATAAGCCGACGTCCGCTCGTTGACGGGGCCTGAGCCCAAGGTTACGCTGTCCGGAAGTCGCCGTTCGCGCACGACATCCCGCCACAACAGGCAGGATAACCCTGGGAGTTTACTCATGAAGGCCGCGACACCCGAGAATCGTTTTCCGGGAAGCCCGGCTTGGAAAATGACAAAACCTACTGCTGCAGCCGGATGGTTCCGTCGAGCCGTACTTCTCACCTGGGCAGCGGCCGTGCCTGCGATGCTCGTTGCCTCCGCGCCGGCCGAGCAATCCAAGGCTCCCGCCTGGGATGTGCGCGGTGTGGGCATGCTGCCGTGGCAAGGGGTAACGTGCCTGAACGTAGGCTCGGACGGCCGCGTTGCGGTCGGCACCATTGCCCCTTCGGGCGACCCCAACGTGCTGCTGCTCGACTCGACGGGAAGACTGGTGGGCTCGTGGGCCGTCGGCCAGCGATGGATTCAAGATGCCGTCCTGGCCGGCGACGGCCGCAAGGTGTTCGCCACATGCACCATGCCGGAAGGCCGCGCCAGCGATGCCCCGACTGCTTTCCTTTGTGCGGAGAAGGTTGAGAAAGTCGGCGTTGCGCTCGGCGAGTACGATTATCCGTGGACGGCATTCCACTATGGCGACCACTCGAATCACTCCGGTACGGTCCTTCGCCCATTCTCGGGAGGGGCCGTGGGGGTATGGCGAAACCAAGTGTGCTGGCTGAAGGTGGATCGATCGGCCGCGGCCGCCAGCGCTGCGGTGCAACTGCCGGAAAACGCGGTGACCGTCTCCCTGGCCGTTGCCCCCAACGGCGAAGCAGTGCTGGGTTGCGCCGCGCCATTAGGCACAGCCGGCCAGCCCCAGGCGAATCTCTTCCTACTGGCGCCGGGCGAGAAACAGCCGCGCTGGACTCGTACCGCAAAACCTCGCACCGCCGAATTGCAGAAACCGGGGCCCGGCATCTACGGCACGCCGCGAGGCAACGACGGCGCAAAACACGAAGTACCACAGGAGGACGTCGAGATCCGGGCTCCCTTGTCGCTGACGGTCGACGCGGACGCAACGGGCGCCGTGCGGCGGGTCGCGACGGCAGACTATGCCGGCTGGCAGCGATGGATGCACGATCCGGCCGACATCGGGCGGAGAAGCTCCACGCGGTTCTTGCCGACGCGCCCCGCGGTTTCGGTCTATGACCGCAACGGAAAACTCGTGCGCGAGTTTGCCCCGGACCTGTTCGACCGGCCGCTTTGGGTCGATTTGCAGTTCCTCCCCGGCGGGCAGCAGCTTGTGGCCTATCCGCATCATTGGCTGTCTCGCGGTCTGGGTGGCCAGTCGTTTCTGCCCGCCGACGACCGCGCCAGCAGCGTGTACTTGTTGGACGTCGGTAGCGGTCGTGCCCAGCGCGTGGACCTGCCCGGCGCCGTGGCCGACGCCGCGGTGTGCGCCGACGCAGTAACGGTAAGCTGCTGGAATGGCCTCATCTACCGTTTGACGGCTGAACATTGGCCCAGCGGGCGGCCTCCGGTCGGCGTCGAGGCCGGCGGGCCCTGCCTGCTGGCGGCGGCCTCCGACGGCTCCCGATTGATCGCCGCCACCAGCGGCGGCGTGGTGCGGGCCCTCGACCGGCAGCTACGAGAACTGTGGCGTGCCGATCTGAACCAACTCGTCCCCCACGCCGAAAAACCTTGGATTGCCAACGCAGCCGCCCAGGAGGTCGTGCCGGGGCTTTGGAGTCTGCCAGGCGGCCGCGTCGATAGCGATGCGTGCGCGCAATACGTAGTCCAGGCCCCCCACGGATTGATTCTCATCGAGGCGCACAGCGGGCTGTCTTTCGAGCGCGAATGGGCCGCGATCCAAAAGGCCGGCCTCGACCCGCGGCAAGTACTCTATGTGCTGTTGACGCACGAGCACGGCGACCACGCCCCCGGCGCCTACCTCTGGCGACTCGCCTGCGGCGCCCAGGTCGTCGCAAGCGACGCGACCGCCTACTCGCTCCAGCATCATGTTCCCGTGGGCACCGGCTACGGATTCAGTCCGCCCGTGCCGACCGACATGAAGATCACCGAAGAGGCGGACCTGGATCTGGCGGGGCTGAAGGTCCGGGCCGTGCAACTGCCAGGCCACACGCCGGGCTCGATGGGATGGGCGCTGGAGAAGAGTGGAAAGCGGTTCATCGCGACCGGCGACCTCATCATGTCCCGCGGGGTTTTGGGCTTCTTCGGCAGCGTGGGAGCCAGTGCGCCCGATACGCTGGCCAGCCTGCGCAAGCTGGAGGCCATGAAGGCCGACAGGATCCTCGGCGGCCATTGCTCGGGCACGTCGGCCGAGATGGTCGATGCCGGCATTGACGTGGGCCGCCACGTCGGCTGGGGCCTGATGCCGCCGGAGGCGCCCGATCCCCTGTTCCGCATTGCGCAGAAGAACGTGCTGGTGACGGCGTTCGCTTGCGACGCCTTGGCGGGCGATTTCGGCGACCTGGACGGCGACGGCCGGCCCGACGTAGTGGTCGTCTCGCCGCGCGACGGCAGAGCGGTGGTGCGGGCCTTCTTGAACAAGGGCAGACGTTTCGACGCGATGAAGGCGGATTGGGAAATCCCCCTGCCAGGCATCCCCCTTGCCGCCACGACCATGGCCAAGATTCGTCTCTGCCCGCTCAGCGGCGGCCGTTATCCCGACATCCTCGTGTCCGGAGGAAACGCGGCAGTGCTCGTCTCGCGCGGCCGTCCCGGCCTGTACGACACGTACACGATGGACAGCTACGACGTGCAACAACTCCGCGCCGTGGACATCGAGGGCAACGGCCGCCCCCAGTGGTTGGCAGCCTGGCGATTCTCGGGCGTCCGGCCCCTTGTGCCGCAAAAGGACGGACGCCTGGTGGGAGGCGATTTGGAACCGCGGCTGTCCGGCCCTTATATCGATTTCCGCGAACTCGACCTCAACGGCGACGGCCGCCGCGACCTGATCTCCAGCTATGGAGACGTGTGGCTCCGCGGACTCGACGGCCGTCTGCCCAGGGCGCCGACCCAGCGGCTTATCCAGGCCGCGCCCAACGAGTGGTGCTACTTTGCCGTCGGCGACTTCAACGGCGACCACAGGCCCGACGTCGTGCTCGTGAGCAATCGAACCGATGGCGCGGACGGCTGCAAAGCGGCCCGGATCTTCTACAACACGGGGCGCGTCGATCGCCCGTTCGATGAGAAGCCTGACACCGTGATCAAGGCGGACTCCGGGTTTCCCTATGTTCGCGACGCCCCGACCGTGGCCGACTTCAACGGCGACGGGATCGACGACCTGGTGATCGGCATGGGGGAGGACAACCAAGTGCGGATCTACCTCGGCGGTCCGGCAGGGCTGGACAACAAGCGAGTGGAGACCATCCCATTGGATTACCGCCTGCACTATGAACACGCCGTTTACGTGGCTGACTTCAACGGCGACGGCCGGATGGACCTTGCTGTTTTCGGCTACACCAACACGGGCATTGGCGCCCATGGTCCGAACGCCGTGTATATCTGGATCGCGCCCGCAGGTCATCCGGCGCAACCAAGCGGCAACAAAGCCAAGGAGAAGTAATCATCTGGTCCCGTTCTTGAAAGGAACCCCCTCGATGAGCAATCGATTCTCGATGCCGACACTTTGTTTGGCAGCCGCCCTGGCCGCGCTGGGGGCACCAGTTCCAGCAGCGGCACAGCAAACGAACAACCACGAACTCCGGGCCGTGCCCGCGCCGGGAAAGGTCGTCATTGACGGAAAACTTGACGACTGGGACCTTTCTGGCGAGATCCTGATCTGCTACGACCTGAACGCACTGGCGAACAAGTACTCTGTGCGGGCCGCGGCGATGTATGATCGCGACTTCTTCTATATGTCCTTCCACTTCAAGGACCCCCTGCCCATGATCAACCACATCGACCCCAAGCAGGATCCAGGCGGGGGCTGGAAGTCCGACTGCGTGCAGATGCGGCTGATGACCGACCGCATGGCCTGGGTGGACTGCTGGTACTACAGCGATGCCCAGCAGCCCTGCATCTCCATCCACTACGGCGGCAGCGATCCCAAGAGCCCCGACGCCGGCGACGTGCCGGACGCGCTGGCAGCCGGAGCGCGCGAAGCCTTCATCAAGGATGCCGACGGCAAGGGCTTCGTCCAGGAGGTCGCCCTGCCCTGGAAGCTGCTCAGCCGCGCAGGCCAAGCGTATGGCCCCGGCCGCAGTTTCCGCATGGGTCTGGAGTGTTTGTGGGGCGACAGCACGGGCCGGGCCAACGCCATTCGCTACGCCGACCTGATCGACAGGGCCCACCCGCAGCGCGAGTTCTTCTGGGCCAACGTTGACGCCTGGGGGCGTGTGAGCTTCCAGGACCATGGGAAGTTGCCGCTCTCCCCCAGCGTGCAGCAACTCTCCGAGATGGAGCGCTACCAGAAGTTGCAGTATGCGACGGAGGGGCCGGTGGCGCTCTGCTACACGCTGCCTGCCGACGGCGCGGCCACCCTGGTGATCGAGAAGCCGGACGGGAACCGGGTGCGCAATTTGATTGCCGACTACCCGCGCAAGGCCGGAAAGAACGTGGACTACTGGGACGGCACCGATGACAGCGGGCGCCTGGTGGCGCTGGGGGAGTACCGAGTGCGGGGGCTATTCCACAAGGATTTGGACCTGCTGTATCAGTTCTGCTACGGCAATCCCGGCAATCCGGCGTGGATCACTACTGACGAGAAGGGCGGCTGGCTCTCCAACCACGAGAATCCCTTTGCCGTGACCGCCGACGAGAGCCGCGTGTACGTCGCCGCGCCCCATGCGGAGGGTGCCACTTCCCTACTGGCGATCGACTACACGGGACAGCGGCAATGGGGCTTCGGCAACATCTGCGGCGGGATGATGGCTCGCTGGAAAGGCTATCTGTACCTCTTGACCGGCGGCTACCCTTTCTACCAGCCGGGTGTGCCCAACGAAGAAATCCGCCTGGTGCGCCTGGACGCCGCTACCGGGCGCTACGCCCCCTTCGCCGACAATAAGCCCTACAAACAGATCGCCACGATCCCACCAATCGACAAATGGTGGGTGCCACGCGAGTCTTTCGGTTGGACCGTAGCGCATCACGCCTTCAATGCGCAGTGGGGACAGCGCCAGACCATGGGCTTGGCGTGCGACGGCAAGCGGCTATATGCCTCGCTGTACTACGAGAACAAAATCGTGGTGGTGGACCCCGACAAGGGGGAAACGGTCGGTATCTACTCGCTCGACCACCCCGCCGGGCTGGCCTGCGCTGCGCGGGGGACTCTGTACGCGATCAGCGGCACGACGGTAGTGAAAGTGGATGCCAAAGGGAAGACCACGCCGATAGTCACCGCCGGTCTGGAGGCGCCCATCGGCCTGGCGGTGGATCAGGCGGGCAACCTGTATGTCTCCGACTGGGGCGCGGCCATGTGCGTGAAGGCTTTCGGCCCTGACGGCAAGCTGATCCGGACCATCGGTACGCTCGGCGGGCGTCCTCTGAGCGGCAAGTACGATCCTAACAGGATGTTCATGCCCTGGGGCCTGGCGATGGACAAGCAGGGGCGCCTTTGGGTCGCCGAGTATGACGAGTCGCCCCGCCGCATCAGCGTGTGGAACACCCACACCGGCGAGTTCTTGCGCGAGTTCTGCGGCTCCACCTGGTATGCCGGCAACGCCTGCAACGTCAACCCCTATGAGCCGCAGCAGGCGTTTGTCATGGGTAATACGGTGGAGTTGGACTGGGCCAAGGGCAGGTGGCGGGTGACCGGCACCCTCTGCCGCCCCACTCAGCCGGACGATCTGTTCACAATGATGAGCGGCAACGTGATCGGGTACAAGGGCGAGACCTACCTTGTGTCGCACACCGGCGAGCCGGCTTGCGTCATCATCGGTAAGCTCTACCCCGATCATATCCAGCCCCTGGCAGCGATGGGGCACATCTTCAACCTCGGGCGGGCAGGGGAGAAGCTGCCGGAGCTTGTGCTCAAGCATCTGACGGACGACCCCGCGCAGCTCGAGGCCCTCCGCAAGCGGTTCCTCAAGGCCTTCATCGGGCAGGGCCGCGATGACTATCAGTTCTTCAACATGCTAAGCCAGCCGGGCGTACACTGCCAGTTCCTGTGGACCGACCAGAACGGAGACGGGCACGTGCAGGAGAACGAAATCAACTTCTATACGCGCGATCTCTCCGTCCGGGGGCAACTGCGGGAAATGTACCTGTTCCGAGGGCCGGGCTGGAACTGTGGGGTGGCGCCCGATCTGACGCTCTACTTTGCGACGGTGGAGGACAATCAAGGCCACCTGTACCGGTGGCGGCCGCGGCAGTTCAACTCCGTGGGCGCGCCGGTGTATGACCCGCAGGACGTCAAGCGGGTGGTCAAGGAGCAGGGAAACTGGATGTGCGACACCTGGGTGGATGGGCAGGGCCAAGTCTGGGTCGACGACAACCCCCTGCGCGTCTACGGCCCCGAGGGCCGGCTGCGGTGGACTTACCCCAACCCGTGGCAGGGCGTGGGCGGCTCGCACTCAGCGCCCGCGGACAAGCGCGGGCGGCTGATCGGGACGCTCTTCGCCCTCGGCTCGGCGGAAGTCCCGCAGGTTGGCGAAGTCATGTGCTACAACGGCAACCTCGGTGAGAAGTATTTGTTCACTACGGACGGCCTCTACGTGGGCAGCCTGCTGCGCGATGCGCGCGGCGGGCCGGAGATCCTGCCGGACCACCCCCAGCGCGGCATGTCGGTGATGAATTGCACCGGAGGCGGCGAGCCCTTCGGCGGCGAGTTCTTCCGCAATTCCGCCGACGGCAAGGTCTATCTGGGCGGGCCGGTGGGATACTGCCGCGAGGCTTCCATGCTCTGCGAGGTTACGGGGCTGGACACCATCCGTCGCCTGCCGGCCCAGCCGGTGCAGTTTACAGCGAAGGACTACGAGGCCGCGGCGCGGCTGCTGCGCGAGAAAGCCAAGTCCGCGGAGGCGGCCAAAACGATCAGCCTTCTATCACGCCCGCAGCCGGGCCCCAAGACGCCGCGGCGGGAAGACTTCGACTGGTCCGAGAAGCGAATCGCCACCTGGCAGTACGACACGCGGCACTCTGCCATGGCCACCTGGAATTTTGACACGCAGAACCTCTACCTGTGTTTCCGCGATGTGCTGGACGACACGCCGATGATCAACAACGGCAAGGACGTCACTACCCTGTTCAAGACGGGCGACGCCGTGGAGTTCGAACTGCGCACGCAGCCTGGCAACGACACGCCGGGCGTCATCGCCGGTGACTTGCGGCTGGTCCTCAGCGTCTTCCAGGGCCAGCCGGTGGCCGTGCTGTACCGCTACAAGGTCCCCGGCACAGCCCAGCCGGTCCGCTTCAGCAGCTCGGTGGGCACGGTGCTGGTGGATCAGGTACAGGTGCTGGCCGAGGCCAAGGTGGTCATAGAGCGCCAAGCCGACCGCTACACCGTGTGCGCCTCCGTTCCGCTAGCCGCTCTGGGCTTTGCGCCCGCGCCAGGCAAGACCTATCGGGGCGACTTCGGCCTCGTCTACTCCGATCGTGGCGGGCAGATCGATGAACTGCGCATGTACTGGTCCAACCCGGTGACCGGCATGGTCAACGACCTGCCCAGTGAAACGCGGATTGAGCCGGCGTTGTGGGGGAGGTTCCAGATCGAGGCGCCGGAGGTGAAAAAATGATCAACATGCTGCACACAAGGCAAGTCGCCTTGTGCCTGTGTCTCGTCCTGGCGAGTTCCCTGGTCTGGGGCCAGACCAATTACGTGGAGCGCTGGCAGGGGACAACCTATGCCCCCGTGCTGCCCTCCTCCCAGCGGCCGCCCAGTGTCCTGGTGCGCAACATCACCGCCGAGCCCTACACGTGGATATTCAACGTCGTGTTCTGGGACGACCAGATTGGCTGGGCCGCCGGGTTCGGCGGCGTGTTCGCCACCACTGACGGGGGCTATAGTTGGAAACGCATGCGACCGAGGGGCGGTTGGCGGGGCTTGGGTTTGACAGGCCCGCGCGAAGTCTGGATTGTAGGCGAGGCAGAAGGAATGCCGTTGGCTGTATGGCACAGTACGGATGCCGGTGCAACGTGGCAACCAGCGCTCACTAACCAGCTTCTCCATCCGGTCTACCTGCTCTGCGCCGGACGGGAGATATGGGCTCCCAGTCAAAACGGAATCCTCCACAGCGCTGACAATGGTGCAACCTGGAAAGAAGAACCGATAGGGTCATGGCTCAAGGTGGCAATTCCCGGCGATCGGCCTACGCCCGGCGGATTTGTCGTCTATGCGACGGGCTTCCATGGAGCCGAGTTGCTGGTGCTCAAGAGCGAGGATTCGGGCAAGACCTGGATGAAACTATCCACACCGTCAGACCTGAGTATCGGCGGGCGAGAGGGCAGCCGTCCGCTGTTCTTCGTCAACAGCGATACGGGCTGGATCGGCGGGAATCATGGTGACATCATCTACACCAGCGATGGCGGAAAGACCTGGTCGCACCGGGATCTGCCTACCAAGCGCCTTGTTACCGCGCTGTGGTTCGACCAGTTGGGCCGGGGCTATGCCGCCATCTCCGACAATGACTATAGCCGCGTAACCGAACCGGACGTACTCTATCAGACGCAAGACGGCGGGCGGACTTGGACGTCCGCTCTGCGCAACGAAATCAACGTGTTAGGCTTTTGTGATCGTGGACCTGGACGAGTATGGGCCGTGGGCGTGACCCGCAACAACATGCCCGAGGGGATCGTCGTCTTTCTAGCTGCGCCGTCGGCCAGGGCCCAAGTGCCCTTACCCTAGTCGCCCTCGCCGAATTCCCGCATCCTCTTCATCGGCGACAGCATGACCGGGCAGCGCCACGGCTCACTTCATGACGACACGGCTGTTGAACAGCTCCACCCAGACCGTGTAGGCGGAAGGCAGCGGGTTACGGGAAGGGTCGTCCAGAAGCGTGTCGACATAGAGTCAGGTCTGGGTGTCCCAGGCATGGACAAGACTGTTCTCGTCGGTCCAGAACGGATAGTCGCCGACGATTCCGGCGGCGAGCGTGGGGCAGTAGTGTTGTCCCGGGTTGGCGAACGCGCTACAACGCTCGCCCGCGTGCCAGAGCGGCTTGGCCGTCGACTCGTCGAAGCAGGTCAGCATGGCCAGCTCCCAGTCGTGGCCATGGCCGACGCCGGACAAGTTCTTCGAATAAGACGCTCCGAGAGGTGCCTTGCAGTTTCCGGCCTTTCCGGGGCGGAGAACTCGCCGGCTCAGCGGGAAGACATGCACTTGCCGAATGACGTAAGTTCGTGCAGAATGATGAGGACCGAGTTCTTGCGTGGCACGCGGTCGAAGTACGGGATTTCGGGGATCAAAGTCGGGTCAGCCAATGTTGAACACGATAAAAATGAAAACGTGGATTGCGGCCACAATGATGATTGGTCTGCTTTCATGCGCTGTCGCGATAACGGCGGACACTCCGCCTTTAGATAAGGCCAAGGAAGCCCCCGCGTCCGGCGCGGCAATGCCGGCGCAGACGAGTGGGACGCCCAGGCTTGCGGGAGACAGGGACTACTACTTTGTCCTCCGAACTGACGATAAGGATGGCGCCGGAACCATATCCGACCCGTATAACGGAACCGGTTATGCTCGCTTTGACCGGCTGATGCGCTCCATTCCTCCTGACTCTGTAATACATTTGTCTCCGGGCGTGTATGAAACAGAAGGCGGAGGATTCGATCAGGCGTGCCAGGACTACGAGCCGCCGAAGGACAATCCTGCCGGCCACGGATTCAAACTGCGGCCGGGATGGGCAATAGACGGCTGGCAATCCAAACACCACGACCATACGACCGGCGCCGATGACCGTCATGCCTTCAGGGTGGGATCCCGTGATCACGTACAACACGGTCTTGATGACGAATTCCCAGGAGGTGGCGTCGAGACGCGGCGGGATTGCGATCAAGAACCTTACCGTAGATGGAAACTTTCAGCATCAACCTTACGGGACACACCCGTTGCGGGTGGAAGCCATAAGTGTCGGAGGATACATAAGAGACAACGCTTACATTGTTCCCAATTGCGTCCTCGACAGCCTGCACATCAAGAACATGGGGTGTCGCCGGATGGACGGCCTTCATACGCCGGAGTTGTTCGAGGTGGCGGGGCTGGGGGAAGGTAGCACCCCCCTCCACGCCGGCACTCAAACCAGAGACAATCTACTATGTCTGTGTTCTGCAACCCAACACTCTGACATTGCACAATTCGTTGTCCGACGCCAAGTCCGGTGCAAACCCGATCAACTTCAGCGCCGCCGGAACCGGGTGCAATTGTCTGCTGCATTATGAGAAAAGGTACTATGCCTCAAACACTCCACCTCCGTACCGAATTCCAGCACCCCGCTTGAAACTGCTCTGGACTGGCGCCGGCTACACGGAACCTCCACCAGTCTACATCATGGACGGAGACCACACTTCCGTGGAGGGGGTTCCTCCGCACCCCAAGAAGAACATCGCCAGAGTCGAGAAAGGGCTTGTGACCACGGGCACGTGGGTCAAGACGAAGGGCGCGGTAAATCTCGTGCCCGAGGATCATGGTTACAAATTAGGTGATGTTGTCGCCTTCTGCGGCTTGAACCAGACGCCCGCCACCTGGCAGGATAATCTGGACGACGTCAACTCGTACAATGGGCTGGAAGTGTTTCCATTCTATGTTACCGAGATCGTCTCGGCGTATGAGTTCCGCTACGGAAGAAAGGCGGGCGGGCCGCACCACATGCTCTTGCAGGCGCATCCGGCCACTGCCAATGCGGACATGGCCGAAGGCGTTTCCTATCGCGCGGGAGACGTCTACCAGCCCGGAACAGGTGCCATGGCGCATGCCATCCTGGGCGAGAACGGGAAAATACGGTTTTCCCGAGTCTGTAGCATCATTACTGGGGGTCATGCAGCCTTTCGCTTGGCGCGGGCGGCGTGCAGTGTAACGGTCGTTCGGTCACGCTGTTGAGTCCGCTCCTCGCGTTCCATGTCCAG
>JBEKTY010000189.1:0-22801 GCA_049515555.1 Thermoguttaceae bacterium
GCCCAGCGATTCATCGCTGGGAGATCGGTTGGCATAATCCCGTCGAAAGTCCCGTAGGGACGATTGAGAGGGAGAACAAATCCACGCCTTCATTCGTCCCTACGGGACTCTGAAATCCCTACCTTGCCTATTTCTCCCCAGCAGTGAACTGCTGGGCTATTTTCAATCGTCCGTTCGGGACGGCGAGACCCTCGTTGACTTGTGTGTAACAACGAGCCCACCGGGCTCCCGCGAAAGCCACCGGGAGGGCAATATCCAAAGGACGCCGCTGGTAGTGGTCAATCATCGCTCCGCCGGCACAAGGCCGGCGGGGGCGTTTGCAGTTTGAGTTATTCACCGTTCCTTACGCGCCGGCGGCCATGCCGAATTCAACTCGTAGGCGGTGAGCGAAAGAAGCTTGGCCTCGCCGTTGCTGACGGCCGCGGCTAGCGACAGGTTGTCTGCCCGGGGGATGACCGGGCACGGCACGTAGGCGAGGCCGTCGCTGGCGAAGACCTCGATGGCGGTGCGGTCCAGGAAGATAATGATCCGCTGCCGTCCGTCCCGCAGCGGCGCGGCCGCGCGCTGGCCGCTGACCACGATCTCCTGCCTCTTCGCATCGTAACATACCGGCACGCCGCGCAGGGAGAAGAGCACCTGGCTGCCGGGGCCGGGCTGGAACTCCGCGCGCAGCTCGACCAGCTCGGCGCTGAAGGGGGCCAGCGGGTTGGCGTCGCCCGGCTTGAGAGTCCGGGCCTCGACCGTTTGCGTCCGCCTGCGCAACGACCCCAACTCCTTCACCGGTTGCCAGGCCAGGCGCGGGCCTTCGGGCGTGGTGCGCAGCGAAAGCTCCAGCGGGATGGACATGGCCTGATTGAAGGGCATGCCCGGCGACGGGGCTTGCAGCCAACCGATCTGGATGCGGCGCCCGTCGGCGGCCGGGATGCCGGCGAACGTCTGGGCCGCATAGAAGCCGCGCCCCCGATGGCCTTTCAGCTTGGCCGTCTCGGGCGTGAACTTCGCGCCGTCGAAGCCGCCCAGCATGTAGTCGCTGTCGGCGGCGGTCAGCACCCATTTCGTGTTTCTCGCGTCGCCGTCGACCGGCAGGGCGAAGTAATCCGGGCACTCGTGGAAGCCCTCGACGCGGCTCGTCACGGTCCAGTCTTTCAGGTTGGGCGAGGTCAGGAAATGGATCGTGTGCTCGCCCAGCGGCCGGCCCCGCTTGTCTACCTGGCCCGGCAGACCGACGTACAGGGCCATAACCCACTTCCCGGTCGGCGCGTGCCAATATACCTTCGGGTCGCGGTTGCCGCCGGCGATCTGTTTGACTACCGGGTTGCCGCCGAACTTGGCGTAGGTCCGGCCGTCGGTGCTGGATGCCAGGCACTGCACGGCCGGATTGCCGGCGGCCGTGTAGACGAGCACCTGCGGGGGCCGGCCAAGGCGACCCAGTCCGCTGCTGTTCTGCCAATCGACGACCGCCGAGCCGCTGAAGATCGGTCCCAGATGGTCCGGGGCCAGGGCCTCGGCGAGCTCCTCCCAGTGCACCAGGTCGCGGCTGACGGCGTGGCCCCAGTGCATATTGCCCCAGGACCAGCCGTAGGGATTGTGCTGGTAGAACAGGTGATATTCGCCGCGGTAGAAGACCAGCCCGTTGGGGTCGTTGTTCCAGCCGCGCTTCGAGGAGAAGTGGAACTGGGGCCGCAACGGCTCGCGGTAGAGATCCGCGGCGGCCTTGATCTCGTCGGACTGCTCGATCCGCGCCAGGGCGGTGGAATCCCCGGGCAGAGCGTCGAGCTTCAGCGCAACAGTCTTGCCGCGCCAGGCGGCCGTGTCGATGAACGCCCACCAATCCGGCTCGGCGGCGGCCAGCTCGATGTCGAGTTTCACTTGCACGCGGCCATCGACCAGCACTTCGACCCGGCGCTGCGGCGCGCCGTTTTTGATCGGGATGTTGAGGTAGCGTTTGGCGATTTTGAGCTCGAAGTGGGCCGGCACGATGTCGGGGCCCGCCGCCCGGGCCGCCGCCGAGATCCAGACCCAGACGACGATCACGGCGAGCATGGCGAGAACCTGTCTCATGGTGAAAGCTCCTTACGGCTAATCAGACGGACATAGGTTGTCGGATGTGTTCGTCGTGGTGATTACTCAAACTGTAAACGCCCCCGTGGGGCTTGTCCCCACGGAGCGCTGATTCTCCACTACAACGCCGCAACAAGCAGCCTTTACTGCTCTCCCGGTGGTTTTCGCCCGGCCCGGTGGGCCGGGCGAAAACCACCGGGAGAGCAGTATCCAAGGACGCCGCTGGTAGTGGTCAATCATCGCTCCGCCGGCACAAGGCCGGCGGGGGCGTTTGCGGTTTGAGTGATTATACCCTTGAATCCAAGCTATGGCACAACCTATTGTAAACACATTTGCGGCGGGTTATCCTGGAAAGCGGTCATTACGACCTGTCCTAATCCTCACGCGGAGCGTGAGGATTACGGATGAAGAATCCCGGCACGCCCTGAGGAGATTGGGGAGATTCGGCATGGACATGAAGAACCGGTTGGCGACGACGGCCTTGGCGGCGGTATTTGCGCTGGCGGCGGCCTGGCCGCTCGAGGCGGCGCCCGTGCTGAAAACGGAAAGTTGGGCCGACAGCGACGCCGAGTTTGCGGCCTTCGCGGCGCGAATCCGCTCGTCGCACGATCGCAATCTGCTGGCGCGGGACGGCGTGCACGCGGTCATGGATCCGCAGAGCGGGGTTCCCGACGTGGGCATGTTGATCGACGGCGACGCCGGCACGCGCGGCGACCGGGGCCGCGTATTCATCGACGGCCAGCCCAGCGTGATTACCTTCTTCCTGGGCTGCCCCAAGACGATCAAGGAGGTCGGCGCCTACTCGTTCAACGGCGACGCGCGGAGCAACCAGGACTACGAGGTCCGCTTCGCCAACAACAGCTCGGCGCCGGGCGTGCCGCCCGATTTCCCCCAGCAGGCCCAGCTCACCAGCGGCGACCGCATCGTGGGCAAGGACCACGGCGGGTTCCATACGCGGTTCGTCGACGAGCGGGGGGGGCCGCTCTTGCCGGGGAAGTTCGACTGGGTGCAGTTCCGAATATGGCGGACCTACGGCGTGACGGCCGGCCATGCGGCGCGGACCCGTGATCCTTCCAGCGGCACGGCGCTGATCGAATTGGAAGTGCTGGGCGACCAGCGCGACGTGGTGCCGCCCACGCCCGAGCAAGTGGCCTACATGAAGGCGGCCCAGGCGGCGCTGGGACAACCGGAGTGGGTCCAGCGGCCCACTTGGCGCGACTCGCTGATCGCCACCCGCGAGGCGCTGCTCGAGTGGGAATGCCTCCAGGACCGCCTGGCCCTGTACAAGGCGGGCGTCGTGCTGGGGCCCTGGTACCTGCTGGGGCCCGTCCCGGCGGGCGGGAAAGTGGCCCAGCAGATCCAAGCCGCCAACCGCCTGGACCTGACGGCCCGATACGCCGGCGAGCAGGGCCGGCAAGTCGGCTGGCAGAAGTGCGAGAAGCTCGCCGATGCGCAGGTCAACGACCTGGCCGCTTACGGCAAGGAGGGCGTGATCTTTCTGTGCCGCAGCCTGGCGATTCGCCGCGCCGCCCCGCCCCGCGAAGTCTACCTGGACCTCTCGGCCGACGGCGGCTCGGCCTGGTGGCTGCCCGACCATCAAGGGCCGGGCATCGAGAGCTCGCTTCCCGTTCTGCGCGGCGGGTCGAACATGATGCGCGACGGGGCCGAGCGGCAGCTCGTAATGCAACTGGCCGCAGGCGCCGAAGGCCGGCGGCGATTCTGCTTCACGCTCAAGCCCAACCTCTCCGGCCCGGGCGCCGGCTCGATGGACCAGCGGTGGGAGTGGCGCCACCGGTTCTGCGAGCAGGTGCGGGCGAAGTTCACCGATCCGGTCGATCAGTTGCAGATCAAGTGGGAGATGGAGGGCGGCATCTGGCTCGACGACCGCAACGTGCTGGCCGACTGGGCCCCCGGCTGCCTGGACGACTACCTGAAGCTGAAGTACCGCGCGGGCATCGAGCGGCGATTGTCGCAGTTGGACGCCCTGCTGACCGAGAAGACGGGCGTCCAGGCGCTGGCCTTGGCGCCGATGCACGGGCGGTTGGCCGACTGGAGCCGGGCGCTGCGCCAGTCGCTCGCGGCTTCGCTGGGCCTGGAGGGGCTGCGGGCAAAGTACCATCAGTTGGCCGCGGTGAAGGAAGCGGGCGACCTGGCCGGCCGGGTCCGCTCGCTGCGGCTGGCCGTCGAGGACCAGCGGGTCACGCTGGGCGACCGCTATCCCAAGGGCGACGCCTATCTGGCCCGGGTCGCCGCCCTGGAGCAGGCCGCGGCGGCGGCGGTCGCTGCGGCGCTGGCCTCGTCCGGGGCCCCGCCGGCCAACCTGGCGGCGCTGGGGGCCGAGCTCGACAAGGCCGCGGCCGAGATCCTGTTGGCCAATCCGCTCCTGGATTTCGACAAGCTCCTGGTGGTGCGGGGCAGCCCCAACTTCCAGTCGAACTGGGACGGCCCCAACCACCTGGGCTCCGACCTGGTGGTCGTCTCGCCGGTCCGCGCCGACGGCAAGCAGACCTTGCTGCGCCACGAGGGCTGGATCTCCGACTTCGACTTGAACTGGGACGGCCGGCGGATATTGTTCTCCAACGGCCGCGCGCTTTTCGAGATCCAAGCCGACGGGACGGGCCTGCGCCAGGTCTCGGCCAAGGACCCGCCCGTGTGGCACTACGACGGCTGCTATTTGCCCAACGGCCAGATCGCCTGCGTCTCGAACGCCTGCGAGCAGGCGGTGCCCTGCACCGGCGGAGACAACGTCGGCAACCTGCACATCCTCAACGCCGACGGCAGCGGCGACCACCGCGTGTGCTTCGAGCAGGACCAGGACTGGAACCCCACCGTCATGCAGGATGGCCGCATCCTGTATACCCGCTGGGAATACGCCGATATACCGCACTACTTCTCGCGGCTGCTGTTCCGCATGAACCCCGACGGCTCGAACCAGATGGAGTATTACCACAGCAACTCCTACTGGCCGAACGCGACGTTCTGGCCGCGTCCCATTCCCGGCCATCCGACGGAGATCGTGGCCGTCATCTCGGGGCACCACGGCGTGTCGCGGACCGGCGAGCTGGTGCTGTTGGACCCGGCCCTGGGCCGCCACGAGGCCCAAGGCTGCCTACAGCGCTTGCCGGGCTACGGCCGGAAGGTCGAGGCGATCATCGAGGACCAGTTGGTGTTGCGTTCCTGGCCGAAGTTCGCCTGCCCCTGGCCCCTGGCCGAGCCCAAGACGAACCGCGGCGCCGGCAAGTATTTCCTGGTCAGCGTCAAGCGGGACGAGTCGGCCACGTGGGACCTGTGCCTGGTCGACATCTTCGACAACATCACGCCGATCCTCACGGGCGGGTTTTTGAACGGTGTTCCCCTGCGGCCGCGCCCCAAGCCGCCCATCGTGCCTTCGCTGCTGACGCCCGGCCAGCAGGACGGCATCATACTGCTGGCCGACATCTACCGGGGCAAGGGCCTGCGGGGCTATCCCCGCGGCTCGATCAAGCAACTGCGGATCGGCTCGTACGAGTACCGCTTCGCCGGCAACGGCGACACCTACGCGGCCTCCAACGAAGGCGGGTGGGACGTGAAGAAGATCCTCGGCACGGTGCCCGTCCACGAGGACGGCTCGGCCATGTTCCGCGTGCCCGCCAACACGCCCATCTTCGTCCAGCCGCTGGACGCCGAGGGGAAGGCCCAGCAAATGATGCGGAGCTGGTACACGGCCATGCCGGGCGAAACGGCTTCCTGCGTGGGCTGCCACGAGGAGCAGAACAGCGGTCCCCCGTCGCAATTGACCCTGGCGGCGCGGGCCGAGCCGGCCGTCATCGCGCCCTGGAACGGTCCTACGCGGGGCTTCAGCTTCGACCGCGAGGTGCAGCCGGTGCTGGACCGCCGCTGCGCGGGTTGCCACGACGGCCGGCCGGTGCGCGACGGCGATCGGACGGTGGCCACGCCCGATCTGCGGGCAAAGCGGCTCCGGCCGGACTACCGCGACCATTACAGCCCGGCCTACATGGTGCTGCAAAAGTACGTCCGCCGCGCCGGTTTCGAGTCGGACATCCACATGCACGTGCCGTCGGAGTTCGAGGCCGACACCAGCCCGCTGGTGCAGATGCTGAAGAAGGGCCACCACAACGTGCGGCTGACGCGCGACGAGTGGGAACGGCTCTACACCTGGATCGACTTCAACGTGCCCTACCCGCTCAACTGGCGCGAGAGCCACGTGCCGCCCAGCCGGGAGTTGGTTGAGCGCCGCGCCAAGCACCAGAAGCTGTTCGCGGGCATCGACGACAAGGACGAGGAGCCGCTGCCGCTGCCGCCGGTGGCGGCCTTCGAGCCGCCGGCCGCGGCGCCCGCGCCGGCCGCGGCGCCGCTGCGGCTGAGCGGTTGGCCCTTGACGGCCGACGCGGCCCGAAAGCTCCAGCAGGCCACAGCGGCCGCCGTGCCGCCCAAGGAGTTGACCCTGGCCGGCGGGGTGAAGATGAACTTCGCGGTCATTCCCGCCGGCCGCTTCGTGATGGGCAGCCTTCGCGGCGCACCAAACGAATCGCCCGAAGCGGCCGTCACCATCGACCGGCCTTTCTACCTCGGCCTGACCGAAGTGACCAACGCCCAGTACGCCGCGTTCGATGCGGGCCACGACAGCGGGTATATCGAAAGCCGCAACAAGGACCGCACCTCGCGCGGAACGCCCGTCAACGCCCCCGATCAGCCGGTGGTGCGCGTCTCGTGGAACGAGGCCCTGGCCTTCTGCCGCTGGCTATCCAGGGAAACCGGCTGCCGGGCGAGCCTGCCGACCGAGGCCCAATGGGAATGGGCCTGCCGCGCCGGCACGGCCACGGCCTTCTCCTTCGGCGACACGCTGGAGAACCACAACGGCGTGATGAACATCGCCGACAGCAGCATCGCCGGCTGGAACTACGGCCGATCCGAGCCGAACTACAGCGACGGCTATAATTTCACCATCCCCGTCGGCCGCACGCCGCCCAACGCCTGGGGCCTTGCCGACATGCACGGCAACGCCGCCGAGTGGTGCCTGAGCAACTACGCGCCATATCCCTACGATCCGCGCGACGGCCGCGACGATCCCAACGTGGCCGGCCAGAAGGTCGTCCGCGGCGGATCGTGGAACGACCTGGCCAAAGACTCCAGCTCGTCGGCCCGTTGGCGCTACCAGCCCTACCAGCCGGTGTACAATGTTGGTTTCCGCGTGTTGATCGAGATCGGCGGCGACGGCCTGACCAAGACCGCCGCCAAGTGAACGCCTTGCAGGGGACCACGCATGCCAACCGTTCACGGTGCGGAAAGTAGCAGGCACACTCCGTGTGCCGTTCGCCAAACTTTTTTCCGCTTCAGCCTACGGCACACGGAGTGTGCCTGCTACCTTGGCGCCGCCCATGAAGGGGGACCACGTATGAGATGCCTCGCACGCCAGGTGTTTTCCGGCCTTCTGAGGCCGGCGATTGTCCTGGCGACCCTGGCGGCCGGACTGCCCTTGTCTCGCGACGCCGCGGCACAGGGCCTGGAGCAGGTCAAGTCGCTTTACACGAAATATGAGTACCGCATTCCCGTGCGCGACGGCAAGCGGCTGTTCACGGCCGTCTACGCGCCCAAGGACCAGTCGCAGCGCTATCCGATCCTTTTGACGAGGACGCCCTACAGCGTGCAGCCCTACGGGGCCGATCAGTACAAGGGCGATCTGGGCCCGTCGCCGGCGGCGGGCAAGGCGGGTTACATCTTCGTCTACCAGGACGTGCGCGGGCGGTGGATGTCGGAGGGCGAGTTCGTCAACATGCGCCCCTACCTGCCCGTCAAGAAAGGCCCGGCCGACGTCGACGAGAGCAGCGACGCCCGGGACAGCATCGAGTGGTTGCTCAAGCACGTAGACAACCACAACGGCAAGGTGGGCCTGTGGGGCATCTCCTATCCCGGCTTCTACGCCTCGATGGGGATGATCGACGCCCACCCCGCCCTGAAGGCCGTCTCGCCGCAGGCGCCCATCGCCGATTGGTTCATCGGCGACGACTGGCACCACAACGGCGCGCTCCTGCTGCCGCACGCCTTCAACTTCATGGCGGTCTTCGGCCGGCCGCGCCCGCAGCCCATCAAGAAGTCGCGATTCACCTTCGATCACGAGACGCCCGACGGCTACCAGTTCTTCCTGCAGATGGGGCCGCTGGCCAACGCCGACGCCCGGTTCTTCAAAAGCGACGTCCCGTTCTGGAACGAGGTCATGCGGCACGGCGTCTACGACGATTTCTGGAAAGCGCGGAACGTCTGCCCGCATCTGAAGAACATCCGGCCGGCGGTGATGACCGTAGGCGGCTGGTTCGACGCCGAAGACCTGTTCGGCGCGTTGGAGACCTACAAGCACGTGGAGGCCGCCGGCCGCGGCCCGCAGAACCTGCTGGTAATGGGGCCCTGGAGCCACGGCGGCTGGTCCCGCGGCGACGGGCAGTCGCTCGGTCCGATCGCGTTCAACGCCAAGACGTCGGAGTTCTTCCGCGAGGGCATCGAGCTGCCCTTCTTCGAGTTCCACCTCAAGGGCAAGGGGCCGCTCAAGCATCCCAAGGCCTGGGTCTTCCAAACCGGTACCAACCGCTGGCGGCAATTCACGGCCTGGCCGCCCGCCGAGGCCCGGCCGAAGGCCATCTTTCTGCGCTCTCCGGGCCGGCTGGCCTTCGACCCGCCCGCCGACGCCCGTCCCGAGGCGTGCTATGACGAGTACCTCAGCGATCCCGCCAGGCCGGTGCCTTATCTGAACAAGATCGCCATCGGCATGTCGCCGGAATACATGGTCGAGGACCAGCGCTTTGCCGCCACGCGGCCCGACGTGCTGGTCTACCAGACCGAGGCCCTGGAAGAAGACCTGGCCCTGGCCGGCCCGATCCAGGTCGAGCTGCAGGTCACGACTTCGGGCACCGACGCCGACTGGATCGTCAAGCTGATAGACGTGTACCCCGACGATTATCCCGATCCGGGCAGCAATCCGGCCGGGTTGCACATGGGCGGCTACCAGCAACTGGTGCGGGGCGACGTGATGCGCGGCAAGTTCCGCAACAGCTTCGAGAAGCCCGAGCCGTTCTCACCCGGCCAACCTGCGGCGGTGCGATTTACCATGCAGGACGTGTGCCACACGTTCCGGCCCGGCCACCGGCTGATGGTTCAGGTCCAGAGCACCTGGTTTCCGCTGGTCGACCGCAATCCGCAGACGTTCGTGGACATCTACACGGCCAAGGAGTCTGATTTCCGCAAAGCCACCCAGCGCGTCTACCGCTCGGCCGACCGCGCCTCGCGCCTGACCGTTTCGGTGCTGCCGCAATGAGCGGTCAGCGATCAGCTATCAGCTTTCAGCCTTGCGCCGCCCGCCGACTTCTGACCGCTGACCGCTGACCGCTGACCGCTGACCGCTGATCGCTGACCGCTGACCGCTGATCGCTGACCGCTGACTGCTGACTGCTGACCGCTCACTGCTCACGGCAAGAGCGGCGTGCCCCGCGTATAGCGGGCCAACGCATCGCGATCTAGTTCCACTCCCAGCCCCGGCGCGTCGGGGATGGGCAGCATGCCGTCGGCATCCAAGTGCCAGCCGCCCAGCGCGATCTCGTCCACGTACGGCGAGCCGGTAAGATACTCGACCAGATCGGTATCGGCGAAGGCCGACGCCAATTGCAGATCGGCGGCCAGGCCCACGGCCGTGTTCCAACCGTGGGGAATGAATCGCACCCCGTGCTCCTGGGCCATCCAGGCGATCCGCCGCTCTTCGCTGATGCCGCCCACCTTGGTAACGTCGGGCTGGACCACGTCGAAGGCCCCGGCCTCCAGCCAGGGCTGGAACGCTTGACGGCGGGTGAGGACCTCGCCGCCGGCGATGGGCAGCGGCGAGTTGCGCCGCAGGTGTACGTAGTCCGGCAGGGCGTCGGGCTTCAAGGGCTCCTCGAACCAGGCCACCTGGTAGCCGGCCAGCATCTGCGCCGTGCGCAGGGCCCACTTGTAGCCTTGCCGCCAGAAGGCGTCGCTCCCGCCGGCGTCGACCATCAACAGCGACTCCGGCCCCACCGCTTCCCGCGCCGCCCGTACAATGGCCTCGTCCAGGGCGCCGCTTGCACGTCCGAAGGGCCCCCAGCCGATCTTGAAGGCCCGGAAGCCTTGCTCCCGCAGCCCGGTCAAATGCTCGGCCAGCGGCGCGGGCTCCCGCATCAACAGCGAGGCGTAGGGCCGCACGCGCTCCCGGTAGCGGCCGCCCAGCAGGCGACCCACGGGCTGCCCGGCGGCCTTCCCCAGCAGGTCCCAGAGCGCGATGTCCACTCCGCTGATGGTGTGCGTAACGGACCCGCCGCGGCCCATCCAGAACGTGTTCTGGTGCAGTTTTTCGCTCACCCGCTCCGGCTCCAGGGCGTTCTCGCCGCGGTACAGCGGTTCCAGCAGGTCGAGCGCCGCGCGTACCAGGGCCTCGCTCGTAAACGCGCTGCCTAGCCCCACCAGCCCGCCGTCGGTCACCACGGCGATCAGCGTGTGCACGCAGTCGTCGGGCCGCAACTCTTCGTCCCAACCGCCCTCGGGCGTAGCCCCCCGCAGCCCGGCCGCACGGATTTCGCGAATCTTCATCAGCCTCGCCTCCGCAACCTAAGTTGCCTCTTGGAATAATGCCGGCCCGCTCCGGTCCCCTCTCCCTCCGGGAGAGGGCTAGGGTGAGGGCATTGGCTCATAACGGGCCCAGTACCAATTATCGAAGTCAAATCAGGAAAACGAGTATTGTGTCCCCGGATTAGGACTACCATGTCCCCGGATTACGGATGGTGACTGCGGAATTGGCGGGTGGAGGTCAGGAGCGAACCCGTTAGGCACCGACTCAAGCATCATCATCGAGGATTCTCCATCCCAGTTCATTGAATGGTATCCAGTTCTCCCTGTTGTTGAGTGGTGGCAACTCACAGTGTTGCCGAATATATGCGAGCAGTAGGTATCCTTCCGCCCGCGAGGCGTCGTGCTTGCTCCTTGTCGCCAGCCACCGCAACCGCAGGTTAGAGACGGGGAAGTGACAGTCTAGGTGGTAGAAGGCAAATCGCCAGCCCGCCGCGTGACCTTCCGTGTGCCGATTGTTAATGCACGCACAGAAATCCTTAAACCTTCCACGAAGGGAAACGGACTCCCCTACATCCAAGATCCCATCGGGGTCAGTCCCGACAGCGCGGTTAATCGGCTTATCGGTAGCAATGACATAAGCCCCCGGTGTCGTGGGAACTTTGGAGAAATCTAAAGTTCCAAGGGGAGTCCAATCAATCCAACCCGACCAATCATATTTCAACATAGGCAAGCCCTCGCAAGCGATTCTTGGGGAAATCCGGGGACACGATACCGGTTTTCCTGATTTCTAATCGGATGATTGGCAATGGTATCCGGATTCGTCCCCTGCCGACCGTCATAGCACGGGCCGCGATTTTTCGCAAGCGCTTTCTCGCCGGAATCGCGATCGGCAAGGCGACCGTCCCCAATACCGAGGAAAGCGGGGCCGGGCGGGCGGCCACGGGTGAAACCGTGTGAGCGTCTCGACTGCGGGTGGATTAACGGTGTGCGGCGGATGTCCTCCCGTAGCGGTTCAGCCTTCTTCACCACCGAGATGAACTCGGTGGGGTCGTGGCGGGAAAGACCCAGCCGCGTTAGCGGTTCAGCCTTCTTCACCACCGAGATGAACTCGGTGGGGTCGTGGCGGGAACGACGTGTGTGGGCGTCCGTTTCTTGGGTGGCGTGGGGTGGGCACGAGAGTCTTCCGACCCGCGCCCGCACTAACGGTGGCGACCCCACCGAGTTTACCTCTAATGGCACGCGGTTAGCGCGCAACCTGGTCGGATTCCAGCACTTGTCCCGCACCCAACCGCGAAGCGGTTCAACTCCGCAGCCCAGGGTCGCTTGAGCGCACCCTGGGATATAGGCGTTGGCCAGCGGCACCCCGAGGGGTGCGACACGTGTGGCACCCCTTCAGGGTGCAGACGGTCTGCTGTTTTGCCACCCAGGGTGCGCTAAAGCGACCCTGGGCTGCGGAGTTACACGCCTTCGGCGTGGGTATTGAATGGCTCGAAACGCAGAAGCTGTTTCTAACCATCTGGTTGCGCTTAATCTCACGCCATTAGGGATGTTCACGTTCGAGTACGGATCGTGCCCGCGGCGCCGTGATTTTGGGCTTGAAATTGGGCCGGCAGGTATGGTATACTGATGTACATTTTAGGCAGAAGGGGATGAGGGGTTGAGGGGTTGAGGGGTTGAGGGGCGAGCCACCAGCCACCAGCCATGACGGGCGAGGGGCGAGGGATTAAGGATGGACCATCGGCGGCGGGGCCTGCCGAGAGCGCGGCTGCCAACCCCAATCCCTAATCCCTAACCCCTAATCCCTGCTCCGCGGCCCGGCGTTTACCCACGACCAAATTCGTTCAAGCCATGCTTTCATAGGTATGGTCCTTTCGGTTGGCTACCCTTGTTCGGCTTGGGAAACAGCTTCCCGCCTACTGCCCTATCGCATCAGCCTCTGTTTCTCGAATATCCAGAATACGATCCAGGCAGGTATGCTTGAAAACCAGGCGAACGTTCGGGCACATCTCGCATAGCCTCAAAACGCCGTTCTTCTCGGCCATCATCTTCATCACGGTGACAGCCTTGCCGAGCATGGCACTGGAAAGGAAATCCACGCCGGAGAAGTTCAGAACCAGCTTCAGGCAGTCGGGGCGGGCTACCACGGCATAGAGTTCCTGGCCCAGACCCATAATCGCAAGTTCTGCGTGAATGTCCCTGTCGAGAAAATGAACGACCAGGGCATCGGCGTTCTTCTTGACCCGAAGATGCTTACCCATATCTTGGTCTCCCACGCCTTCTCGGGTGTCTGCGTTTCAACCTGGGGAATTTACCCTCCCCCAAACCCCATCGGCACCTTCTCCACGACCTCCCTATACACCACGCTGCCCCGCCGTGGCACAACCCGAGGCAACGTCCGGCCCCGGCCCGTCCACACCAGGGCCATGTGCGGCCTTCGGTAATGCGGGATCACTTCAATATGCCGCCCCACGTCCCACCCCACTTTACCACGGCGATGGGCCTTGTGCACGAACCTCTGGTCGCCGCTGGCCTCGAACTTGGCCCGGTCGTCGGCCAGGACATCGGGTGAAATGATCGACGGATCGTTCTCCAGTAGGCACAGGGAACAGCAGAGCCGCACGCAGTCCATGACCAGGGAATCGGGAACCTGAATACCGATGTCGGCAAACAGCCCGTTCGTGCCCAGGCTGGCAAGGGACTGCTCCACGGTCAGACCCGGCCTGCGGGGGAAGTTGCGGTATCCGAATCGCAATCGCCACCATACCCGAAGTACATCCGCAATGGCTCGTTCCGCATACGGAGAGAACTTGAACCGCCGTTTTAGGCGAGAGAGCGCCTTGCCAACGACGGAACCAAGCTGTCTCCACTCGACCAGGGCATCAAATAACCGGAACACAAGGCTCCTTGGCAAATCCTGCATGATTGTCTGGCTAAACAGGGCCTGCAAGAAGTCCATTGCCACTTCAATTGCAATGTCTTCGTCACATTCCTTCCCGCCCAGCATTCGAGCAACGCTTCCAAACGGAGGTCCACTACGCCAGTTCGCCAACTTGGCTGCCTCAAGTAAGACCTGCCAATTGATACTCGTATGCCTGTACCCAAAACAAGCAAGCCCAATCACTGAGCGGTCGAATGTGGCACGATCAATCGCTCCATCCTCAACCCCTTTCATCAGAATTGGTTGGGTCCAGACTCCGGTCACTCCAAATTCGCCCTTCGCAAGGTTACGAAGGTGCAGATCGTGTCAGTGGGCGCTGAAAACCAGCCATCTATGGGCGCTTGAAAACCAGCCATCCTGAGAGAGAGGGGATTCGCTGGTAGGATTTCCAGTTTTTCGACGACTGGAGGGTCCTACATGGCGAACCACGATGGCGAGGATTCAAGCGATTCTAAGTTTACACGAGCGAGGGTGGCGGAAGCGGCGGATCGCCCGGGAGTTGTCGCCCGACGTGCCTTACAGATTCACTTGGAATCCCGGCCGCCGGTTACCGCTTCTTTCAATCGGTATGTTGCCGCCGGGTGTCAAGAATCGGTGGTATTATGAAACAGCAAGGATCGCCGGCGACGCCCACCTGTTTGTGGGGCTTGACCGTAGCTTATGGGCGCGCCGTGCCGGGGTGCGCAACTCGCTCTAACCTGCGGCGGTGTGCCCCTCCTCCGCGCGCAAGCAGTCGGGAAAATTCGGATGCAATACCAGATCGCCACGACCAGCGCGGCGGTGAACGTGAACCACCCCGCGGCGGCAACGGCCTACTCGCCCATCAGCGGCACGCTCTTCAGCCCCAACGGGCCGTCCTACCTGGACGTGCAGCAGGGATACGTGGGCGGCTGCTGGCTGCTGGCGAGCCTGGCCGAGGTGGCAGCCCGATATCCGCAGGACATTCGGAGCATGTTCACTGCCGCCGGCACCACTGTGGAGAACGGCGCCACGGTCAGCCTCTACACGGTCCGCTTCTTCAATAGCGTCGGAGTTGCCGAGTACGTCACCGTGGACACGGAGCTGCCCTCCGGCGGCACCTATTACGATCAACCGGTCAACGGCGTCCTGTGGGTGGCCCTGGCCGAGAAGGCTTACGCTGAAGCCAACGGGGCAGGTTCCCCTGCCGGACGGATAAGGTCCTTGGGCCCTGGCTTCGCTGCCGTCCCTGGCAGCATCCACCGGCGGGGCGCGAAAATGCCTCCTATACCCCACCCGAGAGTTGGTTTTCAGAGCAGCTTCACGAAGAATTTAGAACTTCTTGCGGGGGCGCTTTACGTTTCCGCGGGGGCAGGGCAGAATAGCAGTCGTACCATTCGACGTGACTCCTCGGCGTGCGCCAGGGGTTGAACGGCTACGCTGGTCACGCCGTTGGACTAAAGCCCATCCTACGTAAACTATGAAGAACCACTATAGGATTCTGATCGCAACGTTGCTCATCCTGGCCTGCGGCGTCTCCGCCCTGGCGTTCATCAATCCCAACTTCACGCCCAAGGATCTGGAAAAGGACTCGGAGCTCATCCTCTTGCTGGAGTTCAAGAAGGTGGAGGAATCGGGCAAGGCTGTCGCCACGGTGAAGAAGGTGCTCAAGGGCGACTGCAAGGACAAAGAGGTGACGTTCGACCTTCTGGCCATGCCGGAGCTGGTCCAGGCCCAGGGCAAGGAGGTCATGGCCGCAATCACCGGCGGGGACCGCCAAGCCCTCTTGTTCGCCGGCAAGTACCAAGCGGAAGGCACGGGCCTGGAGGGCGGCGGCAAGCTCGCCGGCCTGCTGCACAACAGCGGCACGTGGTCCGTCATGAGCAAGGCCGGCCAAACTTGGGAGATGGAGAAGCGAGAGGACAAGATGCTGGGTACCTTCTCCGGCAGCACCGACATGCTCGTGCGCTGCATCAACTACGTCACGACCGATCCCAACGCCGACGTGCCGGTGGAAGAGAAGGTCGGTTGGGCCGGTGCGCTGCCGCTGGGCAAGATCGCGCAGAAGGTCAACGCGGTTGCGGCGGTCGATTTGGCGGGCGACGGCAAATTGGCCGCCTTCCTGGCCTCTGATGCTGGCGACCGGCTGTATCGCTGGAACGGCAAGACCATGCAAGACGTAACGGTCAGGCTGGCCCTCCGCTCGAAGTCCTCGGTCTTCGCCTGGGGCGACTTCTGCGGCAGCGGCAGGCCCGCGCTGGCAAGCTGGGACGGCAAGGGACTTTCCATCCACGCGCAGCAGGCGGACGGCACGTTTGTCCGGGCCGCCATCCAGACCGGCGAGGCGCTGAAGGACGGCTGCCTGTCGTTGGCCGTCCTCGACGTGGGCCGCGGCGGCAGCCCCGGCCTGCTGGCCGCCACCAGGAACTCGCCCGTCGTGCTGACGTTCCAGGACGACGGCGCCCCCAAGGCATTTGGCCTGTGCCGTCGGCCGTCGGCCGCCCGGGGCAAGCCGCTGGCCGGCCCTCCGCCGGCCGATCTGGGCGAGGCGGGCCGATGCCTCGTAGCCGACTTCGACGGCGACTGCCTGCCCGACGTGGTACAGCTTTTTTCCAAGGGCGGGCTGTTCTACAAGGGAACGGCGCCGGGCTCGTTTGCTCCGCCCGTGAAGAACCAGGTCGCCTTCGGCAAGGCACCCTACGGCGCGTGCCTGGGCGATTACGACCACGACGGGTTGCTGGATATCCTCGTCGTCTCCCTGGAGGGCATGCCCGCGCTCTACCAGAACCTTGGCGGAGGCAAGTTCGCCAACGTGTTGCCGGGCTCCGGCTCGTTTGGCTACATCTCCAAGCCGGGCGGCACATTCTGCCAGACCATCGACATTAACAACGACGGCCGCCAGGACATCTTCGTGACCTACGCCGCCGGGCTGAACCCTCAGATCTTCTTCAATCGCGGCTTTCGCTGTTTCGGCCTGGCACGCAAATTGGACGCGCAACTGCAAGACCTCCTGCCGCAAGCGATGCACGGGCAGCAGGCCGGCTTCGTGGCCGATTTCACTGGGCACGGCGCCGCGGACATGTTCGTCGTCTTGGCCGACGGCCAACTGTGGCTGGCCCCCAGGCGCGTCGAGGACGCGGCCCTGGGCGTGGTCGCGACGCTTTCCGGCGGCAGCCCGTGCGCCGGCCCCGTGGTCGTGACGGCGTTTGATCAGAACAAGCGGCCGCTGGGCGGATGGGCCGTGTCGGCGGGAGAGGCGGGCGCGATGTTCGGCATGGCCGAGCCGGGACCGCTGACCATCAAGTGGCGCTTTCCGGGCGCGGCGCTGCGGGAGAAGGAAGTCGTCGTCGAGAGCAAGTCCAAGCGGGTGCTATTGGACAAGCCATGATTGGCGCAACCGCAAAGGAGTTGTTATGCCTGTCCATCGATACTGGTCCTGTCTGCCATTCGTAGTCCTCGTTGTGCTGTCCGCCGCTAGGGCGGCTGAAAAGCTTCCATTTCAGGAAGGTCGTTTTGAAAAGGGGACATTGAAATATGTCGGCCAACTGCCCAACAGAAGACGACACACTATGAGACGATTTCTGATCGCGTGCCTGCTGGGCTGGTGCTGCTTGGCGGCGTCTCGGGCAACGGCGGATGTCGAGCCGGCCAGCCTCTTTAGCGACGGTATGGTCCTCCAGTGCGACGCGAAGGCGCCGGTTTGGGGCACGGCCGACGCCGGCGAAAAAGTCACCGTCACTTTGGGAACGCACCGGACCGAGGCCACCGCCGGCCAGCATGGCAAGTGGATGGCCAAGCTCGGCCCGATGGAAGCGGGCGGGCCTTTCGAGATGACCATCGCCGGCAAGAACACGGTGACAATCAAGAATGTGATGGTGGGCGAGGTCTGGGTCTGTTCGGGACAGTCCAACATGGAGTTCACCCTGCTAGCCGCCGCCAACGGCAAGGAAGAGGTGGCCAAGGCGGACTACCCGGCGATTCGGACGTTCAGGGTCGCTATGACTATGGCGGAGCAGCCGCGGAGTGAATGCCAAGGCGTCTGGGCGCTGTGCAAGCCGCCGGGCGTGGGATGGTTCTCGGCGGTGGGCTACTTCTTCGCCAAGCAAATCCACCTGGATCGCAAAGTACCGGTGGGCATTATCAATTGTGCTGTCGGCGGGACGACAGCCCAGGTCTGGACCAGCCGGAAGACCCTGGAGGCCGACCCGGAACTGAAGACGATTCTGGCCGATTGGGAGGCGTGGGTGGCCGATTATCCCCGCCGAAAACAGCAGCACGCCCGGGACATGGTGAAGTGGAAGGAAGAGGCAGAGAAGGCGAAGGCCGAGGGGAAAGCGGCGCCGTCCCAGCCTTGGCTGCCCGACCCGAAGGGTTATTCGTGGCAGCCGTCCGCCCTCTATAACGGCATGGTCGCGCCGCTGGCGCCCTACGCAATCCGGGGTGTGATCTGGTATCAGGGCGAGTCGGACGCCGCCACCGCGCACCGTTACCGGACACACTTTCCGGCGCTGATCGGAGACTGGCGGGCAACGTGGCGTCAACGCGAACTGCCCTTCCTCTTCGTGCAACTGCCGAACTTCGGAGAGATCCGCCCAGAACCGGGACCGAGCGGTTGGGCCGAGCTCCAAGAGGCGCAACTTCTGACCGCGCTGACGGTCCCGAACACCGGCATGGCCGTGACCATCGACATCGGTGAGGCCAAGGACATCCACCCCAAGAACAAACAGGACGTGGGCAACCGCCTGGCGCTGGCGGCCCGCGGGCTGGTATATGGCGAGAAAATTGTCTACTCGGGCCCGATCTACGATTCCATGACCGTCGAGGGCCGTGCCATCCGCCTCAAGTTCAGACACGTGGGCGGCGGGCTGGTGGCCAGGGGCGGCATCCCCCTAAGACAGTTCGCCATCGCTGGGACGGACAAGAAGTTTGTCTGGGCCGACGCCCGGATCGACGGCGACACGGTAGTCGTTTCCAGCGACAAGGTCCCGCAGCCCGTCGCCGTCCGCTACGCCTGGGCGGACAATCCCGAGGGCTGCAACCTGTACAACAAAGAGGGTCTGCCAGCCTCTCCCTTCCGCACGGATGGCGGGCGGGCGGGTTTCGGACTTCCCGCGCGACAAGTGACTTTTCGTGGTTTGACGAATTCAGATACTTGTGTCAGGTCCTCCAAGGGATGAAGTAGGATCGTTATTTATCCGCCGATGCTTCATTGCACGCCGCCAGCGCCATCAGGGCAAAGGCGGTGCCCTCGTTGGTGATGTAGTGCTTGCTGTCCTTGTTCGCCGAGCGCGTGAACCAGCGGCCGCTGGCGCGCTGGTGCGTCTTGAGCCAATCGATTCCCTTGCGGACCTGTGCGTGATCCGCAGACAGGCCGGCCAGCCGCAGGACGTAGATTGTAAAGCCCGTGCCATAGCCGTCGCTGATCTGCACATCCCGCGGCTTGCCGTCCGATCGCTGCCATTTGCCCAACGAGGCGAAAGACCAGCCGCCGTCGGGACGCTGCAAAGCCAAGAGCTCCTCGACGGCCGCCTTCTTCTCGGCATCGCCGAGCAGCCCGTCCAGGTGCTGCGACGACCAGAGCAACATTGCCCGCTGGTAGGCGGTGGCGGGCGGATGCTCAGCCAGGAAGCGGCGAATCTTCTTTAGGCCCTGTTTGGCCTGAGGTGTCTGGCGATAGTCGCCCGGGGCCAAGCCCACGGCCAGGGCCGCCATGGCCACGCCGTAGAACTCGTCGATCTCGCTGGGCGGCCACTTACACCTGGACGGCCACGGCCACGAGCCGTCATCGCGCTCTAGCGCCCACATGCGATCCAAGGCGCGGCGGGTCGTCGCGTGCAACATGTGCGTGGTGTGGGCATCGTTGATCGCCAGCGCGGCCGCCAGTAATACCGACTCGCTCGATCGGTCCGGCTCCTTGGCCTGCGAACGATCTTGCTCCGCCGCCCGCTCCGCTGCGGCACGAATCTGGCAGTGGACCGGCACGTCCCAGGCGATGCTGGGCCGGGCAAGCAGGTAGGCATAGCCCGTGTGGCAGGCGAAACACTTGTTCTCGCGCTGCCAGTTCACCGCCACGGCATCCAGAAAACGCACGGCCGCTTCCGACGAGTACAGTTTGCGCAGCGGTTCATCGGGCGTGTTGGGGCCAAGGGCGGCGGCCTGTTCGCCGCCGGGTCCTTGGGCGGAAAACTGCCTTGCGCCCGTCACGATCAGCAGCAGTCCCGCGATCAGCCACGCGATTTGTCGTTTCATGGTCAGTGCCTCAACCGATATTTCCCATTTGCAGTAAGCCTGGAGCCAATCCAAGTTGGGAATGCTACTTCAGCTTCTCCGCCACCTTGGCCGCCGTCTCGTACAGCTTGATGGTGTCCGCCTGCCATTGGGTGCCGCAGAACCAGAAATTGCCGAGCACCGGTGGATTGTTCCACCACGAGTCGCACGTGTAGCAGAACGATTCCTTCTTCTTGGCCTTAAGCGTGTTGATTGCCCGAAACGCGTTGCGCGTGCGGTCGTCCAGCAGGGTCTGGCACTTGTCCGCGAAGATCTTGTCCAGCTTGGCGCGTTTCTTCGGGTCGGTCAGGGCGTCCTCGATGAAGATGCGGGCCTCGGTCTCTTGTAGCCCTTCTCGCAAAATCTCGAAGCGGGCAGTGGCCACCGGCTGGTCCTTGCCGGCCGACAGCAGGGCCGTGAGGATGTTCAGCATTCGCCAGGACGTCTGAGGGAAGCGG
Organism: Thermoguttaceae bacterium; assembly: GCA_049515555.1. GTDB lineage: Bacteria > Planctomycetota > Planctomycetia > Pirellulales > Thermoguttaceae > JBEKTY01. Next base: position 20,251 of record JBEKTY010000189.1, read on the forward strand.
TTGATGAGCCGGCTGCCTTTGCCCTTGCTGTCCACGACCGTAAGGAAGTCGCCGCCCAGGCGGGAGAACCCGCGCTTAATGCCGGTGGCATTCACCTCGCCGAGGAACCGCCAAGTGGTGGGAGACGTCTCGTCGCGGAGATAGCGGGCGAAATGCGTCAGCAACTTCTCCTCCTTCCAGCCCTGCGAACGGGCGACGGACGGGTCGGTGCAGAACAACTGCCGTGCCCAGACGTAGGGAATGCTCCGGTATCCGAATTTCGCGCGGTTTTCCAGGTTCGGCGGCAGTTCATGGGCATGGCAGACCCACGGCACATCCGGCAGGATGACGCGGAAATGGTCCATCACCTCCTGCGTCGGCACGTGGTCCGTAACGCAACCCCACATCATCACGTCGGCCAGTCCGCGACTCTCCAGCCAGCGGCGGAGGTCCCTGAGCATTGGCCCCCAAAGCTCGCGGCTCCCGGGGGAACTATACCTGGGCAGCGCCACTTTCTGCACGGGGCCTGCGGGGGCGTACTGCATGCTCACCAGCGGGCCGGCCTCCATCGACTTCTTTCGGATCTCGGTAATTTCTTCAACGTTATCTCCCGGATGCCTTCCCGAAAGACCTCCCTCCAGATACGTGTCCCACACGTACAGACACACCACCTTGGGCTTGCCTTGGATCTTGACCACCATGTCCAGGTACTTCTGCAGTGGCGCAAGATCGTGTTTGTAGCTGCCGTCCGGCTGCTTGATCCAGCGGACCATGGTCTCGTCGTTGCCTAAGTTGGTATCGCAGATCAGCGGGACATAGCAGGTGCAGTTGCCCACCTGCCGGAGCAACTCGAACGACTTCTCCATCAGTTGGAAGTGGCGATCGGACCACAATGGGACGCGATAGCAGGCGGCCACGGATTCGGGCGACTGTATGACCTCGACGAACATGCGATACGCGGACGGGTCGGGAACCCGCCACGGGCAGACCGTCAGAGCGACGGGGACCTTGGCCTTCTTGCCGTCCGGCAGGTTCAGGGCGAGCGCGCCGCTGTAATCGCCGGCTGGGGTTTCCGGCGGAACCTTGACCGTGACCCACACCGGCACGACCGCGCCGCTGAGGGCCACTCGCCCCGACGAATCGGCGTTGGAGAGATTGGGCGTCACCACGGCAACTTCGTCCGGCGCCGCGACATCCAGAGCGTCGCTGCGGATCAGGCTATACGAGCCGGTGCCGTAGGTGCCCACGGGTCCCCGGCCCGTGGGCAACGCGTAGCGGACCTGGACGGCCGAATCGGGAATCCGGCCGCTGCCCTCGGCCTGCCTGAATTCACCCGCCGTGGCCCTGAGCCCACGGATGGGTTTGCTCCATCCCACAACCACCTTGCCCGAGCCGACGCCGCCCAGCGGGGAAAAGATTCGGATCGGCTTCAGCTCCTCGTTGGAATCGCCATAGCAGCACTCGTAGTCCTCTTCCATCGGTCCGCTGTTCCAGACCTGAACCTCCGGCGGACGGGCAAAGTTGGGCTTCACGGGCGCTCTCTTGGGAGCGATCAACCTCGCCGAGATCACACCGCACGTGCCAAAGGGGATTTCCACTCTACCATCCTGCCGCATCACCCCGGATGCCACCTGGGCACTGCGATGCACCTCGAAGGCCAGCACGTTGACGCCCTTGCAGAGCGTGCCGTGAGGCAGTTCGAGGGATAGCTCACGAGATTTGGCGAAATCGGCGCCGGTGTAGTCCTCGGCCAGACTGTCCGGTTCGGCTCCCTTTGCCACGTGCTGGCGCGCGATCTCCCGGCCGTTAAGGTACACTACGATGCCGCCGCGATAGCTCAGTGTAAGCGTGACGCCGTTCGCCTGGAGACGGTCCGTGACGCAAAACCTGCCTCGCACGGCCAAATGCGCGATCCAAGGCGACTCGGGGTTGAACAAGAACCCGCGATGCCAATCCACGTCGTTGAAGTCGGGATCTCGCCATTTGTCGGAGGGGAGCGGCGTATCGAAGTCCAGCCACTTGCCAGGTTGGGCTTTCTTGTCTTGCCCCTTGATCTCTTCAGGGATCGAGATCGCCTTGAGAGAGCCGTTGTTTCGCAGTACCGGCGGCTTCAAGGCGTAGTGGCAGCGCCAGTACGTGGTAGGCCCCAGAATGACGTTCTCCGGCTCAGCCGACCACGAAGGCCGGGCAGCGATCAGTGCTGCGAACATCATTGCGGCCACGGAAAGACGGTTCTTGCTCATAGAGATCTCTGTGCGGGTGAGCCTAAGGCCAGGCGAGACGGTCCTGCAAAGTCCGAGTTTATGTGATTGTTCACGGGGTTCTTGCTCTTGTGATACCCACTGGGACCCCACGGCAGCGGGCCGACGATCATCAACTTAACAGGGGAATTTGCCTTGTCAAACGCCCCCAAGAATTTTCCAGAATTCTTGTGTTCGGCGTGCAGGTGGGCGCGGGCTTGCTGTCGCCTTCGTTTTCGGGCGGGCGGTGGCCATCAGTTCGGATTGCGGCGGGGTTGACTGGAGTCGCGGGCGTAGAATGCCCGCGCTCGGCACGATGTCAAAGCCGTGGA
>JBEKTY010000190.1:0-13964 GCA_049515555.1 Thermoguttaceae bacterium
CCCAAAGGCCCTGGTACGAGGCCACGTTGGCGTACAACCCGTTTTGGATGCTGGACGGGCCGTGGTTCTGGGGCCAGCGGACTTCCGGCGCCGATCCGGCACACGGCGACTTCGGCGACAACCTCATCGGCTACAACTCCGCCGGCGGCTACCCCAGCTACATGTCGGCAACGGACTACGCGACCATGCCCTCGGTGGATTGCAGCGGTTCGGTGGGCACGCAATTGAGCTTCTGGCGTTACCTGGGGGTCGATGCCTCTAACCGTGCGCACGCCTCGATCCAGGTCCACGGCAGGATGGCCGCGCACCAGGCCCTGGCCCCGTCGGCCTCGGCCGCGGCCGACCCGGCGGACCAGTCGGACGACGGTTGGGTCACCATCTGGTCGAATCCCGACACCGCGCTGATCGACGACGGCTGGGTCTACCAGGAGTTCGACATCTCGGCCATCGCCGACGGCCAGAGCGACGTGCAGGTGCGTTTCGGCATGGGGCCCACCAACGGGGCGAAGAGCTATTGCGGCTGGAACCTGGACGACATCAAGATCAGCGGCGTGCAGAACCAGGCCCCGCTGTTGACGCCGGCCGGCCCGGCGCTGGGCCAGACGACGCCCCAGGCGCCGCTGGAGGTGGCCCTGGCCGCGTTCATCAACAACGGCCCCGACACGACGCAGATCTTCGACCCCGACACCACCGCCGCCTGCGGCGGCATCGCCGTGACGGGGACGACCGGATCGGGCACGTGGGAGTACTCGTTCGACGAGACGGGCTTCTATCCCGTGGGCAACGTCTCGGACGGCGCCGCACTGCTCTTGCCGGCCAGCGCCTTACTGCGCTACACCCCCGACGGCGAGCACGGCGAGACGCCCACCATCACCTACCGCGGCTGGGACACGACCTGCGGCAGCTACGGCGGCCGGCTCGATGCGACGTCGAGCGGCGGGATCTGGCCCTGCAGCGCCGTGACCGACACGGCCTCGCTCCTGGTACGCTCGACGCCGTACTACGTCAACGACGGCTCGACGGCCAACGACGCCTGGTGTACGGCCCCGGGCAACGACGCCAACGACGGCCTGTCGCCGGCTACGCCCAAGGCCAGCGTGCAAGCGATCCTGAACGCTTATCAACTGCTTCCCGGCGACGTGGTGTGGATCGACACCGGCACCTACAAGCTTACCAAGAACATCGTGGTGGGCACGGCCGATGGGGGCGACGCCGGCGGGCGGGTCCAGTTCCTGGCCTCGCCCTACGGGGTGAGCTTCCAGCGCAACAGCACCGCCCCCGGGGCCTACGCCTGGCAGATCCAGGCCTCCTACGTCACGCTGGCCACCGAGGCTGCCATCAGCCACCCCGAATGGCCGCAGAGCTGGATGCAGGTGACGGGCGGTTTCGCCGGCGTGGACATAGCCAGCGACGATTTGCCCAGCGGCGATTCGGGCCACGTTACCCTCAGCCGCTGTGATACGGCCGGCAACTACGCCGCGGGAATCCTGGTCAGCGGCAAGCCCAGCCAGCAGGTGCTCATCGAGAACTGCCTGGCCCGCAACAGCAGCCAGCCGGGCGGCGGGGCGGGCATCAGCGTCGAGGGCGGCGCTACGGCCACGGTGCAGAACTGCACGGTCGATGGCAACGCCGCCTACGGGATCTTCGTCTCCGGCGCCCCCGGCACGCAACTGCACAACAATATCGTCTGCGCCGAAGGCCCCAACGCGCTGGCCATCTCCAGCGACGGCCTGGCCGCCTCGGATTACAACGACCTTTACGCCACCGGAGGCGCCTGGGTGGGCTACTGGGGCGGCTACCAGCTAACGCTGGCCGAGTGGCAGACGGCCACGGGGCTGGACGGCGACAGCCTCAGCCAGGACCCCTTGTTCGCTGACGCGGTGGGGGGCGATCTGCACTTGATGTCCCGCAGCGGCCGCTATGTGCCCGCGACGGACCTCTGGGTGGCCGACACCGCCGACAGCCCTTGCATCGACCGGGGCGACCCCGCCAGCGACTATTCCCTCGAGCCGCCGCTCAACGGCGGGCGGATCAACCTGGGGGCCTACGGCAACACCGACCAGGCCTCGAAGACCTACGTCCAGCCCGAGGTGACGGGCATGGCCTTGATCCAAAAAGCGCTGACCTACGAGTCGACCGTCTCGTACGCCGTGACGTTCAACGAGCCGGTGAGCGGGGTGGACGCGGACGACTTCCAGACGGTCGGCGATCTGGCCGGCCGGCCGATTGTCGACGTCTGGGGCAGCGGCACGACCTGGATCGTGTCGGTCGACGCCGGCCCGGGCGAAGGCAGCTTGCAACTGAAACTGGTCGATGACGACTCGATCGTCGATGCGGGCCAGAATCCGCTGGGCGGCTTGGGAGCGGGCAACGGCGACTACACCGGACCGGCCTGCACCCTCGACCACACGCCGCCCAAGGTTTCCATCGAGCCGGTCGTTCCGAGCCTGCGAAACACGCCCGTCGAGCAGATCGTCATCGATTTCAGCGAGCCGGTCCAAGGGTTCGACCTCTCCCGCCTGCAATTGTGCCTCAACGGCGGCGTCGATTTGCTCTTGGGCGACGGGACCGATCCCCTTCCCCCCGCCACCGCGCCAACCCTGACCAGCAGCGACGGCAAGACCTGGGTGCTGGGCAACCTATCGGGGCTGACCGCGGCCCCGGGCGGCTACACGCTGTCGCTCACAAGCGGCGGCCTCCCGGTGACCGACCTGGCGGGCAATTCCCTCACCGGGAGCCCGACTGTCCAGTGGCTCCTTCCCACCGCGGTCGTGGGCCGCATGGTCTTCTACAACACTCCGCAATATGCCCCCACCGACCCCCAGGACGTCGTGGTCTACGACGACGCGATCGCCCCGGACAAGACCGCCTTGCTGCCCGGTCAGACGGCCGGCTTCGCCAACTACACCACCTACACGTGCGGGATCAACGGGGTCATGGTCGATCTGGCCAACCTCTGCTACCCGCCCACGCTGGACGATTTCCAGTTCCGCTTGGGCAACAGCTCCGATCCGGCCACGTGGGCCGCGCTTAGCACCTTGCCCGCCATGACCGTGCGGTGGGCCGAGGGGCTGGGCGGCTCGGACCGCATCTCGCTGGTCTGGCCGGACGGCACCATCGTGAACACCTGGCTCCAGGTGACGGTCAAGGCCGGCCTCGATACGGGCCTGGCCGCGGACGACGTGTTCTATTTCGGCAACGCCGTGGGCGATACGGGCAACCTGCCGAAGGGGGCAACCCAGGTGGTGGTCGATGCGGCCGACGAGCAGGCCGTCCGCACGCACGAGAGCGGCTTCAATCCGGTCGATCTGGCGAACCCCTACGACTTCAACCGCGACGGCCAGGTCAACGCCACCGATGAGCTGATCGCCCGCCACAACCGCACGGGCGCCAACCCGCTCGAATTGATCACGGCCCCGGCCGCAGGCGGCAAGGGCAATGCACCGGCAGCCGGTATGGGCGGCCTAACCAACGCGGGGACCGTCACGGGCGGCCTGACGATCGAGGGGGGCACCCACTACTTCGCCCCCAACACGCAGAACACGATCGCCGTGACCGCCAGCGGCGGCGCGGCCGTCGAGGGCATGAACCTGTGCGTCCAGGTGGGCGACGGCGGGCAGGCCAACGGCGGCACGAACACCCAACCGACGATCACCGCCCTGGACATCACCGGGAAAGGCACGCTGTTCTCGGCGAGCAATACCGGTTCCAGTCCGCAGCAGGACGGACCCTTGATGTGGATGGCCAGCACGACGACCGACGAGAACGCCGCCGCCACGCTGCCGGCCGCCGGCGACGTGGCCCTCGTGACCATCGACACGAAGGGAACTGCGGCCGGGCAGTCGTTCCCGCTGCGGCTGTCGGACGTGGCCGGCTCGATCTTCGCGGGCGGCATCGGCAGCGATTTCGCCGGGATCACGCCCAGCGTGCAGGACGGCCGGTTGGTGGTGGTCGACATGGCCTGGCGGCCGGGCGCCTCCGGCAACTGGTGGGCCAGCGATTGGGACGGCGGGCCGGCGAAGTTCCCCGACGCCTCGATCAATGCGGCGATCGACACCCCGGCCACCGTCACCATCGACGGCCCGCAAAGCGTCCACTCCCTGGCCGTGGCCCATGGCGGACATCTTGTGATCGCCGCCAACGGCAGCCTGACGGTCGGCGGACCTCTGATCATCGGCGAGGGCGGCACCATCGAGGTCCAGGCCGGCGGCACCCTGATCGTGCCGGCCCTGGACCAGGACAGCGGCGCGGGCACGCTCCTGCTCGACGGCGGCAGGCTCGAGGCCACCGCCTCGTTCGCCTCGTCCATCCCCATCTTCCTCGATGCCCAGGGCGGCACCGTGGACACCGCCGGCTTCAACCTCGACCTGGCCGGCAGCCTGACCGGCCCCGGCGGATTGACCAAAATGGGCCTCGGCCAGTTGTCGCTGGATGCTGCGAACTACTATGCCGACCGCACGACGGTTAGTACCGGAGTTATGGAGATCGGCGGCGCCGATGCCCTGCCGCGCGGCACGAGCCTGACTGTCGGAGGAGGAGGAGGAGGAGGAGGGGTGGTGCTGTGGCAGGTCCTCGAGCCGATTGTGCTGGGCTTCGGCGCCGGTGCCGGAAGTCCCGTCACGCCTTCGTCAATTTCCAGCACTGCCGATGCGATCGTCTCGCGAGTGCAACCTGCGCCTCTCTCGCCAACGGCCGTGGCTGCTACGGCTCCGGCGGAGACTGGCGTGCAATCTGCTCCCGCGGCCGGATTCCAGACTGCGGCCACGGCGGAACCGACGCCCGTGGTCGCCCCTGGATCTGCCGCCGAGACAACAAGGGGACCGCGGTGGGTGCAAACCGTCCTGGCTGCTGCTTCGATCAAGATCACGACAGATCAGAGGGCTTGGGCAAAGAGCGCGGATATGGGCATGCCGGCAGCAAGTAAGGCCGACCTTTCCAGATCACACGACGTTGTGCTGCAATTCCGCGGTGTCAGGCCATCCTTGAGGGACGTCGCCTGGCTTACGGCCTTCGACGAGCTGAACACCCGGAACCAGTCATCCCGGAAGGACGCATTGCCGGCTTACGCCACGGATGAGGTGTTGGCCAGGTACTCGCAGCAGTAGCGTCAAGAATCGTTCGTAGTGACCGCATTCATGCGGTCCCTGACCCGTTCACACTTTCCAGACCCGATAAATCGGGTCACTACGAGCTCCGGTGAATAATCCCGGCTAAGGAACCGCAAAGAAACAAGCTGGCCAATTGGGTGGCACGCTCTGAGCGCAGCGAAGGGCGTGGCGGGCCCGAAGAAGCACGCCCTTCGCTGCGCTCAGGGACGGGCCACCCTCCGGCAAACAAAATCTTCGGCTATTGCGGCTTGGCTTTCGGCCGGTCGGCCTTCTTGCCGGCCTCGGGCGGCTGACCGTCCACGCCCGGCGGCGGCTGCCGGAGAGCAAACTCGTCGTTGTCCTGCACCTCCTTTTTGAGGCGATACAACTCCCGCTTCAGGCCCGCCACCAGGTCGGCCTGCGCGGGGTCGGCGGCCAGGTTGTGCAGCTCGTCGGGGTCGTGCACCAGATCGTAGCACTCCCACTGGTCCTTCTTCCAGAAGTAGATCAGCTTGTGCGTTTCGGTGCGGACGCCGTAGTGGGCGCGGGTGTTGTGGTCGCCGGGATCGTGGTAGTAGCGGTAGTACCAGCTTCGGCGCCAGTCGGCGGGCGGCTCGCCTTTAAGCAGCGGCAGCAGGCTGCGGCCCTGCATGTCGGCGGGCACGCCGAGGCCGGCCATCTCCATGAACGTCGGCGCGAAATCGACGTTCAGGGCCATCGCCTTCTGGACCGTGCCCGGCCGGACGACGCCCGGCCAGCGGATCAAAAAGGGCATGCGAATGGACTGCTCGTACATGAACCGCTTGTCGAACCAGCCGTGGTCGCCCAGGAAGAAGCCCTGGTCGCTGGTGTAGATCACCACGGTGTTCTCCGTCAGGCCCTGCCGGTCCAGGAAGTCCAGCAGCCGCCCGACGTTGTCGTCGATGGAGGCCACGCAGCGGAGATAATCCTTGATGAACCGCTGGTACTTCCACTTCAGCAGGGCGTCGGCGGTCAGGCCCGGCGGCGGGTCGGCCTTCAGGTCGCGGCGATCGAGGTCCTTGGCGATGGTCATGGTGGCCTCGCGGGCGGCGTCGGTCCGCGTGGCGTAGTCGTCGCGCAGCGTGGGCGGTTCGGGAAGGTCGCCCTCGTCGTACAGCGCAAAATGCTTGTCGTCCGGGCTCCACGGCCGGTGCGGCGCCTTGTGGTGGCACATCAGGAAGAAGGGCTTGTCCTTCGGGCGGTGCTTCAGGAAGTCGATCGCCAGATCGGTAATGATATCGGTCACGTAGCCGTGGATGGTGCGGCGGCCCGCCGACTCGAGAAAGGCCGGGTTGTGGTAGACGCCCTGGCCGGGCAGGATGGTCCAGCGGTCGAAGCCCGTCGGATCGCTGCCGAGGTGCCATTTGCCGATCATGCCCGTGTAGTAGCCGGCCGCTTGCAGGTGCTTGGCCACGGTGGGCTGGGCGCCGTCGAAGCGATTGAACACCGGCACGCCATTCTTGTGGCTGTACTTGCCGGTGAGGATGCAGGCCCGGCTGGGCGTGCAGATCGAGTTGACGCAGAAGCAGCGGTCCAGCCGCAGGCCGTCGCGGGCGATGCGGTCGAGCTGCGGCGTCTGGTTGACGCGGCTGCCGTAGGCGCCGACGGCGTGGGCCGCGTGATCGTCGGCCATGATGTACAAGATGTTGGGCCGGGGCCGCGGCGGGCCGGCCGATGCCCCGCCCACCAGCGAAACGATCAACAGCGCGGCAATAAGCGGCTTCATGGGCATCGAGGATTACCGGCGGTTGCCACTGGACGAGAGCGGGCCGCCGCCTTCGGTGACCAGGCGGTTGTCGATCTGCCGCACCTCCGGCTCCAGCGCCGTGACGTTGGCCAAGAGCGCGCGGTCAGCGGCGGTGAGAACGGTTCCCTGCAACAGCGCCACGTTGTTGCTCAAGTAGACGTCGATGCCCCGACCGACGAGCATGCCCTTGGAGCGGGCGATCCGCGTCAAGCGGTCGGAGAGTTCCGGCGAGCGGGTGTATCGTTGCTGGCCGCGCGGCGAAGCGGCCGGCGACCCGAGGCCGAAGGTCACGCCAGGCGTTTGCTGCGCCGGGCCCGTGGCTTCCCAACCACTAGCTTCGGGGACCGACGGCGGGGCGGATTCCGCAGCGCTCGGCAGTTCGGGACGATTATTCTCTGCCGGGGGCGATTGAGGCCCAAGCGGGACCGGCAGGGCCGGCTGCGCGGCGGGGCTCGCGCCAAGCACTTGCTCGCGCATGGCCGGGTCGATCCGCCGCCAAGGCGTGGCGAAGGCCGTCGAGCCGTCCGGCCGCCCTATATATAGAAAGCTCCCGGTCGGGTTGGTCTGAATCCCGCCGCCGAAGGTGCTGCGGCCCGGCACAAGCGGCTGCCCCAGCGTGCGGTTGCCGAACATGCCGGGGCTTGAACCGCCCTGGAGCGAAACCTGGGCCACGACCATCCGCGGCTGGCAAAGGCTCAAGGCCGCCACGGCCGCCAGTACCAGGACCCACCGATTCCTATCCTGCATAGTGTGCCCTCCTGCCTATAGTGATTCTATGGCGCGGAAGGGGGAAGGCAAGCGAGATGGGCGGCGAGATGGGCGAATCAGGCTCGGCCGAAGAATAAATCCCGTTTTTCAATGTAGTCCGCACACGCCGTGTGCGGAAATCCGGCACACGGCGTGTGCCGACTACAATAATATTTCGGCAGCAAGGAAACCCTCTCGGCTGGCATTTCTGTGCCGTCTGTGATAGATTCGCGCTCCGTGGCCCGCAGGCCCGCCTTGGTACCGTTATAACCACACGCAATGAGGCATTGCAGACATGAGCCTGGTTCACATTGTCATCCTGGCGGTGGTGCAAGGCTTGGCCGAGTTGCTGCCGGTTTCCAGTTCTGCCCACGTGATCGTGGCCGAAAAGCTTCTGGGCTTGGACCCCTCCCAACCTGAAATGACGTTGCTGTTGGTAATGCTCCATACCGGAACGATGTTTGCAGTAATCCTCTATTTCTGGCGGGCCTGGAAGAGCAGCATTTTCGCCTCCCGGGCTGTGTTCAGGCAACAGGCGGTCAGGCTCGTTACGGCGACGATGCTCACCGCCGCCGTCGGCGTGCCGCTTATCTTGGGAATCGAGAAGGGCGCCGAGAAGTCGGGCTACCTGGTCAAAGATGCCAACGGCCACGTGCCAAAGGCCGAGATCGAGTTGCTGTTCGGCAACCTGGGCCTCATCTCTGGAGCGCTGTTGGCGGCAGGGGTCTTGATCTTGATTGCCGGGCTGGCCGAACGTGCCACGGCCCGTAAGCGGGCAATTGGGATTCCGGAGGCGGCCTGGATCGGCGCCGTCCAAGGATTGTGTCTGCCCTTCCGGGGGTTCTCGCGTTCGGGGGCCACGATCTCCACCGGCTTGCTGCTGGGCGTTCTCAAGGCGCGGGCCGAGGAATTCAGCTTCGCGCTGGCGGTAATCATCACCCCGGCGGCCATTGGGCGTGAAGTGTGGCGGTTACTCAAAGCCCAGCGCGAAGCCGGGCATTTTGAAGTCACGTGGAGCCTGTTCGCTCCGGGCCTTGTGGGCATGGTCTGCGCCTTCCTGGCCGGCTTGCTGGCCCTCGGGTGGCTCTCCCGTTGGCTGGAGGGCGGCCGTTGGTATCTGTTCGGCGTATATTGCCTGGCGGCGGCGTCGGCAGTGTTTGCCCTGCATTGCCACGGTTATTGACTTGGGGCTGTCGGCTCAGACTGCAAAATGGTTGAGGGGCGAAGCCACCTGCCGAGCGACCGGGGATTTAGGGAGGCGGGACGATGTTGCGAACCGGCCGCAACTGCTCAGGTGCGGACAAGTGGACATCTTTGCCGACGAAAGTCGGATACCCGACCGCAGCGATTTTGCCCACGACCTTCATGCTCGCATGTCTGGGCCTTTCCTGTTTGCTTGTGTCCTTGGTCGGCTCCCGAGTCCGCCTCTCCTCCTTCATTGCGCCTTGGCGCCCGGCAGCCGCTTTTCCAGGCCTCGGACGATCCACTCCCGGGCCTCCTTCCACATGGCCTCCGTGACCCCGTGCCCCGCCTCGGGAAACGGCGTGAAGAGGAGCCGGCCCCGGTCTGGAGCATAGCGGGGCTCGAGGTCCGCCACGAAGCGGCGCACCGACCGGATGTCGATGTACTCGTCGCGGCCGCCGTTGACGAGGCACAACGCCTTTGGCGGGATCCGGCCAAAGCGGGGCCGGGGGTCGATTGAGGCCACCAGCTCGCGGAGGCGCGGGCTGTAGGCGGCCTTCCGCGCTTCCTGTTCGGGGCCGGGCGGAATCTTCGTCACGTCCCACCAGAAGTCCACCGCGCCGACAATGCTCGCCACGACGCCCACACGGGGCTCACGCCAGGCCAGCAGCATGGCCGTGCTGCCTCCCATCGACACCCCCGTCACGGCCACTCGGGAGGCGTCGACGTCCTCCCGACTGGAGAGCGCGTCAAGGAGGATCGGGACGTCCTTCGCCGTCCGGGCGATGGAGGTCTGATGGACCCAGATGCTGTACTCCTCGCCCAGCGCGGCGATCCGCTCGCCGTGGAAGATGCCGGCGATGGAGCGCTCGCCGTGCAGATGGGCGTCGATGGCGACGGCGAAGATGCCCCGCGCGGCCAGATCGCGGCACCACGGTTCGAGGTTCTCCTTCGCGCCGCGGAAGGAGTGCAAGGCGATGCACACCGGCAGCCGGCCGCCGGAGGCCGGATGGACGGCGATGGCCGGTACGGCCTCGTCCGCATCGAAGCCCGGCAGCCGGAGTTTCTCGCGGACCAATCCGCCGGGCAGGTCCTTTCGCTCGAGCACCTGCACCTCCAGCGGAGCAGCAGCGGCCACCGCGGGAAGCGAGGTCAGCAGCCAGGCGACAAGAACCTTGGTTCTCGACGAGATCATCTGCATGGCACTTCCTCCCGAGGCGATTGCCTCCCTGGCGGGATGTGTTTCGCTGCGGCTCGACCCAACCCACCGTGGTCTTACGCCACAGGAAGCTTCGCCTGGGCGTCGGCCCGCAGACGGGTCATGTACTCCAGGGCCAGGCGGGTCTGCTCGTGCACGTAGTCGATGCCCGCCGGCTTGCCCGCACGCATCGCCGGATGACAGAATTCCCAGTCGATGTAGCCATCGTAGCCGGCGGCCAGCAGCGCGTCGACATAAGCCGGGTAGGCCACCTTCCGCCGCCAGAAGCGGTCGTCGAAGTAGCCCCCCGCCACCAGCTCCACGCCGCCGTCGCTCCCGCGGGCGAACTCGGCGTTGAAATGCGAATGCACGAGCAGCTTGCCGCTGGCCCGCACCATTTCGCGGGCATGCACGGCCGACTCGGCTCCCGGCTCGATGTTGATGTCCATGCACGCCTTGAAGGCCGGCGAGCCTACCTCTTGGATCAGGCCCAGCACGTCCTGATAGCGGTTGACCACGTCCGGGCCATGGTTCTGCAGCGCCAGGAGCACGCCGTGGTCTTCGGCCACCTTGGCCAGTTCCCGCAGGCAGTCGACGACGAAGGGCCGGCGGTCGTTTTTCCAGTAGCCGTATTGATCGTAGCCGTAGGTGTCGTCGTAGGTGGCCAGGCCGTCGTAGAGGGTGATGCCGCGCCAGGCGGCGAAGATTTTGCACAGCGGGGCGCCCAGGTCGTGGGCCAGCTCGATGCACTCCCGCACGTAGCACAGCATCGCTTCCCGATGGACGGGGACGGGGCTCGAGAGATCGCAGTTCGGCGACACGGCCGAGATGGGCAGCCCAAGCTCGCCGGACAGGTCGCCGAGCCGCCGGCGATCGTCGCGGGAGAGGTCCATCGGGGCCGCGTGGGGCCGCTCCGCATCCAGCTCTACCCCTTCCCAGCCTTGCTGCTTGGCAAGCCGCATGAGGCTGACGAGGTCGAGGGCCTGGCCCCGATACCACACGCCCCTATAGGTAATACTGTAAATGCCGATCTTCATGGCGGGGTTCCTCTATTGCGGGAGATTCCTGGTTTCGCCCGCACCGCCGTCAACATACCGCGCGCCGGCCGCGGGCACAACGTCCGGGGCGCGAAAGCCAGCGGCCGCCGCACGCCTCCCGCCGGGCCGGCTTTGCACAGCGGCCCCCGGTTGCTTGACGCTGCCCTCCGCGCAAGATAGAACAGGAATGCAAGCGGGGCACGCCTTCTCCCTTTGTTGGCGTGGAGGCTGCTTCTTGTACCGGCGCCGGAGGGCTGTTGGCAACGGCCGCTGTCGAAGGCAATCCAAGGCGGCACAGGACGGACGCGGTTATGAGCATAGTCTTTAGTCGTCGGCGGGTGTTGCGGGGGGCCGGTGCGGCCGCCGCCATGGCGCTGGTGGGCCGCGCCGGCCGCGGGCAGACGGCGCCCCGCGCCGTGGTAATCGAAACGAAGCCCATCAGCCGGCAGCCCACGCTGTATCATGGGTGGCCGACCGTCGCCCGCCGCCGCAACGGGCAACTGTTGGTGGCGTACTCGGGCGGGCGGGAAGGCCACGTCTGCCCCTTCGGCCGCGTCGAGCTGATACATTCGGACGACGACGGCCGCACCTGGAGCGAGCCACGAGTGCTGGCCGACTCGCCCATCGACAACCGCGACGCGGGCGTGCTCGAAACGGCCCAAGGCACGCTCCTGGTGACCAGCTTCACCTCCTTGGCTTACGAGTCGATCCTCGCCCAGGCCGAGCAAGCCAAACCGGGCCAGCCGGGGGCCTGGCCCGCGGAACGCCTCAAGCGCTGGCAGGCCGCCCACCAGCGGCTCGACGCCGCGGGCCGCCGGGCCAAGCTGGGGGTGTGGATGTTGCGCTCCACCGACGGCGGCCGCACCTGGTCCGAGCCGTACGATTGCCTGGTCAACAGCCCCCACGGCCCCATCACACTGGCCGACGGCCGGGTGTTATACGCGGGCAAGGACTTGTGGCGGCCGGGAGAGCGCGTCGGCGTATGCCAATCGACCGACGACGGCGCCACCTGGCGCTGGCTGGCCCAGTTGCCCGTGCGGCCGGGTGATCGCCCGGCCGAATACCACGAGCTGCACGCGGTCGAGGTTTCCGCCGGACGGCTGCTCGTGCAACTGCGGAACCACAACCCGGCCAATGCCGGCGAAACGCTGCAGAGCGAATCGACCGACGGCGGCAAGACCTGGACGCTTCCGCACCCCATCGGCGTGTGGGGAGTGCCGTCGCACTTGCTCCGCCTGCGCGATGGCCGGCTGCTGATGACCTATGGCCATCGCCGGCCGCCGCTGGGCAATCAGGCGCGCACCAGCGAAGACGGCGGCCGCACCTGGTCGCCGCCGATGATCCTCTCGGCTGACGGCACAAGCACTGACCTGGGTTATCCATCCACCGCGCAACTGGCCGACGGCTCGCTCGTGTCCGTGTGGTACGAGTTGCTGGCCGGCTCGCCCCGCGCGGTGCTCCGCCAGGCGCGGTGGAGCTTGTAGGCCGGCACGTTGCCGGCATGTTGCTTGACGCCGCCCGCCGCGCAAGCCAGAATAACGGGCAACCGCCCAACCCGGATTATTCACCAACGGATTATTCCGTTCGTAGTGACCGCATTCATGCGGTCCTTGAATTGTTCACACCTTCCAGACCCGATAAATCGGGTCACTACGAGCCTCGGTGAATAACCCCGCCTAACCTAAGGAGCCTGCCATGCACCGCCTGACTGCCTGTATCTGCCTGTCCGCGTTATTGCTGTTGTCTGCCGGCGGCTCTGCCTGGGGCGAGACGCTGAAGGTTGGGCCGGGCGAGCGGTACGCCCGGCCCTCGGCGGCCCTCGCGGCGGCCACCGACGGCGACCTGATCGAGATCGCCGCCGGCACGTACTCGGGCGACGTGGCCACGATCCGCGCCAACCGGCTGACCATTCGCGGCGTGGGCCAAGGCCGGGCCAAGCTCGCCGCCGCCGGCCACGACGCCGGCGGCAAGGCCATCTGGGTCATCGCCGGCCGCGACACCACCGTGGAGAACATCGAGTTCTCAGGGGCCCGGGTCCGCGACCGCAACGGTGCCGGCATCCGACCCGAAGGTCCCAACCTCACGCTCCGCAACTGCCGCTTCTGCGACTGCGAGAACGGGATCCTGGGCGGGGCCGGTGAAATGCTGATCGAGCATTGCCAGTTCGACCATTGCAGCCTGGTGGCCACCCCTGCCGCCACGCACTCGCTCTATATCGGCAAGCAATGCTCCAAGCTCGTCTTCCAGTACAACTACTCGACCTATGCCAAGGAGGCGCACCTGCTGAAGAGCCGGGCCCGCGAGAACTGGGTCCTCTACAACCGCCTGACCGACGAACAAGGCACGGGCAGCGCCGTGGCCGACTTCCCCAACGGCGGGTACGTGGTAATGGTGGGCAACGTCTTGCACAAGGGCGCCCGCGGCCAGAACAGCCGGGTCGTGGCCTACGGCATGGAGGGGCTGAAGTACGACCGCAACGCCCTGCTGGTAGTGAACAACACGATGGTCTACGAGCACCGCCACACGTCGGCCTTTTTCGTGCAGGCCGACCACTGCCCCGCCGATTTCAGGCCGGTCATTTGCAACAACCTGTGCGTGGGGAAGATCCCGCTGACAAACTCCGCCCAGGCCGACGCGGCCGGCAATATTCTTCTTAAGACCGTGGCCGGGGCGGGCTTCGTAGACCCGGGGAACTACGATTACCATCTCACGGCCGACTCGCCGGCCAGGGGCCAGGGCGTCCCGCCCGGCAAGGCCGGCGACTTCGACCTGACCCCCAGGTTTCAGTACGTTCACCCGTGCCGGGGGGAGCCGCGGCCGGCGGCCGGACGGCTGGACGTAGGCGCCTTCCAGTACGCCTTGCCGGCCCGCTAGCCCGCCGGTATCTTGAGCGGTAGGTCTTGGGTCTTGGGGCTTCGGTCTTCGGCCTTGGGTCTTGGGTCTTC
>JBEKTY010000191.1:0-13898 GCA_049515555.1 Thermoguttaceae bacterium
CCATTTTCGACGGACGACGGGAGACGGACGACGGACGGGAGTGCTTCCGTCCGTCGTCCGTCGTCCGTCGTGGTTTTGGTGGGGCTCGCTGCCGCTCGACCCACCCTACGGGCCGCCGCCCTTCCTTGTTGCCCGAGAGTGACTATAATGACAGTTCCTGCCGCGTGGCCCGCCCCTGGCGCTCCCCGCCATCGAACATTCGAGCATCGAGCATTCCCGGTGAACGCTGAATTTCACGACAAGACGCGGCTGCACGTGATCGCGGTGGGGGCCCATCCCGACGACGTCGAGATCGCCTGCGGCGGCACGCTGGCGAAGCTGGCCGGGCAAGGCTACCGCGTGGGCATCGTCGACCTCACCGACGGCGAGCCGACGCCTGGGTCGCCGGGTCCCGAGGTCCGCCTGGCCGAGGCCCGCCGGGCGGCGGACACGCTGGGCGTGGCCGTGCGGGTCACGCTCGATCTGCCGAACCGGCGGCTGATGGATACCTTCGAGGCCCGCCTGGCCTTGGCCCGCCAGTTCCGCAAGTATCGTCCCCTGCTGGTGATCGCCCTGGGCGGGCCCACGCCGCTGGCCTCGCCCGACCATTACCAGGCCCGGCTGATCACCGAGGCGGCGGCGTTCTATTCGAAGCTGACCAAGTGGGACGAGCATTTCGAGGGCCTGCCGCCGCACGTTGTGCCCGCGCTCTTGTACTGCTATCTTGCTTTTCGGGCGCTGCAGCCGGCAGCCGAAATGCCGATCGTCGTGGACATCGGCGACGTGCTCGAGAAGAAGCTCGAAGCGGTTGCCTGTTACCGCAGCCAGTTCCCGCCGGAGAAAGGACACGTGCTGGAGCGCTTTCGGGCCTACGCCGTGCAGCAGGGCATGGCGGCCGGCTTCGCGGCGGGCGAAGTGCTGGGCAGCCCCACGCCTATCGGCACCACCGACCTGATGCGATTTTTTGTGCGTTGAGTGTTGTCACCCCTATTCTCAAGGAGACCCATGATGAACTGCTACAGTCTGATCCGAGGGGCGCTGTGCGCGGCCTGTGTCGCCGCCGGGATGTTGCCGGGCTGGCGGGCCGAGGCCGCCCCGCCCGGCGTAACGCCGGAGGAGATCAAGAAAATCGAGGCCGCCGTGCCCCAGAAAGCCACGGTCACGCCCGCCCAGCCGCACCGCATCCTCGTCTTCAATCTGACCGAGGGATTCCACCACGATTCGATTCCCATCGGCTCCAAGGCCATGGAGATCATGGGCCACGCCACGGGCGTCTTCTCCACGACCGACTCCGAAGACATGGCCATTTTCTCGCCCGAGAAGCTCAAGCCGTTCTGTGCGATCATCTTGAACAACACGACGCAACTGAAGTTCAAGGACCCCGCCCAGCGCGAGGCCCTGTTGGACTTCGTCAAGGGCGGCAAGGGGCTGGTGGGCTTCCACTCGGCCACCGATAACTTCCCCACCTGGCCCGAGGGGCAAAAACTGATCGGGGCCACTTTCGCCGGGCATCCCTGGGGCCATATTCCCATCAAGCTCGACGATCCGGCCAACCCCCTGCTCAAGGCCTTCGATGGCAAGGGCTTCTGGATCAACGACGAGATCTACAAGTTCGGCCAGCCCTATTCCCGCGAAAAGCTGCGGGTGCTGCTGAGCATGGACATGAGCCGCATGAAGGACAAGAAGGAGTGCCGCCCGGACGGCGACCAGGCGGTGGCCTGGATTCAGCAGGTGGGCAAGGGCCGCGTGTTCTACTGCTCGCTGGGCCACGTGCACCAGATTTTTTACAACCCCGTCATCCTGAAGTTTTATTTGGACGGGATCCAGTACGCCCTGGGCGACCTGAAGGCCGATGCCACCCCCAGCGCCGAGCTGTCCCCGCAGCCCGAGGCGGCCCTGGCGCCCGAGAAGTAGAGAGCGGTCAGCAGTCAGCGGTCAGCAGGCCGTAGGGTGGGACAAGCGCAGCGCAATCCCACCGACGGTTAGCCTACAGCGGCAAGTTCAGCGCCGGTCTTAGCTGACCGCCGAAAGCTGACCGCTGAAAGCTGACCGCTAACAGCTCATTACCGATACTCCCGCAGCTCGGCCAGCACGCCGGCCATGTCGGCCGGCATGGGGGCCTCGATCTCGAGCGGCTGGCCGGAGCGCGGGTGAACCAATCGCACCCTCCGCGCGTGCAGCGCCTGCCGATTGAGCAGTACCAGACCGTCCTGCGGATCCCGGCGGATTTCGCCCCGCGTGATCTCGGCCCGGCCGCCGTACTGCCGGTCGCACAACACGGGAAAACCGGCGTGCGCCAGGTGCACGCGGATCTGGTGCGTGCGGCCGGTCTTGGGCAGCACGCGCAGTGCCGCAAAGCCGTCGAACCGCTCGATTACCTCGTAGAAGGTCTCGGCCGTCCGCCCGGCGGAGCGGTCGCGGACCGTCGCCATCTTCTCGCGGTGCAGCGGATGCACGGCGATCGAGCGGTCGACCACGTCGCGGTCGCGGTCGGGCCGGCCCGCCACCAGGGCGAAGTATTCCTTCTCGATCGAGCGGGCCTGGAACTGGGCCGCCAGCCGGGCGTGCGCCGCGTCGCTGCGGGCGACCAGGATCACCCCGCTGGTGTCGCGGTCCAGGCGGTGGACGATGCCCGGGCGGAGCGGCCCGCCGCTCTGGCTCAGCCCTGGCCCGAAATGAAATTGCAACGCGCCGGCTAGCGTGCCCGACCAATGCCCCCGCGCCGGATGCACCACCATCCCCGGCGGCTTGTTCACCACCACCAAGTCTTCGTCCTCGTACAGGATATCCAATGGGATTGCTTCAGGCCGGGGCGCCTGACGCGGGATCTCCGGCGGCAGGAAGCAAACCCGCTGGCCGGCACGCACGTGGTACGCCGGCTTGCCGCCCTTGCCGTCGATCGTCACGCCGCCGGCCGAAATCACCCGCCGCAGATGAGCCCGACTGTAATCATGAAAATGAATGGTCAGAAGTACGTCCAGCCGCAGGCCCGCCTCGGGCTCGGCTACGCAGAACTCGACCGGCCG
The DNA here is from genome assembly GCA_049515555.1 of Thermoguttaceae bacterium. GTDB lineage: Bacteria > Planctomycetota > Planctomycetia > Pirellulales > Thermoguttaceae > JBEKTY01. Next base: position 3,006 of record JBEKTY010000191.1, read on the forward strand.
GAGCGGCGGTCCCCCGGCGGAATCAGGTGTCAGTGACATCGGAGGGCCCCCGGGTAGGAAAGACGCGGGGACGCGGAGACGCGGAGAGTACCGATGTCCTGCGTGTCCTCGTGTCTCCGCGTCCCCCCGTCTCCGTGTCTCCGTGTCTCCGAGTCCCCCCGTCACCGCGTCCCCGCGTCCCCGCGTCCCTTCTCCGGCGCGTCCTTCTTGGGCGAAGGCCCCGTCACGTCCTTCTTGTCCTGGCTCTTCGGCGCCGACGCCGGCTTGGCCGACTCCTTGTCCTTGGCCTCTTTCGCCGCCTTCTCCACAATCGCATTGCCGAACGACGAAGGATACTTCAGCACCGACTCGTCGGGCGGGTTCTCCGGCAGCGGGCCATAGCGGTCTTTGGCGGCCGGAGCGGCCGACTCCTTCGGCGGCTTCGGACGGTAGGCCGCAAACTGGTCGTAAAACCATTTCGTGCCCTCCGTCTTCAGGTCGCTCACCCGCTGCTCGGCGGCCGCCTTGAACATCCCCTGCGGCCAGGTCTTGCTTAGCTGCTCGTAGCAGGCGATGGCTTCGTCCAGCTTGCCTTGGGCCTCCAGCGTGCGGGCCGCGCCGAACAGCGCCCGCTGCCGGAGCATCGGCGACTGGGCCGCCGCCAGCATGGCCTGGTATCGCTCGAGCGCCTGGCTCAGACTCTCGGCCGCGGCGGCCTTGTCGTGAAACAGCTCCTCGCAGCCGGCGAACAGGTAGCGATCAGCGGCCAGGACCTCGGCCCATTGGCCGGCGGAAGTGCCCGGGTAAATCTTGCCGATGCGGTCGAGCTCCTCGGGGCTGGTGGCCGCGAAGGGCCATTTCACGCTCCGCCAGGCCTCGGCCGCGTAGCTCTCCGAGCGGCTGCGCCACACGGCCAGGGCCACGACGGCCACCACCACCAGCAGCATCGCGCCCAGGATGGCGTTCTGATAGGGCTTGAACTGTTCCAGCTTCGCCCCCAGCCAATCGGCCAAGGCGTTGGTGTGCAGATCGTGCCGCCGCTCGCGCTTCATGGTTCAATACCCGTCGAGGAAGGGGGACTCAAAGACGTTTCAGTATAGGGCGGTTGCGGCGGGGGCGTCAAGACGGAAGGCGGAAGCATAGGGGTAACGCAGAGATTTTTTTGGGGCCCAAATTGAATTGGATAGCCGCAGTTGGCGATTATCAAGTGGAGGCACTGTGAAGTTGCCGCCGGGCAGATCAACGATGTGTAGAACAACGAGAGGCCGCTTTTGGGGCGGGGGGGCTTTCGGGCCGGCGGGCCGGTCGGCTACAATCTGTCAGTTGGCAGTTGGCAGTTTTCAGTTGGCAGTCTTCATCCTTCCGCCTTCATCCTTCCGCCTTCATCCCTAATCCCTAAATCCCCAAATCCCTAAATCCCCAAATCCCATGTCCCTCATCCCGCTCATCCCGCTATCCGCTCTGACTCCGGGCCAGGAGGCCGACATGTTCGTGCTGATGACGGCCAAGGAGCAGCTTTCGACCCGCGAGGGGAAGCCGTATTATCGGGTGGGCTTTCGCGATCGGGGCCGCGAGGTGTCGTTTCCGATCTGGAACGACTCGCCGTGGGCGGCCGAGTGCCAGAAGCGATGGACGCCCGGGGTGTTCTACAAGGTGCGGGCCGCGTATCGCGAGAGCAGCTATGGTCCGCAGTTGGAGATCCGCAAGATTCGCGAGGTCTGCCCGGCCGACGCCGCCGACGGGTTCGACCCGACGATGTGCCTGCCGCAGTCGCGATTCGAGCCGGAGCGGATGCTCGAGGAGTTGCTGGGCCTGGTCGCGGAGCGGATCACCGATCCGGCCTTGCAGGCGTTGGTGCGGGGGATGTTGACCGAGAACCGCGAGGCGGTGCTGCGCTCTCCCGCCGCCCGGCACAATCATCACGCCTTCGTGGGCGGATTGCTGGAGCACACGCTGAGCGTTGCGCGATCGGCCGTCTTTCTGGCCGACCGTTACGCCGAATATTATCCGGACTTGAAGCCGCCGCTGGACCGCTCGCTGGTGGTGGCGGGGGCCGTGTTGCACGACATCGGCAAGCTCCGCGAGCTGGATCAGCGGCCGGAGGGCACGACCTACACGGCGGCCGGGGCGCTGGTGGGCCACCTGCTGATGGGCCGCGACATGGTCCGCGAGGCGGCGGGCCGCTGGCCCCTCGCCGCCGATACGCTGCTGCGGCTGGAGCACTTGATCATCGCCCATCAGCGGCTGCCGGAATGGGGCTCGCCCAAGCCGCCCATGACGCCCGAGGCCCTGATCGTGCATTACTGCGACGACCTGGACGCCAAGTACTCGATGATGGCCGCAATCCTGGCGGCCGACACGAACCCGGGGCCGGTAACGTCGAAGAAGAACGTGCTCATGCAGCAGGTTTATAAGGGCGTTGAGTGACCGCCAGGACCGCCGGCGGGCAGCCACGTCGCGCTGCTCCGTAAGCTGCCGACGTCCCCGTCCGGCCTTGTGCCGGCGGGACGCTGATTTGTGACTACTTCGGCAGCCTCCTATAATTCTCGTCTTCCGGTGGCGTCCGCGGCGCGAGCCGCGAGTTGGCCGCGTGCTCGCGCCTTATGGGCGGACAACGTATCCGGCACACTCCGTGTGCCGCATTTGCCATCGGCACACGGAGTGTGCCGGATACGCTTACTTTCGCCGGGCACGCACTACGCGCGGCAGGCGGGCGAGGTCTTTGATGGTGGGGGCCGGCTCCAATCGCGGCTCGGCGGCCAGGATGGCCAGAGCGGCGTCGTGGATCATGGGACTGATCTCGACGAGCAGATGGCCGCCGGGGGCCAGATGCTCCGCGGCCTGGGGGACGAGCCGCTGGATGGCCTCGGTGCCGCGCGGGCCGGCCAGGAGGGCCGCGCGGGGCTCGTAGTCTTTCACGTCCCGCGGCAGCCGCTCGTACTCTGCCGTGCTGACGTAAGGCGGATTGCTAAGGATGAAGTCGAACTGCCGACGGGGGTCGATCCCGGCGAGCAGATCGCCCTGGAGGAACTCGATCTGCCCGGCCACCTTGTGCCCGGCAGCGTTGGCCGCGGCGATCTGGAGGGCGGCGGGGCTCGAGTCGATGGCCGTGACCTTGGCCGCCGGCAGATGCTTCGCGGCGCAGATGGCCAGCACGCCGCTGCCGGTGCCCACGTCGGCGATCGCCGGCGGCGGCTCGGCCGGCCGGCCCTTGACCAGGTCCAGGAGGGCGACCACCAGCAGCTCGGTTTCCGGGCGGGGGATCAACACGCCGGGCCCGACCTTGAACTCGAGCGAATAGAACTCGCGGCGACCGACGAGATAGGCCACCGGGGCCCCCTCGGCGCGGCGGCGAACCAGGTCGCGGAAGGCCGCCCGCCGCTCATCCCCCGGCACGTCCTCGAACGACGTGTACAGCTCGATCCGCCGGCAGCCCAAGGCCTCGGCCAGCAGCACCTCGGCATCCAGCCGCGGGCAGTCGGCGCCATGCGACTTCAGGAAGTCGGTCGTCCACTGCAACAGGCGGCCGACGGTCCACGGCTGGCTGGACATGGGGGAGGGGTTGAGGGGTTAGGGGATGAGGGGATGAGGGGATGAGGGGTTGAGGGGACGAGGAGTTAGGGGTTGAGGGGATGAGGGGTTAAGGGTTGAAGGGATGAGGGGGAAGCTAGGAGTTAGGATTTAGGATTGGGGAGCGTTGACCACGCGCTCAGTATAAGGTATGAGTGCAGAAGCCCCAATAGCTGGCGGGTATCAGCCGCCGGCCCGCCAATCCCCAATCCCCAATCCCCAATCCCCAATCCCCAATCCCTCATTCGAGGTTTCCGAAGGCGGCGCGCTCGGCCTGGCGATGGCACTCTACCAGGGTGTCGATGACGGGCCCCAGGTTGCCGGCGATGGCGCTTTCCAGGTTGAAATTCTGGTTGACGCGGTGATCGGTCAGTCGGTTTTGCGGGAAGTTGTAAGTGCGGATCCGCTCGCTGCGGTCGCCCGAGCCGATCTTGCTGCGGCGCTCGGTGGAGCGTTTGCGGTGCTCCTCCTGGCGTTTGGCCTCGTACAGTCGGCCCTTCAGGACCCGCAGGGCCTTGGCCATGTTCTTGTGCTGGCTCTTCTCGTCCTGGCAGGAGACGACGATGCCGGTGGCGAGGTGGGTGAGGCGGATGGCGCTGGAGGTCTTGTTGACGTGCTGGCCGCCGGGCCCGCTGGCCCGCATCTTCTCGATGGTGTACTGGCCGGGCTTGAGGTCGATTTCGACGTCTTCGGGCTCGGCCATGACGGCGACGGTGGCGGCGGAGGTATGGACGCGGCCCTTGGCCTCGGTTTCGGGGACGCGCTGCACGCGGTGGCCGCCGCTCTCGTATTGCAGCAGGCGAAAGACGCCCTCGCCCTCCAGGCCGAGAATCATCTCTTTGAAGCCGCCCAGCTCGGTGGGGCTGGCATCCATGATCTCCACTTTCCAGCCCATGCCCTCGGCGTAGTGCTTGTACATTTCGTACAGATCGCGGGCGAACAGGGCCGCCTCGTCGCCGCCGGTGCCGGCGCGGATCTCGAGCAGGCAGCGGTTGCGTTGGGAGTCTTCGCCGCCGGCCATCATGTCCAGCAGCTCGCCCCAGCAGGTCTCGCGCTCGGCCTTCAGGCGCGGCAACTCGGTGTCGGCCAGTTGGCGCAACTCGGGATCGGGGCCCTCGGACATCGCCCGGGCCTCGGCGATCTGGACGTTCAGATTCTTGAACCGCCGGTACTTAGTGGCCAGCTTGGCCAGGGAGCCGTGCTCGCGGGCCACGGCCGACAGCCGGGCCGAATTGGCCAGCACCTCGGGATCGAGGAGCTGCCGCTCCAACTCCTCGAAGCGGGCCAGGTTCTGGTCCATCAGGTCGCGCATAAAGCCCCGGAAGTTTCAGGGTCAGGTGGGCTCGGCTTGGGCGACCTCAGCGGGCTTCTTCTTACCCCGCTGAAGACTGGCATAGCCCGTCGCGGCGAACTTCCGCTGAAACTTCTCGATACGGCCCGCCGTGTCTACGTACTTCAGCTTGCCCGTGTAAAACGGGTGGCAGGCGTTGCAAATATCGACCTTCAACTCCGGCACGGTGCTCCGCGTGACAAACGTGTTGCCGCAGCCGCAGGTGACCTTCGTTTCGACGTATTTTGGGTGAATGCCTTCTTTCATAAGCTCGATTCCTACTCCCCCGGGAGATGGTGTAGTGGCTATTCTATCACGGGCCGGTTGGGGCGACAAGGCCCGGCGGGGGCCGTCGATATTACGACACGCCCGCTTTCGATCTCCTTGCACTGACGGTCGATAACCCCGATCTTCCAGGTGTGCGTGGTTGGTGTTGTGGCGTTACGTCTGATCGCCTATTAGACCAGCCATTTCCGGGGCCAAAAGCAAGGAACCTGTGATTGGGCATAAAAAGCTCCCAGTATGGCACATCGTACCGGCGATCTCTCGCACTTGGTGTCACAAGAAGACGCCGCTTGTTGGTAAAGTAAACCGTGAGGCCGCCGTCAGGCAGACTTAGCCCAATCTTAGTGACCGTAGCCCCCTCAAGTTCCTTGATGTGCAATGCGAGTTCCTTCTCACTATGATTCTCTGAAGACACTGAGCCTTCAGACGTGACAAGATGCCAAGGAGTGCCACACGTTCCGAATATCCAAGCCCCCTTGCTCTCGCCCGCCATTTTCGGATTGTCATAAGGAATGCGTGCCCCGAAGTGCAGGTGTAACTCACCGCCATAACCAAATGCCACCTTCCAGCATTTTTTCCCCTCCAAGCCTTGCACGAGGGAGTAAAGCTGAGCAAACCGCATCGTCTTGATGAGTAGCGAAAATGAGATATTCTTCGTCGTCATGTTATTCTCCCTCCCGCCGGAATCCCTTGAGAATGGCCTTCAATTCATCCCAAGTAAAATCCCCGTTCTTCGCAGAGCCCTTCGCGCCGGACTCTTTCATGCCGTGTAGATGAGCGCTGAACTCGTATCTTTCTTCGTCAGACATCTTGTTTATACGGCAGAAGCGGCGAAAGCGCTTAATATCGTCTTTCATAGTGGATTATACAGTGAGCGGCGGGATCTTAGAAGTGTAACACACCGGAGCATACTGTGCCGATACCAGTCTGGCGGGGCCTACTTCTTCGCCGTCAGGTCGTGGAGCCAGCGGGCCCGCAGCAGGTTGCCGTAGACCAGGGGCGAGAAGCTGCCGACGGCGTACTCCTCGACGGCGGCCTGGGCCTGGCCGGCTGCCTCGTGGCTGCGGCCGAGGTTGTATCGGGCGGCGGGGGTCCAGGGGCCGGTCGGCACGGCGGCCAAGGTGCGGTTGGCGAACCAGTCGATCGCCGAGCGGTAGTTCCCCTGCTCGAAGGCGATCAGGCCCAGCCAGTAGCTGGCGTCGAGCTTCGCCCGGCGATAAACGGCCGTCTCCCAGCGGATGGCGGCCAGGGCCTGTTGCCGGAGCTGCTGCTCGGCTTCCTCCTGCTTGTCCGGCGGCAGCGAGTTGATCTGCGGCAGGAGGTTCTTTTGGTAGTAGGCGTCCCACCGCTTCTGCTCGTCGGCGGCCAGTGCCTCGTCGGTGGGCCGGGCGGCGTAGTAGCAGTCGATGGCCCCCTGCTCGCCGAAGCGGCCCTTCAGGTGCAGCACCCTGCCCTTGTACAGCGGCCGCGCGGTGGCAAACAGGGGCAAGAAGGCTTCCAGCCAGCGCCGCACGTCGGGCGGCGAGAGTTGCCGCCGGCGCTCCAGGGTGTGGTAAGGCAAGCCCCACAGGCGCGCCAGCCGGGCGTGGGCCGCAACCTTCAAGCGTTCGGCCTGCTCCGTGGCGGCGGTGGTCAGCACCATCTTGTCCTTCCCGACCAGGCGCGACTCGAGCAGCTTCGCCCGCTTGGTCAGGTAGATCGGCGACGCCTCGACCAGCACGACGACGTGTCCCAGGTCGGCCTCCTTCGCCCAGTACGGCGCCGCCTCGAGATCGAGGCGATCCAAGAGCGAGCGGTCGGCAAGCACCTGCTCCAAGGTGGCGGGCTGGATGTCTAGTTGCCCGCCGCGGGCCAGGCGGACGCCATCGCGGGCGGGAATCGGCAGTCCGAGTGCGAGATCGAACAGGTACAGCCCCCCTGCCCCGCCATGAATCGCCACCGCCACACACCAGGGACGAAGATGCGTGTCGGTCAGATCGGCGGGGCTTTCTTGCCCGCGTTCTTTGCCGGACCCCTTGGCGGGGTTTTCTTGCCCGCGTTCTTTGCCGGACCCCTTGGCGGGGTTTTCTTGCCGGCGATCCTTGCCGGACCCCTTAGCGACGCTTTCTTGCCGGCGATCATTACCCGATTGCTTTGAATCGTTCTCCGGCTGCTTTGGGCTATCGCCGGCATTCTGGGAGTGGCTGGGGACAGGGGCGGTATCGGGCGATTGGGGTGGGCCCAGCGGCAGGGCCAGCATGGCCGCATCGATCCCCTGCTGCCGCAAAAGGAGGACGAACACCCAGGCCCGCTCTAGTGCCGAGCCCCGGCCCAGCAGGAGCGTTTCCCAGGGTACCTGCGGGGTCCGCTCCGGCCGGTCGAGATCGAGCTGGATGTTGCGGACGGTCCAGTCGAATAGGTTTCGGGCCTGCTGGAGCTCATCGGCCTGTTTGCCGCGGGCCCAGTTGGAAACGTCGCGGAGCCAGGCGGTTTCCAGCAGGCAGAAGCCGTCGTAGGAAGAGAATTGCATCGAGTCCAGGCGGCGGAGCATGGGCAGCTCGGCCAAGGATGTGGGCAAGGCCGCCAGCATGGGCTCCGGCCGCCAATCGGCCACCGGCCCTTGCGCCTCGCACCATTGGTTCAGCCGGCTGACGATCTGCCCGAGCATCTCCGGTTCCGGCCAGCTTGCCCGCAGAGGGTCGGCCTGCTCGCCGGGCGGGAGCTGTTCGCCGCGTCCTATAGCGGTGATTCGCGTGCTGAGCTGCTCCTGCAATTCACCCACATCGAAGTCTTCCAGCCGGTTGAGGTTGGTAACGGCGTAGTGGAACAGTTCATCGGAGCCCTGGACGGCGGCATCGCTCCTGCCCGCCCCGCCCTGGCCGCCGGGGGTAGCGGCGGGACGGCAGCCGCTGGAGCCGGCGGCCAGCGCCATGGCCAGGCCGAGGGCCAGGACCGTTCGCCATCGGGCCGACCAAAGCCGGCGGGCCGAAGTAAGCGGGCGGACCAGTGGTCTGTCCAAGTCGAGCTTACGGGTGCCACGGTTGGCTTGTCCAACCGTGTGTCCGGCACTGCTGGGCAAGCCAGCAGTGGCACCCAACTCGTAAAGTCGAGATGGACAGACCACTAGCACAAGCGGGCGTTCCAAGAAAAGCCGGCCAGGACAGGCAATGCCTTGCGGATTCACAGCAGATTCTCCACGGTACGACGGATGGCCAGCAGTCGGCCCACGACGGCGGCGAGCTGGTCCAGGGGGAGCGAGTTCGGCCCGTCGCTCAGGGCCGCGTCGGGCGTGGGATGGGTCTCCAGGAACAGGCCGTCGGCGCCGATGGCGACCGCTGCGCGGGCCAAGGGCTCGACCATCGCCCGGTTCCCGCCGCTGGCCGCGCCCAGGCCGCCGGGCTCCTGCACGCTGTGCGTGGCGTCGAAGACCACCGGCACGCCGAGCGACTGCATCTGCGGAATGGCCCGCATGTCGTTTACCAATCGGCCGTAGCCGAAAAAAGTCCCCCGCTCGCCGAGCAAGATGCGCTGGCAGCCGGCGGCCTGAAGTTTCGCCAGCACGTGCTTCATGTCCCAGGGGGCGAGAAACTGGCCCTTCTTGACGTGCACCGGCCGGCCCGTCGTGGCCGCCGCCGAGAGCAGATCGGTCTGGCGGGCCAAAAAGGCGGGAATTTGCAGCAGGTCGCAAACCTCGGCTGCCGCCGCGGCCTGCTCCGGCAGGTGGATGTCGGTGGTCACCGGCAGCCCGGTAACAGCTTTGACCCGGCCCAACACAGCCAAGCCCGCTTTCAATCCCGGACCGCGAAACGAGTCGACGCTGGTGCGATTGGCCTTGTCGAACGAGGCCTTGAAGATCAGCCCGATCGATAGCTCGGCAGCTATCTCACGCAGCCGCCGGGCAATCGAGAGCGTCAGGGCCTCGGATTCAATGACGCATGGCCCGGCAATCACCAGGAGCGGCTCACCGCGGCCGCAGCGGTAGGGTCCAATGGCGACGGGGTTCTCAGGCATGGGTACTGGTGATTACGGATGCGGGCGGCGGTTGGGTTCAGTCTAAAGTGTTCAGCGTTCAGTGCTCAGTGTTCAGCAAGGCACACTCCACGTTGTGGCCGGTCTCCGACCGAGCCACTCCGCCGACCGAGGGTCTCCAGAGCCCCGGAGACCTTCGGCCGGGCGGCGGCGGGGTCGGGAGCCCCACGCCGAACTCGGGCAGGCCCAACGCCCCTGGGCACGTTGCCCCGTACTGATGCACAAGTGTTGCGGAACGATACAGTCCGGTCTGGCGGGCCCGGGAACCGGCGGCGAGCGGGCCAGTTATCGTAAGTACAATCCACACTGGCACTTACAAATCAATCTTGCATCCCGCATATCCGGCTGCCTGACTGGCATGCCGTGTGCATCTACCCAGGCCAGGTGAGCCAAGGTCGGAGAAACCGAGGCTCGCTCTAATCATGCTGGCCCGTAGGGCCTCTGACGGAAGGAAATCAGACGGTTACCTTGCCCTTACCGTCTGGTTTGCCACTGTGGAATGTGGCGCGTCAGAGGCCCTAATTTTTTCTTGGCCTGCCGCAAGCTATAGTTCCCCTAGGAGGGTTGCTCCCTTTATTACGGGGCGACAGCGGAAGGGGGAAGGCGGAGGGCGGAAGGCGGAACTCAATCCCTTTACAAAGGGGCAAGAACACTCCCCACTCCCGACTCCCCACTCCCCACTCCCCACTCCCCACTCACCACTCACCACTCACCACTCACCACTCACCACTCACCACTCACCACTCACCACTCACCACTCACCACTCACCACTCACCACTCACCAAGGGCCGTTTCATGGCAGCGGATCGGATGAATCGCAAAGGCGGCGAGGCGGATGCCGACGGGACCGAAAGGACCGAAGTGGCTGCGACCCCACCCGCAAGTGGGCGCTTCTGGCGATTCACCTTCAGGCGCTGGCTGCTGATTCCGGTCGTGGTCTTGCTGAGCCTGATTCAAGGGGCGGCCATTGCCTATTATCATCGGCTGCACACCGAGAGCGGGCCGCCCCCGGCCAACCCCGAGGTGTCGCTGGGCAAGTTCCATTTCGACGGGGACCGCACGGCCGAGGGCCGCACCGGGCGGGCGGAATTCGCCCTGCACGTGGCCCTCGTCGAGCCGGCCGATCCGGCGGCCCGCCAGCGCCTGGAGACCCACAAGTTCCGGGTCCAACAGGACCTGGAGGAATTGCTCCGCAAGGCCCACGACGGCGACTTCGACGACCCCGCCCTGCGGGAGCTCAAGCGCCAGATGCAGGAGCAGATCAACCAGACGCTGGGCATGCGGGCGATCGCGGCCGTAATCATCACCGATCTGAAACTCCACGCCGCGGGGGCGGCGGAACCGCCAATGGTCACAGCGGCCGCGCGGGTCCCCTGACGAGTAGCCGTTCACCCACACGCGCTAACGTAGCAGGCACACTCCGTGTGCCGTCCGTAATGTATCCGGCACACTCCGTGTGCCGTTTTCCAGCGTCAGACGGAGCGTGCCTGCCGCCTTCCATGCTGTGAACGGTTGCCCCGGTGGCCCTGGCACCGCCGCTGGACTTCGTGGATAATTGGGAGGCGGGAAAATAAAGGGACCGAAAGAAACGCCGCACTAAAGGGTCGCGGTAGGGACCGCCCTTGCGGGCGGCCCCCCGCACAGATCCGTACGTGAAGCACTACCTCATACGGCTCTTACCTCGGGTAATGACGATCAGCAACGCGGCGAGAGGTTCGCT
>JBEKTY010000192.1:0-13877 GCA_049515555.1 Thermoguttaceae bacterium
ATCACCGCGGCAACCTGGCGGTCGATCGCTGGATGACCAGCCGGCCGGGCGTCTTCGCCGCCGGCGATTCGGTCCGCGGCGCCTCGCTGGTCGTCCACGCCATCAACGAAGGCCGCCTGATGGCCGCCGCCGCCGACGCCTGGCTGCGACGGTAGGAAGCGACGGACGACGGGCGACAGCAGGAAGCGACGGACGACGGACGACGGACGACGGACGGAACTGCCTGCTCCCGTCCGCCGCCGGGTGCCACTGCTGGCTTGCCCAGCAGTGCTGGGCCCAGTGGTGATTCGACACTGCTGGACAAGCCAGCAGTGGCACCCGGCGGGCGGGTTTCCTAACACCATTCCATGTGACCGGAATCGCAATTTCCCGTTTTCGTGCCGGCCCGACCCAATTTGCACTTTGCATTTTGCAATTCCGCCTTCCGCTCGTCGAACAGTCGCCCGCCTCAAGGTACCTTTCAAAACTTACCGCGATCGACAAGTCTGTAACCCATTATATGGCTTGCACTACCGATTCTGCCGGCAATCGTAAACTCATACGTCTCCGGATGTACGTGTTCGACTTCCGCCTTCCCCGACGCCATAACTCCTTCGCCGCCTTCAATTTCCGTTGTTTTCAGGGGGTCCAATTGGTACCTATTCTTGAGATCGGCGGGCAACTGGGCCACGGATGTACACAGATTTTCACAGACCCGACCTTCCGCCTTCATTCTTCCGCCCTCCGCTCGCCGCCTTCCGCTTTCATCCCTCATCCTTCCGCCTTCATCCTTCCAGCGAGGGTGCAGCGGCCATGGGGGAACGCTAATCAGCGCTGATTAGCGCTAATCAGTGTTCCGCCGTCCGCCTTCATCCTTCTCATAAGCCCCTAATCCGTTCCGCCATACCTATACATCTGTACCATACATGCTGGCCCAATTTCAAGCCCAGTTTTTTGGAGGGGCGCGGCCATCGCCTGGGCCGGTTTGGGGGCGCGCGGGCGGGCATTGGCCGCGATTTTGCGGGAGAATTGGAAAAACAGCGAAAAATCCTTGACAATCAGTTTGTAACCGTCTCTAATTGTGGTTTGCACCCGGCTGGCCTGGCCCCACGCCGATATGTTGCAGCACTGCTCCGGGCGGGCCCCGCGGGATTGACTGAACTCCGACGGCTCTCAAAAGGAGAATTCGGATGAGAATGTCTCTTTTGGCGATCGCGGCCGCGCTGTCGGCTATTGCAACGGATGCCTCGGGCCAGACGCTAACGACCTTGGGCTCGTTCAACGGCACCAACGGCGGTTATGGGGGCCCCTGTGGCGGCTTGACGCTCATCGGCCCAACCCTCTATGGGACGGCCTCCAATGGCGGCACCAGCAACGACGGTGCGGTTTTCAGCATCCCCGTGGGCGGTGGCACGCCCGCGGTCTTGGGCCCGTTCAGCGCCAGCAGCGGTTTTTCCTCCTCGGGCAGTTTGACGCTCATCGGCTCAACCCTGTACGGGACGGCCGGGAATGGCGGCGCCAGCGGCTACGGAACGGTCTTCAGCATCCCCGTGGGCGGCGGCACGCCCACCGCCTTGGGCTCGTTCAACTACAGCAACGGTGAACATCCCTATGGCAGTTTGACGCTCATCGGCTCAACCCTCTACGGGACGACCTTGCAGGGCGGCGCCGGCGGCGGCTACGGGGCGGTCTTCAGCATCCCCGTGGGCGGCGGCACGCCCACGGCCCTGGGCTCGTTCAAGGGCAGCAATGGTTTTGGGCCCTCTGGCGGTTTGACGCTCATCGGCTCAACCCTCTACGGGACGACCAACGAGGGCGGCGCCAAGGGCGACGGCACGGTCTTCAGCATCCCCGTGGGCGGTGGCACGCCCACGGATCTGGGCTCGTTCAGCGGCAGCAATGGCCAAACCCCCGAAGGCGGTTTGACGCTCATCGGCTCGACCCTCTACGGAACGACCTACCAGGGCGGCGCCAGCAACGATGGCACGGTTTTCAGCATCCCCGTGGGCGGCGGCTCGCCCACGGCCGTGGGGTCCTTCAACGGCAGCAATGGTTCTAACCCCCGTGCCAGTTTGGCGCTCAGCGCCGATGGCTCGACCCTCTACGGGACGACCCAATTGGGCGGCGCCGGCGGCGACGGCACGGTTTTCAGCATCCCCGTGGGCGGCGGCACGCCCACGGCCTTGGTCTCGTTCAACGGCGGCAATGGTGAATGGTCCCTTGGCGATTTGACGCTCAGCGCTGACGGCTCAACCTTTTACGGGACGACCGAAATCGGCGGAGCCAACAACGACGGCACGGTCTTCGCCCTGACGCTCCCGACACCCGAGCCGGCCGCGTTGGCCCTTCTCGGCGCCGGGGCGATTGGGCTGGCGGGTTATGTTTCCTGGCGGCGAAGGCGGCGGCCCGCTTTGACCCGCGCCGGGGAGGCGATCGTTTCGAGCGGCGGCGGCCCGGATTTGCAGGAGGGCGGTCCGGCAATTCTTTCGCTGCCCTCCCGGCGCGCGGAAGCGAAACGGCGGGCGGCCTGATCGCGGCTCGGCGGGGGCAAGCCCCGCTGGGGCGGAGAGGGGGAGCGAGCGGCGGGGTAGTACGCCAATCAGCGCTCGGCGGGGGCGAGCCCCGCCGGGGCGGCGCGAGAGGCGAGCGCGCGAAACGGGGTCGTGTCTCATTTGAAATGAGTCGAGACTCATTTTCCATCGCATCGCGCATCGTCCTCCAAGGATGAAAATAATGAAACTGGGACCCGATCCCATTTTCACCCCGACACACACTGCTGGACAAGCCGGCAGTGGCACCCTGCGGGCGGGCCACGTGCCGGAATATTCGGAATATACGGCTAAGGCCGCGGGGTTTTCCTCAAGCGGATATTCGGAATATTCGATTAAACACGTAAGGATTGCCCCACTTGCCGGGCAGTGGTTAGTGCGTTGTGGCCATTTTGCGCTGAGGAGCTCAGCCGCGGGTCGCCAACCACTAGCCACCAGTCACTAGCCACCATTCCACAGGGGGGAACTTATGCGCCCGTTTTTGCGGCCGTCGTTGCGGATCGGGATCTTGGTGTTGGCCGTCGCGCCGCTGGTAGGGTGTGGCTGGATGGAGGCCATGCGCTGCCGCTTCGCCCGTTGGCGGGATGGCGACTGCTGTAGCGGCACGTGTTGCGCGCCGGGAGATGGGTGCAGTTGCCAGGGGTCTTTCGGCACGGCCGGATCATCGCAGGCCACAGACGCCAAGGAGCCGCCGGAGAAGCCGGCCGGTGCGGCTGCCACCAGCGCCAAACCGCCCGCCGCCACCACCCCCAGCCAGCCCGAAAAGCCGATTGGGACGGAGCCCGCTCCGCTACCCCTGCCGCCGGCGATTCCGCCCGGGGAGACTAAGCCGGCGCCTGTGGCGACACCGCCTGCGGCAACACCGCCGGTCGTGGTGCCGGAGGCAACACCCGCTCCGCCGACCGCGGCGAAACCGCAAGCGGCAACACCGCCCGCGGCAACACCGCCGGCGGCAACACCGCCCGCGGCAAAACCGCCCGCTGCGGCACCCGAGGCGACGCCTGCTCCGCCGTCGCGTAGCACGGCGACGCCGCCGGCTTCGACACCCACTTCGCCGAAGGCCACGCCGAAGACCACGGATGATGAATCCTGGCCACCGCCGCCGCCCAAGCGAAGCAGCTCGCCCGCAACGACGGTGACCGTCCCCAGCCCGTGAGGATCGAATTTCTGAACGATCCGGGCTAGAATGACGGATGCTGCGGTTGGCGCGACCGTTCACGGTATGGACAGTAGCACGCCACACTCCGTGTGCCGTCGGCTGAAGCGGACAAAGGTATGGCGGACGGCACACGGAGTGTGGCGTGCTACCTTGGGGCCATGAGCACATCCTATGACTTCGACATCCTGGTGGTCGGCGGGGGGCACGCCGGGGTCGAGGCGGCCCTGGCCGCGGCCCGGCTGGGCGCGCAGACCGCCCTGCTGACGGCCAATCTCGACACGATCGCTCAGATGAGTTGCAATCCGGCCATCGGCGGCGTGGCCAAGGGGCAGATCGTCCGCGAGATCGACGCCCTGGGCGGGGCCATGGCCGGGGCAATCGACGCCGCCGGCATCCAGTTCCGCATGCTCAATCGCAGCAAGGGCCCCGCCATGCACGGTCCACGGGCCCAGGCCGATAAGCTGGCCTATCAACTCGAAATCCGCCGCATCTGCCGGGACGAGGCCAATCTGACGCTCCGCCAGGAGAACATCGACGACCTGCTCGTCGAGGGTCAGGCCGATTCGCAGCGAATCGTGGGTCTGCTCACGGCCGGCGGCGCGGTCTATCGCGCCCGGGCGGTGGTCCTCTGCGCCGGCACGTTCTTGCGGGGCCTGATCCACGTGGGCGAGGACATTCTGCCCGGCGGACGCATGGGCGAGGGCACGTCGGCGGGCATCAGCCTGGCCCTCCAGCGGTGCGGCCTGACCCTGGGGCGGTTCAAGACCGGCACCCCCGTCCGCCTCGACGGCCGCACCATCGATTACGACCAGACCCAATGCCAGCCGGGCGACGAGCAGCCCGAGCCCTTCTCCTTCCTCAACGATCGGATCGACTGCCAGCAGGTGCCTTGCTGGATCACCTATACCACGCCGGCCGTGCACGAGCTGGTGCGGGCCAACCTGCATCGCGCGCCGATGTATACGGGTCAGATTCAGTCGGCCGGGCCCCGCTATTGCCCGTCGATCGAGACCAAGGTGCTCCGCTTCGCGGACAAGACGCGGCACCAGTTGTTCCTGGAGCCGGAAGGCCGGCGGACGCACGAGGTGTACGTCAACGGCCTATCGACCAGCCTGCCGCGCGACGTGCAGGAGGGCATGTTGCGGGCCATCCCGGGCCTGGCCCGGGCCCAAATCATCCGCTATGCCTACGCCATCGAATACGACTACGTGCCGCCCCAGCAACTAAGGCCCTCGCTGGAAACGAAGCGGGTCGCCGGGCTGTACCTGGCCGGGCAGATCAACGGCACCACCGGCTACGAGGAGGCCGCCGGCCAGGGCCTGCTGGCCGGGGCCAACGCCGCGCTGGCCCTCCAGGGCCAGCCGCCGCTGGTGCTCCGCCGCGACCAGGCCTACCTGGGCGTGATGATCGACGACCTGGTGACCCGCGGCGTCGACGAGCCCTACCGCATGTTCACCAGCCGCGCGGAATTCCGCCTCCTCCTCCGCGGCGATAACGCCGATCGGCGGCTCACCCCGCTGGGCAATCGCCTGGGCCTGGTGGGCCGCGAGCGTTGGCAACGGCTGCAACTGAAGCTGGCCGAGATGGCCCGCGTGGACGAGCTGCTCCGAACCACGCGCAGCGAAGGGCTTTCGTTGGCCCAATTGCTTCGCCGCACGGCGGTGACTTGGCAGGCAGTGGCCCAGCGATTGCCCGCCTTGGCCGATGTGCCCGCCGACGTGGCCCGGCAACTGACGTACGACGCCAAGTACGAGGGCTATGTCGCCCGGCAGCAGATCGACATTGACCGGCAGGAGCGTCTGGCGGCCCGGCGGATCCCGGCCGATTTCGACTTTTCGACGGTGGCGCACTTGCGGGTCGAGGCCCGCGAGAAGCTCGATCGCGTCCGCCCGGTCGATATATCGCAGGCCAGCCGCATCAGCGGAATCACTCCGGCCGACCTGGCGGTCCTGCTAGTCCGCCTGGAGGGCCGCAGGCGCGCTGTGCCGGCTGACGGGACTGGCGGGACAGAGGCTGGCTCATCCCTTGGACGTGGAACTCCAGCGGCGCGGTAAAGGAGTGGTGCCGGCCGCCAAGCACCACCATCTTGACTCCCTAATCCCTCGTCCCTCCGCCGCCCCCTTTCCGCCTTCTGCCCTCGGGCCTTACAATGATTATGGAATGGGTACGAGCCCGGTTTCCTGTGTGTGTTAAGCCAACGAAGAGTTCCACAACCAACCACGGCATCAACAGTGGCCGACTACCGCCAGGAGACCGACCTGCTGGGCCAGCGTGACGTGCCGGCCGAGGCCCTGTGGGGGATCCACACGCTGCGGGCGGTGGAGAACTTCCCGCTGGCCGGCCGGCCGGTGCACCACCGGTTGGTCCACGCCTACGGGGCGGTGAAATCGGCCGCCGCCTCGACCAACCACGAGCTGGGCTGGGCCGAGCCGGCCAAGTTCGAGGCCGTTCAGGCCGCCTGCCGGGAAATGATCGACGGCCGGCTCGATGCACACGTCGTCGTGGATGCCCTCCAGGGCGGCGCCGGCACGTCGACCAACATGAACGTCAACGAGGTGCTGGCCAATCGGGCCCTGGAGCTGCTGGGCCGCCCGCACGGCGATTACGCCACAGTCAACCCGCACGACGACATCAACCGCCACCAGTCCACCAACGACACCTACCCCACCGCGCTGCGGATCGCGGCCATCGAGGGCCTCCGCCGCTTGCAACCGAAGGTAATCGCCTTGCAGGAGGCCTTCCAGCGTAAGGAGAAGGAATTTGCCGACGTGGTGAAGATCGGCCGCACCGAGCTGCAAGACGCCGTGCTGCTGACGCTGGGCCACGAGATGTCGGCCTATGCCGAGGCCTTCGCCCGCGACCGCTGGCGGATCTATAAGTGTGAAGAACGGCTGCGGGTAGTGAACCTGGGCGGCACGGCGGTGGGCACCGCGGTGGGCGCGCCGCGGGCCTACGTCTTTCGCGTGGTCGAGCACCTGCGGCAGATCACCGGCCTGGGACTGGCCCGCGCCGAGAACCTGGTCGAGGCCACGCAGAACGCCGACGTGTTCATCGAGGTCAGCGGCATTCTGCGGACGCTGGCCGGGAACCTGCGGAAATCGGCCAACGACCTGCGGCTGCTGTCGTCCGGCCCGCACGCCGGGCTGGGCGAGATCCGCCTGCCGCCCCGCCAGGCCGGCTCGTCGATCATGCCCGGCAAGGTCAATCCGGTCATTCCCGAGGCGGTAATCCAGGCCGCCCTGGCCGTCATGGGCCACGACCAGATGATCGTCCAGGCGGCCTCCGCCGGCAGCCTGGAGTTGAACCCCTTCCTGCCGCTGGTGGCCGACAGCCTGCTGGCCATGCTCGATCTGTTGACCGCGGCGTGCGATCTGCTGGCCCGGCTGTGCGTCGCGGGCCTGGAGGCCGACCGGCGGCAGTGTCTCCGCCACGTCCACGGCAGCACGGCCACGCTCACCGCCCTGGTCGAGCGGATCGGCTACGACGCGGCCGAGCACCTGGCCGAGCACCTGAGCGGCGCAGAGGGCGACGAGCAACAGAGCCTCCGCCGGCTGGTCGTCGATCACGGCATCCTGACGGCCGAGGAGTTCGACCAGTTGACCTCGCCGGAGCGGGTCATGCGCCTGGGCTCGCCGGAAGGCTCCTTGCCACCCTCGAAGGCCGATTAGCCTGAACGGTAGTGCATCCGCTGCGGCCAAGGCGCTCCGGCGGCCGCCAATTACACACGTGCCGGCCGCCAGGGCCGCCAACCGGGGGGCCGGGAGATTGAAGTCCCGCGCCGCCTGGTATAGAATTGGCGAAGATCGGCTTTTCCACACCGCTGCCCGGAGGCGATTCATGAATCAACAGTTTGCCGAGATCTTTGGCTTGACCTTGGCGGAAAGGATTCAACTGGTCGAAGACCTCTGGGACAGCATCGCGGCCGAGGCCGAAGGCTTGCCGCTGCCGGACTGGCAGAAGGCGGAGTTGGCTCGGCGAGAGGCCGAGTACCGCCGCGACCCGAGCCTGGCTGGCACGTGGGATGATGCCAAACAGAGGATCGTTGCCAAGCATGCCGGCTAAGTTGCTCATTCTTCCGGCGGCGGAGCGAGACACCGACGAGGCTTTCGGCTGGTACGAACGACGCCAGAAAGGCCTTGGCTTTGAATTCTTGCGCGCGGTTGATGCTCGCGTCCGCGC
This sequence comes from Thermoguttaceae bacterium, assembly GCA_049515555.1. Lineage (GTDB taxonomy): Bacteria > Planctomycetota > Planctomycetia > Pirellulales > Thermoguttaceae > JBEKTY01. Next base: position 7,867 of record JBEKTY010000192.1, read on the forward strand.
GATTCAGCGGAACCCGGAGATGTGCGCCGTCATCGAACAGCATTACCGAAGGGCCTTGGTTCGGCGCTTTCCCTATGCCATCTTGTATGCCCACACTGAGGACACGGTTACCATCTACGCCGTTTTTCACACCTCGCGGGATCCAAAGAAATTGCGGGCGCGCCTACCCGACGAGGGCAACGGCTAAGTTCATAACGGGCGACAGGCGACGGACGGCAGCACTCCAATCCGTCGTTCGTCGAGAATGGTGGGGCTCGCTCCGCTCGACCCACCCTACAAATTTCCGACCTTCCGCAACAGAAACTGATTTGGCCTTTCAATGCAAAGCACTCCCAAAAGCCTACGCCTGCACATCGGGCTGTTCGGCCGGCGGAATGCCGGAAAGTCGTCGCTCCTGAACGCCTTGACGCGGCAGCAGGTGTCGATCGTCTCCGAGCTGGCGGGCACCACGACCGATCCGGTCGAGAAGCCCATGGAGCTGCTGCCGCTGGGCCCGGTGCTGTTCATCGACACGGCGGGCATCGACGACGCGGGCGCCCTGGGCGCGCTGCGGGTCGAGAAAACGCGGCAGGTGCTCGATCGCACCGAGGTGGGCCTGATCGTGGCCGACGCCGGCCAATGGGGCCCCTTCGAGCAAGGCCTGCTCGAGGAGCTGCGGTCGCGGCACGTGCCGGTAATCGTGGTCTTCAACAAGGCCGACGTGGCGCGGCCGCCGGCAAGCGTCATCGAGCCGCTGGACCGGGGGAACATCGCCTGGGTCCAGACGGTGGCCGTTGCCGGTGAGGGCATCCTCGACCTGCGCGAGGCCCTGGTCCGCTCGGCCCCCGAGGAGTTCCTCAACCCGCGGACAATCGTGGCCGACCTGGTGCCGCCGGGCGAGCTGGCCGTGCTCGTCGTGCCCATCGACCTGGAGGCCCCCAAGGGCCGGCTGATCGTGCCCCAGGTGCAGACGATCCGCGACCTGCTGGATGGCGACGCCTATTGCATGGTGGTGAAGGAGCGCGAGCTGCGCGAGGCCCTGGAGCGGCTCCGCCGCCCGCCGGCCCTGGTGGTGACCGATTCGCAGGCCTTTCTGAAAGTGGCCGGCGACACGCCGCCGGGGGTCAAACTGACCTCGTTCTCGATCCTGTTCGCCCGCCAGAAGGGCGACCTGGCCCAGTTCGTCCACGGGGCGATGGCCATCGACCGGCTCCAGCCCGGCGCCCGGGTGCTGGTGGCCGAGGCCTGCACGCATCACCCCATCGGCGACGACATCGGCCGGGTGAAGATCCCCCGCTGGCTGCGGCAGTACGTGGGCGGGCCGCTGACGATCGACACCCTGGCGGGCCGCGATTTCCCCGACAACCTGGGCGATTACCAGCTCGTGGTGCATTGCGGGGCCTGCATGTGGAACCGCCGCGAAATGCTCACCCGCATGCTCCGCTGCCGCCGGGCCGGCGTGCCCATCTGCAACTATGGCCTGACCATCGCCTATACGCTGGGCATCTTCGACCGGGCGCTGGAGCCTTTTCCCGACGCACTGGAAATCTACCGGCAACTGCGCGATAATGCCCGGAAGAAGTGACATCTCCCCTCGCCCTTTGGGAGAGGGGCCGGGGGTGAGGGCATTGTGGGCCGCAATCGCAAATAATGACCGCTTTCTCGCTGACTGCCCTCACCCTAGCCCTCTCCCGGAGGGAGAGGGGACCGGACATCGCAATTCGCAAGCCATAAGCAGCTAGCCACTAACCACCAGCCACTAGCCACAACCCAGCGAGGTGCCCGATGAACAGTGGCCGACTCGTACATGCGATCTGGGCCTTCAAAGTTGCGACGTGCCTGGCAGCGCTGGGCATCGTCGGCGGCACGGCCGACCGGGCACGGGCCGCCGACAACGCCGCGGCGGGCCCGGTCGTAGTCGAGCGCTGCGAAACGTGGGCCCCGGAGGCCCTGGCCGCGCCGCTGACCGGCCGCACGACCGGCGGCGAAGTAACGGTGGCGGGCAACGGCACGCATATCTGCTGCGGCGGATGGCAGTTCGTCTACGGCGGCGTGCGCGGCGGGCAGGCCTATCGCTTCCGCGCTCGGGTCCGGCACGAGGGCCTGGACCACGCCCGCGATTCGCTGGTGGCCATCGTGCTGTGGGATCGCTGGGATCGCACCCAGGCGGGCTCGCCGGGCAGGCTGTGGAATTACCTGCTGCCCCGGCCGGTCTCGGCCGATGCGATGGAGTTCGAGGCCCTGCTCAAGGCGCCCCCCGGCACGACCTCGATGACCGTCCGCTATACGCTGCGCTGGTCGCCCGGCGGCAAGTCCCGCTGGTCGGCGCCCCAGATCGACGCAGCGGCCGTGGCCGAGCGCAAGCCGGTAAAGGTGTGCGTGGTGAGCGAGACTCGCCAGAGCGCCGAGCGGATTGCCATCCAGCCCTTCTCGAAGGGCACGGAGCTGCCGCGCGACGTGGCCGGGCGGGTCGATCGCTGGGCCAGCCTGGTGCAGGCTGCCTGCCGGCGGCAGCCGCAGTTGATCGTCACGCCCGAGATCGTGATCAGCGGTCCGGGCCTGGTCGAGGGGGCCGTGGCCGTGCCCGGCCCGGCCATCGCGCCCTTCCAGAAGCTCGCCCGCGAGCACCACGCGCACCTCGTGTTGGGCGTGAAGGAGCGCACCGGCGGCGCCGTCTACAACAGCGCCGTGCTGATCGGCGCGGAGGGGCAGATCGTGGGCACCTACCGCAAGGTGCACCTGGCCACGTCGGAAGGCTTCAGCGGCCTGTCGCCCGGCGACTCGTTCGGCGTGTTCGACACCGCCATCGGACGGATCGGCTGCCTGATCTGCATGGACACCACGGTGAGCGAATCGGCGCGGATGCTGGCCCTCGGCGGGGCGGAGTTCATCTGCTTCCCGATCATGGGCGACCTGCGCGCCGACCGCTTCACGGCCGGGGAGCCGATCTTCAACGAAAGCCGCTGGAAGGCCATCATGCGGACGCGGGCCATCGACAACCAACTGTGCATGGTCGTCGCCCGCAACGGGGCCCAGGGCTCGTGCATCATCGATCGCAAGGGCGAGATCCTGGCCTGGAACGAGGGCGACCGGGAGATCATCGAGGCCACGCTGCCGGCCGAGGACGGCTATCGGGTGTGGGAGGGGGGCGATTTCCGCGAGACGACTTTCCTGCTCCGCCGCCCGCACCTGTACCGCGCCTACAGCGACGAGGCCTGCCTGGGGTTGCCCCCGCCGCCGGCTGGGCCGACGGCGCCATCTGCCAAATAGTTTCGGTTGCGTCGCGGCTCACACCGTCAGCGTCGGCCCGAAGAGCCGCGCCAGGAGGTCGTCTTTGGGATAGGCGTGGCCGCGGTGCTGGACGAAGGCTTCGGCGGCCATGGTGCCCGCCTCGCGGCCCCGCCACGCCGCATGCCGCTTCATCGAAGCCACGTACTCGTCGATCCCATGATGCGCCATGAGCCACTCCCGCTGGCTGGCGTGGCAGGCCAGCATCTCTGCCTTGCGCTCCAGTTGGGCCGCGATATCGACCCAGGTGCTGGGCTGTACGACGGCGCCCAGCGGATCGGTCCCCTCGGTCGGATCGCAGTAATAGAGATACGGCACACGGGAGCCGGGGCAAAGCGGCAGCGTCGAGATGTTGGGCGCGGCGTAAGCGAAGCTGGCGGCCCGCGCCACTAGCGACGTCATTTCGTGGTCCATCATGTAGTCTTTGGGGGCGTGCGTCAGAACCAACGTGGGTGCCACCCGCCGAAACAGGTCGATGGCCTTGCGGAGCGTGGGCTTATCATAGACCACCATGCCGTCGCGTTCGTCCAGGCAGTGGTAGCGGGCGCCGATCAGGGCCGCCGCCTGCCGGGCCTCGGCGGTCCGCCGGGCGCTGATCGCCCGGGGCGTCTCCGAAATGGTGCCGCAGTCGCCGGGCGTGGCCGTGGCGATGTGCACCTCCCAGCCGGCCGCCGCCAATCGCACCAGCGTCCCGGCACACAGGAACTCCGCGTCGTCGGGGTGGGCCAGCATGGCCAGTGCCACCTGGCGATCCATGGGGTTGGTCATGGCGATATCCTCAGTGATTTCCCCTCACCCTAACCCTCTCCCAGAGGGAGAGGGGACCGGGCATCTACAAGCCCTCACTGCTTCGGCAAATCGGCGGGGGTGCGGCCCAGTACGATCTGGTCGAAGGCGGCGCCGCCGCCTCGGACGCCCAGCGTCAGGCTGCGGATTCGCCAAGGCCGCTTGGCTGCGGCCCAAAGGTCAACCCGCACCACTTGCCAATCTCGCGGCGGCGTGCCGGTCTGCCGGACGACGGTTGCGCCATCGAAGGCCGTCGGCTCGCCCGCGGCGATCGACGGGCCCCCGTAATTGCTCTCGCTCACCCGCAGTGTAATCCCCTTCGTCTCGGGCGAGAGGGCCCGGAAGGCGAACTGCAAATAGCGGTACTGGCCGGGCTCGGGGTTCTCGGCGATCTCGAAGTCCCAGTTGCGGATCGTCTCGCCGAACTGCTGCTGAAAAGGCGGACCGGCGACAGCCTGGCCGCCGGCGGGCGGAGTGAGCGTCAGGCACCGGCCGCCGCTGTAGGCGCCCTCGACGGCCAGCGCCAACTGCCCTCCGCCGGAGTACAAATCGTGCCGGATGTCTTCCTGCTCGTCGAACAGCACGGCCAGCGGGCGCTTGGCCACCACGTCGGGATGCGAGCAGCGGAGCAACCGGCCGTGGAAGACGATCTGGGCCAGCCGCACGTTGCCGCACGCGCCCCAGGGCAGCACCAGGCGGAACCGCGCCGCCGCCACCGGCCGGGCGAAGCGGTGCGTGTGCACCGCCGCGTCGCTCAACATGGGCTGGATCGGCGCCCACGCCTCCCGGGCCGCGTCCCAGTAGTCGATCGACGTGTCGCGAAGCCAGCTCTCCGGGTGCCGGGGATCCTCGATCAGCGTTACGCCGCTGACTTGCATCTGCGTGCGGAAGGCGTCGATGATCAGGTAGTTCACGGGCGAGGTCTCGGCAAACGTGCCCAGCATTTCCCAGGGAATCCAGGCCTCGGCCGGCGGCTCGGCCTTCCCGTCATACAGCATGGCCGTCGTCTGCCGGGGCGTATGGGTCAGCTCCGTCGGGCCCTGCGCGGTCACCAACTGGATCAGCGGCTTAGTTTGAGCCAGCAGGTTCGCCGGTTGCTCGCCGGGTGGCACTTGCGTCTGGCGGGGACTGTCCCGATTTTCGTCCGACGAAAATGGGACTGTCCCCGTCGGCCGTGGCACTGGCGCCTCGCCAGCGATGGCAATTTTCTCGGCGTTGCTCCAGGTGTCGATCCTGGCCGTGGGCGTCTGGTCGGCGGCCAGGATCGTGCCGCGGATGTCGGCGGCCTGGGGCGTCAGCCGCGTGTGCCAGCGCCGGCCGTAGGTCTTGTCCAGGCGGCAGACGCTCCCCTCCCACGTGGCCAGCAGCAGGCCGCCGTCGGCCAGCCAGGCGGGAACGGCCAGGGCCCCCGCGTCCTTCTGACAGAGCGTGCGGCCAGCCAGGTCGGTCACGTACACCGTGCCCAGTCCACTGGTGGCGACCAGCCGCCCGTCGCCCGAGAACCGCGGAAAGTGCATGAGGTCGTCGCCGTGCACAATCCATTGCAGGCCGTCCGTCACGGAATACAGTTTGAGCTGGTTCACCGCCACCACGGCGATCAGGGAGCCGTCGGGCGAGAGGCTGAAATCCTCGGCGGGCGTGGGAATAACGCGCACCGGGTGGCCCTGGCGGAGCACGTGCAGCCGGCCGCCGTCGGCAATGTTGTAAAGCCCGCAGGTGCCACCATCGGCCGAGGTGCGGGCGATACGGATCTCGCCGCTGGGGCCCAGCGCCTGCCGCCACTTCCGCCCGCCGGCGTCGGCCGAATATGCCGTGGCCGTGGTGCCCTCGACGACCAGCAGCGTGGCGGCGTCCAGGGCCAGCAGCTTGCCGGCATGCCGCTGGTGCGTGTACCAGTCTTGCTGCCAAAGCGGCTTGCCCTCGGCCGACCAGACGGCCAGGCCCAGGTCGCCGGCGGT
>JBEKTY010000193.1:0-13769 GCA_049515555.1 Thermoguttaceae bacterium
TTTCGACTGGAGTGCTTACGTCCGTCGTGGTTCCGGTGGGGCTCGCTGCGCTCGACCCACAGCTTTCTCGCCCTCCGCACCACAAACATCGGCGGACCTGCGTGCCCCATCCACAGAGGGGCGGCCAGACATCGAACCCGCCCATGGACTGAGAAGAGGCGCGGAATTCACCCTCCAACTGGAAGCGGGCAAGCCAATTCCAAGCCGATACCCAGAAAACCCCGTAATTCCCGAGGATTAAACCCTTTTTTGGCCCTCGGGAAATTATTTTGGAATTAGCCTCAAATGGCCCAAAAACGGGTCGGATTGTCCCCGGAAGTTTGCGGCAATGTTTGCAACTGGGGGCCAGTTTGAGAGCCACAAAAGAGCCCGGCAATCTGCTATAATGAGGGGCTTCCGAGGCCTTGACGATGACGAGAAAGAACAGAAGAAAGAACCGGGGACAGAACCGCAAAACGTCGGTAGTCGCCCCCCCACCGAAACCTATTGCGACGATCCAGCCGAAACAATCACGGGCGAGAATTATGAATAGCGTGACTCTCTTTTGGATTGCGACAGGTTTCCAAATAGTTGCCCTTGTGTTCTTTGCCGTCGCTTCCCATAGTCGCCATAGAGAAGGGGAAGCGGGAACAAAAGAAACCATCTCCCGTCTTGCCGGGATAGAGCAATGCTTCAAAGCGAATCCTGCGCCTTTGGGTAATGCGGCCCCCACGTCCGCAAAGGACGCCTATAAGAGTGGCAAGGATTCTTTCGACACAGGCGATTACACTTCGGCTATCGCCGCCTTCACCAAAGCTATCGAGTTAGCCCCGAATGATGCCGTAGCGTATTGCAACCGGGGCATGGCCTACCAAGCCAAGGCCCAGGACGACGAAGCGATTGCCGACTTTACAAAAGCTATCGACCTCGATCCAAACAACGCCGAGGCGTGTAAACTTCGTGGCCTTGCCTATCACCACAGGGGCCTTACCTATGCAAGCAGATGCGACCCCAACAAGCTAATCACCGACTACCCCAAGGCAATGGCCGACTTGACGCAGGCAATGGCCGACTTGACCCGGGCAATCCATCTAAACCCGAAAGATGTTGGGGCGCATGGGTGCCGGGGGGCTGTTTATATGGCGACGGACCCCGACAAGGCGATTGACGACTTCACCGAAGCAATCCAACTCGACCCAAAACAAGCCAACTCCTATTGCGCCCGTGGTATTGCCTACTCGGGCATAGGTGACAACGACAAGGCAATCGCCGACCTCAACAGGGGTATCGAGTTGGACCCGACGATGGCTTGGGCTTATTTCTGCCGTGCCAAAGTATATGTAGCGATGGGCAAAACGGACGAAGCAAAACAGGACATGGACCGCTATGCTTCGCTCCCGAAGAGCAAATAGAGCACAATCTAGCTAGCTTGAAGGGGACAACGGCGACAAACGGCAAATCGGTTTCATCGTTGAGCGGGCGTGACAAAAGGCGAAGCATGGGTAGATCAAAGAGACAGCCCGAGCACCACTACCATACGATTGACGGTATCCAGTATTCGATAAGCATTGACCCTTGCCCTGGCGGATATGTGGGGCGTTGGCAATGCCTAACATGCCATGTCGGGGGAGGCTCGTCAAGTTTCTACCCGTCGCCAAGTGAGACCTTGGAGCAAGCAATAGGCAACCTCTCTCCCCATCATTACTACCAACACAAGAAACAAGACCAAGCAAAATGAGAAGCCATGCCCCTAGCTAGTGCATGAAACCAGATTATACGCGGGGCAACGTTCAACTCTATTGCCGAGACTGCCGAGAGGTTCTGCCGATCCTCCCGACGTCGGGCGCTATCGCCGCCGATCCTCCCTATGGTTGCGTAAGCCGGGATCTTTGCAACTGATGTTTGCAACCAGTTGTGGTACCGGATTTCACGGGCAATAATATCGACAGAATGCCGACTGGAAGGACGTGTGTCACTTTGTTAAAATGGGGTATTGCTGATCGGAGCTGATCCGAGCGGAATCGAAACGAGAACCATCGAACCAGAAACCTTCCTCCAATTCTCCCACCAGGAGCTGAAACCATGAGCTTGAAAGTACGGTTCCTCGCGGCCGCATTTCTGGCGGCCGCCTTGATCGGGATGCACGCGGTGCGGGCGGCCGATGGCCCGACGCCGGCCGGGGAAGAGACGAAAGCCGAGCGCGACGCCCGCATGCAATGGTGGCGCGAGGCCCGCTTCGGCTTGTTCATTCACTGGGGCGTCTACAGCGTCCCGGCGGGCACGTACCAGGGCAAACCGATCGGCGGAATCGGCGAATGGATCATGAACAGCGCTTCCATCCCGGTGGCCGAATACGCCGCATACGCCAAGCGCTTCAACCCGGTGAAGTTCGACGCCGACCAGTGGGTGAGCATCGCCAAGGAGGCCGGCATGAAGTACATCGTAATCACGTCGAAGCATCACGACGGCTTTGCCATGTTCAAGTCCAAGGCCAGTCCGTACAACATCGTCGACGCCACGCCGTTTGGGCGCGATCCGCTGAAGGAGCTGGCCGCGGCGTGCCGGAAGCAGGGCCTCAAGCTGGGCTTCTACTATTCACAGGCGCAGGATTGGCATCACCCCGGCGGCGGCGCCTATCGCGCCGGCGGACGCCAGACCGACCACTGGGACCCGGCCCAGGCGGGCCGCATGGAGGACTACGTCCGCCAGATCGCCGTGCCGCAGGTCCGCGAGATCCTGAGCAACTACGGGCCGGTGGCCATGCTGTGGTGGGACACGCCCGTCGGCATGACCAAGGAGCAGATCCAGGCCCTCGGCTCGCTGCTGAAGCTTCAGCCGGGCATCATCAGCAACAACCGGCTGGGCGGCGCGGTCCGCGGCGACACGGAAACGCCCGAGCAGTTCATTCCCGCCCAGGGCTATCCGGGCCGCGACTGGGAAACCTGCATGACCATGAACGATACCTGGGGTTACAAGTCGTACGACAACAACTGGAAACCGGCCGCAGAATTGACGCGCAACCTGATCGACATCGCCAGCAAGGGCGGCAACTACCTGCTGAACGTGGGCCCCACCCCCGAAGGCCAGATCCCGCCGCCCAGCGTCGCGCGCCTCAAGCGAATCGGCGAGTGGCTGAAGCCCAACGGCGCGGCGATCTACGGCACCTCGGCCAGCCCCTTCAAAACCGCTCTGAAATGGGGCCGCGCCACCCAAAAGCCAGGCAAGCTCTTCCTGCACGTTTTCGATTGGCCCGCCCGCGGCCTGCTCCAGGTGCCGATCGCCAACAAGCCGGTCAAGGCCAGCCTGCTCGCCGGGGCGCAGACGCTGGAAGCGACATCGTCCGACGACGGTCTGACCTTGAAGCTGCCGGCGGCGGCCCCCGACCCCGTCGCCTCGGTCGTGGTCCTCGATCTCGACGGACCCGTGCAGCCGATCGTCCGCGCCCGCTCGAGCGAGGCCGGCGGGTCGTTCACGCTCAAGGCGGACGAGGCCGACCTGGCCGGCAGCGTTCAGCTCGAAGAGCGTGGCGGCAAGCAGAACGTGGGTTTCTGGACCGACACCAACTCGACCGTGTCGTGGGACATTACGGTGGCCAAGGTGGGGACGTACAACGTCGAGCTGAGCTATGCCCTCGAGGCGGGCCCGGGCGGCAGCCAATTCCAGATCGCCGCCGGCGGCGCAAAACTGAAGGCGAAGATCGACGGCACCGGCAACTGGGAGACCTTCAAGAGCGTGGCGATCGGAAAACTCCACATCGACAAGGCCGGCCCGACGAAAATCTCCGTTGAAGGCCTCCAGAAGACCGGCGCCGGCGTTATGAATCTCGAGTGGCTGAAGCTGACGCCGGCGGAGTAAGGACCCGCGAAAGAATAGCCGTTACAATTGTCCAAGGGTGGCACGTCCCTGAGCGGAGCGAAGGGCGTGTTTCGTGGGCTGTCCACGCCCTTCGTTCCTCAGGGCGTGCCACCCAATTGTCAAACTAGTTCTTTCGCGGGCCCGAAGCAGCTGTCTCAGAAGATCAAACCCTTCCGGTCCCCTCTCCCTCCGGGAGAGGGTTAGGGTGAGGTCGGGTAGCGTTAGAACGTTGGTTGCAGTTTCGCCGGCCCGCATGTACCATGGAGGCGAAGATTGGAGAGTCTTACCACACCAGAAGTCAAGCAGAATGGGAGCAAGCCGAACATGAACCACGTGATCCGACTAGGGGCGGTTTTGACTATCGTGCTGGCGCTTGCCGGCGGCGGGCGGGCGGCGGAGAAAACGGATTACCCCATCGCCGACGGGCCGTTCAAGCCCAACATGGATTCGCTCAAGCAGTATCAGTGTCCGGAGTGGTTCCGCGACGCGAAGTTCGGCATCTGGGCCCACTGGGGTCCGCAGGCCGTGCCCATGGACGGCGACTGGTACGCCCGCGGCATTTACGAAGAAGGCAACGGCCATTACAAGTATCACCTGGCCCATTACGGCCATCCTTCGGAGTTTGGCTACAAGGACATCATCCCCTTGTGGAAAGCCGAGAAGTGGGACCCCGAGCGGCTGATGGGCCTGTATAAGAAGGCCGGCGCCAAGTACTTCGTCAGCATGGGCTCGCACCACGACAATTTCTTCAACTGGAACTCGAAGTTGCACCGCTGGAACGCCGCCGCCATGGGCCCCAAGCGCGACGTGGTGGGCGACTGGCAGAAGGCGGCGAAGAAGAACGGCATGCGCTTCGGCGTCTCCGAGCACCTCGGCGCCAGCTTCACCTGGTTTCAGAGCAGCCATCGCGCCGACAAGAGCGGGCCGAAGGCCGGCGTGCCCTATGACGGGGCCAACCCGGAGTACCAGGACCTGTACCACTTCCCCGCCGAGCCGGGCGACACCGGCTGGTACAGCAATAATCCCAAGTGGCACAAGCAGTGGTATGCGGAGATTCAGGAGCTGCTCGACAACTATCATCCCGACCTGCTGTATACCGACGGCGGCGTGCCCTTCGGCAACCAGGTCGGACTGAGCATGATTGCCCACTTCTACAACGCCAGCGCCGAGCGGAACGGCGGCCGCGCCGACGTGGTTTACAACTGCAAGCAGCAGTCCGAGGGCCGCTGGATCGAGGACCTCGAGCGCGGCATCATGCCCAAGATCGACCCCTATCCCTGGCAGACCGACACCTCGATCGGCGACTGGTACTACAACCGCAACTGGAAGTTCCGGCCCGTGAGCTGGGTGATCCACATGCTGGTCGACAACGTCAGCAAGAACGGCAACCTGCTGCTCAACGTCGTGCAGCGGCCCGACGGCTCGCTCGACGCCGACGTGGAACAGATGCTCGCCGAGCTGGCCGACTGGAACGCCGTCAACGGCGAGGCGATCTTCGGCACGCGGCCCTGGCTGGTTTACGGCGAGGGGGGGACCAAGGCCAAGGGCGGCCACTTCCAGGAAGACTACAAGTATAGTGCCAAGGACATCCGCTTCACAAAGAAGGGCGACGTCTTGTACGCCATCGCGCTCGGTCAGCCCAGCGACGGCCAGCTTACCGTCCGCTCGCTCGGAAAACCGGCCGAGGGCGGCAACCAACTCTCCAGCGTGACTCTGTTGGGGTATGAAGGCAAGTTGGAGTGGAAGCAGACCGCCGACGGCCTGCTAGTCAAGTTGCCCGCTGAATTGCCGTCGAAGTACACCGTGGCGCTCAAGATCACCGGCACGGATCTCAAACCGGTCGCGCTAGCGCAGGTGTTCGAGCCGGTGCGGCCCGACGCCCACTGCACGTTGACCCTGGATGCCGAGTCGGCCCAGTTGCACGGCGAGCAGATCAAGCTCGAGCAGAAGGGCGACAAGACGAACATCGGCTTCTGGGACCGGGCCGACGAATGGGTTTCGTGGAACGTCGCGTTCGAGTGGCCGGGCGCGTACACGGTGTCGGCCACGGTGTCGGCCATCGGCGGCGGCGAGTTCGTGGTCGAAGCCTCCGGCCAACAGATCTCCGGCAAGGCCCCTAAGACCGGCGACTGGGCCGAATTCCGCACCAGTCAGGTGGGCCGGCTCCACATCGAGCATGCCGGCCAACAAGAAGTGAAGGTGCGGGCCCACGACGCAGGCGCCTGGCGGGCCATCAATCTACAGTGCCTCACCCTCCACCCACAGCCAGAGCCATGAATGACCATCAAGGGCTTCCTTCCCGCCGCGACTTTGTGAAGCGGGCCGCGGTGGCGGGCGCCGCCGCTTGCGCGCCGTGCATCGTGCCCTCGGCGGTTCTTTCGGCCACGGCGCCCAGCAAGCGAATCAACGTCGCGGTAATCGGCAACGGAAATCAAAGCACGCTGGACATCCCCGGGTTCCTTGCCCAGGACGACGTCCGCGTCGTGGCCGTTTGCGACGTGAACCGGGCCAGCTACGGCTACAAGACACCGGACCAGTTCCTCGGCCGCAAGCCGGCCCAGGAGAAGGTCGATGCCTTCTACGCCAAGCAGGCCGTTTCCGGCCGCTACCAGGGCTGTAGCGCCTACGGCGACTTCCGTGAAGTGTTGGCCCGCGCGGACGTCGACGCCGTGGCGGTCATCGTCCCCGACCACTGGCATGCCCTGATAACGGTGATGGCCGCCCGGGCCGGCAAGGACATCTACTGCGAGAAACCGCTGTCGCTCACCATCCGCCAGGGCCAGGCGATGGTGAAGGCCGTCCGGGCGCAGGGCCGCATCCTTCAGACCGGCAGCCACTACCGCTCCAGCCCGGCCAATCGTTTCGCCTGCGAGCTGGTTCGCAACGGGCGAATCGGCCAGCTTAAGCGGGTCCGCGCAATGGTGGCCGAGAACAACGCCGTCGATCCGGGGCCGGGCTGGCAGCCCATGCCCGTGCCCGACGGCTTCGATTACGAAATGTGGCTCGGCCCGGCCCCCAAGGCGCCGTACCATAAGGACCGCTGCTTCTACCGATTCCGCTTCAACCTGGACTATTCCGGCGGGCAAACGACCAATTTCGGGGCCCATTCGCTGGACATCGCCCAGTGGGGCCTGGGTACCGACCACAGCGGACCGATCGAGTTCGAGGACGCCGGTTCCGAGTGGCCGCCCCAGGGCGGGCTGTTCAACACGGCCCTCAAGGTGAGCTTCCGCGCACGCTATGCCAACGGGGTCGAGCTGCTCTGCGAGACGGGCAAACCCGGTTTCGGCACGCGATTCGAGGGCACCGAAGGCTGGATCGAATACGGCTACGGCGGAGTGAAGAGCAGCCCGGCCGCGATCGCCGCCTCGACAATCGCCCCCAACGAGATCCACCTGCCCGTCAGCCGCGCCGATCGCAAGGCGGAGGCCAGCCGCAACTTCATTCCCGACCACGTCCGGAATTTTATCGACAGCGTCAAGTCGCGGCGCGATCCGATCGAACCGGTCGAAGTCGGCCATCGCACGTCGTCGATTTGCCACCTCGGCAACGTCGCCATGCTGCTGAAGCGCAAATTGCAATGGGACCCCGTTAAAGAAGAAATCGTCGGCGACGACGAGGCCAACCGAATGCTCGACCGGCCGATGCGGGCGCCCTGGCGGCTGGCGTGAGATCCTCACAAGTGTAACGGCATCCAGCAACTCCTCATCCGCCGCAAGATCCCCATCGCCGGGGCGCACGTGGTCGTGGTGGGCCGCAGCGACATCGTGGGCAAGCCCATGGCCATCATGCTCATGCAGCGCGGCGGCGGGGGCGACGCCACCGTTACCGTCTGCCATAGCCGCTGACCGTCACCATGCTCCTGCACAACACGCTGGCCGCCGCGCGGCTGAGCTGCCCCAAGGGCGGGCGGTAAACCGGCCACCTCCCGCTTCCTGGCGTTGCGGGCTAAAGACCGTTATTACAATCCCGCCCTGGAGCATACGTCGTCGTGGGCCAACACGTACCTGGACCGCGACCACCACGCCCCGCCGCCCGCTGAGACCCCCGCGCCCGCCGCGGCATCGGCCGGCAAGCAGCCGGCGGGCAAGAGCTGAGCAGCCGCGAGCGGGTGCCACTGCCGGCTCGTCCAGCAGTGCCGACAGCACGGTTGAGCAAGCCAACCGTGGCAGCCGATTCAGCGCGCGTCCAAAGTAGCAGGCACACTCCGTGTGCCGTCCGTAATGCCTTTTTCCGCTTCAGCGGACGGCACACGGAGTGTGCCTGCTACTTTGACGCGAGTGCGTGAACGACTGGCTACTCCGCCCTTACGCTTTCAAGGCCTGCACGATGCTGCCGAGCATGGCCTTGGCGTCGCCGAAGAGCATGAGCGTATTGTCGGCATAGAACAGCTCGTTCTCGATGCCGGCGAAGCCGGGGTTCATGCTGCGCTTGATGACGAACACGGTCTTGGCCCGGTCGGCGTCGATGATGGGCATGCCGTAGATGGGGCTCGACTTGTCGTGCCGCGCCGCCGGATTGACCACGTCGTTGGCGCCCACGATCAGGGCCACGTCGGCTTCCGGCATGTCGGGATTGATGTTCTCCATCTCGATCAGGCGATCGTAGGGGATCTCGGCCTCGGCCAGGAGGACGTTCATGTGGCCGGGCATGCGGCCGGCCACGGGATGCACGGCGAACTTCACCTCCACGCCGCGCTTGGTCAGCTCGTCGAACAGCTCGCGCACCCGGTGCTGGGCCTGGGCCACGGCCATGCCGTAGCCCGGCACGATGACCACCCTGCGGGCGGCATCCATGATCTGTGCCGCCTCTTCGGCGGTGGCGCTCTTTACCGTCCGCTGCTCGACCGTCCCCGCCTTGGCTTGCACCTGGCCGAAGGCCCCGAACAGGACGTTGGCGAAGGAGCGGTTCATGGCCCGGCACATGATGATCGAGAGGATCAGGCCCGACGAGCCGTCCAGGGCCCCGGCGGCGATCAGCAGCTTGTTGTTCAGCACGAAGCCCATGGCCACGGCCGACAGGCCGGCATAGGCGTTCAAGAGGGCGATCACCGTGGGCATGTCGGCGCCGCCGATGGGAATGATCAGCAGCACGCCGAAGGCCAGCGACAGCAGGATAATGAGGGGGAAGAGCAGCCACTGCTGGGGCGCGAGCACCAGCCACACGCCGGCCACGACGGCCACGGCCAGCAGCGAGAGGTTGATCAGATTCTGATTCCGGAAGGTGATGGGCCGGGTGGGGATCCACTCTTGCAGCTTGCCGGCCGCCATCAGGCTGCCCGTAAAGGTGAGGAATCCGAGGATCACCTCGGCCACCAGGGCGCCGGTTCCGAAGCGGGTGATGTGCTCGGGGTGGCGGGTGAACCACAGATAGTATTCGGCGGCCCCCACCAGCCCGGCGGCCAGGCCGCCGAAGGCGTGCGACAGCGCGGTCCGCTGCGGGACGGCCGTCAGCGGCACCCACGACAGCGGCACGCCCACCACGACGCCCACGATGATCGCGCCGGTGATCCAGTGAAAATTGACGATTGTAGGGTTCAAGAGCGTGCCGCCGATGGCCGCCAGCATGGCCACCACGCCGGAGACGATGCCCCGCCGGGCCGTGCGGGGATGGTTCATCCACTTCAGCGAGAAGATGAACAGGGCCGTCGAAAACAGATAGATCAGTTGCGTGCCGGTGTCCAGGTTCATAACTTGGCAGGCTCCCGCTTCTTGAACATCTTGAGCATCCGGTCGGTAATCAGGAAGCCGCTGACGATGTTCGTCATCGAGGCGGCCAGGGCCACGGCGCCGAGGATCGTGCTCAGCGTGGTCTCCTGCTTGCCGGCCAGGAGGATCGACCCCACCACGGCGATGGCCGAGATGGCGTTGGTCAGCGACATCAGGGGCGTGTGCAGCAGCCGCGACACGTTGCGGATCACCTCCAGCCCGATGAACGTGGCCAGCATCAACACGAACAAGAGGGTCAGGAACTCGGCCGGCGTCGCGGCGCCGCTTTCCGGCGCGGCGTCGGCCAGCAGGATCAGGGGGCCGGGCGACATGGTTGGGCTTGTCCTTTCGAAGGAGTTAGAAGTCAGGACTGGACTTTTGCAAATTGCGGATGCCCGGTCCCCTCTCCCTGTTCGGGAGAGGGTTAGGGTGAGGGGAAATTGGTGAGAATACTGCTTTTCCATTCTCCGTGACCAACGCAGGTTCCCCTCACCCCGGCCCTCTCCCGGAGGGAGAGGGGGACCACTTGTGCCGTCCTCACCCCAATTTGCAAAAAGTCCACTTCTAACTTCCAACTCCTGACTTCTAACTTCTAACTTCTAACTCCTAGATTCTTCCAGCAACTGCTTGATTCGCGGATGGACCACCTCGCCCCCGCGGGCGATCAGCGTTTCGCGGACCACCTCGTCATCCAGATCGAGGCTCAGCGAACCGTTCTTCACCAAATACAGCAGGAAAGTGGTCATGTTCTTGGCATACAACTGGCTGGCGTGGGCGGGGGTTTCGGCCGCCAGGTCTAGCGGGCCGATGATCGTTACGCCCGCTTGCAGCACCGTCTGGCCGGCGCGGGTCAGCTCGCAATTGCCGCCCCGCTCCGCGGCCAGATCGACGATCACCGAGCCGGGGGCCATCCGGGCGACCATCTCGGCCGTGACCAGAACGGGCGCCTTCTTGCCCGGCACGGCGGCGGTGGTAATCACCACGTCGCTTTCGGCCACGACGCGGGTCATCAGCTCCCGCTGCCGCCGGTAAAAAGCCTCGTCCATCTGCTGGGCGTAGCCGCCCGTGCCCTCGGCGGCCGCGCTGTCCAAGGGCATCTCGACGAACTTGGCCCCCAGGCTTTGCACCTGCTCCTTGACGGCCGGGCGGACGTCGTAGGCCGAGACGATCGCCCCCAGCCGCCGCGCGGTGGCAATCGCCTGCAGGCCGGCCACCCCCGCCCCCACTACCAACACCCGGGCGGCGTTGAGTGTGCCGGCGGCCGTGATCATCATCGGAAAGACCTTGGGCAGGGCCGTCGCCGCCAGCAGGACCGCCCGATAACCGGCGATCGTGGCCTGCGAGGAGAGCACGTCCATGCTCTGCGCCCGCGTGATCCGCGGCAGCAATTCCAGGGCCAAGAGCGTGACCCCTTTGGCCGCCAGCTCGGCCGCGGCTTGGGGCGCCCCGAGCGGATCGCACATGCCGATGACCACCTGGCCCGCACGCAGCAGGGCCCCGTCGGCGCGGCCCGCCTCGGGATTGGCCCCCGCGGCGCGGACCACCAGCAGCACGTCGGCGGCAAAGGCCTCGCTCCGCGAGTCCACCACCCGCGCCCCCGCGGCCGCATACATTTGGTCGGCGAAACCGGCCGCCTGACCCGCCCCACGTTCGATCCGCACTTCCAACTGGGCCTTGACTAAGCCCGCCACGGAAGCGGGAACCAAAGCCACGCGTTTCTCGCCGGGATGGCTCTCCCTGGGAACTGCAACGATCATGGCGCTAGCAGACCTCGGTTGGCGGTAGGTGTAAGAATCCCCGTAAAACGCTTGATTATAGTCGGCATGGACCGGCGGTCAATCGCCCGCCAAAGATTTTCGGCTCCGCGGATCATGGCCATCCTGCCACCGTAATGGGGGCCGGCCGTGTGCCGCTGGCCGCCCGCGAGCTATAATCACCCCTGCACTGATTGAGGTGGGTGGCACTGCTGGACAAGCCAGCAGTGGCACCCGGCGTCTTCTGTTTAAGGAGTCGGACACATGAACGCGCTTGCCAGATTGCTGGTGCTTGCCGCCTTAGGGCCCGCCGCGTGCTGCGGCGCTGAGCAGTCGCCGCTGCGGGCCACCTGGGACATGCCGCCCCGGTGCGATCCGTTCGCCCCCCCGCGGATCAAGGACCTGAAGGAGGAACTGCGGCAAACGGGCTACCGGCTGGTGATTGCCATTCACCCGGCGCCCGCGGCGGAACACAAGGGCCCGCCGCCGCCCCGCGACCTGTACCTCATCAACGCCGGCGGCACGGGCCTGAAGCAGCTTACCCGCACCCCCGACGTCGACGAGCGGGTGCCGCGCACCGCGCCCGACGGCAAGTCCTTCACCTACAATTACGGCGACCAACTGGTCGACGTCAAGACCCTCCACACGCGACAACTTTACGGCGGCTATGTGTGGACTCCCGACAGCCGCCAGACCATCGAGTGCAGCAAGAACCAGATCATCTACCGCGACGTGGCGACGGGCAAGAAGACCAAGCTCGTCCGCATTCCGCGGACCGTGAGCATCGTCGACGTCACGGCCGACGGGAATTGGTTCATCTTCGAGATCCGCAACTACTTGGGCCACCCCTATACGATCGACTTCCTCTCCGCGGCCGGCGGCGAGATCCGCAAGCTGCCCAATCATCCCATCCACGACGGCGAGTGCCATCCGGCCTTCTCGCCCGACGGCCGGTGGATGTGCTGGAACTCGGGCCGCAGCCTGAGCGTGCGGAAGTTCGATCCCGCGTTGCCCGATGGCACCGACGGGAAGATCGTAACCCTGCCCGAGAAGCTGCTGGGCCAGGACCCCTGCGGGCGATGGTCGCACTGCGGGCGGTACATCGCCTACGTCAAGATCCCCCATGCCGGCAGTTGGACCGTGCATAGTCCGCTGTGCATCGTGCGGCTGGCCGACCAGGCCACAATTACCATCAGCCCGCCCGGCTGGCTCGGCCATCATTGGGATTACGACTGGCTCCCGCCGGAGGATGAATGATGGGCGGCCCCAATGTATCCGGCACACTCCGTGTGCCGCATTCTGCCATCGGCACACGGAGTGTGCCGGATACGAGTTCGGCGCGGGTCTCCCGACCCCGCCGTCGCCCGACCGAAGGTCTTCGGGGCTGGGGAGACCTGCGGTCGGCCGTGTGGCTCGGTCGGAGACCGGCCACAACGCGGAAGAATTCGCAAGCTCTCCGTGTGCCGCATTCTGCCGTCGGCACACGGAGTGTGCCGGATACAATTTGCTGGGCGGCAATTGCCGCGGCGGCTCTGCTGCCGGGCTGCGGGGTCCGGCCCGCGGCCGAGCCCGATTCGGCCCCAGTCGCGTCGGCCCATGGCGGCGTGGAAATGGTCGCCCTGCCCGGCGGCTGGTTCGAGATGGGCGCCGCCGATGCAGCCGAGCCGGACCAACCGCGGCACAAGGTCTACGTCAGTCCGCTGTCGATGGACAAGTACCCGGTGACGCAGGAAGAGTACGAGAAGCGGATGGGCCGCAACCCGTCGCACTGGCGAAGCCCCGGCAATCCGGTGGAGCAGATCCGCTGGCGGGAGGCGGCGGACTACTGCAATGCCCGCTCACACGCCGAAGGACTTCAGCCGGCCTACGATCTCCGCACCGGGCAGTGCAATTTCGACGCCGACGGCTATCGCCTGCCGACCGAGGCCGAGTATGAATATGCCCTGCGGGCAGGCGCCACGACCGCTTACTTTTTCGGCGACTCGGCGGCCGACCTGCCGCGTTACGCCTGGTTCAAACCCAACAGCCCCCGCGGCCCCCATCCGGTGGGCCAGAAGCCGCCCAACGCCTGGGGGCTGTGCGACATGATCGGCGGCGTCTGGGAGTGGTGCAACGACTACTACGCCGAAGATTACTACCGCCGCAGCCCGGAGCGCGACCCGCGCGGGCCGGCCGGCGGCCAGAACCGCGTCGTCCGCGGCGGCTGCTGGAACTCGAAGCCCGACGATCTGTGCTCCTCCTACCGCAATTACGAGATGCCCGCCTATACCGACATCTGCTTCGCCAAGGACATCCACGGCCAGATCGGCTTCCGCTGCGTCCGCAGCCGCCCGCACTGAATGTAACCGGCACACGCCGTGTGCCGGTTGCCGACTGTAGGGTGGGTCGAGCGCAGAATGTAGGGTGGGTCGAGCATAGCGAGCCCCACCAAGAATCCGGGATGACCTGATGGTGGGGCTCGCTTCGCTCGACC
>JBEKTY010000194.1:0-13634 GCA_049515555.1 Thermoguttaceae bacterium
CGAACATGGAGATGGGCGTCAAGGCGGCGCAAAATGGCGTTGACGAGGTGGCGGCGGCCAAGTATCCGAAGATCCGCCTCTTCTTCGGCGGCGGCGACATGGCCGAAACACCGCAGGTCGATGAAAAGAACGGCAGTTGGTGGGTCTGCGGCCCCGAGACCGTCGGTTATTTCTCCGCCGTCGGCTACTTCTTCGCCCGCGCCATCCACCAGGCCGAGCAGGTGCCGGTCGGTATCCTCAACGTTTCCTGGAGCGGCACGCAGATCGAAGGCTGGATTCCTCGTTCTGCCTATGCTGCCGACCCGGCAATCGCCCCCATGCTCGCTACGGTGAAGACACCATTGCAGTCGACCATGCCCACGGTGATCTACAACAGCCGCATTCATCCGCTGGCGCCCTTCGCCCTGCGCGGCGTGCTCTGGTACCAGGGAGAATCGAATACGAGCCGGCCGGCACTCTACCGCAGCGAATTGCCGGCTTTGATCCGCGGGTGGCGTCAGGCGTGGGGGCAAGGGGATTTCCCATTCCTAATCGTGCAACTGCCCAACTTCCAGGCCGCCAAAGAGCAACCGGCCGAAAGCCAGTGGGCCGAACTACGCGAGGCCCAGGCCCTGGCCTGCAGACTGCCGAACGCCGACTATGCTGTGACGATCGATATCGGCGATGCCCAGGATATCCACCCCAGAAACAAGCAGGAAGTCGCTCGCCGGCTGGCGCGCATTGCCCTGAATACTACCTACGGCGGCAAGGCCGAGTACAGCGGGCCACGACTGCGTCAGATGGAGATCCAGGGGCGCTCGGTTCGCCTCAGTTTCACCCAGCTTGGCGGCGGATTGGTCGCCAATGGCGGCGGCCGGCTGACCGGATTCGTTCTGGCCGGCGCGGACGGCAAATTCGTCTGGGCGGATGCCGCCATCGTCGGCGACACGGTAATGGTCAGCAGCCCGCGGGTGGCTGCCCCCGTCGCCGTTCGCTACGCCTGGGCCGACAACCCCTCGGGCAACCTGGCCAACAAGCTCGGCCTGCCGGCCGCGCCGTTCCACACCGATAAGCCGAAAGACATCTCTGCGAAGTAACCTTAAGAGCCTATTCCAAATCCGGAGCGCCGGGTCGTCGCGGACGGAGGATCCCGAACCGCCAAGACACTTTGGGATCGGCTCTAAATAACATCCATTACGCGAGGACGTTTCATGTCGAATCACATGTTGGCAATCGCCGGATTCGTAGGCCTGTTGACCTCAGCCGCCCAGGCGGCCCCGCCATCGTTGGCCCAATCTCTTGCCGGTGCGAAATCGAACACCACGGTGACGCTGCCGCCGGGCACGTATGCCAGCGGAGTGACGCTGCCGCCGGGCGTCAGCCTGAAAGGCGCCGGCTGCGGCAAGACCATCATCGACGCCTCCAATCAGGCCATCGGCCTTGAAATCGCGGGGGGCGCGGATGCAACCATCGCCGATCTGACGGTCCGCGGCGCCGCGCGAATCAACATCAGCGTGCACGACGCTCGCCATGTCGTTGTCCAGCGGGTGCGCGTGACCGGCAGCATCAACGGTCTCATGTTTACCGATGTCGTCGACGGCCGCATGGAGAACGTCACGAGCGACAACAACCGCTATGGGCTCGTGGCCGGCGGAGGATCGGGAAACGTCATCGTCAACTGCACCGTGGCGCGCAACTCCAGCCTCGGCATCAGCCTGCCGTCCGGGGAGAAAGCGGTCGTTTTCAACAACTGCATCATTGAAAGCGCCACGGGCATCTATCTCGGCAGCGGCGCGACCGACGCCAAGGTCGATTACAACCTCTACTCCGCACTGTACATCGGCAAGACGGACGGGCAGCTCGGTCGCAAATCGGTCGGCGAGTGGAACTATCTCAGCGGGCAGGATGCCCACGGCGTCGCGCAGGCGGTTACGTTCAAGAATCCCGATTCCGGCGATTTCACTCCAGTGAACCCGTTGGCCTGGGCTCTCGACCGCACGCCGGTGACCGGCTTCGGTGTTGCGAGCTTTGCCGGCGTCGCGGCTCCGGCTTCGGACATTCTGGGAAAGCGACGCGAGGGCGCCTTCGACCTGGGGGCGTATGCCGCGCGGCTCGCGCCGCCCCGCGCGGCCGACGGCACGTTCACGGTCACCGCCGGCACGGGCATCACCAGCGCGGGCGTGTTCACCAAACAGGGCCGATTGGTCTGCTATCTGTTCCACGATCTTCCGCTGGCGAAGGGCGTGCACTCGTTCTGGCTGCCCTCGCGAGATTTCCAGTACCGGCCGATCGCCGCCGGCGCCTACGACGTCCGCACGGTCGAGAGCCGCTTGAATTGGACCTACATCGGGAAGATCGGCGACTCGGGCAAGGAATTTCCCGCCGGCGCCGACGCCTCGCTCGGCGCCGCCCGGCTCGCATTCGATGGCGACGGGCGACTGCTGGCCGGCAACGACGGCTGGGCCGAAGACTTCATCGATGTGCGCAGCTTCGACGGGCCAACCGGCGCGTTCCTCTGGGCCTTCCGCGCTGGGGCCGATACGCGCGGCATTACCGTCGCGACGGACGACGTGGTCTATTTGCTCCGCCGCGCGGATAAAGATGCCCGACTCACAAAGCTCGACGCGAAGACCGGCGACGTGCTCACCTGGAAGGCCGGTGGTTTCAGCGCCGTCCTGGCCGGACGCGGCGCGGCCAACGGCATCACGGCGCTGGGCGGCAAGCTGTTTGTAACCGACGACACCGGCGTATGCTTGCTGGGCGCCGAATCGCCCGTCGTCGCAGCCCATGTGCCAATGCCCGGAGCGTCCTGCCCCTCGGCCGACACGCGCACCAATCTCGTGTGGGTGCTGGCGCGGCAGAAGCTCGTGGCATTACGACCCGACGGCAGCACGCTGTTGACCGCGGCGCCGGTGGATGCGCCCTGCGCCCTGGCCGTCTCGAGCGGCCGCATGGCGGTCGCGTCGCAGAGCACCGGAAAGATCTACTTCTTCGATTGCACCAACCCCGGATCGCTGCGGCCGCTGGGGAGCATCGGCGCCGGCGACGGTCCGTACGGCGCCTGGGCGCCCGATCGTTTCACTTTCCAACGGGCGAAAGACTATCCGGGCGCCAGCCCGAGCATGGCGTTGGGGCCGAAGGGGGAACTGGCCGTCGGCGACGGACTGCGCATCCTCGTCTTCGACGCCCATGGAAAGGCGCTCTGGCAATCCTTCGGCGTCTTCGGCAACGGCACGATTCCTTCGTACGGGACCACGCCCCGATGCTTCGACGTCTCGGGCTGGTCGATGGCGTTTGATCTCAACGCCGGCGCCTGGCGGCCGGAAGCCTATTGGCCGAAGGCGCCGTTTGCCAACGGACAGTTTCGCGGAGAAATCGCCTGTCAAGGCGTCAACTTCGGTGTCTATGCGATCCCCGGCGGAGTCGGCTTCACCCGGGTGTCGGGCTTCAGGCAATCGCCGGTCCTGACGATCACCGGCGCCGGCAAGGGCTGCGTCAGCCGCAAAGACAGCAATCACGACGGCGTGATCGACGACAAGGACGCTGCCGCGCCGTTCGAGACGAAAGGCCTGTCGATCGGCGATCCGTCGCCGCGGCCCGGCGGCGACGTGATGATGGGCACAACCCGCTGGCACTCGACGCGCATCGACGGCGACGGCGCACCCGTCTTCTCGCCGGACCACGCGACCGTTTGGAAAACGCCCAGCCGCGCCGGGTTCATTTCACCGTATACGGCAAAGCCCGATGATTTCAGCATTGCCAGCCTGTATGAGGTCAACGATCAGAGCCTCGGCGCGCTCGTAAACCTGCCCACCGCCCCCGGGCGCACGGGCCTGTTCAACGGCGCCGGCACCGACATGGCCGGCTTCGACGTCGCCGGCAATCTGCGCTGGCTACACCCGCTGGCCGTCCACTGCGGCCTCTACAATTTCCAGAAGATCGGGCCCGTGTTCCTTAGCGGCGTCGGGCAGACCTCCGAGATCGTCTGCGTGAACGAGGACGGCCTGGGGCTGGGCACCTTCGGGCAGGCTGCCGCCAGCCATTACAGCGGATACTGGCTCGATCACCCCGGCGCCGTTCAAGCCTGGCAGGGCCAGAACGGGCAGCATTACCTGCTGATCGCCGATAACTACCACGGCATGCACCACTGGTATCGCCTCGGCGACCAGGACAAGATCGTTCGCAACACGACGTCGTTTGCCGTTTCCTCAGCGCTGGCGGGCACCCTGGCGGCGACGGCGGCGCCGAACCCGAATCTGGCCGCCCAGCGCCCGGCCACCCCGACGGTCGTCCTGCCGCGATTGAAGCGGCCGTTGCCCATCGACGGCGAGCTGGAAAAATGGCGGAAGGCGGGCATCTCGCCGAACATCATCATCACGCCCGACACGGCCCAGGGCGGTATCGACGGCCCGCAGGACGCCAGCGCGGTCATCCGCATGGCCTATCACGGGACCGATCTCTACGTGCAGATTCTTCGTTTTGCCAGGAATCCCGTCTTCTTCCAGCCGCTGTCGCGACACTACATGCAGGACTGCGTCGAGATGTGCATCAACGGGTTCGGACCCGGTTTCAAGTTCGACATCAGCAAGACCACGGATGCCGGCGACATCATCATTCGCGAGCGGTTCTTCTTCAACAAGTTGGCGAAGCTGCTCCCGGCCGCCCATGCGCCGCGGGTAATCAAGATTCTCGACAACGCCAAAGAGGTCAGCGAACGCGCCATGATCGAAAGCGTCTATGGCGTCGACCTGGCCCAGTGCAAGGTGATCGTCACCGAGTTTAAGCTGCCGATGGACGCTGCGACCTACGAGAATGCCGAGCAGGATGTGCCGAAGATGACGCCGGGCAGTTCCTTTTGGCTGGGCTTCACGATCGATGACAACAACCAGCCGGGGGCAGACCTCCAGAATCTGATGGTCTGGCCGGCCACCTACGGCACGTTCAACCCGCCCAACGATGGCGCAAGAGCCATACTTGGCGAGTGATTTCCACCGCTGCGTCGGTCTTGAGCATTTGGGAATAGATCGATATCCTGGTCGCGAGCGACGCTCCCTGTGTCCTGCTCCAGCGACTTTCGTGGCATGAAGCTTCCGTCAGAACCTTTTGCAGTTCTTCGAGTTACCATGGCCCTCAAGGTCTGAGGAAGCGAGAATGCGTCGGCGGCTAATCAGGCCAAATCTGCGCGGAGACTGGCTACCCCCGGCGACCGCCCGGAGTCAGGTTACGCGGGTTGTAATGATTCGAGCGGTCCGGGCGTAGGCAATCCGCGCCATATATATTACTGTCTGACTCTACCGTGCTCACAGCATCGCCTTGCTCAATGGTTGCTTGCCCGTAGTGGGCTTGCAGCGGTTGTAGCGAAGATGAAGGACACCGAGACTCGCTAGCCCAACACAGCGGGCGGTCTCTCTATCTGTAGGCCACGCCAGCCGGCGAGTGTGGATGCTGGGGCGCGGACTTACTCGGTCGACCAGAACGTAATCATGCTGCCGCCGGCGATGCCAGGCGTTTGGCCGCGGAGCAATTCATACTTGACCTTCCCGCCCTTCAGCACTCGAATAAGCGACTTGTAGGCGTTGTTCGAGAAGTTGGCCTCGCTCATGACCATCGTTGCACGCGAGTCTTCGACGACAAAGGCCGGCTGATCCTGCGTGCGGGCGCCGCCGCTGGAGTACATCAATCCGCCGAGTATTTCGCTGGTCCCGCCGCGCGTGGTAATGAGCACCGGGCCCGGGCCTTCGGTCTTGGTTCCCAACGCCCAAAGTTGCCCGCCTTCGTTCTTCAGATGCCACTGGGCCGCCAAGGTGGTGGTGCGGCCGTCTTGGTTCGTTTCCGGATTGACGAACCGCATCCACGCCTTCACGCCGGGCATGATGTGGAAACGTCCTGCAACGTCCTCTACGAAAAGTTCGCCGGGACCGCTGATTACCGTGCCGCGACCGTTACGATTCTGATCGGTGGTGTCGTCCAGATCGTTCAAGTCGCGGAGCACGAGAGTTCGGTTGGTGGGATTGTCGATGAAGTTCGCCTTGGATTGGTTGTCCCAGAACCAAGCACCGATCCGTTCGACGACCAGGATCGGCTGCTTGCTCTCGCCGACGGTAAAGATGTTCTTCGAGTCCGTGATCGGCGAAGGGAATTTCAAGAATGTCTCGCAGCCGAGCAAACGGCGGACGTTGCCTCGCAGGACGACCGGTTTCTTGATCGCCATTTGACCGCGAGGAAGGCATACGGTCGTCTTGCCGGAGTCGATGGCCCGCTGCAGGGCCTCGCTGTCATCGGTGTGGCCATCGAGTTTCGCGCCGAAATCGGTGACCACGGCCCACCCGGCAAGCGGATCGTATGGCACCTCGGGTGTTTCTTTCACCGGCAGTTCCACGCCGCGCGGGGCAGTACCGGGCAACTTGGTGCTCGCCCAATGGGGCAGGATGTCGGCCGCCGCGATCCTCTCAGTTCTTGCCTTCTCGCTCTTTTCGACCGCCGCCGCATAGCCGCTCACCTGCACGTTGCGGAGGTACATGCCGCCGGCCTTCAACTCGATTGCCGCCATGTCCGACGCGTTGCCCGAACCGGCCAACTGGCCGTCGATGATGGTGAACAGCCCGCCCCAGTTGTGTTGCCGCACCGCCGTGACGCGGTTGTTGCTGAACAGCTTGCGTACGGTGATCGGCTGGCCGTCATTCACCCAGCCCACGCGCCGCTGATTCTCCAACGTAACATGTTCAAAACAGACACTGGCGACTCCGTATTTCGTGGCAATGCCCGTGTCGAACCCGAACACGCGAACGTTCTGGACGAAGCAGGGGCCGAAATCGTCGGCGTAGGCCATGTCGAGCCCGATGATCCCGGTGTCGCTCGAACGGATGTCCACATCGCGGAGGCAGCCGCAATTGCTGGCGTCGAACTGCACCCCGATCGCGCCGGGGTTGTTCCTTCCCACATCCCAAGTCAGATTGCGGATCTGGTTGCGAAATCGCTGGGCTGGCGTGCCTCCGGTCCAGACCATCGCCCGCGGTCTTGCAGGGTCTCCAAATCCGCTACAGTTGTCTTTCAATCGCACGATCGTTCCCGCTCGGCTCTGGCCCTGGAGCGTCGTTAGCCGCTGGTCTTTCCCCCAGCGCAACGTGCGACTGACCAGATAAACGCCGTTGGGCAGGTAGATGATCGTGCCCTTGGCTGGATAATCGTTGAGCGCCTGCTGGATGGCGCGCGTGTCGTCGGCCACGCCGTTTCCCTTGGCGTTGTAGGGGGCGGCCGTGACGTCGATGACGCCTGAATTGGCCGGAAAGACGATGTTCTCCGCACCGGGCACAGCAGGCCGAGGCGCGTTCGGCCGGTTGGGCACCGGCCCGGCCGACGCCTGGGCCTTCACACCGGGGACAATGCAGCCGGGCACTCCGGCCCCCGAAGTGTAGAAGCGAATCTCCGAGAGCCCCGAACGCTCGCCGCCCCAATTGCTCAGGCAGTGCAGGCGAAAGTGGCGGGCTTCCGTTGGGCGTTGCAGGCTGACCAGTTGACCCTCGTAATCGTTGTCGCCGGGGGCTTCCAGCAGTAACGTCACGCCCAAGGACTGGAACGTCTTACCATCGCTCGAGGCCAAGACCTCGACCTCGCGCATGCCTGCATTGGTCCAGTTGGCTTCGTTGTAGTTCCAAACGCGGAGACTGCCGATGCGATAGGGTTTTCCCAAATCGAAGGTGACCGTAGCCGTTATCTCCTTCTCGCCGTGGACGGCGCCAGAGCACCACATCGTACCACGTTCAACCCCGCGGTCCCGAAAGGCATCGTTGCTATGCACCCAGACGCCACTGCCGGGCGACGTCTCGCTAAGGCCTGAGCCGTCGATCAAGTTCTTCAACGCTTTCGATTCGGTTTGCGTGCTGGAAGCGTTGGCAGTCACGGGGCAGATCGGCGCATTGTTATCGTTCGCGGCCAGAACTGCTGAACAACCAAAGACGAGCAGAGCTAAGCCACGCAGCATAGCCACAGCCATTATAGGCAATCTCCGGGCAGGGAAAGTCGGCAAGTACAAGGACGCCAGGGCCAAGGGAAGGGGCAATACGCCATGCGCTGACTGACATGCAGGACGTAGTTTCACAATCCGGCTCGATTATACCAGCCCGACACGCCGGTCGCAAAAGGCTAGTGGATGATGAGTATATGATATGCGTCAGACAAGCGATATCATGGTCTCGTAATGGAGCAGCATCGTCCCGCTTTGTGCCCGTGTCCGTTGTCTTTCTCGGCCCGCCAAGTATAGTGGAGCGTATTCCGTTTGACCCGCCTCCCAACCCCACCCAACAAAGAGCATCCGACCATGAGATACCCGTCCGCGACCCGCTTTCTCCGACTGCTGATTTGCGTGTCCGCCTGTCTCCTGGCCCTGCCCGCCACACTCCACGCCGGCACCGTGAAAGTGGCGACGAACCTTTCCCACATGCACTACTTCGCGCAACAGAACACGTTCGCCAACCTGCTCCTGAACTTTCTACCATCGGGCGGCACGCTGGGGGTTGACCTGACCGAGGATGGCGTCAGCAAGCGGGGCGGGGGAAGCTTCTTCGATTATGATCCCACGGCGCATCTGTGGCCGGACAGCACCGACAACCCGGCCGCCTGGTACAAGCTGAGCTATCACTGCGACGCGGAAAGCGGCAAGAACTACGTGTCGGTGAGCGGCGGGTTCACCGTGGTCAAGCCGCCGCTCAATGACGGGAAAGGCAACTGGACCGCCTGGCTGGCGTTCAAGGAAAGCGCACTGCGCAAGAGCGGCAACCGGGTCCGCTTGGGCATAAACTACGCCGAGGACGACCTTGGCAAGGACGGCCTGGCCAAGCACCCGATTTCGCGCATCAAACTCCTTTACCCCGGCTGCACGGACGATGATTTCCTGAGTCCGGTATTCAAACAACGGGCGGGCGGTTATTGCCGTTTTCGGTTCTGCGACCCGATGAACATGAACGGCCGCCGCGTCTCTTGCGGCCTGGACGTGCCCGGGACCAGCAATACCTACGAGCGGGAAGGCAAAGGGATCTTGCGCGCGGTGAACGCGCCGGGCAACGTGCAAACGCAGACCTACGGCACTCCCCAACAGGGCTGGTTCCACAACATGTCTTGGGGCAAGGGCCCGGGGGCCGGCAACCATATGACCGTCTGGACCGGGAAGAAATATGAAGAGGTGAGCCCCGGCATCGGCTGCATGGCCCCTTGCGAACTGGAATACGTGCTCAATGAACGTTTCTTTCTTTTCCAGGCCCGAGTCGGCATTGATCATGAAGTGGACAACGCCAGCCAGACCCCGCACGGCAGTGTCACCTTCCAAGTCTGGGCCGCCACGGTCGCCAAACCGGGACCGAACGATTACAAGCTGCTCAAGGAAATCAAGAACCTGACCAGCAAGTCGTGGGAGACAATCCTGGTGGACGTCACCGGCATGGCGCGGCTGAAACTCAAGATGCTGGACAACGGCGACCCGAACGGGCACGTGGATATCCATAACCCCAGTCTCTATTTCTACCAGCGGTGGTCCGATCGCACCCTGCCGCGGTGCATCGGCTCCGACGGGCAGGGAACGTTCCGGGAAGGACTGCCCTACGAATATGCCATGCGCATCTGCAACGACCTGAACGCCGACATCTGGATCAATATTCCATGCACCGCAGATAACGACTATGGCGCGGCTTTGAAAGGATCGGTCTGTCATGATGCACTGATGCGCAACAGCCACCCCGCGGGCGATTGCAACCTGGACGGGAAGGTGACGTACGCCGATTTTAAAATCCTGGCAGCCAACTTCGGCGGCGACGGCGAAAAAGACAAACGCTGGTGGTCGCAGGGCGACTTCAACAACGACCAGGTCGTGGGCCTGGACGACCTCAAGTTGCTGCTCATGAACACCGATCTGAACGCCTGGACGACCGCCCAGCGCCAGGAGTTGAACGCCTTCCTGGCAGCCCATCCCGGGCCGTATGTGCTGGGACCGGACCCCAAGACAAGGCAAGGTACGTGGATGCTCAAGACTTGGCGCAACCATACCAAAGGGTTGATGCTTCCGGTGCAGGAGGATTCCGGCGGCAAACCTGCCCGCTTCATGGTAAGCGCCGAGCCGCGGCATGGCCGGCTGGACGTGTCGGCCTTTCCCACCATCCGCTACGCGCCCAACCAGGACTATCTGGGCATTGATGATTTCATCGTCGTGGCGCTGGATGACCATGCCGCGGCGAGCAACCCGATCTGGATCGCCGTGGAGGTTGCGGCCTCCGTTGATTCCGATGTGATCGCCAATTATCATTGCGATGAAAACTCCGGCACGACCATGATCGACACCGGCGGCAACAAAGGGGAACTGAAAAACACGGTCCGCTGGACCGCCGGCGAATCCAAAGGTGGGCTGGCTTTTTCCTGGACCCTGAAAGGCATGGTCGCGACGCCGGGATATGTCAAGCTGGGAAACAGTCCGGCGATGGAGGGCACGGCCTATTCCTTTTCGCTCTGGGTGAAGCCGGAGGAAATTCCAACCGTGCAAAGCACGGGGTCGCCGGAGGGATGCGTCGGCATAAGGGCTGCGGCCGGGCTGCTTGTCAAGCCGGACTGGCGGCTGAATTGCAGCGGACTTTTTTTCAAGGCGGATGAGAAGGAGAGTGGCAAGGGCCGGTTCGTGATGCGCCATAGCATGTGGTTCAGCGCGCCTGCCTTGGAAGCGGTCTCCCCTGTGACGTATGCTCCGGGCCAGTGGCATCATCTGGTGGGGGTGGTGGCTCCGAAGGCCCAGGACCTCGCCGCCGGGCAGTCGGCCAAATCTTTTGGCGTGGTGTGGCTGTACGTGGACGGCAAGCTGGCCCAGAAGACGTATTTCAGCGGCGACGGGGAAATGCAGAACCACATGGTGAACTATTACCTGGATGCGGTGGTGCCGGAAAGGAAGCTCAACCCGAATACCATCCGCGACCCGCCCTATGTTTTCACATGGAAACCGGCGAGGTCGGGAACCTATCGGCTGATCGCCGCGGCCACAGACGACACGGACCTGGTGTCAGCCTCGCCGCCGGTGACCATCACGGTGAAATGAACGATCCGCAACCACAACTCGGGGCTGGAACCATGCTTCGCTATTGTCTGCCGCTCGGACTCTGCCTTCTGGTCTCGACCGCATTTTCGTGCGCCGAGCCGGTGCGCGCGGCCGATCGCCCCAATATCTTGTGGCTGGTCAGCGAAGACAACGACACGTTTCTCGGCTGCTACGGCGACCGACTGGCGCGGACTCCCACGCTCGACAAGCTGGCCCGTGATGGCGTGCTCTACGAACGCTGTTTCGCTTGGCCGGTCTGCGCAACCTCGCGTTTCGCCCTGATCAGCGGGATGTACGCGGTCTCCTGCGGGCCGGCAGAACACATGCGAGCCCAGGGAAAGATACCCGGTTGGCTTAAAGGCTTTCCGGCCTACCTTCGCGAGGCCGGCTATTTCACCACGAACAACGCCAAGACCGACTACAACTCGCCCATTCGCGTCAAGGAAGCCTGGGACCTGTGCGGCAGCGGCGCCCATTGGCGGAAACGCAACCCGGACAAACCGTTCTTCAGCGTCTTCAACCACGAGGTCACGCACGAGAGTTGCCTGTTTCCGAAGAAAGAGCTGCCGTTGGGTTTCCCGCCAACCGACCGGTCGAAGATTCGCATCCCGCCCTACCAGCCCGACACGCCCGAGATGCGCGCCGACTGGGGCCGCTACTACGACCACATGAAACTGCTCGACGAGCAGATCGCGGCGAAGTTGAAGGCGCTCGAGGACGACGGACTGGCCGATAATACGATCGTGTTCTACTACTCGGACAATGGCGGCGTGTTGCCGCGGAGCAAGCGATTCCTGGAAGAGAGCGGCACGCACGTTCCGCTCGTCATCTATTTTCCGCCCAAATGGCGGCACTTGGCGCCCGCTCCACCCGGCTCTCGGATTCGCGAGCCGGTCAGCTTCCTCGATTTTGCGCCGACCGTGCTTTCGCTCTCGGGCGTGAAGATTCCCAAGCACATGCAGGGCCGAGCTTTTGCCGGGCCCGCGAAGGCCCCGGCCAACGAGTTCGTCATGATCACCCGCGATCGGATGGACGAGTGCTACGACATGATGCGGTCGATCATGGACAAACGGTGGCTCTACGTTCGCAACTACCGGTCCGACCTGCCTTATGTTCAATGGCTCGCCTATCCGTTCGAGGCCCGGGGGTACCAATCGTGGGCCCGCATGGCGCGCGAGAACAAATTGACGCCCGCAACGGCCATGTTCTGGGGAGAGAAACCCGTCGAGGAGCTGTATGACATGGACGCCGACCCGGACAGCATCCACAACCTGGCCGCGGATCCCTCGCATCGCGCGACGCTCGATCGCATGCGGGCCGAACTCCGTCGCCGAGTGCTCTTTGCCCACGACAACGGGTTCATTCCCGAGGGCTCGCCGTTGGAGGGTTACGAGCAGTCGCGCCGGCCGGGGGCCGTGCCGATGGAGCGCCTGTTCGACCTGGCCAATACGGCCTCGCAGCGAGACGCGGCGAATCTGCCCGCCATGATCGCCGCGCTCGGCGATGCGAACGAAGCCGTTCGCTGGTGGGGCGCGCAGGGTTGCGCGATGCTGGGCGCCCGGGCGGCGCCCGCTGAGGCGGCGCTCCGCAAGCGGCTCGACGATCCCTCCGGCGCCGTGCAGGCCGCCGCCGCCGAATCGCTGATCCGGCTCGGCCGTGCGGAAGCCGCCCTCCCGGCATTGGAACGCGGGCTGGCCGGCGACGGTTTCTATGCCCTGCACGCGGCCAACGTGCTTTACCGGGCCGGTCCGGCCGCCCGCCCATTGTTGCCGGCAATGAAACGCCGGCTGGCCGAAACGGCCGAAGCTCCGGGCAATTCAGCGTCGTTCTTTGTCAATCGTATTCTTATGCACGTCGTCGCAGTGCTGGAGGGCCGCGAGCAGCCGTTGGTCTACCCACCGCACGACGGACCGTGACCGGCCGGCTTACTCATCTTGAACGCGTACGATCTGTGAAATGTCGGGGAAAGGAGAATTCGCATGAAATCGTTCATCTTGGCGGCAGCGGCCGTCTGTTGTGCAGTCACGGCGGCCCCGGCGCAGGACATCTCCCAGGGCAAGAGCAAGCAGCTTGCCGCCCGTCCGCAAGCTGCTTCCGCAAGAGAGTCTCACCCCATCCTTCTTCTGCGCCCCGACCAGGCGGAGCTGTATAAACCGCGCGTCGCAGACATGCCCGAGAAGACCAAGACCTTCGGGCTGACCACCGACATTATTCTGGCGGCGATGATCGACTACCTGCGGGGAAGGCGCTGCGAGGAAGCGGTCACCTTCGTGGAGAAAGCCCTTGCTTCCAAGGATGACGGCAGGATCGCGATGGCAGTCCTCGTCTATGACGTGCAATACCCATTCTTGACCGCGCAAGAGCGGAGTTCTTTTCGCGCGCGGTTTCTGGAGTGGGTCGAGCCGGTCTACCAGAATTCAGTCAACTCGAAGCACTGGATGTTCTCCCGCCGTTTTGTGAACAACTGGACCTACGGCTATGGCGGGATGACCGTGCAGAGCCTGTTGTTCATCGGCCTGGCTTTTCCCGAGCATCCCCGTTCGGCCCTCTACGTGGCGCGGGGAAAAGAGCTTCTCACCTGGGTCCT
>JBEKTY010000195.1:0-13617 GCA_049515555.1 Thermoguttaceae bacterium
CAGACCGGACTGCGAAATGTTCTGGACCGCGCCATTCTCCAACGCGAGGAGATTCAGCAGCAATTGGCTTTGGCCGAGTTCAAGAAGGTCGACGAGATCCCCTTCGATTTCTCGCGGAAGCTCATGTCGGTAGTGGTCGGCACGCCGGAGGGCGTGCACCGCTTGATCTGCAAGGGGGCCCCGGAAGCCGTCTTCCAGCGGTGCAGCAACTTCGAGCTCGAGGGCAAGACCTATCCCATCGATCCGCTGCTGGTAACCGAGCTGCGGGAGGAATGCGACGAGCTCAGCGCCGACGGCTTTCGCGTGCTGGCCATCGCCTACCGCGACGTGGACGGGCGGACCGCCTACTCCCGAGACGACGAGCGGGAGATGGTCCTCAAGGGCTACGTGGCCTTTCTCGACCCGCCCAAGGAGACCGCCGCCCCGGCCATCCTGGCACTAAAAACCCACGGCGTGGGGGTCAAGGTGCTCACCGGCGACAACGACCTAGTGAGCCGCAAGATCTGCCAGGAGGTCGGCCTGTCGACCGAGCGGGTGCTTTTGGGCCAGCAGGTCGAGGCCATGTCCGACGCGGAGCTGGCCGAGGCCGCCGAGGGCGCCACCCTCTTCGCCCGCCTCTCGCCGTCCGACAAGCAGCGGATCATCCGGGCCCTGCAGAGCAAGGGCCACGTGGTGGGATTCCTGGGCGACGGCATCAACGATTCGCCGGCCCTGCGCAGCTCGGACGTGGGCATCTCGGTCGACAGCGCGGTGGACATCGCCAAGGAGGCCGCCGACATAATCCTCCTGGAAAAGAGCCTGATGGTCCTGGAAGAGGGCGTGCTCGAGGGCCGCAAGGTCTTCGCCAACATCCTCAAGTACGTCCGCATGGGGGCCAGCTCGAATTTCGGCAACATGTTCAGCGTGTTGGGGGCCAGCGCCTTCCTGCCCTATCTGCCCATGCTGCCGCTGCAGATCATCACCAACAACCTGCTCTACGATTTCTCGCAGGTGCCGATCCCGGCCGACGACGTGGATCCCGAGCAGGTGGCGAAGCCCCGCCCCTGGCACATAGGCGAGATCGCCCGCTTCATCCTGTTCATCGGCCCCTGCAGCTCGGTCTTCGATTACACGACCTACGTGCTAATGCTGTATCTGTGCTTCGGCTGGGATCCGGCCAGATGGCACAGCGACCCATCGTGCCAGCACGTGTTCCAAACCGGTTGGTTCGTCGAGTCGCTGCTGACCCAGACGCTGATTATCCACGTGATCCGCACCAACAAGATTCCGTTTCTTCAGAGCCGGGCCAGTTGGCCGCTGATGGTCACCGGCGCCGTCATCATGGGCGTCGGCGCGTGGCTGCCCGGCTCGCCGCTGGGCGAGTGGCTCAAGTTTACGCGGCTGCCGTGGCTCTATTGGCCTTCGCTCCTGCTGACGCTGTTCACCTACGTGCTACTGACCCAAGTGGTCAAGGTGTGGCTGATCCGGAGGAAATGGATCTGACATGGCCGACATTGCGTCGATCTTCGGGCGGCACGAATTCGTCGTCCGCCGGCTGCACTCGCTGGTGGGCCTGCTGCCGGCCGGCGCCTTCCTCGGCCTGCACCTGGCCACCAACGCCAGCATTCTCGACGGCCCGCAAACCTTCCAGGCCCGCGTGGATCAGATCCATAGCCTCGGCCCGCTGACACTGCTGCTGGTCGAATGGTGCTTCATTCTGTTGCCGCTGCTGCTGCACGGGGCCGTTGGGGTGGTGATCGTGTGCCGCGGGAAGCGGAACCTGATGAGCTACCCCTACCGCGAGAACTTCCGCTACACGCTCCAGCGGGCCACGGGGGTGATCGCCATGGCATTCATCCTCTGGCACGTCTTCCAAACCCGCGATTGGTTTCAGTTCCAGTGGTGGGTGGAGCACGTCTCGCGGCCGCTGGGCGGCGGGACGTTCGATCCGCACAACGCCGCCCGCTCGGCCGTGGCCGGCATGCAGGCGGCCTGGATCATGCCTGTCTACGTCGCCGGCATGCTCTCGACGGTGTACCATTTCGCCAACGGCCTGTGGACCATGGGCATCACCTGGGGCGTGTGGACCGGTCCCCGCGCCCAACGTTGGGCCAACCTCCCCTGCCTGCTCGTGGGCCTGGCCCTGGCCGCGGCCGGCCTGGGGGCCCTGGTCGGACTGGGAATTAGGAGTTAGAAGCCAGAAGCCAGAAGTCAGAAGCCAGAAGTCAGAAGTTAGAATTACGGGCAGGAAGGCGCGGACCTTCCCCCGCACAGTCGGGGCGGTGCTCTCATTCGTTCCCTTCTAACTTCTGACTTCTGCTCCCCCAAATCCCCAAATCCCCAAATCCCCAAATCCCTAAATCCCCCCATGGCACAGTCGATCGTGATCGTCGGCGGCGGATTGGCCGGAATGGCGGCGGCCATCAAGCTGGCAGAGCTGGGTTGCGACGTCAGCATCCTCAGCCTGCTGCCGCTGAAGCGCTCGCACAGTTGCTGCGCCCAGGGGGGGATCAACAGCGTCAACGACCTGACCCGCCAGTTGGGCGACAGCGAGTGGAAGCATTTCGAAGATACGGTCTACGGCGGCGATTTCCTCCAGCATCAGCCGCCGGTGCGGGAACTGTCGCTGTGGGCCCCGCGGATCATCGACCTCATGGACCGGCTGGGCGTAACCTTCAACCGCACCCCGGAGGGCTTTCGCGACCAGCGCCGCTTCGGCGGCACGCTGTATCGGCGGACCGCCTTCGCCGGGGCCACCACCGGCCAGCAATTGCTGTACGCCCTGGACGAGCAGGTCCGCCGCTGGGAGGTGGCCGGCCGGGTCCATAAGTTCGAGTGCTGGGACTTCCTCGGTCCGATCCTGGACGACGGCGGGCGGTGCCGCGGCTGCGTCGGGCAGGACCTGCTCACCATGCAGATCCGCGCCTTTCGGGCCGACGCCCTGCTGCTGGCCGCCGGCGGCTGCGGCCTGATCTTCGGCCGTTCGACGAATTCCATGGCCTGCACGGGTGCGGCCGTCAGCCGGGCCTTCCAGGCCGGCGCCCGCTACGCCAACGGCGAGTTCATCCAGGTGCACCCCACGGCCATTCCCGGGGCGGATAAGTTGCGGCTGATCAGCGAGAGCGCCCGCGGCGAAGGAGGCCGCATCTGGGTGCCCCGCCGGCCCCAGGACCCCCGCCCACCGCGCGAAATCCCGGAAAAGGAACGCTTCTACTTCCTCGAAGAGCGATATCCCGAGTACGGCAACCTCGTGCCCCGCGACATCGCCACCCGCGAGATCTTCAAGGTCTGCGTCCAGGAAGGCCTGAGCGTGCAGGCCGACCGCATGTGCGTCTATCTCGACGTGAGCCACCTGCCCCGCGATCTGCTGGACCGCAAGCTGGCCGGCGTGCTGGAGATTTACGAGAAGTTCCAAGGCGCCGACCCCCGCCAGACGCCGATGAAAATCTTCCCCGCCGTCCACTACACGATGGGCGGACTGTGGTGCGATTACCAGGCCAACGGCCGGGGCGGTCTAGAGGTCGGCTCGCCGCGGAACCAGCAGACCAACGTGCCGGGACTGTACGCCATCGGCGAGTGCGACTACCAGTTCCACGGCGCCAACCGGTTGGGGGCCAATTCGCTGGTGGCCTGCCTGTTCAGCGGTCTGACGGTGGCCCCGGGCATCGTCAACGAGCAGGCCAGTTATTCCGGGCCGAAGGCCGCCGATCAGGCCCAGTCGCTTTACGATCGGGCCGTGCTCCGCGAGCAGGCCCAGTACCGCGGGCTTGTGGCCCGGCCGCCCGACGGGCCCAACCCCTACCGGCTGCACGCCGAGTTGGGCCGCATCATGACCCGCTCGGCCACCGTGATCCGCCATAACGCCGACCTGGCCGAGGCTTACGCCCAGGTGTGCCAGTTGCAGGAGCAGGCCCGGCGGGCATCGCTTTCGGACAGCGGCGGCTGGGCCAATCAGAACGTGGCCTTTGCCCGGGCCCTGGCCGACATGTTTCCGCTGGCCCGCACGATCCTCAAAGGGGCCCTGGCCCGCGACGAGTGCCGGGGGGCCCACTACAAGCCGGAATTCGCCCTGCCCCAGATCACCGCCGAGGGCCCGGCCGACCGCCGCCGCCAGGCCGAAGCCTGGTGCCGCCGTTTCGAGGAGAACAACCGCCGATGGCTCAAATCGACGATCGCCGTGTTGCGGCCCGACGGCGAGCCCGAGCTGAGCTACGAGGAGGTCGATACCTCGCTCTTGCCGCCCCGGCCGCGCCTGTACGGCGTCGCCGGCGGCGCGGTGATCGAAGAAGTCTGGAAGCAACGCAAGGAAGGTAGGGAATGACTGAACATTTGCCAATTGCGGATTGCCCGGTCCCCTCTCCCTCCGGGAGAGGGTTAGGGTGAGGGAAATTGGGTTAGAGTCTTGCCTGTCCAGTTTTCGTGACCAACACAGGTTCCCCTCACCCCGGCCCTCTCCCGGAGGGAGAGGGGGACCGATTGTGCAGTCCCCACAGCAATTTGGAAAACGCCAGGAATCAAGAAGGATGGGACCCTCCGCTTCAGAAAATCGGCGGCAGTTCGCCGTGCGGGTCTTGCGGCAGGACACGCCGGGCCGGCCGAGCTACTGGCAGGAGTTCCGCGTCGAGCACGAGCCCGACATGAACTGCATCAGCGTGCTGGAGAAGATCGCCCGCGAGGGCGTCACCGCCGACGGCCGCCGCGTGGCCCCCGTGGCCTGGGAGTGCAACTGCCTGGAGGAAGTGTGCGGGGCGTGTTCCATGCTCGTCAACGGCCGCGTGCGGCAGGCCTGCACGGCGCTGGTCGATCCCCTGCTGCGCGACCGGCCCGCGGGCATCGAGCTGCGGCCGATGACCAAGTTCCCCGTCATCCGCGACCTGGTGGTCGATCGCTCGCGGATCTTCGCCTCGTTGGAGAAGATTCGGGCCTGGCTGCCGGTCGATAGCTACTACGATCTGGGCCCCGGCCCCCGGCAATCGCAAGAGCAGCAGCAGTTGGCCTACGAATACAGCAAGTGCATGAGCTGCGGCTGCTGCCTGGAGGCCTGCCCGCAGTTCCTGAAGATCGAGCTCGAGTGCCGCGCGGGTGAGGCGCCCGAGCAGTTCGCCGCCCGGCTCCGCGAGGCGAACCTCCGCGCCTTCATGGGCGCGCACGCCATCGCCCAGGTCGAGCTATTCAACACGAACCCCATCGGGGCCATGAACGCGCCGGAGCGGCTGGAGGCCCTGGTGGCCGAGGGCGGCATCCAGGTCTGCGGCAACGCACAGAACTGCGTCAAGGTCTGCCCCAAGGGCATTCCGCTGACCACGGCCATCGCCCGCGGCGGCCGCGCCGCCACGCTGCACGTACTCCGCCGCTGGTTCGACCGCTAACTACTTCGCTTCCACGAGCCAAATATTGCGGAAGCGGGCCGGGTTGCCGTGGAATTGCAGCCGCACGGGGCCGCTGGCCACGGGTGTGCGGGTCATCGAGCCGCCGGTCACGCTTTTTACCTCGACCGCGTCGTGGATCTTCACCCCGTTCCACAGCACGCTGATGATCGCCCCGCGGGTCTGCTGGCCGGCGGAGTCGATCTCGGGGGCCTTGAAGTCGATGTCGTAGGTCTGCCATTGTCCGGGCGGCAGCGCGGCGTTGACGTCGGGGGCCTTTATGCCGTAGATCGCCCCGCACTCGCCGGGGTTCATCGTCAGCCCGAACGAGTCGAGCACCTGAATCTCGTAGTTGCCAAGCTGATACACGCCGCTGTTGCCACGGCCCTGGCCGCGGGCCGCCGGCATGAACGGCACGCGGAACTCGACGTGCAGCTTGTAGTTGCTGAACTTCTGCTTGGTGCCCGTGTCGCCCCCGCGCGAAAGGATGCTCCCGTCGGGCAGGCAGGGCCACTGCTGGTTGTTCCAGGCGGCGATGCTGGTAGGCTGGCCTTCCTCGAAGGGCAGCAGGACCACGGCCCCTTCGGGCGGCTTCTGGCACAGCGTGGGGCTCGTGCGCACCACGCGCTTCATGTCGGCCTTGGCCCCTTTCTGCGAGGCAATGGCCAGCGAGTCCGAGCCCACCGTGCCCGACCAGCCGGCACTGCTGATGCTCACCTTTCCGTCCTGACCCACGCCGGCCAGCTCGATGCGAGCCGGCTTGGCATCGCGGGCCGCGGGGCAAAGGATGTACACGCGATACTTGTTGTCTTCGTCGGCCAGCACGTTGGCCTCGGCTTTCACGTCCTGCCCGGCCTCGGTATGGAGGGTGCCGGCGAATTCGCCCATGATCGGGTCCAGGGCCGGTTCGGACCCGCCGTGCGGGGCGGCACAAACCGCCACCACCAGGGCCAAAGTCATGCACCCGCATGCCACCAGAATCGATACCCTACGTGCCATGTCGAAAGCTCCTTTCGCTGAGGATGGAAGATGAAGATGTTGCTTTCCCGGGCCCCATTATGCAAGCCGCCGTGTGCGGGTGCAAGTCTTATGTCCCCTCTCCCTCCGGGAGAGGGTTAGGGTGAGGGCCGGTAGTGAGAAGGCGGAGGGTGGCACGTCCCTGAGCGCAGCGAAGGGCGTGCTTTCCAGGCCCGCCACGCCCTTCGCTGCGCTCAGGGACGTGCCACCCAATTCAGGGCGTGCCACCCAATTGTCAAACTGTCCTTCCGGCCGCCGCTCAGAATTCGACCACCATCCCGTCGGCGGCGACCTGGCATTGGGGGAAGATCGCCCGGGCGGCGGGCAGATTCACCGGGTCCTCCTCGGCGGCCAGGGGGTTGATGTGCGTCAGCAGCAGGCGGCCGACGGCGGCCTCGCGGGCCAACTCCGCCACGGCCGAAGTGCAACTGTGGCCGGTCCGCCGGGCCCAATCCCCCTGCGCGTCGGAGAAATAACACTCGTGAACCAGCAGGTCCGCGCCGCGGATGTGTTCCACGTAGGCGGCCCCCGGCACGGCCGTCGTATCGGTGACGTAGGCCAGCGAGTGGCCGGGCCAATCCAGCCGCAAACCCACGCTCCCGCCCGGATGCGCAAGCGGAAACCACGTCAACCGCCCGCCCCCGGCCAAGGCCACCGGCTGGTCCGTAAGCGGCTGCAAATCCATGGGCGGCCGCTTCGGAAACAGCACCGGGTCCAGCAGGTGCGTGTCGATGGCCGCCAGTTTGGCCGCCTCGCCGTGAAGGGTCATTCGCCGCAGCAGCGGATGGAGGACCGACAGCTCCAGCAGATACGTTAGCCCGACCACGTGGTCCAGGTGCGCGTGGGTCAGAAAAATGTCCAGCTCCGGCGTTTGCAGATACCGCCCGGCCCGGTAGGCCCCCGTGCCGGCATCGAGCATGATGCCGCACTCGGGGATCATCATACACATCGTCTGCCGGTGGTCGCTGGGATGATAACCGGCGGTGCCCAGAAGTACGAGTTTCATGGCGATTACGGAAGGTCGGAGACTTTCAGGATAGGTCTACTCGCAGATGGGTCGAGCGCAGAAAAGCCCCGCCATTTTCGACGGACGACGGGAGACGGACGACGGGCTAGAGTGCCTGCGTCCGTCGCCCGTCGCCCGTCCTCCGTCGCGGTTCTGGCAACCGGCAGCGGTTGCCCAGTTAATTGTAGGCCACGGGCCATCCGTTACAACTAGCCCCAAGCGGGTGCGAAATACGCAATTCAGCCCTAGCGTGAAGGGTTATGTTTCGATGAAAGCACCCTTGGAAAAATCTGCTATCCTACGGGCGGAAAAAAGTTGACAAACGGGATTCTTGTGGTACAATCCGGGTGATTTATACCCCCTGTTATATTGGTACACGTCCGGTGCCCGTCTTTTGTGACCGAGGTGTTGGGTCCATCGGGCGCATCCCCGAGGAACCCGCCTGCAAGGGGAGACAACCCGATGAAATTCTCGCTGCTTGAGAGCCTGAGTGCCGCCGTTAGCAAGAGGAGCAATAAGGGCTTTACGGCCAGGAAGAACAACCGCCGTCCCCGGAGGCAGGCCCAGGGCCAGCGCGGCTTCCGGTTGGGCCTGGAGCAGCTCGAGGAGCGTTGCCTCCTGACCCCCCTCACGGTTAACAGTCCCCTGGATTCCTCGGATTCTCTTTCCACGCCCGGCACTCTACGCTATGAAATCAACCAGGCCAACGTGGACGGCGCCCATGGCATCGCGGACGTCATCTATTTCTCTTCCGACCTGAACGGCAGCAGCATCCTTCTGCAACAGGGGCATCTGGAGCTGACGTCCGGCGCCTCGCTGGATATATGGGGCTACAACCAGATCACACTCATCGGCGACAACTCCAACATCTTTCAGGTCGATAGCGGCGCCTCGCTCGCCCTTCACGAGTTGACCCTGACCGGCGGCACCGTCACCTACACCGATGGCGGCGCCCTCAACTATGGCGGCGCTATCAACAACGCC
Source organism: Thermoguttaceae bacterium (assembly GCA_049515555.1). Lineage (GTDB taxonomy): Bacteria > Planctomycetota > Planctomycetia > Pirellulales > Thermoguttaceae > JBEKTY01. Next base: position 8,353 of record JBEKTY010000195.1, read on the forward strand.
GGCAGCCTGTCGCTCAACTTCTGCACCATCACCGGCAACAAGGCGGTCGATCCAACGGGGTACAACCCGGGCCAGGGCGGCGCCGTCTATAACACGGGCACCCTGGTGACTCCCTACCCCTGTACCTTCACCGATAATTCCGCCGCCGTCGGCGGCGCCATCGCCAACGAGTTCAATGGCACCGCGACGCTGACGAGCTCCACCTTCTCCGGCAACGCCGCGGTGGACGGCGGCGCCGTTTACAATGGCGTCAGCATCTACACTTACGACACCGAATCCGTGACGCTGAGCGGTTGCACCCTGAGCGGCAATAGCGCCCAGTATGGCGGCGGTCTTTTCAACACCAGTCGCGCTTTAGCGACGCTCGACACCTGCACGCTCTCCGGCAACACCGCCACGGGCACCGCCGACGGACTCGGCCAGGGCGGCGCCCTCTATAACGGCGGTACGATGACGCTCAGCGCCAGCACCGTCTCCGCCAACTCCGGTTATCAAGGCGGCGGCGCCTGGAGCAACGGCTCGCTGACCCTGGCCGACTCGATTGTGGCCGGCAACACGCTGACCGACGCCGGTGGGGCCGACCCGGACCTGAGCGGCAGCGTCGTCGCTGCGAGCAGCTACAACCTGATCGGCGACGGCACCGGAGAGTCCGGCATCACCAATGGCACGGGCGGCAACAAGATCGGCACCAGCGGTGACTCGATCAATCCCTTGCTGGCCCCGCTGGCTGCCAACGGCGGGTCGACCGAGACCATGGCCCCGCTGGCCGGCAGTCCGGCGATCGAAGCCGGCGGGCCCATCACGACCCTGACGAGCGCCATCGGCGCGACGGACACCGCCATCTCCGTCGCGGATGCCGCCGCCATCGCCAGCACCGCCCTTGTGTGCGAAATCCAGATCGACGGCGAACAGATGTTGCTCACCAACGTCGATCTCACGCACAACATCCTCACGGTCTCGCGCGAACTCCCTCCCATCGGCGTCGCGCACAGTTTCGGCGCCGGGGTTTATTTCGCCTACGACCAGCGCGGCGTTGCCATGCCCCTGCCGGGCGTGCCGGACATTGGAGCGGTGCAACTGCGGCCGGCCAGCCAGTTGGCCTTCACCACGCAGCCCACTAGCGCGGCGGCAGGCGCCAGCATCGCGCCTGCGGTACAGGTGTCGGTCGAGGACGCCAGCGGCAACCTGGTCGCCACCGACAACTCCAGCGTGACCCTGGCCCTGACCGGCGGCGGCACGCTGGGCGGCACCTACATCGAGCCGGCGGCGGGCGGCGTGGCCACCTTCAGCGACCTTTCGATCAGCACGCCGGGCAACGGCTACACCCTGACGGCGACCGACGGGAGCCTGGTCGGGGCCACCTCCACCAGTTTCAACATCACCCCGCGGCTGACGAGCCTCGTGGTGAACAGTCCTCTGGATTCTGTTAGCACGTCCCAGGGTATTCTCACTCTGCGCGAGGCCGTCAACCAGGCCGATGCGGATGGCGCCCTGGGCTACGCCGACACAATTTCTTTTGCCTCGAGCCTGAACGGCGCCAGCATCTTCCTGGCACTGGGGCACCTGGAGCTGACCCCCGGCGCCGCGGTGAGCATTTGGGGCTACTCCCAGATAACGCTGGAGGGCGACGGCACGAACATCTTTCAGGTCGATAGCGGCGCTTCGCTCTTCATCAACGGGCTGACCCTGGCGGGCGGCACCGCCGCCAACGGCAACGGCGGCGCCATAAATAACGCCGGCACGCTGACCGTCCAAGCTTGCACCTTTGACGGCAACACGGCGACCGGCAGCGCGGCGCCCACCCCCAGCCTCGGCCCCATGGGCGGGGCCATCTATAACACGGGCACCCTGGTGACTTCCTACCCCAATATCTTCACCAAGAACTCCGCCGCGTGCGGGGGCGCCATCGCCAATGGGCTGGGCGGCGTCGCCAGCCTGGAAAACGACACCTACTCCGGCAACTCGGCCAGCACCTGGGGCGGCGCCATCTTCAACTGGGCCAGCCCCATGACGGTCTACGGCTGCACGCTCAGCGGCAACAAGGCCAGCCTGGGCGGCGGACTGTTCAATTACGGCGGCACGCTGACGGTCAACACGGCCACGCTGGCCGGTAACACGGCCACCGGCCCGCTGTCCGGCTCCGGCGTCGGGCAAGGCGCCGGCGGCGCACTCTATAACGCCGGCGCCATGACGCTCACCGCCAGTACCGTCTCCGGCAACGCCGGTTATTATGGCGGCGGCATTGCTGGCGGAGACCTCGGTTTTGGCGACCCGCTGACCATGGTCGACTCGATCGTGGCCGGCAACACGTGGTACGTGCCCGGCGACACGCCGGCCAACCCCGCCGCCCCTTACTACCCGGATGTCTGTAGCGTCAAGTTTGCCGCCGGCAGCTTCTACGACCTCATCGGCGACGGCACGGGCGAGTCGGGCGTCGGCAACGGCAACAGCCAGGTCGGCACCGCCAGCAACCCCATCAATCCCCTGCTGGCCCCGCTGGGCAATTACGGCGGGCCGGGCCAGACCATGCCTCCGCTGTCCGGCAGCCCGGCGCTGGCTATGGGCGGGTACGTCACCTCACTGACGGCCGGGATCGACAACCAGGTAGCCGTGCTCCCGGTGGCCGACGCGGCCGTCTTCGAGAGCACCACGCTGCCCTACCCTCTGTCGTTCCAGATCGACGGGGAACAGATGTCGCTCGAGAGCGTCGATCTGGTGCACAACACCATCACGGTGGCCCCCCGCGGCCAGGCCCTCTACTACACGGCTCCCGCCAGCCATAAGGCCGGGGCCGGTCTGTACATCACCTACGCCAACCCGCGGGGCGGGCCGCCCTCGCCAATCGCCCCTTCCATGGGCGCGGTGCAGCCCGCGGCGGGCCAACTGGTCGTTTCCGATGGAGGGACCGACGCCACGAACCCACCCCCGGGATTGCTGCGCTGGGCCGTCAACCAGGCCAATGCCGACTCCGCCATTGGACTGTCCGACAGCATCATCTTCGCCCCGGCCGCGATGGACGCCACCGGCGTCATGCTGGCGAAAGGGCCTTTGGAGCTGAAGGCCGGCAGCGGCACCACCACCATCGACGGCGGCGGCCAGATCCAAGTCTATCAGGTCGTCGGCGGCAGCAGCGGCAGCGTCTTCGTGGTCGATAGCGGGGCCACGGCCGTCCTCACCGGTCTGACCATCACCGGCGGCCAGGCCGGCATGGGCGGCGGGATCAACAACAGCGGCACGCTGACCCTCAGCAACAGCACCATCGCCAACAACAGCGCCGTCAACACCAACACTTCCAAAGGCGCGAGCTCCGACGGCGGCGGTATTTGCAACATGGGCACGGCCACGCTGACCGATGTCACCGTGGCCAACAACAGCGTCCAGGGGGGCGCATCGGGCATCGCCTACGGCGGCGGCATTTTCAACACGGGCAAGTTGACGGCCACCGACTGCACCTTCTCCGGCAATACGGCCTCGATCAAAGGCGGCAGTCCGACCAGCGGCGAGGGCGGCGCTATCTACAACGCCGGTGCGCAAGGGGCCTCGGTCTCGCTGGTGGCCACCACCGTCTCGGCCAACAGCGCCATGAGCGGAGGGGGCATCGCCAGCTTCAACACGCTGACCCTGACCGACAGCATCGTGGCCGGCAACACCCTTTCCTCGAAGGGCGGCACGGGCCAGGACATACTGGGCAGCGCGGCCGCCAGCAGCGCCTACAACCTGATCGGCATCGGGCCCGTGACCGGCATCAGCACGGCCAACCACAATCAAGTGGGCAAGGGCAAAGCCATCAACGCGTACTTGTGCCCCTTGGGCAATTACGGCGGGAATCTCCAGACCATGGCCCTCCTGCCCGGCAGTCCCGCCGTGGGCAAGGGCGGGGGCATCGCGGGCATCACCACCGACGAGCGGGGCCTGCCCGTCACCAGCCCGCCCTGCATCGGGGCCTGCCAGACCGTCAAGATAACCTCGTTCCAGGTGCTCTTCCTGGGCACGGCGGCGCCCGCCAAGCATGGCGGGATCGTAAACGGCAACCCCGTGACCTCGGCCATAGCCGACAACGCATTCAACGTGGAAGTCGTGGCCCAGAGCACCTCAGGGCCCGTCCAAGGCGGCGTGGCCGTCAACGTTAACTACACCGTGCAAGGTTCCAGTGGCGTTCACCGCGTCGATTTTTCATCGTCCGACACCAACATCAACAGCGCCAACAGCAGCGTCACGTTGGACAGCAACGGCACGTGGAGCGGCGGCATGTCGTTGCACATCCCTGGCACGGATACGCTGACGGTCGCCTCCGGCATCATCAACCAGGGCTACAGCATCAACGTCAGCAAGGCGTCGCCGCAGAAGTTCACGGTCGACGCACCGAAGAATGGCGACGTCGAGAAGGCCGGCCAGGCCTTCAACGCCACCGTCAACGCCTGGGACGCGGGCGGCCAGAAGCCCCTCGGCTACGGAGGGACCGTCAAGCTCTCGGTGGTCGGCGGGCCAGCGGGCAACGGCATCAATTGCACCATGAAGGACGGCGCCTGGACCGGCCCGGTCACGCTCACCAAGGCAGCCAAAGGCGTCACTCTTACGGCCACCGCGGGTTCGTATCCATGTACCCCCAGCGGCGCCTTCAGCGTCCAACCAGGGCCCACGGAGAACGTCACCATGAGCGTGCCGGATTCCGATAGCCTGACGGCCGGCCAGGAGTTCACGGTCACCTTCACTCTCACGGATCACTGGGGCAACCCATCCTCCAACACGAGCACGGCCCTGATCACCTGCACGCCCGGCCAGACGATGTGGACCGGCAAGAGCACAAACGGCAACGGGACCCAGACGGAAAACCTCACCCTCGACAAATCAGGCACATTCACGCTCAAAGCCAGCATGAAGACCGCCACGGGCACGGCCACGGCCAAATGCAACATCGGGATACGTGCCGCAGTAATTGATCACTTCCTCGTCGAGTTCGCCAGCACAACCGTCCTGGTGGGCAGGCCGACAAGTGTCGAAGTCACGCCCAAGGACCAGTACGGCAACATCGCCGGCTGCACGGGAAACGCCACCCTGAGTACGGACGACGGGTCGGACGTAGTCAGCGACTACAGCGGTGAAGGGTTCAAAACGGCCTTTGTCCCGATGAACGGCCGCAAGTGTTCTGCCAACGTCCTCCTGGAAGGCGTGGGCCACAGGACCGTCACCGCCACCGAGTCGGTAACCATTGGGTCTGCAACTGTCACGATCACGGGCAGCACGCCGACCTCAATCAACGTTACG
>JBEKTY010000196.1:0-12882 GCA_049515555.1 Thermoguttaceae bacterium
GCCGGCGCATGACTCGGGGTTAGAACGGTTCGCTACTCCTTTTCTATGCGGCTCTTTCATCCGCTACTCCATGCCGGTTTAGCCCGGCGCTTTCCCGCCTTCCCCCTTCCGCCCTCCGCCTTTGGGCTGAATATAGCACGGAACTTCTCTTGACCGAAGTGGGCAAACCGCGTAGGCTCCGCACCCTATGTCTATTTCGGCGAGCGGCCCTTGGTTCTTCGTACTGCTGACGGTTGCGGCCCTCTCAGCCGAGCCGGGCGGGGGCGCGGAAGCCGACGCCGCCCGCACCACCAAGGGGGTGCTGCTCCTCCGCAGCGGCCAAACCATCGAAGGCCAGATCCAGCGGGTCGCCGACCACTACCAGGTCTCGACCGCCGACGAGGAACTGCGGATCCGCACGAGCGACGTCCAATGCTGCTGCCGCGACTTGAACGAGGTCTACCAGCGGAAGCGGGCCGGCGTTCAGCCCGGCAACCTCCAGGAGCATCTGCAACTGGCCCAATGGTGCCAACAGCGGGAGTTGTTCCGCGCGGCCGCCGACGAGCTGGCGGCGGCCACGCAGATCGATCCCAACCACCCGATGATCGCCGTCCTCCAGCGGCGGCTGAAATTAGCCGCCCAGAAAGACGAGGGGCCCAAGCCCGTGTCGCAGCCTGCCGCGCCGACCGCCTCGGTCCGGGAGTTGGACGACATGATTCGGGGCATGCCCACCGGCACGGTCGAACAGTTCGTCCAGGTGGTGCAACCGATCTTGATGAACCACTGCATGACGTCGGGCTGTCACGGCGCGGGGTCCGAAGGCCGGCTGCAGTTGCTGCGGATCCCCACGGGGCAAATCGCCAATCGCCGCGTTACCGAGCGGAACTTGTACGCCGTGCTGCAGTGCATCGATTGGGACGATCCGGGCCAGAGCGAGCTGCTCCGGGATGCCCACAGCCCGCACGCGACCGTCCAGACCGCCGCCTTCACCGACCGCCGGGTGATCCAGTATCGGCGGTTGACCGAGTGGGTGTACCGGGTGACGCAGAAGCCGATTCCGGGGGAGGCGCCGGAGTCGCAATCGATCATCGAGCGGGCGGCGACAAACGACGGGCGACGGACGACGGACGACGGAGAAAACACAACAACCGCTCGCAAACCGCCTGTCGTCCGGCCGTCGGTCCAGCCCGCCGCCTCGACGGGGGCCAAGAGGGCGGGCACACCCGGGCCGCAGGACCGGAAACTCACCGCAGCGGCGAAAGCGGCCAACCCACTCGATCCGGCCATCTGGCGGCAGCAATTTCCTGCCGACACCGATGGGGCCAGCGCCGAGCCGGCCATCGCTCCGCTGCCCACGCCCGCCGCTCGCATGCTGGGCAAATGAACGACGGGCGACCGTAGGGTGGCACGCCCTGAGGGACGAAGGGCGTGGCGAGGCGCGAAAGACCACGCCCTTCGCTGCGCTCAGGGACGTGCCACCCTCCCCTCGTCCCTCGCCCCTCGTCCCTCATCCCTCGCCCCTCAGTTCGATTTCTCGCCGCTCGAGTTGTTCGAGGAAGATCCGATTGCTGTCCAGCAGGTCGGGCAGGCAGGCCATTTCCTGGGGCGTGACCCAGTGGATGGACTGGACCTCGGCCGGATTGGGCGTGGGCAGGGCCGCGGGCTGCATCTCGGCCAGCCACCAGGCGAGGTGGACCTTCCAGGCGGTGACGCACTCCCACAGCCGCCGCAGCGGGCGAACCGCCACGCCGATCTCTTCGCGGACTTCACGCACCAAGGCCGTCTGTTCCGATTCGCCGGGCTGGATCCCGCCGCCCGGAAAACAGAATGCTCCCGGGGCGACCACCGACTGCGAGCGGCGGATCACCAACAGGCGTCCGTGGTTCACGATAATGGCCACCACGCCCTGGCGGCCCGGATCGTCGGCAATAGGCTCCATGGCGAAATCGTAGCCGGGCCCTGGAGCAATGCAAGACGTCGGGCCCAAGGGATTGAAAGAAAATAGCCAGCCTATTCAAGTTGCACCAAGTGTGGCACGTCCCTGAGCACAGCGAAGGACGTGACTTGCGCCCCCCGCCATGCCCTTCGCTGCGCTCAGGGCGTGCCACCCACCAAGTGCGCCACCCACGTGCATCTCACACGGCTGGACAGGCCAGCAGTGGCACCCAATTCGCGCGAACAGTTACGTCAGGGGTTTTTTCCAGGCCGGCTTCCGGGTATCTTGAACTGCTTATGCCGACCACCGACCCCTATGCCGCCTGGCGACTTCGCAACTACCGGTTCTATGCCGGCAGTTGGTTCCTGATGACGATCGCCAAGCAGATCGAGACCGTGGCGATCGGCGTGTACATCATCTACGGCTTAAATTACGCGGCGAAGGAAGGGGCCTTGGCCTTGGGCTTCCTGGGATTGGTGCAGGCCCTACCGGTGATGGTGCTGGCCATTCCGGGGGGGCAAATCGCCGATCGCTTGGACCGCCGGCTGGTGGTGGCGGCCACGCTGGCCGTGACAATGCTGGTCTCGGTGGCGCTGGCCGTCGCGTGCTACTTCCATTGCCCGGCGACGTGGATATATTCGCTCCTGTTGCTCAGCGCCGTTGCCCAGGCCTTCGGCTCACCGTCGCGATCGGCGTTGCTGCCGTGGATCGTTCCGGCCGAGGGCTTCAGCAACGCCGTGGCGTGGAACAGCAGCGTATTCCATATCGCCTCGATGGTTGGGCCGGCCCTCGGCGGCGCGCTGGTCGAATTGCCACACGGCGTGCCCCTGGCCTTGCTGGTGGTCGTGGCCAGCCGCCTGCTGGCCTGGGCCGGGATGCTGCTGCTGCCCGCCGCGCGGCACCGGCCCTCTCAGCCCTCGATCTCGGTCGAGAGCCTGATGGCCGGGGTCCGCTTCGTATGGAACCAGACGCCGATCTTGGCTACCATCACGCTGGACCTGTTCGCGGTCCTGTTGGGTGGCGCCGATTACCTGTTGCCGGTGTTCGCCAAGGACATTTTGCATTTCGGCCCGTCGGCGGTGGGGTATCTGCGCTCGGCGGAGGCGGCCGGCGCCATTTTCATGGCGATTGTACTGACGCACACTCGACCCATCGCCCGGGCCGGCCGCGCCATGCTGTGGGCCGTCGCCGGCTTCGGCGTGGCTACGATCGTCTTCGGCCTGTCGAAAAATTTTTATCTCTCGCTGGCCGCCATGTTCTGGGTGGGGGCCTTGGACAACATCAGCGTCGTGGTCCGCCACACGCTGGTCCAGATGCTCACCCCCGACGCCATGCGCGGCCGCGTCTCAGCCGTGAACAATGTGTTCATCGTGGCCTCGAACGACCTGGGCGGACTGGAATCGGGCCTGACCGCCTGGCTGCTCAACAGTGCGGTGCTCTCGGTCGTAGGCGGCGGCATCGGCACGATTCTGGTCGTACTGGGCGCCGCCTGGAAATGGCCGCAGATCCTGGCCCTGGGCTCGCTGGGAGACCTTCGGCCCATCGATTGCGACCAGTCGCAAGCGGAAACCGTGCGGGAACTGTCATAGTCTACTGCTCCACCCGGATGCGACTTTATGATCTTGGGGTGCCACTGCAGGCTTGTCCAGCAGTGTCGAATCACCAGTGGGCACACACTGCTGGACAAGCCAGCAGTGGCACCCAGCGTCCTACGCGAACTGCGCTTCCACCTCGGCCCATTCGTAGGGTCCCAGCTCGACGCTGAGCCGGTCGCCCTCGATGCTCAGGCCGCTGGGCGGCTGGCCGGGCACGGCGACTTTGTACGCCGATTGCAGGCTGCGGAACGAGCGTAGGCCGAGGGCCACGCGGCGGCCCTCGGTCTCCAGCAGGCGGACACGGAAGCCCTGGCAGCGGCCGTCGATCGCCAGCGGCTCCCAGTGCGTGGCCAGGACGTTGCGGGCATCGAGATGGAACAGCCAGCCCGAGGGCTGCGCGGGCCGGGCCAGCCCCCAGCGGACACTGGCCGGGGCCAGGAAATCCAGGGCCGCGGCGATCGGCTGCGGCGCATCGACCGCTACGGCGAGGCGGAACGTGCGGGCCGATTCGCCCCGCACCACCAGCAGCGAATCCAGCTTCCGCGGCCCGATCCGCCGATGGTACGGCAGGCCGCCGGTAAGCAGCGTCGTCCGCCGCCGGTCGGCGCGAATCTCGATGAAGTGGGGCGATTCGAGTTGCGTGGCCTCGGTGGGCAGGTTCGCCTGGTTCACGCCCCGGTGCAGGACCGCCTCGGCGCCGGGCCAGGCGAAGCGGGCGGCGTAATAGGAATTCCACGGGTCGGGCTCGGGAACCCGGCCCACGTCCAACTCGATCAGCAGCTCGATGACGCGGCTGCCCCGCCGCACCCGGGTCGTCTGCCGGAAGCCGGCCAACGGCTGCCCCTGGCGGTCCAGCAGGCGGCCTCGGACCAGCACCTCACCCAGCACGGGTCCCGGCGAGGTCACGGTCACTTCGTCGGCCGCCATGATCGAATATGCCTCGTCGCGGTCGGCCGGCCCGCCACACAGCCGCATGGCAAGCTGCTGGGCCAGGCGGGGACCGCGGCTTTGGTAGTCGAAGATCGAGCGGATGGCCCCGCTGGCCGGATCGATGGTCAGCTCGAACAGCTCGTTGTGCAAAACGGCGCCCGATGGTGGGCTTCGTGTTTCGGGCGGCGCCGAGGGCTGGCCGGCGCGTCCATCGGCCCTCACCCCCTGCCCATCTCCCGGAGGGAGGGGGGAGTGTGAAACCCTCGCCCCCGGCCCCTCGGCCGCAATCGGGTGCGGGGCGACGACGAGTTTGGCCAGGGTTGGCGGCTCGGCCGGGCGGGGTCGAAAAAGACCCCACTTCCGCGGTTCCGGCTTGGCGGCAGCGGCCGCTTCGCAGTCTGGCCCGACCCACGCAAACCCCAGCGGCGGAATGTCGTGGAGGGCGGAGGGGTTGAGGGGTTGAGGGGTTGAGGGATTGAGGGGTTGAGGGGTTGAGGGGATAAGGGTTGAACTGCTGACCGCTGACGGCTGACGGCTGACCGCTGATTCCCACTGCCGGGGGAAGCTCCATGGGTTAAGCAATAGGACTCCACCCGCCGGCCCGCTCGCGGCGCCGCTTATGGATCGGGCCAGCCGGCCGGCGGCGGTCTCAAGTTCTACGCTGATTCGCCGGTCCAGCGCCGCCTCGTCGGCCGGCTCGCTGGCCAACGAGTCGTCAATCGCGTCGAGCAGATCCGGGGGCTGGGCCGTCTGGGCCTGGCCCAGCGGCGGGCAAGCCGCGGCGGGGCCGGCGGCGAGCGTGCCGAGGGCCTCGAGCGTCTGGGCGGCCTCGCCCGCCGCCCGACGAGCGAAGTAGCGGACCCAGCGGGAGATCGGGTCCCGCCGGCCGATGGCCACGTCTTGCACGAGGTACGGCGAGCGGTACTGGTCGGCCTGGAGCATCTTCTGCTGGCCCGCCATGCCGGTCCGCTCGAAATAGTCGTTGACCGTGACAAACGAGCCCAGCACGGCGGTGTAGCGGCCGATGCGCTGGAAGTCGCGGTACCAGGGGCTGGTTCGGCCCGGCCAATGGGCCAGCACGGCCGTGGCCAGGTGGTCCATGTCCATGCCGTTGCCCAGCGATTGGGGCAGCCCGTAGAAGGCCTCGGCCCGGCTGACGTCGGAAGGCACGCGGAGGATCGCATCCAGCACCGAGCCGTCGATTCCTTCCCAGCGGATACGGGCCTGGGGGTCGGCGGGGAAGCGGCCGTCGTCCAGCGTGGCGTGCATTGCGCCGCGAAAACCCAGTTGCGCGAGGATCTGCGGCAAGAGCGGCGTCATGCCGAAGCGGCGGCGGCCGAACACGACCGGCCGCGTGCCGAGGCATCGCTGGTAGGCCTCCAGTCCGCGGACGAGTTGGCGGCGGATGGCCTCGGGTCCCAAGAGCGGCAGCTCGAGCTGGCGCAGCTCGCCGCCCACCAGGGCCGCGGTGCCGGCCTCAAGAGCCTGGCGCAGGGCCGCCAGCGATGCCGGCTCGCGCGAGGACAACTCCTCGACCAGCTCGCCGCAGATCAGGAAATTGGCCGGCCGGCCGGCGGCCAACTCGGCCCGCAACGACGGGCCCAGCGTCGTACCGGCAACCAAGGTCAAGTCGAGCAGGTAGGCCTCGATGGGATAGAAATATTCGCGGGCCGTGTGGAGCAGGTCGAAGGCGGCCTGGAGGCGGTTGCGAGCCTCGGGGGCGTCGCCCTGGCACAACGCCCGGGCCGCGGCCACCACCTCCCGCTCGAATCCGGCCTCGTCCAGGCTGCTCATGTATCGCATCTGCCGGGTGAGCATTTCGATCGCGAAATGGCAGTAAGCCAGGGCCGGGAAGTCGTCGGCCAATTCCGGGTCGAACGTGGTCGGGCCGGCCGGCTGGGGCTCGAGCTGGGCCCGTGCGGCGGCGGTCATTTCCGCCCGATCGCGGAGCTGGTGCAGCACCCGGGCCCCCGCCGCTTCCGTCTCGGCCAGCCAGCCGGCCGGCAGCAAGGGTTCGGCACAAGGGGGCACCAGGATCAGGTGGCCAGCCGGCTCGGCCGGCGGCGTTTCGGCCGAGAGCCAGCGGGGCATGCTGCCCGCGGCCGCGATCAACGCCGGCTGCCACAGCGCAGACCAGGCCGAGAGCACCTCGTCGGCCTCTGCGGCCGCACGGCCGGGCGCCGAGTTCTCCGGGGTTTGGCAAGGCATGAGCGCGGTCAAGTGATCGAAATGCATGTAGAAATAGGAGTTAGAAACTAGGAGTTCGGAGTTAGGAGTTAGGGTGGCGGCGTGTGCCGCAAGCGAAAACGACCTCGGCGGCTCGTCCCCTCCTAAAGGGTTGGAAGCTGGAACCTAGGGGTTGGAACGGCTGCCGCACAATCCAATCCCGAAATGACTTCGGCGGTTACTGTACGTCCCATTCTAACTCCTAACTCCTAACTTCTAACTCCTAACTCCCCGGAAGTCGAGTCATATCGGTTGACATGGCCGCCTGCGCGGGGATACATTGGTAAATAGTTAGGTGAGATAGTCCCTTTCCGGTCCTCTCTGGACAGGCCGCTTCAGGCCTGGGGGCTGTCGCATGTGGTGAGGCGGTACGGAACAGAATTGGAAGAAGCGGGATCGGGGTTCCGCCCGCGGCAGGGCGCCGGCGAGGCCGAGGGAGACCAATCGCAATGGCCAGAACGAGCGCGGTATGGGGAATCGACATCGGTCAGTGTGCGTTGAAGGCGATGCGCTGCCGGGCGCACCAGGAGCCCGACAAGGTGGTCGTCGAGGCCTTCGACTTCATCGAGTACCCGAAGATCCTGACCCAGCCCGACGCCAATCCGACGGAGTTGATCGCCGAGGCGCTGAAGCAGTTCCTGTCGCGGAACGTGGTGCGTGACGCGCGGGTGGCGGTTTCCGTGTCGGGGCAGAGCGGGTTGGCGCGGTTCATCAAGCTGCCCCCCGTCGAGGCGCGGAAGATCCCCGACATCGTCCGCTACGAAGCCCGGCAGCAGATCCCCTTCGATCTGAACGACGTGATCTGGGATTACCAGCGGATGGGCGGCGGGGCGGAAGAAGAAGGGTTCGTGCTGGAGACGGAGATCGGGCTGTTCGCCATGAAGCGCGACGCCGTATTCCGGGCCCTGGAGCCCTTCCGGGAGGCGGGAATCGAGGTCGATATCGTGCAGCTCACGCCGCTGGCCTTGTACAACTACGTGCTGTTCGACCAGTTGCACGACCTGCCGCCCCCCGACGAGTACGACCCGGAGAATCCGCCCGAATCGGTGGTCGTCGTCTCGCTGGGCACCGACGCCAGCGACCTGGTGGTGACCAACGGCTACCGCGTCTGGCAGCGGAGCGTGCCGCTGGGCGGGAGCCACTTTACCAAGGCCCTGACCAAGGACCTGAAACTCACCTTCGCCAAGGCCGAGCACCTGAAGCGGAACGCGACCACCGCCCAGGATCCGAAGGCCGTCTTCCAGGCCATGCGGCCGGTGTTCAACGATCTGCAGACCGAGTTGCAGCGCTCGCTGGGTTATTTCACGAACATCGATCGGGCGGCCAAGATCAGCCGCGTGATTGCCTTGGGCAACGCCTTCAAATTGCCCGGTTTGCGGCGGTACCTGGCCCAAAGCCTAGGCTTCGACATCCAGCGCGTAGAGGCGTTCCGCGGCCTGATCGGCCCCGAGGTGCTGGGCACCCCGGCCTTCAAGGAGAACATCCTCTCCTTCGGCGTGTGCTACGGTCTGGTCCTGCAGGCCCTGGGGCTGGGCGGGCTGAAGACGAACCTCCTGCCCCGCGAAATCAGCCGCGACCGGCTGATCCGGGAGAAGAAGCCCTGGGCCGTGGCAGCCGCCGCCCTGATCATGCTCGCCTGCAGCGTCAGCTTCGCCTCCTATTCGCTGCAGCTCGGCACGGTGAACGAGGGCATGTGGAAGACGGCCGAGGACGGCGCCACGCGAGTCAGCGGGCAGTCCGACACCCTGAAGAAGCGGGCGGAGACGGCGGTCGGCATGTTCCGCGACACCGAAAACATCGGTAAGCACCTCGTGAGCAACGTCGAGGGGCGGACGCGGTGGCTGGCCTTGCTGCGGGCCATCAATGAAAGCCTGCCGCCCCATCAGTGGGCCGTCGTGGCGACAGGTTCCAATCCGCCCCGGGCCGTCGACCAGACTCCGCCGGGGGAGTTCTCGAAGCCGCCGCCCAAGGACGTCGCCGAGCGGAACCAGGTGCAGATCACCAACATCGACTGCCAGCAGGTAGACGACCTGTCGAAGTGGTTTGCGGGGGTCAAGCCGTGGTACGTTCCCCTGGGCGGGGCGCCGCCGGGCGGGACCGCACCCGGCGCGACCGCCCCGGGCGCGGGCGGCGAGGCGGCCGATGCCGGCCCGGCCGGCCCGGGCATGATCGTCCAGTTGGTCGGCTACCATTACCACAACTCCGGCGAGCTGCAAGGGGCCGAATACGTCAAGAACACCCTGCTGAAGAACCTCGCCACGGGCCCCGTGCGGAGCTTGGGCGGGGTCTATCCCGTGTTGCTGAAGCCCGGCCGGGTCGAGTCTGAAGAGATCGTCGCCCCCCGGGCGATGCGGACCTCGGGCCACAACTTGGGGCCGGGCCTCAAGCCCGGGGGCACCGAGCCGGCCGGACCCGCCGCGGAGGACAAGATGCTGCTGTCGCGGTTCGATTTCCGCATCCAGTTCGTGTGGAACCCCGCGGCGCCCGCCGAGCAAGGCGGCGATAAACCCACCAACCCGCTTACGCGCTAGCCCCACGATCATGGACAAAATCAAGATCACCTTGGCCGTTCTCCAGAAACACCATTTCTGGCTCCTGTGCCTGGTCATTCTCAGCCTGTCGCTGCTGAGTTGGAGCAAGGCCGCCAACGACATGTCGGCCCATTTCGCCAAGCGAAAGACCGACCTGCAGAACAAGACCACGAAGGTGGTTTCGATCGGCGCCGACGTGAAGCATCCCAACGACAAGACCATTCGCGGCATCCAGTCCCGGCACGGCGTGTCGACGGACCCCTCGGCCCCCAACGAGAAGAACAACCTGGTGGACAACGTGCGGGAGGTGTGGAAGCGGCTGTATGCCGAGCAGCGGGACCAGAACCCGCTCCCCAAGGCCCTGGTGCAGAAGGAGGGTTTCCAGCGTGAGTTCGACAAGCGTTGGGGGCCGCTGGAAAAGTTGGGGCCCAGCGACGAGATGGACCCCAAGTACCGCGATACGTTTCTGTACCACATCAAGGAGCATTTCCCCACCCTGTTTCGGATCATCGATCGCCGCCAGGAGGTCAACGAGGATGGAACGCCGGTCGATACGGGCAACAGGTCGCGCGGCGGCATGGGCACCGCGGCAGGCGGCGCCGGGCAGGCAGGCGTGCGTATGGAGGGCATCGTGGATTGGGACGAAGTCGATGCCCAACGCCTGATCAGCCGCTTCACGCAATGGCGAACCACCCCCAGCACGCTCGACGTCATGCTGGCCCAGGAGGACCTGTGGGTTTACGAGGCCCTGCTGCGCGTCATCCGCAACACGAACAACACCAGCCCCGACGATAGGAAGTACATCAAGCCGATTGACCACCGGGCGGCCGCCGTCAAGCGGATCAGGGCCTTGGAGATCGGTCAGGACGCGGTGCAGGTGTGGGAAGCGAGCCAGCAGCCGGTGGCGTTGCTGGGGAGTCAGGCGGCGGGCGGGGCGGCCGGGGGACCGATGGGGGCCGGGGCGGCGGGCGTCAACCCGCTGGCCCACGGCGCCTCCGGCCCGGGCGGTACGGCCGAAAAATCGCCCCTGGCCGGCCGCTACGTGGACGATAAGGGCAAGCCCCTGGCCGACCCGACGCAGCAGCCGTATGCCGAATTCCGCATGATGCCCATCGATCTCCAGGTCATTATCGAGCAGAAGGCCATCCCCAAACTCCTGGCCGAGTGCGCCAATTCGAACATGCCGATCGAGGTCCGGGCGGTGCGGGTCCTGGCCAAGGATTCGGAGCCCTTTGACCTGGGCGAAGGGGGGTCGGGCGGCGGCTCATCCCCGCAGGGGCCGCGCCTGGGCTCTGGAGCGGCCGGGCACCTGCCGGGGGCCGGCCGGCCCGGAGCGCCCCCCGGCCCGATGGGTCTGGGCGGCGCCGCGGAGAACCAGGAAGACGAAGCCCTGGACCCCGCCGTTCCGCCGATCCCCGTCGAGATCCGCGGCATTATTTACATTTACAATCCTCCCGATCGGAGCAGGCTGGGCACGGGTACGGCCGGCGGCTCGGTGGCCGCGGCCACCGGGGCCAGCGCGAAGCAGGCCGCCCCAGTGGTGCCGCCCGCCACCCCGGCGCCCGCGCCCGCTCCGGTGCCCGCTCGGGCCCCCGCCGTTTCGCCCGCCCCGGCGCCCGGTGTGCCGCCTGGCCCCGGCGCACCGCCCGCGGCGGCCCCCGCACCCGCTGCACCCGCCGGCGCCCCGAGCGCCAAAGGAGGCCGGCCATGAAAGTCAAACTCAAGTTCGACAGCAGGCGGATCCAGCAGTTCTTCCTCGATCATGTCGAGAAGATGGTCATCGGCGGCGTGATCCTGTTCTTCCTGGTGGCTGCCTACGAATCGTTGTCGCGGAAGGGGTACGAGCAGAGACCGACGGCCTTGGACGAGGCGGTGTCGCGGGCGACCAGCCGCATCGAAAGAGGGCCCGACGCGCTCGGCGATTACGAGTGCAAGGTCCCGGAGATCGACCCCAACCCGGGCGGAAAAGGGAGGGGGCTCGACCCGCGCGACTACGCGTGGAATGTTCCGCTCTGGATTCCGCCGCAGCCGGCGGTCCGCCGCCGAGACGGACCGCGGGTCTTGCCGGTGAAGAACCTGCATGGCGAGGCGGGCCGCGGAGCGTTGGCCGCGACGGCCGGCGCGGCCGCCGCACCGCCGCCGGTGGTTATCGACTCACGGAAGCGTAATAAACCCGCCCCCCCGCCCGCCGCCCCCGAGGCGGTTCGCGGGCAGCGCTGGGTCCTCCTGGTCGGCGCGGTGCCAATCAAAGAGCAGAGCGACGATTACAAGAGCTGTTACCAGACGGCCAGCTACAAAGGCGACCACGATCAACCGGAGTACCTGGGCTTTTTCGTCGAGCGGGCCGAAGTGGGGGCCGAGACCACCGGCGGGCAGCTCAATTGGTCGAACTTCTACGTCAGCACGACGACGATGAAAAAGGCGGCCGAGAACTGGCATCGAGCCGAAACGGAGATCGTCGATCCGAAGCTGGTCCATCCGGCGCTCACTTTCCCGCTGCCGTCGCGGACTGATGCAGCCTGGGGGGAGGAGGCGGCCTGCGGTCCGCTGATCCCCGTGCTAGCGGCAGAAGAAGGAGGCGGCCCGGGCCAGCAGCGTGGTGCGGGGCCCGCCGGTGTCGTAGCGCCACCGCACCCCGGTCTTGCCCCGGTGCCGGGCGATGCGGGCCGCGGCCCCGCCAACCCCGGCGGCTTAGACGACGACGGCAAGGAAGAGCGGGTCGGACCCGCCGTGCCACGCACCACGGCCAGTGCCGAGCCGCAGGGGCCCAACTATCTGCTCTTCCGCTTCTTCGATTTCGACGTCAAGCCGGGAAAGCAGTACCGCTATCGCGTCTTCCTCGTGCTCAAGAATCCGAATTTCGGTCTGCCGACCGAATACCTGGTCGACCCGGGACTCGCCAAGCCCCCCTGGCTCGGCCAGAAAGAGGTCACCAAGGACGCCAACAAGAACATCATCGGCGTGAAGATCGACGAGCGGGAGGCCAAGTGGTCGGAGCCCTCGGATCCCATCGCCGTGCCCGACGACGTCGAATTGCTGGTGCAGCAGGTCAAGCCGCGGCGGGGTGCGGCCGAACCGGCGGGCATGGTTTGGGTCACGGCCTGGGCCGAAAAACGAGGGGTCAAGGCCCATGGCGAATTCCCGATCGTGATCGGCAAAGTGGCCGATTTTCCGGGCTGCCATTTCACGATTGCCAAGCCGCCCCGGCCGGGGCAAGGCAAGAAGCCGGTGGGACCCCGCTCGCTCTTGGACAGCGACGGGCCCACGTCGGTTCCGGTCGATTACGTCACTGAGCAGCTCGTGGTGGACATGACCGGCGGAGAGCACTTGCCGCACGGCGACGTGACGCTGACCCGGCCTGGCGAGCTCGTGGTGATGGACAGGGCCGGCAACCTCGTGATCCACGACGAGTTGCAGGATAGGGCCGTGTTCGACGATTTCGTGAAACAACCGAACGATCAGACGAAGCCGCCGCCACCCGACAAGCGCGTCAAGACCAAGGACAAGGACGACTTGCAGAAGATTTTCGAGGACCCCGAAGACTCGGACCACGGGACGGGCGCGAAGAAGGCCAAGCCCGGCCACAGGCCGTAACTGGACCTTTGCAGATTATGGAGCAGTCCCCGCCGAGCCATCGCATCCGCGTTTCGGGCGACGCTCTGCTCCTCAGCGCCGCGCATTTCAT
>JBEKTY010000197.1:0-12822 GCA_049515555.1 Thermoguttaceae bacterium
CGGTTTCAACTTGCGAATCTGATCGGCGTCCATGCCACGGCCTCCTTGGTGAAGCAGAACGCCTATAGATTCGCCAATTTCGCCAATTCATGCAATATCAATCTTGCGCAGTAATACTAGGGTCCGACAGGTTGAAGCAAATGGCATGGCTCGGTGTTTGATGCGGGTCACGCCGGTGCCGATCCACTAGTTCTTTCACACGATCGCGGATACCGCGGCGTTGCAACAACGCGTCGCCTCGCAGATTGAAGCCGCTGGCGCGAATTGCATCCCGAACCTGGTCTGCCACGTCGGCGTCAACCTCAACTGCAAAATCCGTGATCAAGAACGCCCCGGGTCGATCCGGCAGCATATGGATGCTGTCAAATAGCCTGAGCCGCTTGTTAGCGATGTCGGGAATGGCGTTGACGCGGTTCTGAAAGTCCGCGATTTCCTGGGAGGAGGTGAATGCGTCTCGGATCTCAATGCGCGTTCGGCGGACGGCGTAAACGAGTTCGCCGACCAGATCGTAGAAGCGCCGCCGAAGGTGGGCGTGGTCGGCCAATTCGCCGGGATCAAGCTGGCCAGTAACGTAGCCGAAAGGGTCGGAGAGGGCGAGGATGAGAAGGGGGCGATGGTCACGCCTTAGATCCCAAAGTGCACTCGCGGTCTGCGGCAGATTCTCCTGGAGGATGGGGTCGGCTTGACGAACCAGCTGCGACAGAGCAGCATCCGCTTCCAGGGTAGGAGTCTGATTGATCGGCATGAGGCGACTCCCTCTACTGCGGTAGAAACAGACGCGACAGTAATTCCTCAAAGCAAATTCTATCACGTTGCCTATAATTAGCCAGTCTGGCAACCCGTAGTTCTGTAGGATTGCTCTCGGTCAGCGGGAACAACCGGGTTGTTAGGCCCGAGGAGAGCAAACCAGGACGCCGAGAGTTTGGGCCGAAAATCTTGGAGTGCGAAAGGGGCTGTGGGGGATGCCTTCGGACGGTGGGAAATCCCCTGAAGACGGAGAGCGCCGGGCCGCAAGCTAATGAGCGTACATCCAACCGCGGAAGGGCAACCGGTCGACGTAACTCCTTGCCGCACAAGGCCGTCACCATACCATCGACCGGATGGAGAGGGGACCGGAACGCGAAAGGCCCTCGCTCTGCCCTCTCCCCGACGGAAACGGGACGAAAAGACAGACCGCCCGCCTTTGGCCAGTGGTTCGGGCCGTTGGCATCGCTTGATGCGGATGGCTCGAACGGCCGGCACTTGGCCAAGTCGGCCAGGATATAGGGACCCTTGGGGGTCACGGCGATTGTGACACGCGGGCCGTACTGGGCCAGCGACTCCTGAACGGCCGCCTCGATGCTAACGGCCGGCTCGACGAAGAGCCGCCTGAGCACGTCGGGCAGCGGGCCGTCGACTACCCGCACGTCGCCGCACTGCTGGCCGGCAAGAGCGTGGTCAAGCTCATCGTCGTCCCCGGGCGGATGGTGAACTTCGTCGTGCGCTAAATGACCTTGCGGGATTCCGGGAAAAAGGGGACAGGCACCCTTTGTGCGAAACACCCTCCGGGCCGTTCCGGCAAATGGGGCCTGTCCCCTTTTTCCCTCCCAAGATCGTGCAAGGTCATTTAGGCGCGAAATTCGTCAAGCATTGCGAAAATCGCGTCCCTGGCGCGAAGGTCGGGATCGTACTGGAAGGCCGGCTGTAACGACCTGCCGCTCGAAGAACCTACGATAGGCGCCACGTTGGATTGCCGCACGGTGGAGCGGTGTTGCCACGTCTGCAAGGTGTTGTAAGAGTAAGGCGTCACCGCGCTGGACGCGTTGTGGGCAACCGTGAAACTCGACGCTGCTCCGGAATCGGTGAGGCCGGAGGTCGACGCCTCAACCGTCGACCCGGAAGCCATGTTGATCGAGGCATTCTGCCAGGTCGAGCTGTCGATGGGGCCCGTCTTCCCGTTGATCGTGGCCGTCGCGTTGGTGAACGTTACGGACCCGAAGTTGGCCAGCGGCAAGACGCCTGACGTGGACGAAGGCGCTTCGACCACCCATTCGGCCGACGACCGCGCCGCCGAGGAAGCTGTTTGGTAGATTGTGAACGTATCGTTGGTCTTGCTGGCATCGGTAATGGTCAACTGGAATTGGCCCGCGTGCGCGCCGGAAGTCAGGTACGTCACCGAGGCGTTGATCGTGTCGCCGGCGGAAATCGTCATGCCGGTCACGTTCTCCGAGGCCGACGGATACATTTCGTACCACACGTAGTACTGGGCCTGGCCGTTGACGATGTCCGAGTCGGTCCCGATCTGCTCGACCGAAGACGAGCTATAGCCGTCGATCCCGACCCAAACCGAAGAGTAGGCGGTGCTCGTGCTGCCGTTGGCCGTGGCCGTTGGCACTTTCCACGTGCCGTTGACGGCCGTCACCGACCCGGAGGCGGCGCCGTTCAAGTTCGTTTCCGCTGCATAACCGGACCAGTTGGAGCTGGTCGTGGTTGTGGAGCTGGATCTGCCTGATCCGCTGCCGCCAGATCCCGTGCCGGTGGAACCCGTACCGGTCGAGCCCGTGCCGGTGGAACCCGTACCCGTGGAACCCGTACCCGTGGAACCCGTACCCGTGGAACCCGTACCCGTGGAACCCGTGCCGGTGGAACCCGATCCGCCGCTGCCCGAGCCCGTACCGGTGGAGCCCGATCCGCCGCTGCCTTGACCGCCGTCACCCCAGCCGCCCTGTCCGCCGCCAGGACCACCGCCGCCACCCCAGCCGCCCCGTCCACAGCCAGGACCACCGCCGCCACCCCAGCCGCCTTGCCGGCCACTGGGGCCGCCGCCGTCACTGGTCGAGGGCAAGATCGAGGTGATACTGGCCGTCGTCGCGTTGACCGAGATGCTGCCGCTGCTGACCGTCCCCGACCGCCGGTAACTGA
Organism: Thermoguttaceae bacterium; assembly: GCA_049515555.1. Taxonomy (GTDB): domain Bacteria; phylum Planctomycetota; class Planctomycetia; order Pirellulales; family Thermoguttaceae; genus JBEKTY01. The sequence continues at coordinate 2,902 of JBEKTY010000197.1, forward strand.
TGCCGCTGCCCGTGATTGAGATGTTGGCGCTGGGCAGGGAGTATCCTTGGCCGCTGCCGCTGCTGACAATCAAGGTGAAGTTGACGGGCGTGGTGACCGTGTTCCCGCTGGAATCAGTGGTTACGTTGTTGCCCGCTGCGGTAATCTCAGCTTGATAGCCGTTGGAGCTGAAGAGCACCGAGGTGATCGACGTGCTGGTGAGATTGATGTTGCGGGCGCTGTCGACGTAAGTAACGCCGGCGCCGCTTTCGGTGAGGGTGCCGGCGGTGGAGTTCAGGGCCTGCGTGATATCGATGGTGAGCATCGCCCCGCCGCGCAAGCTGACCGGGATGATTGAGGCGGCATTAACGGTTTCCGGGACGGCCGTGGAGGTGGCGCTGGCCACCGCCGCGCCGGACGCAAAGTACTGGGCGGTAATTGCGTGGGTGCCCACGGCTAAAGTGCTCGTAACGTAATTCGCGATCCCCCGGCCGGAGACGTTCACCGCGGTGCTCAACTGCGTGGTTCCGTCAAAGAACTCCACACTACCGGTGGTCGCACCCGCGACCGTGGCCGTCAGCTCGACTGCCTGGCCATAAGACGACGTGCTGGCCCAGTTCTGTACGCTGACGGCCACGGCCGGCGAGGTGGCTGCGGCATGGGGGTGGCCGGCCGGAAACGCCGTGAACCATGGCGAAAAGGAGAGCATTCGCCGGTCCTCAAGCGATTCAACTCGCAGCCGAGCGTCGCCCCACCTGTGCGGCTTGGAGGGGCGATTCCCGGGGTGCTTCCCTTGCCTCTTCCCTCGCGGCCGCCACGTCCCCATGCGCAGACTGCCTAACATAGTCTCTTCTCCCTTTTTTGCGTGCCGACCCCGCTACATCCAAAGGACGAACGCGACGCGGAAATGTCACACACGTCGTCTGGTTATAGCGTTTCACCCCCTTGCTGGAGCGCAACTATCGCTTGAGGTCTGGCACATCCAATTTGGCGGGTTGGTGCCACTGCTGGCTTGCCCAGCAGTGCGGGAAACACGGTTGGGCAAGCCAACCGTGGCACCCGGCATGCCACTGCTGGCTTGTCCAGCAGTGCGGAGAACACGGTTGGGCAAGCCAACCGTGGCACCCGGCGTGCCACCGCTGGCTTGTCCAGCAGTGCGAAGAACACGGTTGGGCAAACCAACCGTGGCACCCGGCGCTCAACGCGGCGAACTTGCTCGCCAGGCCTCCAGTTCGGCCGGGCCGCGGCGCCGACGCTCCGCTGGGGTCTCTTCCCGGTGAATCCCGTCGATAGCAACCAGCAAAGAAACCACCGCGAGCAGGGGCAAAGAGCCGGCGCGCTCCGCCGTTCCCACCCGCAATCGGCTCAAAGGGCCGGACTTTCCCGTTGACGGGACATCGGGGATGAATGCCGGCGGGCTGGCTTCCGGCAACAGGGCGGCTTTGCCTGTCGCTTTCATTGCCGGATCGGCATCGCCGGTAGATTGAGCAGGCGCGCTGGCCAACTCGAATGCCTGGAACCGGCCGATCCCGTTATCCAGGCGTATTTCCTTAACGTCCGCCGGCATTCCTCGTTCGGCTGGGTCGATCGCGGCCGCTGAAACGGGCGGGACATTGGCCGACGGGTAAGCCGAGGCCAATTCAACCAGGCCCCCTTCTTCCGCATTGAATGTCCGGTCGGACCCGGATGCAGAATCCGCCGCGTCGGTCAACGCATCGACGCGATCACCCACCGGCCGATCATCAACCGCGGCGCCCTGCGGCCCATCCTGCCGCTGGTGGTCGGTGTTAGGCTCTCCGGCGATGGGCTCGTGCGGCTGCGGCAGCGGAGAGTCCCACGACGGCCCTTGCTGCGCAGGCTCAAGCGTAGGAGAGGATTTCCTGCGCAAAGTATCGATTTCGACAAAGCCGCCTTCCGCCGACCTGCCAGCGATCGCGCCGGTCGAAGTGGTGCGATCGGGAGTCCCTTCCATCGCGGCGACCGAGGCGGCGACAGGCAAACCGGCCAAACCACCTCCGGCGAGCGAACTGCTTCCCAGCGACGCCTGAGGCAGGGTCAGTGTCATACCCTTCGGCGCGACTACCTCTCTGCCGACAGCGGGCGGAAGTCCGAAGGGGGCCATTTGTGAAGAGGTTGCCACGGACTCGACTGCGGCGACGAACTGGCCGGTGGGCCGGAAATGCTGCTCAGGCACGAAATTTACAACTACGATCAAACTGTCCTCTGGCGGCAACGTCATTTCGCTCGGCGATTGCTGAAGACCCAGCATCCCCGGGACCCATCCGTCGGCCATCTCCGTGGAGGTCCGCGCCTCGGGCGAAGCACTTGCCGGCAGCAGTATGTCCAGAGGGGGCGATCGTTCCGAGGACGACCCCGGGGCGGGCGTTATGGACATTTCCACCGGGAACAGGACGGTCGGGCGGTACGGCTGCGGCGGCGGATTACCTTCCACAGCGCCAACATCGCCCCGCGTCGCAAAGCCCGCCGACGTGGAGGCAAACGAGTGCAGCGCGGCGCCGGCGTCTGCCAGAGCACCGCCATCAGCCCGCCCGCCCGCGGGCGGAAGCACGTCTCTCGGCCCACTCATCCCCGAGGCGAACACCGGGCCCGGCATCCCCGGCATCGACTCGGTAAACAACGGCGTATCGTGTGCCAGCGGGGTCAACAGGCTGACTGCCGAAAGCAGGGCCCGCGAGTCGAGCGGCTCGAATTGCAATCGGCGATAGGTCAGGTCTTTACCGCACCGGCCGGCAACGTACTTCCGGGGGTTTCTCGCCATCGCGTCGACTCCTTATCCGCCGTCATTCTTGACGAGTTTCGCAAAACCGGGATGGCCTCTCAACGCAACAAACGACTCCATCTTGTCAAAACTCTGCGACGGCTTCCAACCGGCCGCCAAGGCCTGCCGCAATGTTTCGACCGTGAGCTCTGCGCACTGCTGGGCGGTCATGCCCGCCCGGGGGGAAACGCCGAGGGCCTTGGCGGCCATGGCCAATTCCTCGGCAACAGCGACTAGGTGCTGAGGATCGTTGGGCCACAGAGCCCTTCGGGCCAGCGCCACACGGGCCGCCTCGTCCGCACGTCCCAGTCGGCGCAGGACATGGCCGTAATTGTAATAGTGCTTGCTCAAGAAGACTCGATAGCGCAGGACCTGCGGCGCGCGCGAACTGGCGATCTGCTGCTGTTCGACCGCCCGCTTGTAACTTAGGGCCGCGTCGGCCGTCCGCTTGAGTTCTTCCTGGACAATACCCAAGTTGTTATAGATGCCTCCCAGACTGCTGTACAAATCGAGGTCGTGCGGATTCTGCCTGACCAGCGTCTCTTGCAGTTCCAGGGCTTGTTGGAAGGAATGCTCGGCGCCGGGCACCTGCCGACACTTGCTCTGTGCCAGGCCCAGGTTGTTGAAGCTCACGGCAAGATCGTTCCGGTAGGATCTCCGGGCGGGAGCAGCCCGCATCAACTCACCCTGGATCTCGACGGCGTGGCCGTACGACGCAACCGCCTCGGCAAGCCGTCCCGATCGCGACTGCACCGCGCCCAGGTTGTTGTAAGTCAACGCCAGGTCGGCCTTATAGCGTAGCTCGCCGGGGCGGATCCGGGCGGCTTTCGTTTGATGAACCAACGCCCGCTCGCACAACTCGATGGCGGGCCCCGGCTCATCGCCGCCGCGAAGCGCGCTGAGATTATTGAGCGACGCGGCGAGGTTCCGCAAGTACTCCGGATTGTCCGGTCCCAGCTCCAGCAGGCGCTCTTGAAGCCGGATCGCCTCGTGGAACGAGGCTTCCGCCTCTTTCGTGTCGCTGGTTGCGCTTTGCAGCAATCCTAGGTTATTCTGGGAGAGGGCCAAATCGCTGATGAACTGCGCGGAATCAGGGGAGGCGCCGACCAGCTCCTTCTGCAAGCGGATAGCATCGTGATAGACACGGCGGGCGGCGTCGGTCCGGCCGGACCGGCTGAGCACCAGTGCCAGATTGTTCTGGGAGACGGCCAGCCGGCAGCGGTAGTCCGGCTCGCGCGGATTGTCGGCCGCCAGTTGCTCGAAGAGACGGATCGCGTTCTCGTGCGCCTCGATGGCTTCGTCGCTCGAGCCGGTCTCGGCGGCAAGCGTGCCGATCTTGTTGTAGGTCAGGGCCAGATCAGCGCGGAGAGTCGAGTTCTCCTGGGCTTGCTCGATGAAGCCGCGGTAATATCGCAACGTCTCCTGCAAGAGATCCCGGCGAACCTGCTCTGCGCCCGGCACGTCGGCCAGCCGCTCGGCCAGCCGCGTGCCCAGGCAGTCGACCGCCTCCTGGGCTTCGCGGAAATGCTTCTCGGCGCGAACGTAGTTCCGCACGGCTTTGCTTTTCTCGCGGGTGATCAACAGTGTGCTCACCGCCAACCCGAGCACGGCGCACAGGCAAACGGCCATGCCGGCGGCCGCGACGTGTTTGTGACGGCGGCCCCATTTCCCCAGCCGGTCCAGCAGGGTCGGGGGGCGGGCCATGGTGGGCTGGCCTTCCAGCACGCGCCGCAAATCATCGGCGAAATCCAGAGCCGTCGGGTAGCGCTGCTCGCGCTCTTTCGCCATGGCCTTCAAGACCACGGTCTCCAGGTCGACCGGTATCTTGGGCTGCAGCAGCCTTAGACGCCGCGGCTCGTCCTGCTCGATCCGCCGCAGCAGTCCCTGACCGGCGTCGCCGGGAAAGGCCGGCTCGAGGGTCAGAAGCTCGTATAACGTCGCCCCCAGCGAGTAGATGTCGGTGCGATGGTCCACCAGGGCCGATTGTCCCCGCGCCTGCTCCGGACTCATATAGCGCACCGTGCCGACGACGTCGCCCGTCCTGGTCAAAGTGGCGTCGGTCTGGCAGCGGGCCAACCCGAAGTCGGTGACCCACAGTTTGCCGTCGCCGTCGAGCAATAAATTGGACGGTTTGACGTCGCGGTGCACGACGCCATGTTCGTGTGCCGCATGAAGCGCCTGGGCGGCTTGGATCCCCAATCGCATGGCCGTGCGGAAGTATTCCCGCCGGTCGGCGGTCTTGGCGGTCAGGAACGAGACGCACGTGGACGGGGCAAGGTCGGCGACCGCTTCCGCGCCGCCGTCGGCCGACCCGGCGGCGGACGGCGACGGGCAGAAATCGACGGTTGCGGCGCAGGCGACATCGGCCGCCCGGCCCGTGATCTGCGCAGAGTTTCCGCTCGGCCCGGCCCCCCGCGCTTTGCACAGTTCGGCGATCGCGCGGTCCAGCGGCTGACCGTCGATGAATTGCATCGCGTAGTAATGGACTCCCCTCTCCACGCCGACGGCGAACACGGAGACGATGTTGGGGTGATTCAGTTGCGCTGCGGCTTGTGCTTCGTGCTCGAAGCGGGCGATCTGCCTGGAATCCAGGACGGCCGCGAAGGGCAGCACCTTCAGGGCCACGCGCCGTCCGAGCGAGATCTGCTGCGCCTCGTAGACCACGCCCATGCCCCCGCGGCCGATCTCGCGCAGAAGCCGGAAGTCGCCCAGGCGTCTGTCATCGCCGCTGGGCGGCGCGGCCGGCGCCGCCGGGCGGTGCGCCGAAGGGCCGAAGCCGGCCGCCGCGTCGTGCAAGGCGTCCAGGCCGTCCAGGTAGTCTTGCAGCGGCGCCGCCAGGTCCGGATGCGCCGTCAACAATTCTTCCCTACGCTGCGGAACGCCGTTCTCCAGCGCCACCAGATACCGATCGAGAACGTCCGTCAATCGGTCTTTCTGTTCGAGCGTTAGTCCCCGGATCAACGGCGGCTCGGCGCTGAGGTCAGGGGGGTCGAAGGCGTACATGGCTAATCAAGCGGCTCGTAGATCTGTTTGAGTTTTTCCATCGCCCGCAGCCACAACATGCGGACTGCACCCGGCTTGCGGCCCATGCGATCGGCAACCTCCTCGAAGGACAGGCATTGCAGGTTGCGCAGCGCAATCACGTCGCGGTACTGCGGCCGGAGCTTGGCAAGCTGGTCGGCCAGGGCCACGGCGCGCTCGCGCTGCTGAAGCCCTGCGCTGGGCGAAGGCCCCTGGTCGGCGAGCACCTGCGCCAAGTCGACCACGGAGCGGTCCAGCGCCGCGCTGACCTGTTCCACCGAAATGTCGCGTCGCACGTCCCGCTTCTTGGCCTTCAAATGGGTTTCGATCGCATGGTGCAGACAGTTGATCAATATCTGACGAAGCCACGCCAGCAACTCGCGCTCGCTGCAGCCGCGGAATTTCGCGAAGTCGCAATGCGCGGCCAGCATAGTCTCCTGCACGAGGTCCGACGGGTTAACACGCCGCCGGAGCCGCCGGTCGAGTTGCGTGCTCGCCAACACGGTAAGGTAGTTGCGGTAGACCTGCAGCAGTTGCCCCAGCGACTCGGCTTCTCCCCGGCGAGCCTTGTCGAGGAGCCTGCCGATGCAGGGGACCTCGGTTACGTCTTCGGGCGCCAGCATGCCCGAGATGAGGTAAGCCATGGTTCCCTTCCCCTGTCAGAAATAACGCAACCTAAACTAACGACTCGCAATACCCCCCAGAACGGGCCAGAAGAGACTGTCGCTAAGCCGCGTCAGCAGCGGGTACAGACCCTCGAATTATATGCGACGGCGTCCACAAACTCCATAATAACCGACCCTGTGAAGTGTGTCCATCAGTTCCGCCGGTTACACCGGAACGTCAATCCCGCGTCTCCATGGAGGGTTCCCCTATCTTAAGGACGAAAAGCGACCCTCAATGCCACAGTTTTTTCAAAGACATCCCAACATTTCCAGTAATCCGGGATAGAGAGCCTAAGTCCTTTGTACAACGCTCCGTAAACGTTCGTCGCCCACCCGACGTGTGACATCGGGCGGCGGATTCGTCCCAGGACAATGGCGGGCGCGAAGTTGCCTCTCATCAATCGCCCCCTCGCGGCAGATCGCGTAAAGCTCGAGTTTCCGGCGACACGGGTCGTAACGGATCTGCCGGTGGGAAATCGACGGTCTCGGCCGTCCGGGGTGGAAGGCACAACGACGGGAATGGAGGGAGAGCATGTTGGCGACACGACGCAACAAGGTGGGACAAGGGTTTCATGCCCTACTTATCAACGCTGTGCGCCACCTCGGCGGGAGTGTGGGCGTAAACTACTGCTGTCGTGATGCCCGTGGTGGCGGTGTCCAGGAAGTGCAGACGGTGTTCATAAGTTGCCCACGTGAGGCCTGGGTTGGCGAGTTCGGTGAACCGCAGAACATTCACCAGTATTTCGACGTGACCGGCCGCAAGTGGTTCCGGAATTGGGAACACCACTTGCCCGTAGGCCGGGTCCGATGCACCGGCCACTTCTTGGAAAGATCGCCCGGCTTCGAATGGATCATCGTGAAGCGGCTGAGCGTTTCCCGGAACCGGGAGGGGCTGCGCTAAATGACCTTGCACGATCTTGGGAGGGAAAAAGGGGACAGGCACCATTTGCCGGAACGGCCCGGAGGGTGCTTCGCACAAATGGTGCCTGTCCCCTTTTTCCTAGAATCCCGCAAGGTCATTTAGGCCAACTCGGCCAGGACGTAGGGGCCCTTGGGGATCACGGCAATTGTGGCTTGCGAGCCGTACTGGGCCAGCGACTCGCGAACGGCCGCCTCGACGCTAACGGCCGGCTCGACGAACAGCCGCCGCAGCACGTCGGGCGGCAGGCCGTCGGTGACGACCCGCACCCGGCCCTTGCGGTACGCCCGCACGAACTCCTCGAGCTGCCACTGGTCGACGACGAAGTAGTCCTTGCCCAGGATCCGCTGCATGAATTCGTCCAGCGAACGGTTCTCGTCGAACAGGCTCTGGAAGTCGGGGCTGCCGATGCCTTCGCTCATGCCGGCCGCCAGGATGATGGTGCCGCCGGGGCTGAGAATGGGCAGCGCCGCCACCATGCCCTTGACCGATTGGTAGTAGGTGGCGTCCAAGGGGTAGCCGGCGCCGCTGGTGACGACGATATCGACCGGCTCGGGCACGGTGTCGGTCGTGACGCGGCGGGCGAACTGTGCGCCGCGAAGGAAGGCCGCCTCCATGTCGCCGGCCACCACCGAGAGGACCTGCCCCCGGTCGTCGACGACCACGTTGAGGATGAAATCGCAGCCGGCCATGCGGCCGATCCGCGTGTTCTCCTCGTGCACCGGGTTGCCGGCCAGGCAGCCCGCGCGGGCATTGGGATGCTCGAGGAACTCCGGCCCGTGCCAGACCTTGATCGTCTCCAGGGCCGCCAGGCCGGGGCAGATCAGTTTCCGCCCGCCGGAGAAGCCGGCCATGAAGTGCGGCTCGATCAGGCCCACGGTGATCTTCAAGTCGGCCGTCACGTAGCGGGAATCGATCCACGCCGGCACGCCGCGGGGCGTCTTTCCCAGAAAGCTGTGCGCGGCCAGGTCCCGCCCGGCGTGGTTCTCGATGCGGTAGTTCTCCGCAATCTCCGGGCCGACCATTTCCAGCCGTTCCTCGCGGGTGCTGGGCCGGTGCAGACCCGTCGCCACGAGGATCAGGATCTCATCGGGCGGGATGCCGGCCGATTCGAGCGTGGCCAACAGCGGCGTCAACAGCAGCCGGTTGGGAACCGGCCGGGTAACGTCGCAAATGGCGATGCAGGCGTTGCGGCGGTCGCGGGCCAGTTCGGCCAGCGATGGCGTGCCCAGCGGCTCGGCCAACGACTGCTCGACCGCACCGTGCGGATCGGCCAGCGGCTCGGCCGGCTGATAGCCCAGGCACTTCACCACGTGCCGGTCCGGCAGTTCTACCTCCAGGCCGGTGCGGCCGTACTCCAGGCGGATCCGCATCGTTACTTCTTGGCTCCCTTGGCTCCCTTGGCGGCGGGGGCGGGCGCGGCGGCCGCCGCGGCCTCAGCCCCTTCCCCTTCTTCCTCTTTCTTCTTCTTCTTTTTCTTCTTCACCGCAAGTTTGAAGACCCGCACCTTGGGCAGGCCCAGCGGGCTGCCGCCCTCCTGCCAGCGGTCGGCTTGCAGCAAGCGCCGTATTCGCTCGTCGCGGGTGAGCACGTTCCGAAAGCGAACCATCCCGGCTCGTACCCGCAGGCTCTTGTCCATTGTCATCTTCGTCGGTCTCCTTCAGCGTATAAGCATTTTAGGCCCTCTAGTATATCCCTACACCCGGCGGGCCACAAGGGGATGGGGCAGCGGAGGCTGGCCACCCTCCGGGTGGGCTAGATAGGTCGCTATCGGCGGCACAGGAAGCCTGGTCGAAAGCCTCATTAGGGACTGCAAAACAATAACCTGCTCAAACTGCACCAAGTGTGGCACGTCCCTGAGCGCAGCGAAGGGCGTGATTTGCGCTCCCCGCCACGCCCTTCGCTACGCTCAGGGCGTGCCACCCCGATTCGTGATTTGCGCTCCCCGCCACGCCCTTCGCTGCGCTCAGGGCGTGCCACCCGATTGGCTCACGGCCCCGCGCCCGCCCTTACGGCTCCGGCCCCAGCTCGCACACCGCCGCCCGGCCGGGCGATTCCTCGAGCTCGATCTGGACGGCCAGCGGCCGGCCGCCGCCCGATGGCAAGGCCGCCCGCAGCCGCTCGGCCAGATATTGGGCCAGCCGCTCGGCGGTCGTGTTGCGGATCGGCAGCAACCGGCAATCGGAGCGGGGAAACACCCACCGCCGGCCGGGCGCCGTCACTTCCACTTCCACCTCGCCCGGCGCCACGCGGATCGACGGATGCCCGGTCGGCAAGAGCACGGCGTGATCCAACTCGGCCAGGATCGCCGCCAGCCGCCGCTCCAGGACCCGGAAATCGACGATCAACTCGTGCTCGTCAAGCCGGGCGGCGACCTCGGCCGCGATGCGATAGTTATGCCCGTGCAGTGATTCGCACGTTCCGTCGGCCAGGGTAATGAAATGCGCGGCGCTGAGGAGCAGAGCGTCGCCCGAAACGCGGATGCGATGGCTCGGCGGGGACTGCTCCATAATCTGCAAAGGTCCAGTTACGGCCTGTGGCCGGGCTTGGCCTTCTTC
>JBEKTY010000198.1:0-12703 GCA_049515555.1 Thermoguttaceae bacterium
GGCCGCGCGCGGCCGAAGCCACACGCTCAACGTCTTTACCTATGGAATAGGCATCCCCTAGAAAACACCTGTTGACAAGCTTAGAACAGGGAGAGGGGACCGGAGGCAGTCATTCATTTTAGACAGCAGCGGGTGATAATTTCTATGAAAAGCGACGAATTGCGGGAAAAGTACCTGGTGTTCTTCGAGTCCAAAGGCTGTGTCCGCCGGCCCAGCGACGTGCTGGTCCCGCGGGACGACCCCTCTGTGCTGTTCACCCCTGCCGGCATGAACCAGTTCAAGGACCACTTCCTCGGGCGGTGCAAGCTGGAGTTCACTCGGGCGACGACCTGCCAGAAGTGCCTGCGGACCGGCGACATCGACAACGTAGGGCGCACGCCCTACCACCACACGTTCTTCGAGATGCTGGGCAACTTCAGCTTCGGCGATTATTTCAAGCGCGAGGCGATCCACTGGGCGTGGGAGTTCTTGACCTCGCGGACGTGGCTAGGGCTGGCCCCGGAGCGGCTGTCGGCTACGATCTACCTGGACGACGACGAGGCGGCCGAGATCTGGCTCGGCGAGATCGGGCTGCCGCCGGAGCGGCTGCAACGGCTGGGCGAGGAGGAGAACTTCTGGCCGGCCAGCGCCCCCAGCCAGGGGCCCGACGGCGTGTGCGGACCGTGCAGCGAAATCTACGTCCAGACGCCCTTCGGCCAGGTCGAGGTGTGGAACCTCGTGTTCACGCAGTTCAACCGCGTGGGGCCCCCGCCCAACAACCTCCGCCCGCTGCCGAAGAAGAACATTGATACGGGCATGGGCTTCGAGCGCATGGCCGCGGTGCTGCAGGGCGTGGAGACGAACTTCCACATCGACATCCTGCGGCCCTTGGTCGAGGCGGCCGGCGAGCTCTGCGGCGTGCCCTACCAGCCCGAAAGCGACAGCGGCCGCCGCCTGCGGCGAATCGCCGATCACCTCCGCGCCTGTACCCTGGCCGTGCACGAAAACGTGCATCCGGGCAACAAGAAGCAGGGCTACGTCATCCGCCGCCTGCTGCGCCGCGCCGTGCTGGACGGGCACCAAATGGGCGTGCGGAAGCCGCTGCTGAACCAATTGGTGGGCCTGGTGGCCGACTTGATGAAACGCCCCTATCCCGAGCTCAGCGAGACCGCCCAGCGGGTCGCCCGCGTGATCGAAAAGGAGGAGGCGAGCTTCCTCTCGACCATCGACGCCGGGCTCAGCCGCATCGAGCGGACATTCGCGGAGATGCACCGGCAGCGGCGGGGGGTGGTCTCCGGGGCCGAGGCCGCCGACATGTATCAGACCCACGGCTTCCCGCCCGAGTTGTTCGAGAACCTGGCCGCCGAGCGGAACCTGGCCTTCGACTGGCCGGGCTTCAAGGAAGAAATGGAGCGGCACGGGCTGGAATCGGGGACCACCCAGAAGCAGGAGGTGTTCAAGTCCGGGCCGGCCGAGGCGCTGAAGAGAGTGGTCCACCAGACGCGCTTCGTGGGCTACGATCGGCTGGTGGTCGACGACGCCCGCGTGGCCGGCATCATCGCCGCCGACCGGCTGTGCGACTCTATCCAGGAGGACGACCAGGAGCGGCCCGTGAGCCTGGTGCTCGACCAGACGCCGTTCTACGGCGAGATGGGCGGCCAGGTGGGCGACACGGGCGAGCTGGTGGGCGACGGCTTCCGCTTCGAGGTACTCGATACGCGGATGGACGGCGCGCTGGTGTTGCACGTGGGGCACCTGCGCTCCGGGCGAATCGAACTGTCGGCCCGCGTTCGGGCGAGCGTCAACGCCCGGCGACGGCAGGCCATCCGCCGCGCCCACTCGGCCACCCACCTCCTGCACTACGCCCTGCGAACGGTGCTCGGCGAGCACGCCTTGCAGCATGGCTCGAAGGTGGACGAGGATTGGCTGCGGTTCGATTTCGCCAACCCGGCCGCCGTCAGCCCCGACGATCTGGCGCGGATCGAAAACGAGGTGAACGAGCGGATCTGGGAGGGGCACGCGATCGGCTGCCGCGAGGTGCCGTTGGCCGTGGCCCGCCAGGCCGGGGCCATGATGCTCTTCGGCGAAAAGTACACGGACCTGGTGCGCATGGTCTCGATGGGCGAGTTCAGTAAGGAGCTGTGCGGCGGCACGCACTTGGAGAACACGGGCCAGATCGGGCTGCTGCGGATCGTGGGCGAGGAGAGCGTGGCGGCCGGCACGCGGCGGATCACGGCCCAGACGGGCCGCTCTGCGCTGGAGTCGGTGCGCCGCGATCATGCGGCCTTGCAGCAGACGGCGCTGGCCCTGCGCGTGGCCGCCGAACAGGTGCCCGCGCGAGTCGAGGCCCTGGTCAAGGAAGTGCGGCAATTGCGGAAGCAAGCGGCGGCCGGGCACCAGGCCGAGGGCCTCTCGCCCGATCAGCTCCTGGCGGCGGCGGCCGAGGTGGGGGGGGTCAAGATCGTGACGGCCGAAATCCCCGGCGGCACCGCCCAATCGCTCCGCGAGCTGATCGACCGGCTGCGCCGCAAAACCGCGCCGCTGGCCGTCCTGCTGGGCACCCGCCAGGACGAGGGGAAGGTGATGCTGGTGGCCGGGCTGAGCCGCGAGCTGGTCGATCGCGGCCTGAGCGCGGTCGAGTGGATTCGCCAGCCGGCCGAACTGGTGGGCGGCGGCGGCGGCGGGCGCCCCGACATGGCCCAGGCCGGCGGCAAGGCCCCCGAGCGGCTGAGCGAAGCCCTCGAGGCCGCCCTGGCCGACATGCGGAACCGGCTTGGGGCCCCGTAAGGCGGCGAGCCCTCACCCCCTGCCCCTCTCCCGGAGAGAGGGGACATCAATTGGTCAATTTGCAAGAGTCCAGTTATAATCAAGTCCCGTGCTGAGTCCCGCCCGCCGAGTGTAATCCCGCCCAGTTCTGATCCCGCCTGACGCTAATTCCCTTCGTAAGATGTGCATCCTGACATGGCCGCTCCCGGCCCGGTGGCCGACTGTTTGTCTGTTCTGCCTGTGCTTGTTGCCGGCCTCGGCCGGTGGGGCCGACTGGCCGCAATGGGGCGGCCATAGCGACCGCAACATGATCTCCGGCGAGAAGGGGCTGCCGGAATCGTTCAAGCCGGGCAAGAAAAGCCCCCAAGGCGCCGGCATCGATCTGGCGACCACCGAGAACGTCAAGTGGATCGCCCGGCTGGGCACGCAGACCTACGGCAACCCGACCATCTCCGGCGGCCGGGTCTTTCTAGGCACCAACGACGAGGCCTTCGACGACCCACGCCTGCATTCCACCCGCGGCGGCGCGGTCCTGTGCCTGGACGAGGCCACCGGCAAGCTCCTCTGGCGACTGGCCGTCCCACGCTTCGAGACCAACGAGCCCACCTTCAATTTCGATAACATGGGGCTGGGCGTCTGCTCGGCGCCCACGGTCGAGGGCGATCGGGTTTACCTGGTCACCAACCGTTGCGAGGTGCTGTGCCTGGACGTGCACGGCCAGGCGGGCGGGAACCGCGGCCCGTTCCAGGCCGAGGGCCAGTTCATGGCCGGGCCGGGCCGGCCACCCGTCGCCCTCCGCACCACCGACGCCGACATCATCTGGACCTACGACATTATCCACCAGTCGGACGTGTGGGTGCAAGACGCCGCCAATTGCTCGGTACTCGTCGCGGGCGACTTCCTCTACGTCTGCACCTCCAACGGCGTGGACAGCTCGCACACCCGCGTTCCCCGCCCGCTGGCCCCCAGCCTGATCGTGCTCGACAAGCGGACCGGCCGCGTGGTGGCCTGGGACGACGAGAAGATCGGCACGCGGCTGTTCCACGGCCAGTGGTCGTCGCCTTCGGCGGGCACGGTGGGCGGCCGAAGGCTGATCTTCTACGGCGGCGGCGACGGCGTGCTTTATGCCTTCGAGGCCCTGACCGCCCTGCCCGAGCGGCCCAAGCCGCTAAAGAAAATCTGGTCCTACGACTGCAATCCGCCGGAGTACAAGGTCATCGACGGCCGCAAGGTGGCCTACTTCGACGGCGACATCCGCAAACACCGCGGCAACCGCAACGACGGCCAGTGCGTGTGCTTCAGCGAGATCATCGCCACGCCCGTCTTCTACCGCAATCGGGTGTACGTGACGACGGGTCAGGACCCCTCGCACGGCCGCGGCCTGGGCATGCTCAGTTGCATCGACGCCACCCGCACCGGCGACGTAACGGCCACGGGCCGCATCTGGAACTACAAGATCGGCCGCAGCCTGTCGTCGGTCTCGATCGCCGACGGCCTGCTGTACGTGGCCGACCTCTTCGAGGGCCTGTATTGCTTCGACGCCGACAGCGGCAAACTCTACTGGACCCAGCCCACCGGCGCCGAGGTGTGGGGCTCCACGATGGTGGCCGACGGCAAGATCTACCTGGGCACCAAGAAGGGCCTGCTGGTAATGGCCGCCGGCAAAGAGAAGAAACTGCTGGCCGAGATCCACCTCGGCGCCCCGGCCTATTGCACGCCCGTGGTCGCCAACGGCGTCCTGTACGTCGCCTCGCACACGTACCTCTGGGCCGTCCAGGCGGCAGCCGGAAGGAAGACCGAGCAAGCGAAGAACTGAGCCGGCGGGACGACCAATCCCTAATCCCTAATCCCCAATCCCCCTTCAGATATCCAAAATCACCTCGGCCAGCCAGCCCTCTGCCTCGCGGCGGACGGTCAGGCCGTGCCAGGTGACGGCCTTGATCTCGATGTCGGCCTGATGCCGCGCGGCGTCCAGCGGCTCGCCGCGGGCGATGGCCGTCAGACCGCCGGGCCGCACCGCCGGGGCGAACTCCGACAACAGCAACCGGCGGACCTGAAACGTATAGAGCAGCTCCGCCAGCCAACTGCGCAAGAGCACGTCGACCCCCTCGCCCTCCAGGGCGAATTGCACGGCCTCGATCGGCCTTACGGCCTCCAGGTTGGCCACCATGATCGAGAACATGCCCCGCCCGGCCTCGGCGAACAACGTGTCCAGCTCCGGTGCCCGCACTCGCAAACCGACGTCGGCGGTGTGCTCGAAGGTCTCGTACATCCGCGGACTACCACTTGAACGCCGCTACCCAAATGCCGCAAGAGAAGAGCCACATTGCCAGGACCGCCCATAACTCCTGCGAAAGTAAGACCTTGCGCCACTCGACCTTCCACCAGCGCCTCGCCTTCGAGCACCCATCCGCTCCGCCGTGGTGTCCCGCAACTAGTGCGAACGATTGCGGGCGGGCGTTCTACGCCCCCGGCGGCTGCGGCGCCGGCGGCGGCGGCGGCCCGGACTCCGGGGCGGCGGGCTTGGCCGGCGGTAGGTCGGACCCCGGCCGCGGTGGCGGCGGCACCGGCGGCTCACCGCCCGCGGGCTGCTCGCCGGCCGCCGGCTGGGCCGACTCGGCCGAGGCACGGATCTTATCTTCCGGCGTCCTGTGCCGGATCTTGCCCGCTGCCTGCTCCTGGGTCCACCGCTGCACCAGTGGCTGACGCTTATCGGCCGGCAATTCCGGCCGGTAGTAGTGCGACCCCAGGTTGCCCGAAATGTCTTTCAAGCTCCCGAAGGCCAGGACCCGGAAGGCCAAGATCTCGTGGTCCAGGAACTTTACCAGCCGGGTGTCCTCGCCGCCGAGCAAGTCCTTGTCGGTGTAGCCCCACAGCATGCGGTACAAGCTGGCCGAATCCTGACCGAACTGCCGTTCCATGGCCTGGCGTACGGCGGCGGCGGCCTCCGGTCCGCGGGCCACGGCCTGCCGGAGCTGGTCAATGTAGGCCGGCCACTCGCGCTTGAACTTCTCGTCGTTCAGCGCGGCCACCAGCGGGCCGCACTGACCCAAGTAGCCCAGGCACCGCGCCGCCAGCAGCCGCACTTCGCTACGCCGGTCTTCGATCAACTCCATCAACACCAGCCCGGCGGGGCGCTCCGGCTGCAGCGCCTGGGCCACAAAGACCGAGGCCCGCTGCTCCAACGGGCTGACCGTGTCGATCGCCACCCATTTCGGCGTGTCCTTGGCGTCGGCCGGCGGCGAACCGGCGGGCGGGGCCACGAGGACCAGGCGGGCCGGGGCGGTCAAGGGCACCGCCGCCGTCGCGCGGCCCTCGTCCCACACCAACCCGCCGCGGGCGGCGTACAGCGTCACCGACCAGTGAAACGGCCCCGACTCGGGATCGCTGCCCGGCTCGTGAATCGGGGTCACTTCCACCGCGGCCACCGATTCCACGCTCGACAGGGTAATGCTCCCGCTCCGCGGCCCGGCTGCCACGCGGACGCGGATCCCCGGCTGCACCAGCGGCTTGAGCACCACTCGGCCGTAGGAGAGCTTCAGCCCCGGCCGCCCCTGGCCGCTGTCGTCGGTCAGCTCGATCCGCGTGCCGCTCAGCAACTCCAGCGTGGCGCCCACGCTCAAAATAACCACCCGCGGGCGATAGGTGGGCAGGGCCACCAGCGCCTCGCCGGCAGGCAGGAACTCTTCCGCCGAAACGCGGCGCCACACCGCCGAGGCGACGTCGTCCTTCACCAGGATGTCCTGCGCGTCGGAGATGACGCGACCCACCCGGGCCCCGGCCGCGGCCTCCGGTGCGGGGGGCGGCGGAGTCCCGGCCTTCCCGCCGGGCACCGCAGGCGGCGGCTCACCCACCGCCGGCCGTTCCACTTCCGGGCCGAGTCGCGTGTCGGCTTTCATCCGGGCCTTCGCGTCCAACGTGGCCACTTTCAGCGGCTGGGCGGTCTCCGCCGGCTTCGCGGTCTCCGTCGGTTTGACGCCCTCTGCCGGTTTGGCGGTCTCGGACGGTTTGGCGCTCTCCGCCGGGGGCTTGCCGGCCCGTCCGATGGCCGTCGCGGACGGCCCGACCTTCCCTTTTTCGGCCGGCCCCTTGGCCTCGGGTCCGGCTGCCGGGCCCGCGGCGGACTCAGCCGAGCCCGGTGCCGGTTTGGCCGCTTCCGAAGCCGCCGCGGGCGGGGACTGTCCCAAGTTTCGTCCGACGAAACTGGGACTGTCCCCTTCAACGCCCGAAGCCTTCGCTGGCGTACGGCCGGCCTTCGCCGACGGGAATTCGCTTTGCAGCTCGTTCCCAGCCAGCTCGGGCCTGGCCGCCCCCGTGAAATAGCTACGCGCCCGCTCGATCAAGTTCCCAAGCGGTGTGTTCCGCTCGAACTGGCCTAGGAACATCAATAGCAGACCGGCCAGCCCGCCGGCCAGCAGCAGCATAGCGGCGGCGGGCAGGAGGCGCCTTTTTCTCGATGGCTCGCGGAGGTATGCGGGCACAAGCGGCCTGGGCCGGCCCCGGGAAGCGGCGTCCGCAGCCGCGCCGTCCCCGGCAATGACCGCCGCCGCCGCGACCGCGGCCCGACGTTCCTCCTCGGCCGTCGCCGCAACCTGCGGCAACTGATACATCCGCTGCCGGCTGACCAGGTCGATCTCGGCCGCCTCGCCCAGCACGAGCGTCAGAATCTGGTGGCTCGACGCCACCTCGGCCAAGTGTACGTCCGACTTCAGGCAGACCTCCTCGAACTCGGCCACGCGATCCCCCGGCAACACGTTATCGAGATACTCGGCCACCGTGTTGGCGTTGCTGAGCGGGTCGCGCTCCGTCAGCGGGGGGGCCGTCAGACGTAGCCGACGCATCACGTCCCGCACCCGATTGAGCATGTCCGTCGCAAATTTGCTGTCTTCGATCTTCTTGCCGATGTCTTTGGCGTCTTCCGGCTCCAGCAGGCCGTCCAGGTACGCCAACATGGTCCGTAAAGTTAATCGCATCATGGCACCCTCCTTATAGTGATTAGTGGCCGGCGGGCGCAAAATCCGTGCAAAAAAGGGGAAAAAGACGGTCTTTCGACAATGTCCACCGGCCGGAGGGTGGCACGTCCCTGAGCGCAGCGAAGGGCGTGGTTTTCGGGTGCACCACCCAATTGTCAAACTTGTTCTTTCGCCGGGCCTTAGCTGTGAGCTGACAACTGACAACCGATAACTTTCACCCCGGCAGGCGAATCGAGAACGTGCTCCCCACGCCCAGGGTGCTTTCCACCTCGACCGTGCCCTGGTGGGCCGTGACGATGTGCTTGACGATGGCCAGGCCCAGGCCGGTCCCGCCCAGCTCGCGGCTGCGGGCCTTGTCCACGCGGTAGAAGCGCTCGAACAGCCGCGGCAGGTGATTGGCGGCGATGCCGCAGCCGTGGTCCTGCACGCGGATGACGATGCCGCCCGGCTCGCGCCGGGCCTCGACCTGGATCTGCGATTCCGCCCCGCTGTACTTGATCGCATTGTCGATCAGATTGCTGACGGCCTGCTCGACCAGCGGCCCGTTCAGGCGGGCCACGAGGTCTTCCGGGCAATGCACGGTGACGGAGATCGACTTGGCCGTGGCCTTCTGCTCGCACATTTCGGCGGCCGCGGCCAGGACTTCGGCCAGCGGCTCGGGCCCGGTCTCGATCGTCTGGTCCTCGGCCCCGCGCTCGATCCGCGACAGCAGGAGCAGGTCGTTGATGATTGCGTCCAGGCGATTGACCTGCCTGAGCACAATGCCCAGGAATCGCAGGGCGTTGGGCTTGTCGTCCAGCTCCTCGTCCAGCAGGGTCTCGACGAATCCCTTGATCGACGTGATGGGCGTGCGCAGCTCGTGCGACACGTTGGCCACGAAATCGCGGCGGACGTTCTCCAGGTGCCGCAGGCGGGTAAAGTCGTGCAGCACGACCAGCACGCCGATCTTGTGCCCCTGGGGGTCGTGCAGCACGGTGCCGTGGGCGTTGAGCCAGCGCTCCTCCGGGCCGTAGAAGCGCAGGTCGCCGTCGATCGACGTGGGGCTGCCCAGCGACGTCTCGATGAACTTCAGCAGGTCCGGCTTGCGGATCACCTCGTACACGCTGCGGCCGCGGAGCTGCTCGGCTTCCGCGCCCAGCAGGGCGGCGCCGGTCTGGTTGATGCTGAGCACCGTGCCGCCGCGATCCACGGCCAGCACGCCCTCCTCCATGCTGGAGAGCACGGCCTCGTGCTCGTTCTGCTGGCTAAGGACCGTGTGAATCCGTTCATCCAGTTGTTCCGCCATGCGGTTAAGCGATTCGGCCAGCATGCCGATCTCCTCCGAGTCAGAATCTGGGAGACGATGTTTGAGCTCGCCGCGGGCGAAGCGTTCGGCGCCGTGGCGGATTTCTTCCAGGGGCCGAACGATCCGCCGCGAGGCCAGGAAACTGGCCAGGGCCAGCAGCGCGGCGACGGCCAGGCCCGCTCCGGCGATTTGCAAGTAGGCGGCGTCGAGCGGCTGGGTGAGCTTCCGCAGCGGCATGGCCGTCCGCACGGCCCCCGCCACCCGGCCGTCGCGGAGGATGGGCAGGGCCGCGTAACGCAGGTCTTGCTTCAGCGTCGTGCTGTAGCGGGTCGCGCGGCCGATCGAGCCCCCCATAGCCGCGGCCACCTCGTCGCGATCGTTGTGGTTCTCCATCTGCCGGGGCTCCTCGGCGCTGTCGGCGATCACCCTGCCCGAGGACAGGATCACGGTCACGCGGGCATCGAGCGTGCGGGCCAGCTCGTCGCAGCGGGCCTGAAGGGGCCCCTGGCCGCCGTCGAGCAGATCGCCCAGCCGGGCTTCACACGTGCGGGCGGCGGTCTCCAGTCGCCAGTCGGCCTCGGCCACGTACAGCTCGTGCACCTTCTGCGACGCGTACAGGACCACCCCCACCATCGCGATCAGCGTGATCCAGAAATAGGCGAAGAAGAGCTGCCAGAGCAGGCGTCGCTTGCGCATCCGCTACTCCTTGAACCGATAGCCCACTCCGCGGACGGTCTCGATGTACTTGCCCGCCGGCCCCAGCTTCCTCCGCAAGCCCACGACTTGCACGTCCACGGCCCGGTCGGTAATAGCGTAATTGTCGCCGTGAACGCCGTCCAGGATCTGCTGCCGGCTGAAGACCCAACCCGGCCGGCCGGCCAGGAATTGCAGCACGCGGAACTCGGTCGAGCTGAGCTCGACCGCCTTTCCCGCCACCAACACCTCGTGCCGGCCGGAATGAATCACCATGTTGTGGAGTTCGAGGCGTTCGGGCTGCTCCTCCTCGGGGGCGGCGGGCGGCGGGGCCGCAGCCCGCCGGAGCACCGCGCGGACCCGCGCCAGGAGCACCTTCGGACTGAACGGCTTGGTGACGTAATCCGTGGCCCCCAGGTTCAGCCCGCGGATCACGTCGGCCTCCTCGCTCTTGGCCGTCAGCATCATCACCGCCACGTGCTCCGTGCGGGGGTCGGCACGCAGCTTCTGGCACACCGCCAGCCCGTCCACGCCGGGCAGCATGAGGTCCAAAAGGATCAAGTCGGGCGGCTGCTCGCAGGCCACGGCCAGGGCCTCTTCGCCCGAGGCCACACTCGCCACCTGGTAGCCCTCTTTGAGCAGGTGGTAACTTACCAACTCACGGATGTCTTCCTCATCCTCCACGATCAATACGGATTTCTTCATCATCCCGATTTCTCACGTGGCGTTGGGAAAGAAGCAAACAACGGCAACCTATGCTGCGAACGCTCAGGAATGATACGAACCTGTCCCTGTTGCTACAGTTAACATCGTATTAAACCCTGTTATTGTCGCAGTTAACATCATACGAAACCCTGCCGAGTATAGACCCCGATGATTAGGATATTGTTAGGAAATGATGAGCATTTTGCAATCCTCCGGGGGAGCCGGCTGGCAACGCAGGGCGGGTTTCGTAAACCTTCCATATTTGAGGCGGTTCACCCCATCTTGGTGGGCGTCGCCGTGATCGACCCCCTACCGCAAAAAAATCAGCCGTAACCCAGCTCCCGCAAGTCCTTCTCGGTCAGGCCGTGGTGATGGCCCAGCTCGTGGAGGATAGTAATGCGGATCTGCTTGCGGATCCGATCGGTGCTTATGCCGCCACGGCGGTCGGCGGCGGCCGTCAGGATGCCTTCCCGGTAGATCGTCACCACGTCGGGCAGCATGCCGGAATGCATGACGCTGCGGTCGCACAGGGGAATGCCGGTGTACAGGCCGCATAATTCATCGAGATAGCGGACGCCTCGGCGGTCCATCACGTCTTCCGACGGATGGTCCTCGACGTGCAAGGGGACCTGTTCCAACAGGTCGTGGATCGCCGGCGGCATGTCCGCCAGGACGCATTCCACCTGCTCGTCGAATCGCTGTCGTGTCTGTGGATTCAAGGCTGCGGCCTATCCAGTCCCCAAGTAGGGTGGGTCGAGCGGAGCGAGCCCCACCGGAACTACGACGGAGGACGGGCGACGGACGACGGACGGAAGCACTCCAGTCCATCCTCCGCCGCCCCCCTCCGTCCCGCGTCCTCCGTCGTCCGGGCCGACCCTTTTCATCATACGCCGGCGGGGTCAGGCTGGAAATCGGCCGCCGGCCAAGGTAGCAGGCACACTCCGTGTGCCGTTCGCTGAGGCGGAAAACGACACGCGGACGGCACACGGAGTGTGCCTGCTACCTTCCCCGCCATGTTGGCAGCCCGCGGGCAAACGATTACACTGGGAAGCAGTGCGTGGGCTACGCGAACCTTCCTTATTCCCCCCATCCCCAATTGACGGTGAACCATGATGCTCTCCAAGCGGCAGATTGATCGGCGTGCGATGCTTCGTTGCTCGGCCGAGGCGGCGGCGTTTGCGGCGGGGCTTTCGGCCTTCGGCCCGCTGCTGGCGGCCCCCACTGGCCGCGGTTTCAAGATCGGGGCCTGCGACTGGTGCCTGGGCAAGCGCGCCGATCCGGCCGCGCTGGACGTGGCCCGCCAGATCGGCCTGGACGGCGTGCAGGCCGACCTGGTCACCGGCGGCGGCATCATGCCGCTGCAAAAGCCCGAGGTCCAGCAGCAATACCGGGCGGCCCTCAAGCGGACCGGGCTCGAGCTGGCCTCGCTGGCCCTCGGCGAGCTGAACAGCGTGCCGCTGAAGAGCGATCCCCGCGCGGCGGCCTGGGTGGCCCAGAGCATCGACGTCTGCGCCGCCCTGGGCCTGCGCGTGATACTCATCGCCTTCTTCGGCAAAGGCGATCTGGACATGGCCCGCACCGCCGAGATCGATCACGTGGTGCAGACGCTCAAGCAGCTCGCCCCGCAGGCGGAGAAGAAGGGCGTGATCCTCGGCCTGGAGAATTACCTCAGCGCCGAGGACAACCGGACGATCCTGGACCGGGTGGGCTCGCCCGCCGTGCAGGTCTATTACGACGTGGGCAATTCGACCGACAAGGGTCGCGACGTGGTCAAGGAGATCCGCGCCCTGGGCCCGCGGATCTGCGAGTTCCACGCCAAAGACGCCGGCTACATGCTCGGCCAGGGCCGCATCGACTTCCACGCCGTCCGCAAGGCCATCGACGACGCCGGCTATCGCGGCTGGCTCCAGATCGAGGCGGCCACACCGCACGGCCTGATCCCCGATTACCGGGCCGATTGCAAGTACCTGCGGGGCATTTTTCCGGCCCGCACTTAGTACTACAGCGCTACGTCGGTCCGGGATCCGGTGAAAAATGACCAATGACCAAGCACCAATGACTAAAAAACTCCCCGCGATCGGCCATCCGTTGTTGTTGGTCATTAGTCATTGGGACTTGGTCATTGGCATGGCCTGGTCCCCTCTCCCTCTGGGAGAGGGTTAGGGTCAATACCGCTGAATTAGCCGTAAAGTATTTGTGTGTAATAAGTTATGAAAGTACATTGATTCTGTGTGCGATCGTTGCAACGTCGAGCCCGATTCATCGGGCTTTCCGCCGAAGGCGGTGTTCGGCCCGGCGTTTA
>JBEKTY010000199.1:0-12675 GCA_049515555.1 Thermoguttaceae bacterium
AACGCTGAACGCTGAACGCTGAACGCTGAACGCTGAACGCTGAACGCTGAACGCTGAACGCTGAACGCTGAACGCTGAACGCTGAACGCTGAACGCTGAACGCTGAACGCTGAACTGAAATGCGAATCGTCCTCTGTTACGTTACGAAGCCCAGCCATCTGGAGCAGATTGCGGCGGCTGCGCCGGGGGCGGAGATTGTCGACGCCGGCCAGGAGCGGATCGCGGCCGAGATCTTCGCCGCCGACGTCTTTTGCGGCCATGCCAAAGTGCCCGTCGATTGGGACGCCGTGGTTCGCCAGGGACGGCTGCAATGGATCCAATCGTCGGCGGCGGGGATGGACCACTGCCTGGTCCCCGCGGTGATCCAGTCGGGGATCGTGGTGACCAGCGCCTCGGGGGCCCTGGCGGACCAGGTGGCCGAGCATACCGTGGCCCTGATTACGGCGTGGTGCCGCAGCCTGCCCACGTTCTTCCGCGCGCAGCAGAGGAAGGAGTTTATCCGCCGTCCGACCCGCGACCTGACCCGCAGCACGGTGGGACTGGTGGGTTTCGGTGGTGTGGCGCGGCGGTTGGCCCGGCTGCTGGCGGCCTTCGAGGTCCGCATCCTGGCCACCGATTGCTATCCCGTCGATAAACCCGATTGGGTCGAGGCCCTGTGGCCGGCCGAGCGACTGGACGAGCTGCTGCCGCTGGTCGATATCGTGGTGTTGTGCGTGCCGCTGAACCCCTCGACGCGGGCCATGATCGACGCCGCTCGGCTGAGGTGCATGAAGCCCGGCGGGCTGCTGGTCAATGTCGCCCGGGGGCCGCTGGTCGTCGAGGCCGACCTGGTCGACGCCCTCCAGAGCGGCCATCTGGCCGGCGCGGTGATGGACGTGACCGAGCGGGAGCCGCTGCCGCGGTCCAGTAAATTGTGGGACCTGCCGCAGGTGATCATCACGCCGCACGTCGGCGGCCAGGCCGCATGGCGCAACGACAAGATCACCGAGTTGTTCTGCCGCAATCTGCGCCGCTGGCAGGAGGGTTTGCCGCTGGTGAACTTCCTTTCGGACAAGGCGCTCGGTTTTCCCATCCGGGGCATCGGCTATCCGATTTGGGGAGAGTCGTGAACGGGGGGGGAAGAAAATGAGGGACGAGGTATGAAGGATGAAGGGGAGGAATGGGGCGGTTTGGGCGGCGCGGCCCGCCGGCGAGGAATTTCTTGGCTGCAAAATGTTGTGTTAGAACGCGTTAGAACACCGCAGGTGGGCTTTACTCATGAACCGCCGCAAAGTTATACTGCCTACGGTCAGGCGCGATACTAGCCCGAATCGCTGGCGATGGTAGCAAGTTGTGAGTTCGCTTGCACTTCGGGTTGGTGTCGGTTGTGGCTGCCGACTGGCAGCCCAAGGGAATACTGCATGTCCAGCACGATCTTCTTAGACGGCGGGGGAACGCGCACCTGGGGCGGGCATGAGGCTGTCCGCTGTTCCGACGATCTCTTGCAGCGCTACCACTCGATCATCGATCACAAGCGGCTAAGCTGGACCGAATATCATCGGCTGATGCGGCTGCTGGGCTCGGGAGGGCAGGGGGTGGTCTACCTCAGCCAGCGCCGCGGGACGGACAGCTTCACCTTGCCCGTGGCCCTGAAAATATTCTCGCCCGAGCGGTACGAAGACGAGCGGGCCTACGACGAGGCGATGGCCCGCATGGCGGTCGTGGCCGCCCACGTGGCGCAAATCCAGCAAGATAATCTCCTGGACGTGCACAATTGGGTCGACCGTAACCGCATCCGCTTGATGGAGATGGAATGGGTCAACGGTTACGACCTCAACCTGCTGCTGACGCAGAAGATGTTGGATCGCGTCCAGAGCCGGGTAGATGCCCGGCGGTGGAAGTACGTTAACGAAGTGATCGTCACGCAGGGACCGGTGCAGCCGCGGCTCAAGCCGGGCATCGCCATCGCCGTCGTCCGCGACTGCCTGGCGGCGCTGGCCGCGCTGCATCGCGAGGGCATCGTGCACGGCGACATGAAGCCCTCGAACATCATGCTCAAGCGGACGGGCGACGCGAAGATCGTAGACATCGGGTCGGCCTTCGAGACGGGCCACGTGCCGGCCCGCCGCACCTGCACCCCCACCTATGCCGCGCCGGAAGTGCTCGAAGGCGGCGAAGCCACGCCCCGCAGCGACCTGGCCAGCCTGGGCTACGTGCTGATCGAAATGCTGGCCGGGCAATCGCCCTTCGCCGGCCTGACCAGTTTCCGCGAGTTGCTGGAGGCGAAGCGCTTCGTGGCCCAGCGCCTGCCGCACCTGCTGCCCGAAGACGTGGTCCGCAATGAACTGCTGATGACCTTCTGCCGGGGCCTGGTGGCCCCCGACCCCATGCGGCGCTTCCCCAGCGCCGAGGCCGCCGAGCTGGTCAAGGACGGGGCCGCCGCCTTCCATCGGCAACTGGTCAAGGGCGATCTGGCCAGCGAGTACGACAACGAGATCCGCACCTGGCTGGGCGAGCTGCCGGAACTGAGTTAGGAGTTAGGAGTTAGAAGTTAGGAGTTAGAAGTCAGAAGTCAGAAGCTAGGACTGGACTCTTGCAAATTGGGGTGAGGACGACACAAGTGGTCCCCCTCTCCCTCCGGGAGAGGGACGGGGTGAGGGGAACCTGTGATGGTCACGGAAAATGGGAAAGCAGTATCCTTACCAATTTCCCCTCACCCTAACCCTCTCCCGGAGGGAGAGGGGACCGCACAATCCGCAATTTGCAATAGTCCAGTTCTAACTCCTAACTTCTAACTCCTAACTCTTAATCTCTATCCTCCGCCCTTCCGTTTGCGAATGCCGCGCCCGCTCGACGATCAGCAGGGCGCGATACGAGTCTTCCAGGTCGGCGGTCTTGCGCAGGAGGCTCGTCACGGCGCGGTGAAACTGGGTCAGCAACTGTTCGCCCACCGGGCGTTCGGCGTCGAGCGATTCCTGGTGCCGGCCCGCCTCGTCGAACCAGATCAAGGTCGAGGGCAGATCGACGAAGGCGATCCCCCGCTCGCAGGAGACCTGCAGGCCGGCCAGCGGGCGATAGGTGATGGCCTCCTGCCACTGGGCCGGAATGTAACGGCCGCAGCTAATCTGGGCGATGGCCCCGCTGCCCGGTGCCGCAGGCTCCGAGAAATCGAGGCTCATCATTTGGTAGTCTTCCTCGCCGGCGGCACAGGTCGCGGGGTGCATCACGCCGGTGACCCAGGCCGGCTCGCGATCGACCACGTAGCGGCACCAATCGACCAATTCGACCAGGTGCCGCGAGCCGGACGGCCGGGGCCAGCGGCCCGGCGGCTGGCTGCCCGGCGTGTCGGCCACGCTCCGCTGGTGGCAGAACAGCAGTCGCGGGGGCCCCAGTCGCGTGGCAATCAATTCCTTCAGCCGCAAGGTGGCCGGGGCGTAGCGGCGGGGGAACTCGGCCATGAAAGCCACGCCCGCTTCCTCTACCCGCTGCTTGATCTGCTCGGCCTCGTCGAGGCTCAGGTCCATGCCGGCGGCGCTGTAGACGGCTTTGCCGGCGTCGCAGGCCGCCAGTATCGGCAGCGCACTATACCATTGGTGGGAGAGGATCAGGACGGCATCCACGTCCTCGCGCC
Source organism: Thermoguttaceae bacterium (assembly GCA_049515555.1). GTDB lineage: Bacteria > Planctomycetota > Planctomycetia > Pirellulales > Thermoguttaceae > JBEKTY01. The sequence goes on from JBEKTY010000199.1 coordinate 3,611, forward strand.
GACAGAGCACGCGAAACCCGTCCAGCGCCGCTGCGCCGAACTCGCCCGCCACCTGCCGCGCGCGGTGCGCCACCTGGTCGCAGACCGCACGGACCTCGAACCGATCGGACAGCATCCGCAGGGCCGGGGCGTGCCGCTGATGCCACACCTCACCCAACCCCACCAGACCCACGCGAAGTTTCATATTCCTTGATTATATCGGCTCCACGGCATGGGACTCAACCGCCGTCTTGCCGAAGTTTTTGCGCCGTTTGGAGTTCTGGCATGTCCCCTTCTTGCAAAGCTACGGATGAACTCCCGTCAATGGGTAACGGCGGTGGAGTACGTGAGGGGGCATGAAAATACCCATATTATTTTATCGGCAATACTTGCGCCACCCTCTTGCACGGAACTTTCGATCGGCTAGACTAGGACGACTGTGCGCCTACCGGGAAATGCCTGAGTTGGATCTAAGGATTAGGAGGAGTACCATCCATGAGCAGCCTGACGTTGATTGCGCTGTGCACCGCCTGCGTGGCGGCCAATGAGTCGGACGATTACGCCAACGCCCACAAGGTAACCATGAAGACCGGTCGGCCCATGCTGGTCATGGTCAGCACCGACTGGTGCGCCCCGTGCCAAGTGATGAAGAGAACGGTCATTCCCCAGGTGCGTCAGCGGGGCTTGCTGGGCCGGGTGGTCTTCGCCATTGTCAATCCGGATCGTGATCGGGAGCTGGCTCACCAGTTGATCGGCGGGGGACCGGTCCCGCAATTGGTGCTGTTCCGCAAGACGGCCGGCGGCTGGACGCAGAAGAAATTGGTCGGCGGCCAGAGCGTCGAGGCGGTCGAGGAGTTCATCAAGGAGGGGGAGGTTACCAACGCAGCGGTGCCCAAGGAGCCGTCCAAGACGTCGGCCGAGCCGGCGAAAGAGGCCCCCGCTTCGGGCGGGGAAAAGCGGCCTACCGCATAGGGAGACGCGGGGACACGCGGACACGGAGACGCGGGAACACGCACGGCACCGGCACTCTCCGCGTCGCCGTGTCTCCCCATCCCCGCGTCATTCCGATCGACGCCGCTTCCCTTGACCCCGGCCGTGGTCTCGAAGGGAGAAGGGCGTCGAATCCCTACCGGCCTTCTTCCAGGCTGTAGCGGCGGATCTTGCGGTCCAACGTGGAGCGCTCGATGCCCAGGATGCCGGCGGTGCGGCTCTTGTTCCAGCCGGTGTGGTTGAGCGTGGCAAGGATGTAGCGGCGCTCGATATCGGTGAGCGAGGAGGGCAGGAACTCCTCGCTTTGGGCCTCGCTCTCGGCCGTGTCGCCGGCCGTGGCCAGCTTGGTCAGCAGCAGGTCGTTCTCGTCGATCTCCCGGTCGCGGCAGAGGACCACCGCCCGCTCGATCACGTTCTTCAGCTCGCGGATGTTGCCCGGCCAGAGATAGGTCAGCAGTTTCTCGCGCGCGGTGGGGCTGAAGCCGGCGATCTTCCGCCCCGTCTCGCTGTTGAACTTGTGGAGGAAGTAATCGGCCAGCAGCGGGATGTCCTCGGAGTGCTTGCGCAAGGCGGGGACGACGATCTCCAGGACCCGCAGGCGGAAGTACAGGTCGCGGCGGAACAGGCCTTCGGCCACGGCTTTTTCCAGGTCGCGGTTGGTGGCGGCGATCACGCGGACGTCGACGTGGATCGGTTTGCTGCCGCCCACCCGCTCGAAGGAATGCCCTTCCAGGACCCGCAGGAACTTGGCCTGCAAGCCGGGGGGCATTTCGCCGATCTCGTCGAGCATCAGGGTGCCGCGATGGGCGGCCTCGAACTTGCCGATCTTCCGCTCCGTGGCCCCGGTGAAGGCCCCCCGCTCGTGGCCGAACAGCTCGCTGGCCAGCAGCTCGGCCGACAAGGCGGCACAATTGAGGCACACGAACACGCGGTCCTGGCGGGGGCTGGAATCGTGGATGCCGCGGGCCACCAGCTCCTTGCCCACCCCGCTCTCGCCGCGGATCAGCACCGTGGCGTGGCTGGAGGCCGCCCGGGCAATCTCCTCGGCCACCTGTTTCATCACCGCGCTGTTGCCGATGATCTGCCGCTCGACGCCCAGCCGCTCGCGGAGCTGCACGTTCTCGGTGCGGACCTGGGTCAGGTTCTCGACCAGCTCCTGCCGCCGCTTCAGGTTCTCCAGGGCCACGGCCACCGTGTCGGCCACCGCCAGGGTGAACTCCAAGTCGTCGGGGTCCAGCGCGTGGTTGGGGTCGGTGGAGTAGAGGTGCACGAGGCCGAGCACCTTCGCACTGCGGCGAACCGGGGCGCAAATCACGCTCTCGGTGCTGATCTCGCCGTGGCTGTCGCGACTGCCCAGGGTACTGTCGCCCACCAGGTTGCGGGCCAGCACCGCCTCGCCTTCCCGCATTACCGTTGCGGCCAGGATGTTGGAAACCCGGTGGTAATGGTGCACGGAGGGGCTGCGCGTGGCGATCACCTCCAGGGCCTGGGCCACGGGCTCCCCTTCATAGTCGTGGGGCAACAACAGCAGCGCGGCGCCGTCCATCTGAGTTCCCTGGGCCAGGCCGTCCAGGGCCTGCTCGGCCACGCTGGCAATGTCGGGCGCCTTGGCCAGCTCGAAGGCCAATCGGCAGAGCTTGGCCGCGGCCCGGCCGGTCTTCGAGACGCCGCCGTCCTCGGTCTCCTCCTCTTCGCCCGGCTCGAGGAACCGCGTCTGCCCGCGGCGGTGCGTAATGGTCGTGGGCTCGACCCCTTCCAGGACGCTCGCCTCGGGGGGCTCCGCCTCGCCTGCCGCTTCGCTGGGCGCTTCCGCCGGCCCGCGCGGCGTGCCGCCGGCATCGGAAAAAGCGTCCGCCAGGCGATGCACGAACACCAGTTGCGAACGGCCGATGCGAATCAGATCACCGGCGCGCAGCGGCCAGTCGCCGACGATCCGCTGGTTGCCCACCAGCGTGCCGTTGCGGCTGTCCAGGTCGCGGAGCGTCCACTGGCCCGCCGAGAAGAACAACTCCACGTGGCAGCGACTGCAACGCTCGTCCTTCAGCACGATCTGGTTCGTCGGCGCACGGCCTATGATCACCGCCTGTCCGGGGACCAGCCGGAAGACGTCGCTCCACTTTCCCCCTTCGCGGATGACGAGATAGGCTAACTGAGACACGGGTAGAACCGCGGTCTTGGGACTTGGGTCTTCGGTCTTGGGTCTTAGGGCTTGGTTTCAGGGCTTGGGTCTTGGCTAACGCACATGGCACAATCCCGCCCCCCAAGACCCAAGTCCTAAGACCCAAAACCCAAGACCCAAGTCCTAAGACCCAAGACCGACCGACTATAACTTACCCTGCCGGGCCGGCACTCCGCAAGGCTCCGCCCAGAAGATTGCCCGGCCTAGCCCGGCCCAGGCCAGCGGATAGGGTGGCACGGGCATCTTGCCCATGCTCCGCGCCGGAGCCCCGGCACCGGTGCCACCCAGCGGAAGGGGGAGGGGGGAAGGATGAAGGATGAATTCGGAGTCCGGAGGGCGGGAGAAGCCCAGCAGGAAGCTCACGACGCAGCCTTGAGGGCTCTTGCGCGATTCCGCCTTCCCCCTCTTCCCCCTCCGCCATCATCCTTCCGCCTTCCGCCTTCCGCCTTCATCCTTCCGTCTTCCGCCTTCCGCCTTCCGCCTTCATCCTTCCGCCTTCCGCCTTCCGCCTTCATCCTTCCGCCATCCCTTCCGCCTTCTTCTTGCTTTTTATTGCTCCCAACGATATTCTAAAGTAATGTCCGGGGCAGGGGGCCAGGTACCTTACTGAGAAGGCAGGTGTAGTATGCGAACCGCGCATTGCCGTTGGGCGCTGGAAGTATGTTGTCTGGGGGTCGCTCTGCTGTGGTTGGCCGTGGTCGTCGTGCCCCGCGGGCCGGCCTGGGGCCAGGCCGGGGCCGCTAACAATAACAACAATAACAACAACCCCGCCAACCCCAACGCCAACCCCAACGCCCTTAATAATGCGTTCATTGGCGGCGTCAATCCGTTCCTGATGCAGCGCCCCGTCGGCGGCGTTTCCATCAATGCCGACGGCCTGCTGGAAAACTCCGGCACCGATGTCTTGGGCCGGCTCAGCCAGTTGCGCAAACGAACCTTGCAGGGGCTGCCCGCCGATTTGCAGGAAGCGGTGCCCTTGCGGAAGATTTCGCTCCGCCGGATGGACGAGGCCGTGGCCGCCGCGGTGGCCGCCGGCAAGCCGGTGTCCAATGAGTTGGCCCTCTTGGGCGGCCTGCAACAGATCCGCTACGTGTTCGTCTATCCCGAGCAACACGACATCGTGCTGGTCGGTCCGGCGGAAGGTTGGAAAGTCGATGCCCGGGGCAATATCGTGGGCGCCACCACCGGCCGCCCGCTGATGCTCCTGGACGATCTGCTGGTAGCCTTGCGCAGTGCGGCGGGCCCCGGCCAGGCCGGCATCACCTGCTCGATCGACCCGACGAAGGAGGGCCTCCAGCAGTTACACTCCCGCCTGGCCACCATGCACACCATCGGCAACCCGGAGCGGACCGCCGCCGAGATCGAGCGGGCCCTGGGGCGGCAGGATATCAGCTTCACGGGCGTGCCCGCCAGCAGCCATTTCGCCGCCGTGCTCGTGGCGGCCGACTACCGCATGAAGCGCCTGGCCATGAACTTCGACAAGTCGCCCATTCGCGGCCTGCCCAGCTTCTTGAACATGATCAGCGGCGGCGGCCGCACCCCGCGCAACATCATGCCCCGCTGGTGGCTCGAGCCCAAGTACGAGTCGGTGCTTCGCGATCCGGCGGGCCTGGCCTGGGAATTGGGCCCGGCCAGCGTAAAGTGCCTTACCGAGGAGGGATTCCTGGCTGCCAACGGCAAACTCGAACAGGCCGCCGAGCCCAACCCGCTGGCCCAGAAATGGGCCGAGAACATGACCGAGCACTACGCCGAGCTGGCCGTCGCCGAGCCGATCTTCGGCGAGCTGCGGAACTGCATGGAATTGGCGGTCGTGGGGGCCCTGGTGGCGCGGGAGCGGCTCACCGAGCGGGCCGCCTGTAGCCTGCCCACCCTGCTGGCCGACTCGGCGGCCAAGACCCTGGAACTCGCGGTCCCCAAGCAGGTCGATAGCAAGGTGAGCATGCTGAAGCGCGGCCGGAATTGGATCATCAGCGCTTCGGGCGGCGTGGCCATCCGGTCGATGGAGATTGTCGGGCAGAGTCAGCCCAGCGCGGCCCCGGCGGCGGCCCGCAGCAAGGCCGTCCCCTCCGATTCGGCTAAGTGGTTCTGGAACTGAACGGCGAGCGGAGATGTCTCCCCTCTCCCTTTGGCAGAAGGGCTGGGGGTGAGGAGGCCTGAGAAGCCACTCGGCCCTCGCCCTGCCCTCTCCCGGAAGGAGAGGGGACGTTCTTCCCGCCCGCCTCGATCCGCGTCTGAGCGGCGCCCCGGCCGGCCGGCTCCTCTTTGGCCGCCGGCTTTTCCGACGCCTGACCCCGTGGCTGCCAGACCTCCGTCCATCCGCAGCCCGCCCACGATAACCCCACGCCGAAGCCGATCAGCAGCGTCTGCACCCCGGGCCGCAACCGCCCGCCGGCGCGCAAGTCCTGTATCAACAGCGGCAGCGTCGAGGAGACCGTGTTGCCGTACTGCTCCAGCGCCAGGGGCGCCTGCTCCGGACTAAGATTGAGCCGCGCCCGCAAGTGCTCGAGCATGAAACCCGTTGCCTGGTGCATCAGGTATAGGGCCACGTCCTCCCGCGTCCACCCGGCGGCGGCCAGGATGCGGTCGATCATCGGCGGGACCACCTCGAGGGTGAACTTGACGATTTCCGGGCCGTCCATGATCATCCGGCTGGGCCAGCGCTTCCGCTTGCGGGGTTGCAGGGCGGCCTCGGCGGGCCGGGCCCCGCCGTCGGTCACCATCAGCGCGTCGGCCCCGCGGCCGTCGGTGCCGAACACGAATGCGCCCAGCGACGGCTCCGCCGCCGCCTCGACCAGCGTGGCCGCCGCCCCGTCGCCGAAAATCGTGCGCAGGCTGCGGTCCGTCGGATGGATGTACTTCGAGTACGTCTCGGCGGTGATGAAGAGGACGCGGCGGGCGGCCCCGCTGCGGATCAGACCCTCAGCCAGCGCCAAACCGTAGACGAACCCCGAACAACCCAAATTGAAGTCCAGCGCCCCGACCGAAGTGGCCAGCCCCAAACGCTCCTGCATCAGGCAGGCGGTCGTCGGCAGGGGATAATCGGGCGTCTGCGTGCAGAACAGCAGGAAGTCGATCGAGCGGCGGTCGATCTGGTGCTCGCGGAACAGCTTTTCGGCCGCGGCCACGCCCAGGTCCGACGCGCACTCGCCCGCCGCCGCGATGTGCCGGGCGCGGATGCCCGTCTTCTTGTAGATCAACTCCATGTCCCACTTGGGGAACTGGGCCTTGAGCTGGTCGTTGTCTTCGATTGCCTCGGGCAGATGGGTGGCGATCGGTCCGATCGAGGCGAATTGCTGCATGGCCGCTTCCTCAGCTCGGCTGGACAATGGCCCACCGCCGCAGGGGACGTACTCCCCCGGCCGCCGCCGGTCGTCGCAACCGCATCAGGGCAGCAAGCTACCACACGCGGCGCGCAACGTCAACCACAATTCCCCAGCGGTGGGGATACGGGGAAAGCGGAAGGATGAAGGTGGAAGGCGGAAGGCAAGAACAGCCGGCGGCTAACAGCCGCCGGAGAGCGGGGTGCCCGAGACGCAAACTGCGTCGGTTTTCAGTTGTCGCCGTCTGGCCTGCTGGACTCTGAAAACTGAACACTGAAAACTTCACCCGTTTTCAGCTTCTCGGGCCGGGGCGATTGACACGCTCCCGTCGGGCAACAACACTGAGTTTCGTCAGGCCGCCGCTGTGGGCTCCCAGTGGCCGCGACAAAGGCCAGGACCACCCTGAATCGGAGCACATCTGAAGGAGGTGCAGATCATGAATAGAAACCTACGCACCGGTCTGTCGTCCGTGATGAAGCGATCGCTTCCGGGGCTGGGGGGCATGTTCGTCGTTGTGTTGGCGCTCGGGGCGGATATTTTCGCGGCGACCCCCGTTGATATCTATCAAGACATGCAAAGCGGCACGAGCGGCGAAGTGCTTACGCCCGCCATTATGAATGCCTCCAGCCACGGCGGAAAATCGACGTGGAGCCTCAGCGGCCGGATGTGGCTTTCGACCAACAATCCAAGCAATTTGCCGGGGCCCGTGATTGTCAACGGGGTAACCTATCCCGGCACGGGCGGCGCCCGCAGTTGGATGTTCAATGACAATAACGCCAAAAACTTCGCCGCTTGTACTCTCACCGGTTCTTATGCCAACATAACGGTTGCCTGCTACTACACCCCGGGCGTGACGATACCGTTTGCGAACCAATTCGACACGATAATAATGTCGGGCAACCGGGGGTTCGCAGTCCTTCAGACGAGGAATGACGATCGGAAGGGTCCCTATCTTCGCGCCCATAGCTGTACCGCCGGCTGGGTCACGACTTTCAGTCCTGCCCAGATAAAGATCGTGCCCGGCAAGACGTACTGGGTGAACCTGCACTTCGACGGCACCGCGGGGAAGACCTCCGTGGCCGCTTTCGATCCTGCTAATGCGTTTGCCCAAGTGGGCGATACGGTAATCGCCGAATCAACGCCGAACTCGACGATGGCTTATAGGATTCAATTTGGTCGAGGTGATAATCACGGCAATAATCCCACCGCCAAATCACAAAGCTGCCTCGGCCATATCCTGGTCGACTATAGTCACGGGGCCTTCCCGCTCATTCCACGTTGCCCATGGTACAATTCGGCGCGGTGAAACGGTTCGCACAACGCACAAGTCCCAATTCTCATCCGGCCAGAACGGGACTGCCCTTTCGGCCGCGGGCCGCCTCTCCGTGTCTCCGCGTCCCCGCGTCTCTGTGTCTCCGCGCCTCCGCGTCCCCGCGTCTCCGTGCCCGGACTGTCCCTTCGGCCGGGGTCGCCTTCCCAAGGCCGGGCCATCGGCCTATACTACAGTGCCTATACGTTTACAGACAAACTGAGAGAGATCGGAATGACGGACCGCGAGAAATCGGATCATTGGGGCGAGCTGGCCAGTGCCTTGGGGGCCGAGCCGCCTGCGGAAGAAACAAAGCGGCCGGGGCCTGAACCGGCTTCGGCTGAGCCGGCCGAGGTAGCCGAGCCGGCCGGGGCGCTCGGGTCGGCCGAGATGGGCGAGCCGGTCGAGTTGGCCGGGCCGCCCGAGTCGGTCCCGGAGCCCGCCGGGTGGTCGCAACCCTCGGAGGTGATTCCGGCGGCGGTTTCCTCGCCGGCGGCGCCGCATCGGCCGGCGCCGGCCTCGAATTGGGAAGGCTTGGCCGCCGAGTTGGGGATTGCCCCGAGCGTACCGCCTCTCCCGCCTCCTCGGCCCGCGGGGGTCGCTGCGCCCGCCCGACAGACCGCCGCCGACAGACCGGCGTCCGCCCGGCGACCGGCGGCCCAGCGACCGGCCGCCCAAAGGCCATCCTTCGGCGAAGGGCTCATCGAGCCGCCGCCGGTCCCCGAGCCGCCCGCCCGGCAGCCGCTCGCTCAAGAGCCGCCTGCCCGGCAGCCGTTTGCCCCACAGCCGCCCGCCCGGCAACAGTTTGCCCCACAGCCGCCTGCCCGGCGAGCGGCGGCCCAGCGGCCCGCCGGCCAAAGGCCATCCTTCGGCGAAGGGCTCATCGAGCAGCCGCCAGCCCCCGAGCCGCCCGCCCGAGAGCCGCCTGCCCGGCAGCCTGCATCGCCCCCCGCACGCGCGCCATCCTTCGGCGCGGGGCCAACCGAACCCCTAAATCCCCAAATCCCCAAATCCCCAAATCCCGATTTAGAGCCGCTCGCCCAGCAGCCGCCACCGCCGCCCGCCCGCACGCCATCCTTCGGCGCGGGGCCAACCGAACCCCTATATCCCCAAATCCCCAAATCCCCAAATCCCGATTTAGAGCCGCTGGCCGAGGAACCGCTTACCGAGCAACCGGGCGAGATCGTCGAGGTCCTGAGCGAGGCGGCCGATAGTTTCTCTTTCTCCGACGCGGAAGAGGAAGAAGCGACCATGACCGCCGAGCCGGCCCGTGCGGGCTCGCCGGCCG
>JBEKTY010000200.1:0-12661 GCA_049515555.1 Thermoguttaceae bacterium
GCTGGAGCGTGAATTCCACCGCGGTGGCAGATGATGACTTTGGCGGGGCAGTCGGCGGGAATATGGCGACGGGGACGGGCGAGAACGCCCGGACCACCCCCGGCGTGACCTTCCAGACGAATAGCTTTGTATTGACCGCGGCCTCGGGCGAGGAAGGGGACAGTTCCAGTTTCGTCGGACGAAACTCGGGACAGTCCCCGATGGCACAGCCGGCGGTGTTGGTGGACGCAGGCGGAGGGATGAAGGCGGAAGGCGGCGGTTTCGGCGGACAGGACTCGACGCTGTCTTCTGCCGTCCTCATTCCGCCGATCGCCGTCCCCTGTTCCGTCCCCAGTGTCGTCGTACAGAACTTGGCGCAGCCAGCAGCCGCAGCCAGCAACGGCGCCGCCGGCAGCGGCCCGGCCAGCCCGCCTGCCACGGGTGCGGCCCTTTCGGCTGCGCCGACGGCAGGCTGGTCGCCCGCTACTCCCGCCGCCGAGCATGTACTTGCGGGCGCCTCCTGGGCGCAGTGTCTTTCAACCATCGACGCCACGGCCAGCGGCAGCACCGACCGCAGCGCCGCGGTAGACACGATCCTGGCCGAGGAACTCTTGTCGGCCACGCCATCGCCCTGACGACGTTGACGCGGAGCCACCGATCCGCCGAGCGGAAGATGACAGGTTCTTGGGCTCCTTCCACACCGCCCCCGGGGAGCCGATCGGACTTAACCTGTTAGAATATGGTTGGCGGACCAATTCGCCGGAGGACGCCGCCGCCTCCAGGCGCCATCGAGGGCGAGCGAAGCATGCACATTATTTTAGCCGCGCCGCGGGGGTTCTGTGCCGGCGTGAACATGGCCATCGAGAGCCTGAGCCGGGCGATCGACCTGTACGGCCCGCCGGTTTACGTCTTTCACGAGATCGTCCATAACCGCTGGGTCGTGGAGCGCTTCAAGAAGCTGGGGGCGGTGTTCGTGGGCGACCTGGCCGAGGTGCCCCCGGGCGCCCATCTGCTGTTCTCCGCCCACGGCGTCGCGCCGGCGGTCCGCCGCCAGGCGCACGAGCGGCGTCTGCAAACCATCGACGCCACCTGCCCGCTGGTCACTAAGGTCCATCGCGAGGCGGTGCAGTTCGCGGCCCGGGGCCATACGATCGTGCTCATCGGGCACGCCGGGCACGATGAAGTGGTGGGCACGATGGGCGAGTCGCCCGGTGCATTCCGACTCGTCGAGAGCATGGCCGACGTGGACCGGCTGGAGGTCCCCGACCCCGCCCGGCTGGCCTACCTCACGCAGACCACGATCTCGATGCTCGAGGCGGCCCAGATCATCGCCCGCTTGCGCCAGCGGTTCCCGGCCGTCGTCGGGCCGAAACAGGAAGATATCTGCTATGCCACGCAGAACCGGCAGGAAGCCGTGCGGGCCCTGGCCGGCCAGGCCGACGCCGTGCTGGTGGTGGGCAGCGCCACCAGCTCGAACAGCCGGCGGCTGGCCGAGCTGGCACGCGCCGGCGGCGTGCCCGCGCATCTCATCGACGGGCCCGCCGACATCGACCTGGCCTGGTTCGCCGGAGGCGAGACGGTGTTGATCACGGCCGGGGCCAGCGCCCCGGAAAGCGTGGTCCAGGAGTGCGTGGCCTTGCTCCGCGCGCGGTTCGGCGCGGAGGTCCACCAGCGGACGGTCTGCCAGGAGCAGGTTGGTTTCCCGCTGCCCAAGCCGCTCCGCGGGCCGTGAGGATCGCTGGTGCCACTGCTGGCTTGTCCAGCAGTGCTTCACACCGCCGCTTTGCAGGTCTCCCGAGCCCCGGAGACCTTCGGTCGGGCCGCAGCGGGGTCGGGAGACCCGCGCCGAACTTGCTTCTCACACTGCTGGACAAGCCAGCGGTGGCACCCAATCACGCGGTCTGCTACCCGCTCCCCCGCCGCCAGCCGATCGCGGCGGCGATGATGTCGTCCAGGGCGTAGTGCGGCTGGAAGCCGATCGTCTGCCGCAAGCGGGTCAAATCCGGGACGCGGCGGCGGCAGTCCTCGAAATCCCGGCCGTAGGCCTGGGCATAGCTGATAAGCTCGATGCCCAGTGCCGGGTCCACGGCTGCAATCACCCGCCGGGCCAACTCCAGGATCGTCACCGGCTGGTCGCTGCCGATGTTGAAGACCTGGCCCACGGCCGCCGGGGTGTCCATGAGCGTCAAGACGGCGCGCACCACGTCGGCGACGTGCGCGAAACACCGCTCCTGCCGGCCATCGCCGTGCACCACTAAGGGCCGGCCGGCCAGCGCCGCGTCGACCAGCCGCGGCAAGACCATCCCGTAGTCGCCCACCTGCCGCGGCCCGGCGACGTTGAAGAAACGGCCCACCATCACCGCTAGCCCGCGCTCCTGCCGATAGGCCAGGGCCAGGAATTCGTCGATGGCCTTCGAGGCCCCGTAGGACCAGCGGGGGCGGGTCGTAGGACCCAGCACCAGGTCGTCCTCCTCAGTCCAGCGGGGCTTGGGATTCTTCCCGTAAACCTCGCTGCTGCTGGCCAGAAACAGCTTGACCGGCCGGCCCGACTGCTGCCGCCGCTCCAGCTCCTCCAAGAGCAGTTGCGTGGGATAGATATTGGTCTGGATGGTGCGGGCGGCGCTTTGGGCGATCAATTGCACTCCCACCGCCGCCGCCAGGTGATAGACCTCCTCGGCATCGGCCAGGAGCCGCGCGACGAGCGGCCGGTCGGCCACGGTCCCCTTCACGTATTGCAGCTCGGGCCGGGCGAGCACGCCCGCCAGGTTGGCGATCGAGCCGGTCGACTCGTCGTCGACCACCGTCACCCGATCGCCGCGGGCCAGCAAGGCCTCGACCAGGTGACTGCCGATGAATCCCGCTCCACCGGTAACCAGGCAATGTTTCATGGGCATGTTCCCCCCGTCCGCCGGCGGGCGGCCACGAGCGAGGCCAGCACCCCGCCGGCCAACAACACGCCGATCACCAGGAGCGAAATCCCGGTGGGCACCAGCTCGTACCGCCCCGTGACCCACTGCCCGATCATCTTCAGCCCGATGAAACCCAGGATGGCGGCCAGGGCGTAATTCAGGAAGCCGAGCCACTGGATCGCCCCGGCCAGCAGGAAATAAAGGGCCCGCAGTCCCAGGATCGCAAAGACATTGGAGGTGAACACGATGAACGGGTCCTGTGTGATGCCGAAGATGGCCGGCACACTGTCGATGGCGAACACCAGATCGGTGCCCTCGATCACCAGCAGCACGACCAGGAGCGGGGTGACGACCAGCCGGCCCTCCTGGCGGACGAAGAACTCGCTCCCCGCCACGCCATCGGTGGCGCGGGCGATGGGCAGCCAGCGGCGGGCCAGCCGCAGGACCAGGTTCCGCTGGGGATCGATTTTTTCGCCCCGCTGCCTGGCCAGCCGCACGGCGGCCCACAGCAGCAGGGCCCCGAACACCGGCCAGACCACCTGGAACCGGGCCACCAGGGCGGCGCCGGCCAGGATGAACCCCAACCGCATCACGATGGCCCCCAGTACACCCCACGACAATACGCGGCGCTGGTACCGTCGCGAGACGCCAAAATACTGAAAAACAACGGCGAACATGAAAACGTTGTCCACCGACAGCGACCATTCCAGCGCAAAGCCGGTTAAGAACTGCATGCCGGCCGCACCCCCCCGCTGCCAGGCCACCAGACCGTTGAATGCGGCGGCCAGCAGACACCAGAAGGCGACCAGTCCGGCCGACTCGACCACAGAAGGGTCGCGTCCCCTTCTGTGGATGAGGAACAGGTCCGCCGACACCAGAACCAGCACCAGCCCACCAAATCCAAGCCACGGCCAAACCGCCATGGGCCAGCGCTCCGGACCTGTTGCTAATCCCGTTTAGAGTTGCCGGTCCATCATAGGGAGTCTTACTTACCGCGGCAACGGGGAGGCAATGGTCCCGGGCGATACGGGTCGCACCAAAGTAGCAGGCACACTCCGTGTGCCGTCCGCCGTGCCTTGTTCCGCTTCAGCGGACGGCACACGGAGTGTGCCTGCTACCGTCCATTCCGCGGCCAATTATTGTGGGCGGTTTAGGAGAACTAGGTGACGCCGATCGTTGGCCAGCGGTCGTTGGCCAGTGGCCGGCGGCCGGGTGATGTGAAATCGGCCTGTCGCCCGGCTGGCAGATTGGCAGCCCAAGTGCTCAAATAATGGTAGCCGGGGGCGGCCCGCGGCGATTGGCACCTGTCAGCCCGCCACGTTATGATATGATACAGGGATAGTCGGATGAACAGACCTGAGGTAAGTGCGATGAAGGCTCTGGCCGTTGGCTGCTGGGGCGTCGTGGTGTGGACGGCGTTGGCGGGCACTGCCCTTTGGCCGGCGGCGGCCGGGGCGGAGGAGACCACCGAGGCCGCCAGCCGTCAATACAATGCCGCCGTGGCCTTGCAGAACAAGGGCGTCTATGATTTGGCCGCCGAGGAGTGGGTCAAGTTCATCGACACCTACCGCGGCGATTCCCGCTTGGATCGGGCCTTCCACTGGCTGGGCGTGTGCTATTTGCAGAACCGCCAGTTGGAGGCGGCCCAGCAGTGCTTCGAGACGGTCGTCAAGTCGTTTCCCAAGTTCGAGCAGATCGAGGCCACGTACCTGTACCTGGGGGTGACGCGGTTCAAGCGGGCCCAGGCCGAGAAGGCCGAGAAGGCCGACGCGCTGTACGACTCGGCCGCCGCCGCACTGGACACGCTGCTGCGGGGCTATCCTGCGAGCAAGTACTTGGCCCAGGCCTTATTCTACCGCGGCGACTGCGCCTACCATCGCGGCAAGAAGGCCGAGGCTGCGGCCTTCTACGCCCAGGCGGCGGCCAAGTCGCCCGACGAAAAACTCCTGGCCAGCATCCTGTACGCCCTGGGCGTGGCGCAGGAGGAGGTGGGCCAGCCGGCCGAGGCGGGCAAGACCTATGACCAGTTCCTGAAGAAGTTTCCCGACAGTCCCCAGGCCGCCGAGGTAATCATGCGCCGCGGCGAGACGTTGTTCGCCGCGGCCGAGTACCCGGCGGCGGCCCAATGGTTCGCCGCCGCGGCGGCCAGGCCGGGGTTCGGCATGGCCGATTACGCTACGCTGCGGCAGGCGGTGGCCTTGGCCCACGCGCAAAAATACGACGAGGCGGCCGACCTGCTGGCCGCCATCCCGGCGCGCTTCCCCGGCTCGGCCCAGGCGGCGGCCGCCCGCACCGCCTGCCATGCCCTGGTGCTGGGCCTGCTCAAGGAGAAGCGGCCCGCCGACGCCTTGCGGCTGCTCGAAAAAGTGCTGCCCACCGCCGCGGGCAGTCCCGAGGCGGCACGCTTGCTCGTGGACCAGGCCGACGCCATCGCCGACATCCCGGAGCGGCACGCCGAAGCGATGGCCTTGTACGCGGCCGTGGCGGCGCGCTATCCGCAAGACGCCGTGGCCCCCCAGGCCCTGTACCTGGCCGGCTACGGGGCCCTGGCCCAGGGCGACTTCGCCGCCGCGCTGCGGTACGCCGACGCCTTCCTGGCCGCCTATCCCAAGCACGAGCTGCTCCCCGACGTGCTCTTCGTCTCCGCCGAGAGCCGCCTGCAGTTGGGCCGCTACCCCGAGGCCGAGCAACTTTACGGCCAACTCTTGGCCAGCCATCCGCAGCATGCCGACGCCGAGTTGTGGAAGGTCCGCCGGGGCACCGCCCTGCACTTGCAAAAGAAGGACAAGGAGGCCATCGCGCTGCTCGAGCCGCTGGTGGCCCAGTTGCACAATCCCGACGCCCGGGCCGAGGCCTACTACCTTATCGGCAGCGGCCAGATCGAGGAGGAGCAGTTCGCCGCGGCGGCCAAATCGCTCGAGGCCTCACTGGCCGCCCAGCCCAAGTGGCGGCAGGCCGACGAGACCCTCTTCGTCCTGGCCCACGCCTACTATCGCCAGAAGCTGGCCGCCCAGGCCAAAGACACCTTGAACAAGCTCATCGCCGCTTTTCCGGCGAGCAAGGTGCTGGATCGGGCCCATTATCGCCTGGGCGAGCTGGCCGCGGCCGCCGGCGACCAGAAGTCGGCGGCGACCGAGTACCGGCTGGTCCTCCAGTCGTGGCCGGAGAGCCCCGTGGCCCCGCGGGCCTTGGACGGGCTGGGCTGGGCACTGTTCGATCAGAACGATTTCGCCGCCGCCGAGACCGCCTTCAACACGCTGGTCGAGAAACATCCCCAGGCCGCCTGGCTGTCGCAGGGCCGCTACGGCCGCGGCATGGCCCGGCACCAACTGGGCAAGTTCGCCGAGGCCGTCGCCGATTTCCAGACCGTGCTGGCCGCCCCCACCGTAACGCAGGCCGAAAAGTCCGACGCCCGCTATATCCTCGGCCTCTGCCAGGTCGGGCTGAAGCAGCCGGACCAGGCGGTGGCCGTCTTCCAGGCCTTGTTGCAGGAAGATCCCAAGTATGCCGCGGCCGACAAGGTCCTCTTCGAGCTGGCCTGGGCGCTGAAGTCGCTGGGCAAGGAGGCCGAAGCCACCGCCGCCCTGGCCCAACTGGTGAAAGAGCACCCCGATAGCCCCCACGCGGCCGAGAGCCGGTTCTACGTGGGCGAGGCGGCGTACAAGGCCGGAAATTTCCAGCAGGCGGCCGCCGCCTACTCCGCCGCCATCGAGAAGGCCGGCAAGACCGAGCTGGGCGAGAAGGCCGCCCACAAGCTGGGCTGGGCACACTATCGACTGGACAACCCGGCCGACGCCCACCAGGCCTTCGCCTACCAGCGGGCCAACTGGCCCCAGGGGCCCTGGGCCGCCGACGCCGCCTTCATGGAGGCCGAGTGCCTGTTCAAACAGAAAAAATATGCCGAGGCCCTGGCCGCCTACGCCCAGGTGAAAAACCCCTCCTCGAAAGACTTCCAGGTCCTCACCCTGCTGCACACCGCCGAGGCCCTGGGGCAGATCAAATCTCAGGCCGAGCCGGAGCGGGCCAAAAACTGGCAAAAGAGCGTCGAGCTGCTGGACCGCTGCGTGAAGGAGTTCGCCGATTCGGCCTACCTGCCCGACGTAATGTACGAACGCGGCTGGGCCCTGCAGAACCTGGGCAAGAACGAAGAGGCCCTGGGCGAGTACGCCGCCGTGCTGGCCAAGACCAGCGGCGAGGCGGCGGCCCGGGCCCAATTCATGATCGGCGAGATCCAGTTCCAGCAGAAGAAACATGCCGAGGCGGTGAAGAGCTTCTTCCTCGTCCTTTACGGATACGGCTATCCGCAATGGCAGGCCGATGCCGCCTACGAGGCCGCCCGCTGCTTCGAGGTCCTCCAGAAAAAATCCCAGGCCGTCAAGCAGTACCAGGAGTTGGTCGAGAAGTTCCCGCAAAGCGACAAGGTGCCGCTGGCCAAGCAGCGGATTGCCGCCCTCCAGAACTGAGATTAAGGACAATGCCGATGGATAACGATAACCGGGCGGCCCGCTGGGCCGTCTACTGCCGCTGGTTCGCCACCGCGGGGGCGGGCCTGGTCCTCGTCGCCTGTTCGCTCCTGCTTCGGCCGGCGCTGGCCCAACCGAAGGCCGCCGACAAGCCCCCTGCCGCCCGACCCGCCGAAGGGGCCACCTTGAGCCAACAGGAAATCGATCGCAAGGCCGAGGCCGCGCTGGCCGAGAGCGACCCGCAGCGGAAGGAGGCCGGCCCGACCGCCGCCGAGCAGGTCAACCAGACCTTCGACATCCTCAAGGATATCCACTGGGTCAGCCCGCACATGTGGGCCGTGTACGCCATCCTCGGCGTCTCGCTCATCGCCGTGGCCTTCTGCATCGAGCGCCTGCTGGGCCTGCGGCGAAGCAAAGTCGTGCCCCGCGACTTGGTGGCCGGCCTGCGGATGCTCGCCGCGCGGAAAGCCGAGTTCGACCTCCGCCATGCCCAACGCCTCGCCAAACAGTATCCTTCCTCGACCGCGGTCGTGGTCCGCGCCATGTTGGCCAGGGTGGGCCGGCCCGTGGCCGAAATCGACCAGGCCATGACCGAGGCCGCCGATCGCGAGGCCACCCGGCTGTATGCCAACGTCCGCTGGCAGAACCTGGCCTTCAACGTGGCCCCCATGCTGGGCCTGGCCGGCACCGTCCACGGCATGATCATCGCCTTCTTCGTTACGGCCCACATGCCCTTGGGGACCAACAAGATGGAATCGCTGGCGACGGGCATTTACGCGGCGCTGGTGTGCACGCTGGCCGGCCTGCTGGTGGCGATTCCCGCCGGCGTCATGTCGCACTTTTTCGAGGGCCGCATCCTGCGGCTGTTCCAGGAGCTCGACGACCTCACGCGGTCGCTCATGCCGCACCTGGAGCGTTTCGAGGGCCGCACCCGCCTGAAAGGCCACGCCGAAAGCGGCCCCGTCGGCAGGGGCCTCGCCCAGCCCGCTGCCGCCGAATTCCTGCCCGAGCCCCCGGAAGATGACAACAGAAACCGCTAATGTACTCCTCACGCTCCGCGTGAGGTTTCGCCGCACGGCCTCACGCTCCGCGTGAGGAATACGACCATAAAACCCCCGCCTAAGTGACACATAAAACCCCGCCGCCGCCACTGCCGGACTACCAGCTATGCCCATTAAGATCAACAAGGGAACCGTCGTGATGCAGATTCCCGTGATCCCGCTGGTGGACACGGTCTTCAATCTGCTGATTTTCTTCCTCGTGGCCACGAAGGTGGCCGAGGCGGAGCGGGAGCTGCCCATGATGCTGCCCGACGCCACCGAGGCCCAGGCCCTGACGACCAAGCCCCGCGAGATGATCATCAACATCGACGGCCAAGGCCGGTATTTCGTCAGCAGCCGGCCGGTGACCCTGCACGAGCTGGACCTGATCCTCAAGGCGGCGTGGGTCGATAACCACGGCCGCACTCCGGTCGTGTTCCGGGCCGACAAGCGCTGCCGCTGGGAGTTCGTCGTGGCCGCCATTAACGCCTGCCGAAAGAACAAAGTCCGCGATTATCGCGTCACCACTCGCGAGGCGCCAGTGGCTAGTGGCTAGTGGCTAGTGGCTGGTGCCTAGTGGTGAGTGGTTAGTTATTCGGACTAGCCACTAGCCACGAGCCACCAGCCACTAACCCGACGCGGACGGAAAGGGTGTGTCGATCATGGCCGGAACCTCTTCCCTCGGGCGAAGCCCAGCGGCCCGCAGCGTCGATTTCGACGAGCAGATGTGGCCCATCAACTGCGCGATCCTGATCCTGGCCGGATTTCTGGTGGGGATCGTCAAGGCCGGCAGCGATTTCGACGAGCCGCGCCTGCTCCTGAACGGCTACACGCACCTGCTCGGCGTGGCCCTTCTGGCGGGAGGGGCCTGCCTCATCGCCTATCGGCTGCGGGGCGCGACCCGCCGCCGGGTCCAATTGTGCCTCCTGTTGAGCCTCTTGGTTCACCTCTCGCTGGCCGTGTACGTTTACTGCAATCCCGTGCAATTGCCGCTCTTGGCGCAGGGCGGCGCCGGCGGCGGCGGCGGCGAGGAGCAGCCGGACGAGGAGCTTGTCGCCCCCGATTATCACTGGACGCAGGTCGAGGAGCCCGACGCCCCGCAGTCCTTCGAGACCCCGGTGGCGACCGTCGTCGAAGAGAGTGCACCGCCGAGCGACATTCAGCCGGGCGACATGACTCGGCCCGTGCCGGCGGCCGAGATCTCGCGTCCGGGCCCCGCCGCCGCGATGACGCCGTTGGGTCGTGGCGGGCCGGGCAGCCCGCTTGCCATCCGCCGCTCGGGCGCCATCGCCCCCGAGCAACCCCAGCCCATCCCCACCCTGGCCATGAACCGTCAGCCGACCGGGCCCGTGGAGCTGCCCAAGCTGGAGGCTGAGATTCCGCAGCCGCTGCCGCAGGCCCCGAAGTCGCCTGCCCCGCAGCCGCAAACCCCGCAGGTGGCGGCCGAGAAGCCGCAGGCCAACGTCGGGCCCGCCGGCTCGCCGACGGCGGCGGCCCCCTACCGGCCCCAAGTTATGGCGCGGATCGGCCCACAGCCCGAGCAGGCCCTGCCGGCCGGCCAGGCCGTGGCCCGCGCTGCACTGCGGCCTGCGCCGGGCACTGAGGCTGCGGCCCGGCTGGCCGCGGCCGCCGCACTATCGCCGCTCCCGCCCGGTGGACTGGCCCGCTCCGATCAGGGCGCTCTGAATTTGCCCGCCGGCGAGCTTCGCGAGCAAGTCGAGCTGGCCGCCGCGGCCGCTGCCGGGGCCGGCGGCTCGCCCGGCAGCCGGATCAAGCAAACCTCGCCGGTGGCCGTGACCGGCTCGCCCGATTCGGCCGCCCCGCAGGGCCCGCAATTCGCCGCCGCCGGCAGCCAGGAACTGGGCGTCGGCTCGAGCCTCATTGCCACCCGCTCGGGCGTCTTCAGCGGTCGGGGAACTGCCCGGCCGTCGCTCGTGGGTTTCTGGGGCGACGACGACCTGCTGCTCAGACGCGGCGCGCCCGGCTCGCTGCTCGATCGGGGCGCCCCGCTGCCGGCTGCCGCCGCCCAACGGGCCACGGCCTCGCAGCCCTTCAACAGCGGATCGGGGCTCCGCCCCAGCCTCTCCGCCACGCTGCCCCGCACTCAAACCGCTGAGGGAATCGATCTGCCCGTGACCGCCCTGCCTACCGGACCCATGGCCTCGGCCGGCGCCGGCGGCCGCTCCGCCGGGCGCGGCGGGCCCAGCGGCGCGCTCCAGCCCGGAGTGGCCGGCGCCGGGCGATCGATGGCCCCCGGCATGCCGGGCCGCGGCAATCCCATCGGCGCGGAATCAGCCGCCCTCGGTGCCCGCGCGGCGGCGCCGGCCGCGGTGGCGGCCTCGATTTCCGGCGAGACGGCCGGGCCGGGGATCATCGGCGGCCCGGCCCGCGTGGGACCGGCCGGTGGCCCGGGCGGCCCGGAACCGCCCGCAGCCATCGCTCGCACCGCAGCCAACCCCGAGCTTTCTGGCGTGGTCTTGGAAGCCGGGCCGGGGCAGCCGGCCATCGGACCCGCCGCGACCACTGCCACCGGGCAGACCGGCGGCGCCAGCACCGGCCCGCGAACCGGCGGACCCGACTTCGCCGGCCCGGTCGTCAGCGGCCCGGGCCCGGCAATCGGCCGCCGGACGGGCGCTTCGGCCACCGGGCTGGGCGAACTTGTGGGGCCGGGCGATCTCCAGTCGCCCCAGCCCTCCGGCATCGCCGGCCGTCGCGCCCGGCAAGGCGACCAATGGTCGCAGCTAAGTCTCGCCACAGGGCCGGGCGGGATCGGCGCGCGGCAGTACGGGGGCGACCCCGGCCTGGAAGGATCGGTCCGCGAGCCCACCGACTTCTATCGCCGCCGCGCCGGCCATCACGGCCTGAGCCTGGGCGAAGGCGGCGGATTCACCGAGCCCGCCATCGAGCTGGGCCTGGACTTCTTCGCCCGCGTGCAATTCCCCGACGGCCATTGGAGCCTCGACTCGCTGCCGGAAGGCCTGGCCTCGCCCTCCGCCGCCTTGGGGCAGATGCGGGCCGATACCGCCGCCAGCGGCCTGGTCCTGCTGGGATACCTCGGCGCCGGCTACACGCACCAGGACGAAAAGCATCGCGACGTCGTCCGCCGCGGCGTGCAGTGGCTGGTGAAGCGACAGAAGGCCGACGGCGACCTGTTCGTCGGCGGCTCGCCGGCCACCCGCTTCTACAGTCACGGCATCGCGGCCATGGCCCTGTGCGAGGCCTACGGCATGACCCAGGACCCCGAACTCCGCGAGCCGGCCCAGAAGGCCATCGACTACATCGTCAGCACCCAGGACCCGCGCCGCGGCGGCTGGCGCTACGAGCCGGGACAGGACAGCGACACCTCGGTCACCGGCTGGCAGCTCCTGGCGCTCAAGAGCGCGCAGATGGCCGGGCTGACGGTACCCGACGAGACCTTCCGCAAGATCGCCGGCTGGCTGGACCGCGCCCAAGGGCCGGCCAAGGACGGCCGCTATGTCTACAATCCCTGGAACCAGGACACCGCCGAGGAGCGCGGCGGCCGACTGCCCAGTCCCGCCATGACCGCCGAGGCCATGCTCATGCGGATGTACCTCGGCCAGCGCCGCGACAATCCGCAATTGCTGGAAGGCGCCGAGTTCCTCAAGGCCAACCTGCCCCAGGTCGGCACCCGCGAGCAGCCCCTGCGAAACTGCTACTACTGGTACTACGCCACGCAAGCCATGTTCGAAATGCAGGGCGAGTATTGGAAAACCTGGAACGACCAGATGGGCCCCCTGGCCAAGGCCGGCCAGGCCCAGGACGGCAATTGGAAGGGAAGCTGGCATCCGCTGGAACCCCTGCCCGACCGCTGGGGCCCGGCCGCCGGCCGCATCTACGTCACCGCCCTGCACCTGCTCATGCTCGAGGTCTACTACCGCCACCTGCCCCTCTTCCAGGAGCTGAGCAAGTAACCGGCGAGCCCCATGCCTGATCTCGATACCAAGCTTCACCTGAACATGCTGAAAGGCTACAAGCGCCGCCACTCGTTGCCGGGGCGGTTGTGGCAAGCCGTCAAGCGGGCTGTCACCGAAAAAGAACTCTACGGCCTGGCATGGGGTGATCCCCAGCGCGTCGAGCCGCTGGGTTTCATCCGCGACCGCTACGTCCTGCCTTACGTCCACACGGGCCAGGACGCCGTCGAAATCGGACCGGGCGGCGGACGCTGGACCCGCTCCCTCCTGGTCAGTACAGCGACAAGACCAAGATCATGGCCCAGCTCAACTCGGCCTAATTTCTGGCAACCCTTTGG
>JBEKTY010000201.1:0-12636 GCA_049515555.1 Thermoguttaceae bacterium
CCCCTTTGGCCGGCGGCCAGACTTGCCGCCCTAAGTCGCGGAGAGATGGAAGATGAGCTTAGGAAACGCAATATCCCCATATGGCGCATCACCCCTGAGTACTGGGCCGAGGAATTGGGAGCCATCGAACACCTCAAGAAGTTGGGGATTTAGAGTTGGCAATTGTCGTCAGTGATACATCGCCCATCCGCGCCCTATCTCATCTCAGCTGCCTGACTCTGCTCCACGATCTGTTCGACGAAGTGATCGTGCCTCCAGCGGTAATTGACGAGTTGGAACAACCGCGCTCGAAGTTACCGCCGCTCTCGATACGGCGGCTGCCATTCATTCGCGTCCAGGTGCCGCGGAACCAGATGCTCGTGGACGAGCTTCTGAATACGCTTGATCGCGGTGAGTCGGAAGCAATTGCGCTTGCCCTGGAAGTCAGAGCGGATTTGGTCCTGGTTGACGACGCAGCCGCGCGGGAAGTGGCGTTGCAGCGGGGGCTGACTGCGCTGGGCGTTCTGGGCACGCTGTTACGCGCAAAGCAGAATGGGTTCCTGGCTGCGCTGACGCCGCTGGTGGATCGGCTCCAGAAGGAACTCGGGTTTTTCGTCTCACCCGGGGTCCGGGATCAAAGTACTAAAGGACGCCGGAGAATGACCTTCCCCTTCAGTGCATTATGCCGGCTTGCCGACCATGGCCTATTGTGGCGACCAGTTGGGTTGCGGTTGGGGGCAACACTGGGGGGCGACGGCCGCTTGCAGGGCATCTATCACGGCCTGGGCGGAGTGGACCGCGGCCGAATCGCCATGGGCCTCGATCACCAGATCGAAAGAGCGCGACTGGCCCGGCCCAAGGGCCGCCACCCGCCCCATGCGCTTCTCGAACGAGCGAACGTTGGGGAAATTCGTCGCCGGCTCCAGACCGGTCACGTAGCCGTCGCACACGGCCTGGCGGTTCTTCCAGAGCGAGAAACAGGGAAGCTGCCGCTTGTTGAAAACCAGGCTCACGCCTTGCGTGCCGGCGGCATTGACCAGCAGGGCCCTGGTCCGCCCGGCGGCATCGCCGGCCAAGTCGAAGTAGAACACGGCCTCGGCCAGGCCCGGCGACTCCGGCCCATACGTGTCCCAGGCGGGAAAATCGGCTGCCGCTGCCGTGTCTCGCGGCGCCATGGTCCGCACCGGCAGCACGACCTTGGCCCCCGGGCCGACCAGCGGAACGCCGAAATTCACGTGATACAGCAGCTCCAGCTCGCCCGGCTCGGCCGAAAGATTAGTAACCGTGTCTATGATGCTGAGTCCCGGCCGGCCCGCACCGGCCGTAATCACCGACGCCAGCCGGAGCTTGCTGCCGAACAAGCGGGCCTCGTCCACCGTGCCGCTGACGGCGATCTGGCCCGATTCGCCGTCGATGCCGACCTCGACCTTGTGGGCCGGCAGGTTGGCGACACGGCCGTGCAACGGGTAGCGGAGGCGGCCGCCCGGGTCGAACTCGGGGGCCCCGTTGCTCTCCAGCCCGCAGCGGACCAGAAGCTCGTCGTACCCGTCCAGCCAGCCGATGCCGCTGGGCTCCCACAGGTGGACGAAAGCCGGATGGACGGGCCCCCGGACCGGTGATTTCCAGCCCAGCTCCAGCCCCGCCAGGCCGGCCCGCCAAATGCCCATCCCCCGCGTCGGAATCACGGTGAACCGGAAGTCGCCGCTACGGACTTCGATCACGTCGACCCCTTGCGACAGGCCGCCCGAGAGCCGCCGCTTGACCACCGAGTAGCCAGTGGCCGGGCCGCCCACCTGCTCCGGCCCCAAAGTGATCTGGTCTACGAAAATGTCCCGATCGTGGTCAATAAGCGTCCAGGTCTTGGTGGCCATGGCAGTTTCCTGGGTAGGAATTGGGGATGGAGCTATCAGCGGTCAGCTATTAGCGGTCAGCAATGAAGTGCTGTCGGGAAAACGCTCCCAATGTACCGGCCCGAGAGCCGCGCAGCCAGGGGTTACTCGCTGAAAGCTGACCGCTGACGGCTGAAAGCTGATCGCTTCGCCGAAAGCCGCGTGGCCAGGGGGTTACTTGTCAACTCCTCCGGAAGAGAATAAAAAGGGGGATTCAAAGCCTGCGCGGGCCTGTGAAAGTCCTGACCCTGGGTCACTTTGGGAGCCAAACAAAATGTGTGCATCACCGGTGGTTAAAACGGATAACATGGGGGCGATTCTGCGGCGGGCCCTGGATGCCGGCGAAGGCATTCTGCGGCTGACGCCCAATTGGGTGCCGCGGAGCTTCTTGCATCCCGGCAAACGGATCAAGCTCGCCCCCACCGACTGGTACGCCCTAGGCACGCACCGCGGCGGCATCGACGAGCGATGGTTCGCCAGCACGACCGAGGCCGCCAACGACGGCCGCGCCTCGGACGAGGGCCTCAGTTACTGCGTCTTCGAGGGCCGCCGACTGCTGCTCCGCGACGCCGTGGCCGAGGCCGGGCCGGAGATCATCGGCCAGGCCATGTTCGACCAGTACCACCGCTGGCCGGTGTACTCGAAGTTCTTCGACAACATGGGTCCCATCCCCCATCACATGCACCAGCAGGCCCAGCACGCCGCCCTGACCGGGCAGCAGGGCAAGCCCGAGTCGTATTACTTCCCGCCCCAACTGAACGCCGCCGAGAACCACTTCGACTACACGTTCATGGGCCTGGAGCCGGGCACCGCCAAGGCCGACGTCCGCCGCTGCCTGGAAAACTGGAGCCAGGGCGACAACGGCATCCTCGACCTCTCCAAGGCCTACCGGCTGAAGGCGGGCACGGGCTGGATGATCCCCGCCGGCGTGCTGCACGCCCCCGGCTCGATGTGCACCTACGAGCCCCAGTGGGGCTCCGACGTCTTCGGCATGTACCAGTCGCTGGTCGAAGGCCGCGAAGTACCCTGGGACCTGCTGGTCAAGGACGTGCCCAAGGACAAGCACCGCGACCTGGACTTCATCGTCGAGCAGCTCGACTGGGAGAAGAACGTCGATCCGTATTTCAAGGAGCACAACTACGTCGAGCCGATCGTGGACCCGGCCTGCTCGGGCCCGGGCTATGCCGACCGCTGGATCGACTACGGCCACTTCAACGGCGAGCAACTGGTCTCGGCCAAGGAGCTGACCCTTCAGCCGGGGGCCAAGTGCCTGCTTCGCGACCCCGGGGCCAGCGGCTGGATCACCGTCCAGGGCAGCGGCCGCATCGGAAAGCTCCCCTTGCAGACGCCGGTGATGATCCGCTTCGGCGAAGAGCCGTGGGACGAGGTGTTCATTACCCACGCGGCGGCCACGCGCGGAGTCCAGGTCGAGAACACCGGCGGCGAGCCCCTGGTGGCCCTCCGCTACTTCGGCCCCGGCGTGCATACGAACATGCCCAGGATCGGCGACCATCGGAAGAAGTAGCCGTGTTTCTGGGAAGAACTCGGGTCGTGAAAGATCCCATGATGGTCGACAGCACGCGAACCCCTAATCCCTATATCCCTAATCCCTAATCCCCTTCCGATGACCTACGAACACCCAAACAACTATCCGAAGTTGCACAACGCGGCCTGGCCGGGCGTGGTGGGCAAAGGGCCCGACGGCGAGCCGCCCATCGACCTGGACACCATGCTCGATCTGACCGCCGGCGCCGAGGTCGAGGGCGTGCGCTTCGACGGCTTCGACCTGTTCCTCTTCGCGCCGCACATCAACATCGATTCCAGCGACGACGAGATCAAGGTCCTGGCCGACAAGGCCCGCTCGCGGGGCCTCGAAATCGGCACCGTGGTGGCCCCGGTCTGGCCGCCCACCGGCGGCGGCTCGGCCATGGGCAGCCAGGACGAGCAGGCCAGATTCCTCCAGCAGGTGCGCAAGGGCTGCCGCATCGCCGAGCGGCTGCGGCAACTGGGCGTGCGCCCCAACGGCGTAGTGCGGATCGACTCGGCCTCACCCGTGGCCGCCTGGTACGACGACCCGGCGGGCAACCAGAAGCGCATCGCCGCCACCTTCCGCGAGGCCTGCAACATCGCCGAAGACCACGGCCAGCGGCTGGCCGCCGAAGGCGAAATCTGCTGGGGCGGCATGCACAGTTGGAAACGCATGATGCAGCTCCTGGAGCTGGTCGATCGGCCCGCCACGCTGGGCCTGGAGGCCGACATGGCCCACACGCTCCTGTATCTGCTGGGCTACAACGCCCCGGAGGATGCCCTGCTGCCGCCGGACTTCGACTGGCGCGATCGCGGGAAGTTCGACGTGGCCTACGCCCGGCTGACCGCCGCGTTGCGGCCGTGGACCATCGATTTTCACGTGGCCCAGAACGACGCCACGGTGCACGGCAGCGGCTCGCACGACAAGACGGGCCGCCACTGCCTGCCCGCCGATCCCAATGGCAAGCTGGACATCCCCCGCCACGCCGGCTACTGGCTGCGGGACGACAAGGGCGAGCTGACCAAGCGCCTGCGCCACGTCTGCTGGGACGGCTGCATGTTCCCCAACGCCGTCATGCTCCAGCCCCAAACCTGGAACGGCATCCTGGCGGCCATGGTCGCCGTCCGCGACAAACACGGCTGGGTGGAGTAAATGCCCAAATGATCCAAGGTTCAATGTTCAATGACGGACCATGCGGCCCACGGCGACGGCGAGAGCGACAAGAGGGTGACTTACGACCTGGCTGACCGGACCGCGCGGTTGGGCGAGGCAATCATTAAGTTCGCACGAAGTGTGAGACTGGATCCGATTACCTCGCCGCTGGTGAGCCAGTTGGTGCGTGCTGCTACGAGCGTCGGGGCAAACTACTCCGAAGCAAACGACGCCAATTCCAAGAAGGAGTTCCTGTACCGGATAAGCCTTTGCAGCCGCGAGGTGCGTGAAACCAAGCATTGGCTGCGCATGCTGGCAATTGCCTACCCAATCAGGAAAGAACAGGCTCGCGTACTGTGGAAGGAATCACACGAGTTGAATCTCATCTTCAACGCCATCTATCGCAAGGGCAAGTCCAAGCCTTGATTATCCCCGTCCGGCCATTGAACATTGAACATTGAACCTTGAACATTAGAGCATTCTCCACTCGAAAGGGTCCCAACCGATGTCGCACCCCCTGAACGTCGCCGTGATCGGCTGCGGCTTTATGGGCCGCGCCCACTCCAACGCCTGGCTGCAGGTCGGCCATTTCTTCGCCCGCGAGCACCAGCCCGTGCTCAAGGCCTGCTGTGCCCGGCCCGAGGAGAAGGACAAGCTCGAGAAGTTCTGCCGGGCCTGGGGTTACCAGTCGATGGAGCTCGACTGGCGGAAGCTGATGGCCCGCACCGACATCGACCTGATCGACGTCTGCGTGCCCAACGTGCTGCACCACGACATCGTGATCGCGGCCGCCGAGGCGGGCAAGATGCTGGTCTGCGAGAAGCCCTTGGCCATGAATGCCGCCGAGGCCCAGGAGATGGCCGCCGCGGTCGAGCGGGCCGGCGTGCCCAACATGGTCTCCTTCAACTACCGCCGCGTGCCCGCCATCTCGCTGGCCAAGCAGATCATCAACGAGGGGCGGATCGGTCGCCCCTTCCATTACCGCGCCGTCTACAACCAGGACTACACCATCTCGGCCGAGGTGCCGCAGGGCGGCATGGCCCTCTGGCGGCTCGACGCCCGCGTGGCCGGCTCCGGCGTCACCGGCGACCTGCTGGCCCATTCGATCGACACGGCCGAATGGCTCAACGGCCCCATTCGCCGCATCGTGGCCCACACCGAAACCTTCGTCCGCGAGCGAAAGCACGCCGAGTCGGGCAAGGTCGAGCCGGTCACCATCGACGACGCCTGCATGTTCCTGGCCATCTTCGCCAACGGCTCGCTGGGCACCTTCGAGAGCACCCGCTACGCCCGCGGACGCAAGAATTACAGCACCTTCGAGCTCAACGGCGAGCAGGGCTCCGTCTTCTTCGACCTCGAAGACCCGCACATCCTCCAGTATTTCAAGTATGCCGACCCGGCCACCGGCAAGAAGGTCGAAGATCACCTCACCGGCTGGCAGCGGATCCACGTCACCAACTTCGAGCATCCCTACATGCGGAACTGGTGGGTGCCCGGCTGCACGATCGGCTACGAGCACACGTTCATCAACAGTTTCGCCGATTTCCTGGCGGCCCTGGAGGGCGGGCCTTCCTTCCAGCCCACCATTCCCGCCGCCGTGCGCACCCAGCGCGTGTGCGACGCCGTGCTGGATAGTGCCCGCCGCGGCCAGTGGGTCGAGATCCCCGCGTAAAGCCGGTCGGCGGGTTGCGAAAGGTACGAGTACATGGGACGGCGTTGTCAGCCACGCCCCGTAACGCTCGCGCCAAGCCTCGGCGATTACTCGCTGGCGTGGTTGCTCCGCTGCGCGGCTTCGAGCTTCTTGATGTCCTCGGGCGACAACTGCGGCCGGTCAATCTTGAGCGTGAGTTTGTTGAGCTTGCCGGTGAAGGCGAACGGACACTGGTAGTCGTTGTCGTCCACGGGCGTTCCGGTGTCGGAGCCGATGTCGAACGATTCATCCCACTGGAGGGTTGTCGGAATCGTGTGCTCCATCTTCTGTGAGAAGCGTGAGAAGCGTGGGGGCAGGCCGTCGTTGGCCATTAGGCCTTGGGATCGCCCGCCTTGATCAACATTTGCCGGTACGAAGGCCGGGACAACCGGCTTCCGGCCGCCTGTGCCGACGGTACGCACGAGTCGTGGACCTACGACGGCGAACTGCTCTAGGGCGCGGACCCGGCGGCACGGACGGCTTTGCTTACGACTCGCACCTACCGCTCCAGCGGTGAATTCTGCGCGGGGGGCTCGGTGCGCCGGGGGCCAGCATGGGTCACAACGCCGGATGGGCTGCTGTAAAGTCTTGCTCCGCAGCAGGTTATGCCGCGGGGGCAATCCGCTAATATCTGCTCTTTACCCAAACCGGGCTTGTGGGCAGAATACCGCCCTCCCTCGAAGCCGTTTCGGACCGTCATAAGGGTCGAACAGGTCGGGCCGTGCCACGGGAGGGCCGCGCCGGTCAGGGAAGACCCGTTGCAACAGCAAGGAGTGCTGAACGTGAGGAAGTCTCATCTTGTCGTCGCCTTGGCGGCGTCCGTGGTGTGGTCGGGCCTGGCCGGTCGGCCGGCCGCCGCGCAGCAGCAGCCGCCGCAACCGGTCATGCGGATGCCGGGCGGGGTGAACGTCGCCCTGGTCGACGTCGCGTACATCTTCAAGAAGCACGCCCGTTTCAAGGCCCAACGGGAGGAATGGCGGGCTGACTTCATGCGGACCCAGGAGGAGTTCAAAGCCCGCAGCGAGGGGATGAAGAAACAGGCCGAGCACCTCAAGGACTTTCGTCCCGGAACGCCGGACTATAAAGCCCTGGAGGAGGAGCTCGTCGATCAGCAGGCTAAGCTCCAGGGCCAGACGACCTTGAAGCAAAAGGAGTTTCAGCAACGCGAGGCCAAGATCTTCTACAACGTCTACCAGGAGATCCTCCAGGAAGTGAAGTATTACTGCCAGGCGAACAGCGTGGGCCTGGTGCTGAACTTCAACGGCGACGCGATGAACTCCGAGAACCCGGAGGACGTGGGCCGCGGCGTCATGCGGCCAGTCGTCTTCTACGACCCGGCCCTGGACATTACGCCCATCATTTTGAAGCGGCTCAGTCCGGAGGGACCGGCAGTTCCGGCGGCCAACAGCAACAGTCGGCCGGGCGTATACGTGCCGCGGTAATCGGGCCGCGCACCAGGGCCGGCCGCCGGGAGAGGAAAGGCGCTCGCGACGGTTTCGACTTCTCCTGGTTTTCGTCTTGATCACTGGCGACGTGGAAATGGACTGGATACGCAAGCAACGAACGATCGCCGCCCCGGCCGTCATCGAGGGGATCGGTTATTGGAGCGGGCGGGACGTGCGGGTCGAGCTCCGGCCGGCCGAGCCCGATTGCGGCGTGGTCTTCGTGCGTAGCGATCTGGCCGGCCGCCCGCGGATCCCGGCCACGGTTGAGCACCGCGTGGAGATGCCGCGGCGGACCACGCTCCGCTCGGGCGAGGCCGCGGTGGAGATGATCGAGCACGTCATGGCAGCCCTGGCCGGGATGCAGATCGACAACTGCGAAGTGTGGGTCGACGGGGCCGAGCTGCCCGGCTGCGACGGCTCCGCGCTGCCCTTTGTGACGGCCCTGGAGCGGGCCGGGATCGTCGAGCAGGATGCCCCCCGCCCGCTAGTGATGATCCGCGAGGACCTGCGTTTGGTTTCCGATCAGTGCTGGATCGAGGCCCGGCCCGGCCCGCCCGGCAAGACCGTCATCCAATACGAGCTGGACTACGGCGGTGGCAACCCCATCGGCCGGCAGTCGTTGGAGATCCTGCTCACGCCCCGCTACTTTCGCTTGAACCTTGCGGCCAGCCGGACGTTCGTGCTGGAGCGGGAGGCGGAGGCGCTACAGGCCTGCGGCTTGGGGGCGCGGACCACCTGCCGCGACCTGCTGATCTTCGGCGCCCAGGGCCCCATCGGCAACAAGTTGCGGTTTCCCGACGAATGCGTCCGCCACAAGATCCTCGACATGGTGGGCGACCTGGCCTTGGCCGGTTGCGACGTGGCCGGGCGGTTCACGGCCTATCGCAGCGGCCACCGCTTGAATGCCGAGATGGTGCGGGCCATCCTGGCCCGGCAGCCCACGGCGCGGCTCTTGGAGCAACGCTGTGCCTGAGATGAGCTATGAGCTATGAGAAGAACTAATGGTGGGGCTCGCTCTGGCTCGACCCACCCTGATACAAGTTTACCAAGACCAAAGACCTAAGTCCCAAGACCCAAGTCCTAAATCCCTAATCCCTAATACCCTAATCCCTTTTTTTGGCAGCCGCCGAAGGCCGCCTCAGGAGTCGCGGCGATGGCAATCCACGTTGCCGAGCATACTTCGATCGACCCCCGGGCTGAAATCGAGGACGAAGTCGAGATCGGTCCCTTTTGCGTGATCGGCCCACAGGTCCACGTCGGCCGCGGAACCCGGCTGGAAAACGGCGTTACCCTCATGGGCCACGTCAGCATCGGCTGCCGCAACCACCTGTACCCCGGCGTCGTCATCGGCGGCGATCCCCAAGACATCACTTACCGCGGCTCCGATACCCGCGTGGTCGTCGGCGACGACAACATCATCCGCGAGTGCGTGACGATCAATCGGGCCAGCGAGAAGGAAGAAGGCGTGACGCGGGTCGGGCACGGCAACTTCCTCATGGCTTGCTGCCACGTGGCCCACGATTGCCAGCTCGGCGATCACATCATCATCGCCAATGGCACGCTGCTGGGCGGCCACGTGCACATCCACGATCACGCCTCGCTCTCGGGCGGCGTGGCGATTCACCATTTCGCCACGGTGGGGGCGTACAGCTTCATCGCCGGCCTGAGCGCCGTGCGGCACGACGTCCCGCCCTACATGCTGGTCGAGGGCTACCCGGCGAAGCCCCGCTGCATCAACGCGGTGGGGTTGCGGCGGAACGATTTCCCGCCCCACGTCGTTCAGTCGCTGGCCGAGGCCCATCGCCTCTTGTACCGCGCCAAGGTCGGCTTGGAGAACGCCTGGGACATCCTCCGCAACAACGGCCAGTTGGTGCCGCAAGTGAACCACCTGTTGAGTTTCGTACAAGGGCAGCACGAGGGGATGCACGGCCGCGGCCGCGAGCACCGCCGGGCCGCCTGAGAGATCAAGGATGAAGAGACTCCGCGTTGCGGTGATCGGCGCCGGCCGGCTGGGCGGCTTTCACGCCCATAAACTGGTGGGCTTCCCGCACGTCGAGCTGGTGGCCGTGGTCGATCCGGCGGCGGCCAGCCGCAATCGGCTGGCGGCCGAGTGCAACACCACCCCGCTGGCCGAGCATCGCCCGCTAGTGGGTAAGATCGACGCCGCGGTGATCGCCACGCCCACCGTGCTGCACCACGCCATCGCCCGGGAGCTGCTGGAGGCCAAGACCCACCTGCTGGTCGAGAAACCGCTGTGCGCGACGCTGGCCGAGGCCGACGAGTTGGTCGAGGCCGCCCGGCGGAACCAGGTCGTGCTCCAGGTGGGCCACATCGAACGCTTCAACCCGGCCCTGGCCGCCGCTGTGCCGCACGTCCGGGAGCCGAAGTACATCGAGGCCGTGCGGGCCGCCGGGTTCACCTTTCGCTCCATGGACGTCGGCGTGGTGCTGGACCTGATGATCCACGACATCGACCTGGTGCTGGCGCTGGTCCGCGCACCGCTGGTGCGGGTCGAGGCGCTGGGCATTTCCGTCCTCGGCGGTTACGAGGACGTGGCCAATGCCCGATTGCAGTTCGAGGGCGGCTGTCTGGCCACGCTCTCAGCCTCCCGCGTGGCGCTGGAGCCGGTCCGCCGCATGCACGTGTGGGGCGCCCGGGCCTACGCGCACCTCGACTTCGCCACGCGAACGACCACCCTGGTCCGGCCCAGCGAGGCGCTGCTCCGCCGGCAGTTCCACCCCGAGCGGCTCACGCCCGAGCAAGTGGAATACTATCGCGAGCGTCTGGCCGAGGAGCACCTGCCGCGCGAGCAGCGGCGGTTCGAGGCGGTCGACGCCCTGGCGCTGGAGTTGCAGGATTTCGTGGAGGCGATCCTGACGCCGCGTCAGCCGCGGGTGACGGGCGAGGCCGGCCGCGACGCCCTGGCCGTGGCCGAGCAGATCCTGGCCGCCATGGCCGCCCACGGCTGGGACGCGGCGGCCGCGCCCGGCGTGCCCGCCGTCGGCCCCCTCAGCCGCGTTGTGCCCGCCCCGCACTTCGATCTCTCGGCCGCCCAACACACGCAACTCGACCGCCGGGCGGGCTAAGGTATCCGGCACACTCCGTGTGCCGCTGCCCCAACGGCACACGGAGTGTGCCGGATACGTTCAGGCCAGGTCGCGGTCCTCGAACAGCAGAAGCGCCAAGAGCATGGCCACGGTGCTGTACAGGAGGCAATAGACGGCGGCCCAGCCCAGATAGGCCGCCGGCACCGGCTCGCCGCTCGTGATGGCCCCGTAAATGTTGAAGTGCTCCAGCACGGGCAGGACCGCCGAGAGCAGGTCGGCGACGAAGGGGACCAGGGGGATCTGGCCCACCGCCGACTTGGCCAGCATCGGCACCAAGTGCCCCAGCACGTAGACCGAGAGGCAAATGACGAGGTTGGGCAGCATCGGCAGGCGGGTCGAGACGGCCACGCTGATCGAGGTCATCACCACGGCCTCGAAGAAGGCCAGCGCCAGGCCCGGCGCAATCTGCACCATTTCGGCCTGACATTGGAGCGAGGTGGGCTCGGCCTGCGCGGTTTCCCGGGCGTCGTAAATCACCTTGTACGTTACGCTGCACAGGAAAACCGCCCCCAGGATAATAAACAAGATGGCCACCGGGCCAAGTATGCCCAAGAACTTGCCCAGCAGGAAATCACGCCGGCTGACGGGTTTGCTCAGCACGGTCAGGGCGGTGCGGCCGTCGAGCTCGTCGGACACCGAGACGCTGGCCGTCCATAGCGCCAGGAAGACCGCCAGAAGCATGATCAGCGTCAAGCCGTTCTCCTCGAACACCTTCACGTCTTCGCCGAAGGTGAAGTAAGGCAGAACGATCGACAGCAGCAGCAGGAACGTGCCGGCCAGCAGGATGAGGTAGAACAGCGGCTGGGAGACGCCCTCCTTGCCGGTGGTCCAGGCGATGGCCGCGATTTTCCGGGTGGGCCGTATCACCCGCAAAAGGTGGAACAGCCCGGTCAGCACGCCGATCGCTACGGCCAGCCCCGCGCCCACCAACCACCACGGTTTGACCCAGGCGGGAATGGTAAGGCCAAACAGGAGAAGTGGTGAAATGGACAAGCCCATTATTGTTGTCTCGCGCCGGCGGGAGTGCGGCTCCTAACCGCGGTTTCTCACCGTGTCTACGCAACGGCGGGCGGCGTGGTTCGCCGCTTTCCCGGCGCGCAAAGGTCCGCGGGATGGGTTCGCCACCTTAGATTAGTAGGGGGTCGAGCGCAGCGCGCCCCACCGGAACCACGACGGAGGACGGACGACGGACGACGGAGGGAAGCACTCCCGTCCGTCGTCCGTCTCCCGTCGTCCGTCGAAAATTGTTGGGCTCGCTGCGCTCGACCCATCCTACGAGTTTCCACCCTACGAATTGCCGCCGCTAGAAGCGAACCTCGAAGTTCGAGAAGCGACCGGTCGGGGGGCCGGAAATCTCTTCCACTCCCGTGATATACCGTCCCATCGTCGCCCGGATGTCGCTGAGCATCGCCTGGACCTGGGTCGTGGCCCCCTCGACCACGATCTGCACCCGCCCGTCCCGCAGGTTCTTCACGAAACCAGTCACGGCGAAGCCCTGGGCGATCGATCGGGCCGTGTATCGGAATCCAACCCCCTGCACCCTGCCAGAGTAGTACACCTCGCGCCGCTGGGCGTCGGTACTGGCCACGATTTTCGATCTCCAGACGCGGGGGGGATGAAGGCGGAGGGGGGAAGGCGGAAGGCGGAGGGATAAAGAATGAACGATCGGATCGCAAATCTCAAGTCTCAGATTTCAAGGCGCAGGTTTATGGCCGCTGGCGTATCTTGTCGCGGTAGGGACCGCCCTTGCGGGCGGCCCCCCGCACAGATCCGTACTTGAAGCACTACCTCATACGGCTCTTACCTTGGGTGGCTCACGATAAGTCGCTCATCGGGGTAGGGATGA
>JBEKTY010000202.1:0-12561 GCA_049515555.1 Thermoguttaceae bacterium
GGTTTCAACGGTCTGTACATTCTTGGCGA
This sequence comes from Thermoguttaceae bacterium, assembly GCA_049515555.1. Taxonomy (GTDB): domain Bacteria; phylum Planctomycetota; class Planctomycetia; order Pirellulales; family Thermoguttaceae; genus JBEKTY01. The sequence continues at coordinate 30 of JBEKTY010000202.1, forward strand.
GTATCGAGGGCTCGACCCGAAGCACCTAGAGTTGATGAAGCAGTTGGGGCTGGACTACACCTTCGCCTATTGCTGGCACGTCGCCGGAAGCCCTAAACCCGAGCAGGCCATCGCCGCACAACTCGATTACATCGACAGGACACGACGCATGGGCATCTTGCCCGAGGTCGTGACCGTCTCCCAAGGATGGAGCGGTTGGCAGGACGAGGGGAGCATCTGGAAGATTCCGCCCGCCCAGTACAAGGAGTTGTTGGAGAAGGCGAAGGCGATTGTCCGCACCTTCCCGGCCACGGAATTGGGAAGCAAGATCCTGCTGTTGGACAACTGGAATGAATGGAGCGAAGGCCACTACATCGCTCCCCACCGGGAATATGGCTTTAGTTACCTGGATGCGGTGCGAGAGGCGTTCTCCGACGCCCCGAAGGATCACGTCGATTTGCTGCCTCGTGACGTGGGCATGGGACCGTATGACCAGGCGTACAAACGACAAGTCGGCCCGAGAAAATGATCGTTTGTCAGGAGAACACTGTGATTCGCCGAGCCGCCCTGTTTGTCGTCATCGCTTTGATTGCCGCCGAGGTTCCAGGCCAAGAGTCGAAGAGCGAATACCCGCCACCCCCGTGGCATCTTGTCGATCTGTGGTGGGATGTCGGCCAGGATACACCCTTCGAGAGCTACAGCATCGACGTGGACATCAGCGATGATGTTCCTTCGACCAAGAACCTCTACATCGCCCCGGTCGGCCTGGGCCGTCTCGGCAAGACGCCGTTCCATGGTGGCATCCAATCGCAGTCGGACGGCTACACGAAGCGGGACCAGCATCTCCGCAAGATCGGTCCAGGATTCATTTTTTTTATGTGGGGCCAGCGGAGCTTGGATGCCATCCGCCCCTCTCTTGGCGGATTCTGTCGAAGTTCCGGGCATGAGGGCGACTTCGTCAGCGTGCGCCGTCCGTATGAATGGAAGAAGGGCAAGTACACCTACAAGGTCGTGCGGATGACGTAATCTACCGGACTCCTGAACGAACGGGATACCCATGATGGTCATGTACCATACAATCATTGGGCTACTGCTATTACCACTGATCTCCTCGGTAGTCGTCTCCCAGGCAGAGGATTCTGCCTCGTCTCCCCCTACCAAGACTTTCACCTACAAGAAGACGAAGCAGGCTGACCTTGCGATCTTCGTCCACTACCCGCCCGGCTGGAAGGACACCGACAAACGACCGGCCATCGTCTTCTTTTTCGGCGGCGGCTTCAGATTCGGCAGCGTCAGCCAGTTCGAGCCGCAGGCCGCTTATTTTGCCAGCCGAGGTATGGTCGCAGCCCGGGCGGACTACCGCGTGAAGTCCCGGCACGGCGTCGAGCCGGATGCCTGCGTCGAGGATGCCAAAAGTGCGCTGCGGTGGCTGCGGCAAAACGCCGCCACGCTCGGCGTCGATCCCAATCGCATCGTGGCGTCTGGTAGCTCGTCTGGTGGATACCTTGCCGCTTGCACGGCCTGCCCAGGACTGGACGCTGCGGGGGAAGACACCAGCATTTCATCGAAATCCAACGCCACGGTTCTATTCTTTCCGTACTTGCCGTTCGCCAACGAGCAGTCCACATGGAAAATCGTTCCCACGTTGCATTTGACCAAAGAGACGCCACCGACGCTGATCTTGTTTGGCACGAAAGATGCGCTGCTCAAGCGGGGAGAGGAGTTCATGGCAAGATCCAAAGAGGTCGGCCACCGAGCCGAGATGTTCCTGGCCGATGGTGTCGGCCACGGCTTCTTCAATGCCCCGATCTGGCGGGATCGGACGCTGTATCGGACCGACGAGTTCTTGGCGACACTTGGCTGTCTCGAAGGGAAGCCGACGATTGAGAAGCCGTGACAGTGAGTGGCCCGCCCGCACGACTCGCCTCGGCTTCGGCTGCAACTTACGAGGACAACTTATCTATTGTGACAGGAAACAGTTATCCACCCAGAGCAGTTCGTGGCCTACGCGCGTGCAGGCTATTTCGGCGGCAAAGGGGCGTGGGAAGACACCATTAGACTTGATCCGTGCCGTCCACGGGCCGAATACGCTATTGGCGGCCACGCTGCCAGACCACGGGCCAACGGGACCAGCGAAACAGATCAACGGCGCGGCGAAGAACGGCAAGGGACGAGCATTGGCGACGGCCTGATCGTCTTACAAGCCTGCCGCAGCCGGGCTTGCGAGCGGATACGGCCAGGGAAGAAGATTGTTGACACCGGGGATTGAGAGAGGCTTGTTGCTGTGGGATGATACCTGTATGACGCCCATGGAGGAAGCTGGAAATCTACCTCGCGCGAAGCGCCCCGCTTGTGGAGCATTACCTGCGACACGGCGCGACCATTCTTACGGTCCCGGTGACCGCAGTGATGACCGTGAACCAAGTCTACGAAGCACTATGTACCACGCAGCCGTAAGCTGGTGCGTGACCAGGCACTGCCTAGTTGATTGTTCGCGAGGACACCGGGATAATAGACGGTCTTCTGGCCTATCGTCTTGAGCCGGAACCACAGCAGGAACAATCCATGAGCACCATCGAATTGCTGATCAAAAGCCTTGAGTTTGTCCGTGTCCGTACCCTGGAGCTTCTCGACAACATCGAGAAGGAACCCGATCCGCAGGCTATCCTGGCTTGGAGGCCAGGACCCGGCCGGGCGCACATCGGCTGGCAACTGACGCACGTTGCCGTCACCGAGGAGATTTTCGCCACGGAACGCTTGGCTCCGCAGAAAGAAGCCCATTGGAAGGACCTCTGGCCGCGATTTCGTGGCGGCAGCACTCCCGACGATGACGTACCCACGGTCGCCATGATTCGCGACGTGTTGAAGGGAGCCCGCGAGCAGTTGCTGACCACTCTGCGCGCGATCGGCGACGACCGCCTGGACGAAATTCCCGAAGCCCTACGAGAACGTGGACTCACCGTGTGCGACGTATTCAGTTTGTTGGCCTTTCACGAGGCGCACCACCAGGGGCAGTCGCACCTGACGTTGAACCTGTGCAAAGCGAGCCGGTAAAAGGGCGACGATGGCGAAGGACTTCCCCAAGACCGGAAAGCAAGCACGGCCCAAGACCGCCGTGAAGGGTAAACGCTTTCTCTGCGCCAAGTGCCGCAAACGCAGCCCGAGACCTGTGAAGACGCCCGCGCCGTGGTACTGTCCGGCCTGCCTCAAAGAGCGCGATGTCTCGACCACAGGCATCCAAGTAGGCGAAAGGCCGGTTGCGGAGGGCAGACCATGATCCGTATCACCATCCTCCTGTTCACAATCCCTGCCCTTGCTGTTGCAGAGGACCACCTGCCCACGCCTGATTACCACCGGCAGCCCACCAAGGCACTGTCGAAGATCCGCGTCGATTGCAGGCATCATGGCTTCGTAGATGTCACAGGTGAGCCCTTCATGCCCTTCGGCGTGACTTATTACCGTCCCGATACTGGCTGGGCACCCCAGTTGTGGAAGCAGTTCGACGCCGAGGTCACACGTCGCGACTTTGCCCGATTGAAAAGACAAGGTGCCAATGTAGTGCGGGTCTTCATCTCATTCGGTTCCTTCTTTACCGAGCCAAGCAAGCTCAATCCCGAAGGGTTGTCTAAGTTCGATCAACTCCTCGACCTCGCCGATGAGGCGGGGTTATACGTCCACCCCACTGGTCCTGATGCCTGGGAAGGTATGCCGGTGTGGACCAAAGACTTGAACGTGTTTAGCAACGACACCAATGAACCATGCCTCAAGGCGCTCGAAGACTACTGGCACTTGTTTGCCACACGCTATCGTGGTCGCAGTACCATCTGGGCTTACGATCTGCGGAATGAGCCGCACCTCGCCTGGGATACCCCCTGCCTACGTATGCAATGGGCTGCGTGGCGCAAGGCACATCATCAGGGTCCGGTGCCGGTGCCCGACCCAAAGGTTGATCCGCCCGCACCCGAGCTGGCCGACTACCAGCGTTTTCGTGAGAGCATCGCGGGGAAGTGGGTGGCCCGACAATCCAAAGCAATCCATGTGGCCGACCCCGACGCCTTGGTGACCGTGGGCTTGCTTCAGTGGTCGATCCCGGCGCAACGGATGAAGATCGACCAATATACGGGCTTCCGGCCATCCATCATTGCCAAGTACCTCGACTTCCTGGAACTACATTATTACCCCTTGGTAGCGGGCGCGTATGACTATGGCGGTCGCGCCGCTGAAACCGCGAACCTGGCAGTCCTGGAGGCAATGGCCCGTGAATGCGCCAAACCGGGCCTGCCACTGGTGATCGCTGAGTTTGGTTGGTACGGTGGTGGGCCGCTCACTCCTAATGGCAAACCCGCCACCGAGGAGCAGCAGTCGGAGTGGTGCCGTCATCTGCTGGAGGTCACCTCGCCGCTGGCCTGCGGCTGGTTGAACTGGGGCATGTACGACGCCCCCCAGGCCAATGACGTAAGCAAACTGACCGGCCTGTTCACCGTGGACGGCAAGGAAAAGGCATGGGGCCGCACGTTTCGTGACGTGGCGCAACGGTTCCGGGCCAATCCCCCGGCGTACGCGATCCCCAGTCGCCCTGACCTGCCGTGGGTGGCCTGTACGGCCAGCGGCGACGAGATGGAGAAGTTCCGCCAAGCCTACCTTGCAACGTTTGCTGCTGGACGAAAGGCCCAATAATGAACCTCGGTATTCCATTCGGCAGCCTATCCCAAACGCCATGTAACTCGGAGCTTCAACTGTGCCGCAATTCATCGCCACCGCCCTTCTCTTTGTCCTGCCTGCCCTTGCCTTTGCAGAGGACCACCTACCCACGCCCGATTACCACCGGCAGCCCTCCGATCCTGCGTGGCTGGCGCAGGTCGTCCAGCTACACGGCCACCTCGGTCCCTCGGTCGTCGCCGGTGCCCGGATGGGCATGATCGGCCTCCATGCAGTCGGTGCCAAGGGCTTCTTCGATGTCGATGTGACGTGCGAAGGCCCGTTGGCCCAGCCACCGCAATCGTGCTTCCTGGATGGCATCCAGGCGGCGACGGGAGCCACGACGGGCAAGCGGACGCTGAATTGGGAGCAGGCCGACAAGCTCGTCGTCCGGGTCAGGAACATTCGGAACGGCAAGACGGTCGAGTTACAACCTACGCCCGTCTTGCTTGGCCTGCTGGCCTCGTTCAAGCCAGACGCGAAGGCCGGGGCGGGGCACGGGCCTGGTCAACACGACCATGAGCAACTGGAGCAGATCGCAAGGAAGATCGCTGCCATGCCGAATGACGAGATTGCCAAAGTGACAATCCTCGATGAAACGCCCGCGAGGGATACCCGCGAGCAAAGCAGTCTGGCCCCACCCGCCAGTAGCGAGGCACCGGCCACGTCCCAAAGTTTGGAATACCTTATCTTCTGGAGCGATCCGGAGAAAGCTGGGGAACTAGCCGAGCGGGTCGGCATGAAGGGCGACGGCAAGACTCGGCTTCTGGGCTTTGGCCTGCCCATTTCGACCTATGAAATCGAGGAGCAATTACCCAGCCGCATCCGGAGCGCATTCGCCGCGGCGCGCAGGCACAACCTGGCGGTGATGCTGCAATTCGATTTTCACCTGGCTTGGAAGAACCGCCCGGACCTCTGGAACTGGTTCGATCCGGACAAGCTGGGTTACGACCCCAACAACAAGTACAACGTCGAGTGGCATGGCTGGGATGGACCGCCGAACAAAGTACGCTACCTGAACTGGGGTGTGCTCGAACGCCTGCCGCCGAACATGTGCTTTACGAGCAAGAGAACGCGAGCCGAGGTAACGCGGATTGTCTCAAGGACCATCGGGCCGGTCCTCCGCGAGCAGATTGGGAAACTCAAGGCCGAAGGTAAGGAAGCCCTCTTCGCGGGAGTGTTGGTGGGTTCAGAGCCAAGCATCGACGACTACTCAAAAGCGGATTCGGAGTGCACGAAGATGATGAAGGAAGATGGCGTGCCTGCGGGACCGCTCGGCTACCGGGCGCTCCTGGATCGTGGGTTCAGCGCCGACAAGCCACCGGACGATTTCCGAAAGGCACTCGCGAAAATCGTTCAGGAAACCATCGCCTTCTGGTGCGAGCAGTTCGTCGATGCGGGTATTCCCGCAGAGAAACTCTATCCCCACGTAGCCGCGCCCGCGCCCATCGAGATGATGAACGCTCCCATCTGGACGGCCTTCAACAAGTATTCCCGGCCCGGCTGGACCACCTATGCGGTCGGGGTTCTCGGGGAGAGCTTCAAGCCGATCTATGACGAGCTGGAGAAGCGCGGGAATCCCACCTGGGCGGGCGTGGAGGCAAATGCAGGCATCCCCGGATCCGTCGTCGATTGGGAAACCTACCTCGCCTGGCATTACAACCATGGTTGCGTTCTCGTGGGCTTGAATACGGGTGCCACAGGCAAGGATCTTCCCAAACGCCTTTCGGACAGCGCCTTCGGCGCGGAAGCCATCGCGGCCTATCGGAAGTTTCTGATGGGACGACCGCTGGTGGAGAAGGCCGTCTCCCTGGATCGCCCGGAGTTCCGTATCCAGGCAAAGATGAAGCGGGTGCGCGCAGGGGTTGAGCGTTGGCATAGCAGCGGCAAAGATCCCTCGGCAATCGGCAAGCTCATGGAAAGCGCCCAGCCGCTGGCGGACGCCGGAAAACTTCGTGAATTGGAGAAGCTTGTGGATCAAGCGCTTGAGATGCTGGGCGACACAGTCCGCGCCGATGATCAAGAGCACAAGCTGGGGCCGGACTCGATGCGTCACGAGGGCGTGCCCAACGGCACCGTCACCAAGGACGTGTGGCACAGCAAGGTCTTCCCCGGCACCGTCCGCGACTACTGGGTCTACGTGCCTGCCCAGTACGACGGGAAGAAGCCCGCCTGCGTCATGGTCTTTCAGGACGGCCAAGCGTACGTGGACGAGAATGGCGACTTCCGCGTGTCGGTGGTCTTCGACAACCTGATCCACAAGGGCGAGATGCCCCTGACTATCGCTATCTTCATCAACCCTGGGCAAGCCGGCGAGCAACCGTCCAAGGGCCCCCGGGAGGCCAGCAACCGCAGTTTCGAGTATGACAGCTTGAGCGACCAGTACGCCCGCTTCCTGCTGGAGGAGATCCTGCCGGAGGTCGGCAAGTGGTACAAGCTGACCGACGATCCCGAGTGCCGGGCGATCTGCGGCATCTCGTCGGGCGGCATCTGCGCGTTTACCGTGGCCTGGCAGCGGCCTGACGCCTTCCGCAAGGTGCTTAGCCATGTGGGGAGCTTCGCCAACATTCGCGGCGGCCACGTCTATCCTTCGCTCATCCGCACCACGCCCAACAAGCCGATTCGCGTGTTCCTCCAGGACGGTAGCGGCGATCTGGACAACGAGCGCGGCAACTGGTGGCTGGCCAATCAGGAGATGGCGGCGGCCCTGAAGTTCAGGGGCTATGACTACAAGTTTGTCGGCGGTACGGGCACGCACAGCGGCAAGCATGGCGGGGCGATATTGCCGGACTCGCTGCGTTGGCTGTGGCGAGACGTCGAGTTGTATCGTCATCCCAAATAATACGTGTTCCGATGGCGAAGAACTTCCCCAAGACCGGAAAGCAGGCACGGCCCAAGACCGCCGTGAAAGGCAAACGTTTGCACTGCGCCAAGTGCCGCAAACGCAGTCCGAGACCCGTGAAGACGCCCGCGCCGTGGTACTGCCCGGCCTGCCTCAAAGATATCGACGCCTCGTCGTCAGAAATCGAAGTAAACGAGAGGCCGGAGACGGGGGACAGACAATGAGCAGCGGAGATAACATTGAATCTCGCTGGGCGAAGGTAGGCCCTGACAAGGCCCATTATCTTGTTGCGGGGCCGGAGAACGGCAACCCCATCGTCCTGCTCCACGGTGCGAGTTTCTCGTCAGCCACCTGGCAGCAGACCGGCACGCTCGACGCGCTGGCGTCCGCCGGGTATCGGACCTTCGCCATCGACTTGCCGGGCTTTGGGCAGTCTCCGGCCAGCCAGCAGTTGCCGGAAACCTGGCTGGCCGGGCTTCTCGATCAGCTCAAGGTCGAACACCCGGTATTGTTGGCCGCGTCCATGAGCGGTAGTTTCGCGTTTCCGCTGATCACCGCGCATCCCGAGCGGGTAGCCGGTTTCGTCGCCGTAGCCCCCGTGCAGATAAGAACCTACCAGAATCGCCTGCCGCGAATCCCGGTTCCGGTGCTGGCCGTCTGGGGCGAGAACGACCGCACGATCCCGCTGGCCGATGGCGAGTTGCTGGCACGGTCCGTGCCCAAGGGCCGGATGGTGGTCATCCCCGGCGGCAGCCATGCGCCGTACATGAGCGATCGGGCGAAGTTCCACAAAGAACTGCTGAAGTTCCTGGCGGAGATTGAGGCGTAGCTCGCCGGTGTTAGCTTGTTTGTCAAGAGGGTAGAATATGTCATGTCAGCCGGTTAGCTGATCTTGCGGTTTGCGTGGTTCTGCCGCGAGGGAGTTCTCTGATTGGTCAGAGGTTGCCATGGAGACGAGACGGCAGCCAAGGCTCGCCTGCCCCATTGTGACTTGCCTGGCCGCCGGGCTGATGGTTGCCATGGTGATCGGCACCAGTTTGCTGGTCTGGCGATCTCGGACGGCGGATCTCCTGTTCGCTGAGCCTATCCCGCCGTCCTCCTCATCGCCCGCAGCCAAGCCATCCGCCGAAGCGGCTGAAGATTCGCGGTACGTCAGGGCGCGGAAAAGCATGGTCGAGAAGGATCTTCGCGGCCGGGATATCACGGACGTGAAGGTGCTGGAGGTCATGGGCCGACTCCCCCGCCATAGGTTCATACCGAAGAACCTGAGATGGGCCGCTTACGCGGATATGCCTTTGCCGATTGGCCACAGCCAGACGATTTCTCAACCGTACATCGTGGCCCTGATGACGCAGGCGGCTCGCCCTGGTCCGAAGAGCCGGGCTTTGGACATTGGCACAGGTTCTGGCTATCAAGCGGCCGTACTGGCCGAGGTGTGCAAGGAGGTGTACAGTATCGAGATTCTCAAGCCGCTTGCCGAGAGTGCCCAGAAGCGGCTGGCCGAATTGGGCTACAACAACATTACGGTCCGCACTGGGGATGGTTATCGGGGATGGCCCGAAAAGGCACCCTTCGACGTCATCATCGTGGCTGCTGCAGCGGACCACGTGCCCCAGCCGCTTGTGGACCAACTGGCCAACGGCGGTCGGCTGGTCATCCCGGTAGGTCAATTCTTCCAGGAGCTGCTCGTCATCAAGAAGCAGAAGGACGGCACCGTCCGCCGTGAGTCCGTTGCCCCCGTGCGATTTGTTCCGATGCGGGGCGAGGCAGAGAAGACTCGGGACAAATAGGTTGTGGCACGAGGCGGTCCTGCGGTTCGATGCAGCAAAGGTGCAGGTCGGGGATATTGCCGCTGCTTCCGGCCCGCCGGTTGAAGAGTAAACATCTCAATCAAGGATAGCTGCCATGATCCACCAGGAGCAATTCTCCTTCGACACGACCGGCCACGGGCAAATGGACGATCTGACCGAGAAGGTTGCGACCATTGTGGAGCGATCCGGCATCACGACCGGCATCGTGCAGGTGTGCTGCGTCGGCAGCACGGCAGCGGTGGGCACCATCGAGTTCGAGCCGGGACTGGAACGTGACCTGCCGGAAATGCTGGACCGTCTGATTCCGCCCAGCCGCGACTACGGTCACGAACAGGCTTGGCACGACGGAAATGGCCATTCGCACTTGCAGGCCACGCTTATGGGACCGTCGCTTTCGGTGCCCGTGGCTGAGGGCAAGCCGGTGCTGGGCACCTGGCAGCAGATATTCCATCTGGAGTGCGACGTTCGCCCACGACGGCGCACCGTGGTCGTGACGGTCATGGGAAATTAGTGTCAGCAACGGGGTTGTCGAGGAGAAACGCATGGCAAAGGCAAAGGGAGACTCCAAATCAAAGCCGAGGTCCACCAACGCGCGTAAGAAGAAAACCGTCGAGCCCACATCACGGGGCTTGACGGCGGGGCAGGTGGCCGCCGGGGCACCTCCCGCAACGGTTGAAAAGCTCCAACGGGCCATCGAAGAAGTCGGCGGCAAGGTCCTCGGCGCTTACCGCGAGCCACTGGAGGGGCACTGGCACGTCCTGGCCAGCCTGCCCATCGACAAGGTCGCGCCCACCCCGTTCCAGCGCGATCTTTCGGAAAACCACGTTGGCCGATTGGCCGATGTCATCGACCGCACGAGCCGCTTTCTGGACCCTATCGTGGTCGTACAAAGCCAGCAAGGGGCCTTCTGGACACCCAACGGCCACCACCGCCTGGCGGCCATGCAGCGGCTTGGGGCACGGTCCATCATCGCCGTGGTCGTGCCCGATGCCGAGGTCGCCTACCAGATCCTGGCACTGAACACAGAAAAAGGGCACAACCTTCGCGAGAAGTCTCTGGAGGTGATCCGCATGGCGCGTTCGCTGGCCGACCTCGATCCCAGGCCGGAGAAGGAGTTTGCGCTGGAGTTCGAGGAGCCTGCGTTTCTGACGCTTGGGCTGACCTACGAGCAGCGAGGCCGCTTTGCCGGTGGGGCCTACCATCCGCTGCTCCGCCGCGTTGATGAGTTTCTCGCGCAGCCCCTGCCCAAGGCACTGGAGACACGCAACGGAAGGGCCGCGAAGCTCCTGGAACTGGACGACCGGGTCAACGAGGCGGTTTCCCAACTCAAGGAGCGCGGTTTCACCAGCCCGTACCTAAAGACTTTCGTGGTCGCGAGGATCAATCCGTTGCGGTTCCAGCGAAGAGCGAAGGCGTCGTTCGACGAGACCATCGAGGCGATGCTCAAGGCAGTTCGGCGGTTCGATGCAACAAAGGTCCAGGTCGGGGATCTTGCCGCTGCTTCCGGCCCGCCGGTTGAAGAGTAGGTGGGTGTTGGAAGTGAAGCAGTCACGGACAGGGCAAGGGCCTCGTCGGCGTAGATGCCGACGATGTCGTTCTCGTTCAAGCCGCCTCTGATTTGCAGAGCAAACTGGCGGAAGTGAATCGGGAAATGCCCTTTTGGGCTGCCGACGAGTCCCGATGGAAGACAAGGTAGGAAGGAAACCAGTTGGGATTCTCTCAGACCCAGTGCCCACAGCAATTCTCGTGCGGACTATCCGGAAACGACGGTTCGCGGGGGCCATGGTGCCATGTCACCTGTTTCTCGTCCGTCTGGAAGATCGACTCGCACGATTGGGCCGTCTTCCGTAGTTGCTCGACTTCAGGAGGAGTGATGGGCCGGAAGCTCTTCGCCGCATCAACCAGTTTGTCCAACTGGTCCAGGAAGGACGGCGGGAGGGCCGCTACCACGCCCGGCTGCGACAGCGTGTACCGCACCGCCAAGTCAACGTCCCGGGCCTCCTCGACCAAACGATACCACCACTTGTGCGTCTTCTGGGCATCCTTGGGCCAGGTCCCAAGCGACATTCCCTTGATGGCCAGCACGGCAACGCCGAGCTGACTGGCCATGTCCAACACCTCCTTGCCGAATCCATAACGCAGCAGCTCGACGAAGCTGATCGGGAACATGACCGTATCGAAGCGAAAACCCTTCATGGCCATCAAGGCCGCCTTCGTCGTGTGGGCTGAGAAGCCAAGGTACTTTACCTTGCCTTCCTTCCGAGCCTCCAGCAGCGTCTCTAGGGCACCGCCTGGGCCTAACACTTGCTGCACCTCGTCCCGCCATCGCAGGTGATGGAACTGATATAGATCGAAGTGGTCGGTCTTGAGCAGCTTGAGTGAATGTTCCAACTCGGCACGCGCTCCGGCCTTGTCGCGCTTCCTGGTCTTGCAGGCAAGGAAATAGCGATCCCGCTTGATGCCTTGAAGGCCGATCCCCATCTTGGTCTCACACTCTCCGTTGCCGTAGGCCGGAGCAACGTCGAAGTAGTTCACGCCGCGATCCAGGGCCGAACGCAGCCCCTCGTTACAGCGTTTATGATCCTCGTGGATCAATGCCAAGCCAGGGAATCCCGCTACGGACAGCTTCTGCCCGGTACGTCCCAGGAACCGCCGTGGCAGGCCGGCCACCCGCTCGGCTTCGACCACAGGCTCCTCTGAGCCGCGCAAGGGATCAGCACCGAGGGCCAACCCACTGGCGGCCCCGCCGACTGCTTTCAGAAAGGATCTGCGTTCCATAGAGTTCTCCCGAAAGACAAATCTATAACCATTCAGCCCCAATAGTCCGGACGTGTCCGTCAATCAGTGTAGTCGCTGGAGCGGCCGGGTGCCAGCAGGCTGCAAACCTAGGAAAGAAAGGCGGACTTTGCCGGGGCAGGTGGCCTACCCAAAGCCATCCCATGCCCGTGCCGATAAGTCTCTTGCCCAGTCGCACCCGGAGGTCCCGCCAATGAGCACCACTTCTCAGGCTACCCAGGAACGGCATTCAGCCAATCTCGCGGCCCGCCGTGTCCAGTCACGCATCGTGGTGTAGGTGTGGAAGTAGGTACGCGTCTCCTCTCGGCCATGCCCCTTGCCGCGGGTTTGATAACGACTGACACGTATGCGAGCGAAGCCTTTCTCACGCTGCATGAGAAAGAACCAGGAGATGCCCTCGTAAAGC
>JBEKTY010000203.1:0-12169 GCA_049515555.1 Thermoguttaceae bacterium
ATTACCCGAGGTAAGAGCCGTATGAGGTAGTGCTTCACGTACGGATCTGTGCGGGGGGCCGCCCGCAAGGGCGGTCCCTACCGCGACTCTTAAATCTCGTCGTGAGCCTTCCTCGGCCGACCACGAGCGCGGAGGGCCGATTGCAGGTGCAATCGCTTGGCCGTTCGCTCCTGCCAAGACGCTTTGCCGAAGGGCGCTCCCCACACAACCGACTGCCGCAATGCTGCCAGTTCGGCTTCGCTCCCGCGCCACCGCGCGATTGAGGACGTGGTAAGCAAACCCGCCGCTGGAAACCCGCAAGCGTCGTGGCATGCCCGCAGAATACTACTTCTCCCCCATCCTGCCAAAAAGACTCCCGACCCCTTTTGCAGGCCCAGGGACGTGCCACCCAAACTGATTGACTTGTTCTGACGCGGCGACTACGGCAGCCGCAGCAGGTCGAAGAGGGTACGGGCGATGGCCTGCGGGTCGCGGGCCACGGCCCACACCAGCATCCCGGCCAGGAAGGCCCCGATGGTCAACAGGGTGACGCCGCGCGGGTTGCGCGGCACCTCCAGTTGCCGCAGGGCGACGGCCAGGTCGGCCTCCAGCCGGGCCCAGCCCCGATACTCCTGCTTGGGGCCGGCCGATACCAACGATACGTTGCGCATCCAGGCCGCATGGTCCAGATGCAACTGCACGCCGAGGGTGGGCAGCACCAGGCTGTCGCCGGCCCAGCGGCCCTCGGGGTCCAGCCGCTCGACCAGGTCGGCCAGGATGGGCCGCAACTGGTCGGCCGTGATGTTGTAGATCACCAGCCGCGGCCGCAGGACGAGCAACACCAGCGCCAGGCACAGACCATACAGGCTGGCCGATACGGCCAGCATGGCCCAGGCGTAGCGCAGTCCGCCGGCGCCCAGCCGCCAGGCGGCCACGTCGGGAAACAGCAGGGCCATGGGGCCCACCGCCACCAGGCCCGACAGGGCCAGCCCCAGCACGGCGGCGTCGCGCGTGCCGGAAACCAGCAGCGGCCGGCGGGCAAGATTGATCGCCCCCAGCAGCGCGAGGTAAATCGCCACCGGTCCCAGGGCCAAGCATTGATGAAATGGCTCCATGCGGCTACCTAATACTACGGCGCTACGTCGGTCCGGAATCCGGTGAAAAATGACCAATGACCAAGCACCAATGACTAAAAATCCGCCTGGCCCTTCGGCGATAATCCTTAATCCCTAATCCCCCTCACCCCTCATCCCTCATCCCTCATCCCTCCCCCTTCTTCTTCGCCTTGCCGTTGGTGGGTTCCGGCCGGACGCGGCGGAGCTCGGCCTGAAGTTTCGCCCGCTCGACCAGGTAATGGTTCCGCAGGCGGAAGAAGTGCTGCTGCGTGGCCAGGATGTCGGCCAGGGCCAGCAGGGCCATCCAGGCCACCAGGAGCAGGACACCGCCCCAGAACGGCCCGGCAAATTTGGGCCCGAGAAGGGACGTCAGTTGTTGGCCGGCCAGGATGGCCAGGCCCAGCACGGCCAGCATGGCGCTGGTCTGCATGCGGCGGCGATACTGGCGGCGGTGAAACTCGACTTCCCGCGGCTCGAGCTGCCCGCCGCGCACGCTGCGCCACGACCGCACGTGCCAGACCATCAGACCGGCCGCCGAGGCCAGCAGCACGAGCGAAACCAGAAAGGAAGACCAGAAATCCATGGGCTGCGGCAAGAAGTCAGGAGTCAGAAGTCAGGAGTCAGAAGGTAGAATAGCGGAGCAGCAATAGTTCCCAATGAACTTCCCCTGGCTCCTGGCTCCTCACTTCTTACTTCTGGCTCCTGACTCCTGACTTCTAGCTTCTAACTCCTTCTTCAACCACTCGCGGAGCACCCAACCGACTTTGGCCAGGCTCAGCGCGGAGCATTTGTCCGGCGTATCGCCCTGGGTATGCCAGGGGGGATAATCCATGTCGATCACGTCACAGGTGGGAATCCCGCCCAGGTCGTGGAGCGGCAGATGGTCGTCGCGGATTCCCAGGGGCAAGTTCGTGTCTACCCGGGCGATGAACTCGCCGACGCCCAGCCGGGCGGCCGTGGCCCACAGGCTCTGGACCAGCGGCCGCGTATCCGGCCAGCTAACGCTATGCCGCTCCTGGTACAGCCGCAGATTGGTCTGGCCCACCATGTCCAGGAGCACGCCCCAGCGGTAGCGATAGGGCGGTTTCGACTCGGCATAGGTGCGGGCGAAGAACTCCGAGCCCAGGAAGTAGCGGTCCTTCTCGCTGAAGATGTGCTCTTCGCCGTCGAGGAACACGAAATCGACGTTCCAGGACCCCGGCGATTGGGCCATTTCGCGGCCCAGCTCCATGAGAATGGCCACGCCGCTGCCGTTGTCGTTGGCCCCCAGGAACACGCCCTGCGGATTCTGCGGGTCGCGCATGGGCAGCGGCAGCGTATCGTAATGGGCGCACAGCATGATCCGCTGCTTGCTGGCGGGGGCCCAATGCACGATCAGGTTGGCCATGTGCACCTCGGAGCCGTCCAGGGGATGGAGGGCCCGGAAGCGCTGGAACTCGACTTGGCCGCCGAGCTTCTGGAAGTGATCGGCCAGGAGTTTCTGCTGGTCGGCCATGCCGGCCGACCCGCTGCGGCGCGGTCCGATGGCACACAGTTGCTTCAGGTATTGGTAGGCCTGCGCACCGTCGAAGGGGATGTCCCCGAGGCGCAGCCGGGACCCGGCCGCCTCGGCCCGGCCATCGGGCCCCCGCCGGCTCAGCACGAGCAGCAACACGACAATCAGCACGCTGGCCACGACCGAGGCGGCCAGGAACATGGTCTGGCCGGAAGGTCGATGCGGCAGGTCGGGTGGTGGCATGGCCGGCGGCCTCATGGGGGAGTTAGAAGTCAGGAGTCAGAAGTCAGAAGCCAGGAGTCAGAATGACGCGAAGCGGCAGGCGTGCAGTGGGCGGCCGACCTCTTCCGTCAGTCGGCGGTCCCCCATGCCGATTCCTCCCTCTGAACTTCCGCATTCTAACTTCTAACTCCCTAACTCCTAACTTCTGCATTGTACCCGCAAGCGGAAAGCGGCGGAACAGAGCAGTGCAGGAACCATCGCTCCAGGAGCACGCGGCGGACGAACCAGGGGCGGGCCAGCAGCCAGCGGGCGGCCAGGCGCCGCAGGGCCGAGGGCGGCTCCTCGACCGGCGGCCGCTTGGGGCGGCGGCCGAAGCGGGCCTCGACCCGCCGCCGGTACGGCTCCAGCGCGGCGGGCCGGTAGTCGCCCCCGGCGGCCAGGATCGCCTCGGCCGCCATTAGGCCCGACTCGACCGCCGGCCGGATGCCCTCGCCGCTTTGCGGGTAGGCCAGCCCGGCCGAGTCGCCGATCCAGAGCGTGCCGTCGGCGACCAAGGGCCGCGCAGACTGCTGGTAGAGCAGATAGGCGTGGCCCACAAATCCGTGGGGTAGATCGGGCGGAATCCGGTTTTGTGTCTGAAGGTATTGGCAGAAATCGGCCACGTGCCGGGGCAGTTGCCGCCGGTCGGCCCGGCCCAGACCAATATTGAGATAATTCCCCTTGCGGATGCACCAGCCGTAACCCAGCAGATCGCGGCAGAAGTAGACTTCCGGCACCTCGGGGTCGATCGGGAGGCGGGCTTGCTGCTCCGGGCTGAGCTCTAGCTCGATCTCTTGCGAGACGATCAGGGGACCGCCCGACGGGTCTTTGAAAAACGGCGTCTGACCGCCGCCGGGGCGATCCGCAAGGGCCAGCAGCCGCCCGACGGGGCAGAAGTGCCCGCCGGCCGCCACCAGCATGGGTGACTCGATCCGCTCGTTGACGATCCAGGCTTCGCCCCGGCGGCGGAGGGTGGCCAGCGGCTCGCCCAGGTGCAGCCGCGCCCCGCAGCGGTTAAGCAGATAGTCGTCCAGCTCGATGCGGCGAATGCCGAAGCTGACCGGCCGGTCCCAGGTCACGCTCAGGCTCCGGCCGCCGATGAGGCCGACGCGAAAGCCGGTCATCGGTTGCAGGACCCGGCCTGGTGCGTAGCGGTCGGGCTCGATCCGCAGCTCGTCCAGCACGGCGGGGGTGATCCAGCCGGCGCAGGGTTTGGGGCGGGGAAAGCGGGCCTTGTCCAAGAGCACCACGTCCAGACCGCCGGCGCGCAGCCGGCCGGCGCAGGTCGAGCCTGCCGGGCCGCCTCCCACCACTACCACGTCGGCGTGTTCCATGAGAATTCAGGAGTTAGGAGTTAAGAGTTAGAAGGGAGGGGGGAGGAATCGGCACGAGAGAACGGGCGAATCGTTTCATCGTCTGATTGTGGCAGGCCGCCGAGTGGCCTGCCCGCCATTCTAACTTCTAACTCCTGACTCCTGACTCCTGGCTCCTGACCTCCAGCCGCTGGCGGGTCCACGGGATGCCGTTGCTCGCGTGCCGGGCGAACAAGACCTGGAAGAGCTGGAGCGAACCCGTGGTGAATCCGGCGATCGAGCCGGTCAGATACAGCCGCCAGGCGCGGAGCAGCACCTGATCGAACATGGCGACCACGGACTGGCCCGCCGCCTCGAAGCGTGCCAGCCAGTGCCGCAGCGTCTCGGCATAGTGCAGGCGCAGGTTCTCCACGTCCAGTACGGAAAACGACCAGGGCTCCAGCACTTCCAACATTTGACGGAGGCTCGGCGGATGGGCGCCCGGGAAGATCCGCCGCTCGATCCAGGCGTTGATGCGGCCGGGGTAGTCGCGGCCGATGGCGTGCAGCAGCCCCCGCCCGGCCGGGCTGAGGCAGCGGTCGATCACGGTCCCCAGCTCCCGGTAGTGGTCGGGGCCGACGTGCTCCAGCATGCCGATCGAGGCGAAGCAGTCGAAGCGGCCGCGAATGTTGCGGTAATCGTCCTCGATGAACTCGACGCGGTCGTCGAGCCCTTCGGCGCGGGCGCGGGCCCGGGCGTGCTTGATCTGCTCGTGCGACACGTTGTAGGCCTTGACGCTGACGCCGTAGTTGCGGGCCATGAAGAGGGCCAGGGCCCCCCAGCCGCAGCCCGCCTCGACCACGCTCTCGCCCGGCCGCAGCCAGAGCTTGCGGCACACCAGGTCCATCTTCGCCCGCTGCGCCTCTTCCAAAGTCTGTTGCGGCGAAGCGAAGAAGGCACAGGTATAGACCAGCTCCCGGTCCAGCCACAGCCGGTAGAAGTCGTCGCCGATGTCGTAGTGGTGGTGGATGTTGGAGCGGGCGCCGGCCAGGGTATTGGAGCGCCGCCGGCGGACCTGCTCCAGCAGCCGCCCGAGCAGACCGGGGGGCTTTTCGCAGGCCGGGCCGGCGCGGTAGACGGCCTCCAGCAGTGCAAGCAGGTCGCCCCCCACCTCGATCCGCCCGGCCGCGTAGCCGTCGCCGAAGTACAAGTCGGGGTTCAGCACCAGGCCCAGCAGGGCCGGCCGGTCGCGAACGATCACCCGGGCGACGGGAGCAGGGTGGCCGATCGCTTCCCCGTCCCACAGCACAATGGCGATGGGCGGATGGCCCAGCTCCCGCAGCAGCAGCCTGACGAGCCATCGCTCGGGCGGCAGGACGCGGCGGGCCGCGCCGCCGCCTTGGACCGACCCGGCGGCACGATTGATTGCCGCCCACACGCCGAAATCAGGCCGCGCGGCCCGCGCTGGCTGGTCGGACAACCCCGGCGCAGTCGCGGACCTGAAAGAAACAGAGGAAGACATCTGCAGCACCTCCTTTGCCCCTTTGAGCCGAACCTGAGGCACTTCCTTCCAAGGCTTAATTCTAGCGAAATCGCGCAGCTATGCAATCCCCCAGGATGCGGGTTCGCAATTTTTGCATGCAGGAGTTAGAAGTCAGGAGTTAGAATGGCAGATTCGAGCCCGTGGCCTCGCATCTCTTCCCGACCGCTTGGCCCGGCCTTAGAATCAGGAGTTAGGGGTTGGAAGTTAGGAGGCGACGGATGAGAGCAGGGCGAAGTCGTTTCAGGAGTTGATTGTCTGGCAGAAGGCAGACGCGCTGGGTTCTGCCATTCTAACTCCTAACTCCTACAGGAGATCCGATCATGCCGCGCCGCTGGGTCAAGTTGTTGGGATGGTTGGCCGTGCTGGCCCTGCCCGCCGGGGGCGGACCGCGTTGGGTGCGGGCCGAGCAGTTCGACCCGTCGCTGCCGCCGTCCAATCCGCCGCTGCGGGCACAGCCGGGCAAACCGGCGGCCGGTATGCCGGCCGCCGGCATGCCGACGGACAAGTACCTGCTCATCCCCGGCTACTGGGCCTTGAACATGGACGCCGTACAGAAGGAACTGCGGCTGACGGGCGAGCAGCGGCAGCAGCTCAAGGCGATTTCCGCCAAGCACCAGGCGGCCATGCAAGCCTTCCAGGCCCAGACGCAAAAGGGCCTGGCGCAGTTGCCGGAGCTGTCGCCCGAGCAGCAGCAGAAGCGGATGGGCGAGGTCCAGCGGCAGGCCGATCAGCTCGCCCGATCGGCCCGCAAACAGGCCGAGGCGGCCCTTGATCCGCAACAGTTGCGGACGCTGAAGAAGATCAGCTTCCGCCTGTGGGCGGGCAGTACGCTGACCAACCCCGCCGCCCAGGAGCAACTGGGCCTCAGCCCGCAACAGCGGCAGCGCCTGGCCGCGGTATTCGACAAGGCCACGCAGAAGATGGAGCAGCTCCAGCGTGAAACGGCCGAGCAGGCTTTGGACATTCTCAGCGGCGAGCAGGAGCTGCGGCTGCACGAGCAGATGGACGGCCAGAATCGCAGCCCGCAGCCGGCGGATTCCACCCGCTGAACGACGGGAGCCGCCGGCTTGTTGAACTACCGCCGCCCGGATGGTAGGCTCTGGGGACCGGCACTCCGCGTTTCCCGGCGGGAGCCGGTCCAGGCCGTGGGCAACCTCATGCCGCCAACACACAGGAGTGACTGCAATGAACATGAGCTGCGCTGTTTGTATCATGTCGATGGCCTTCGCCATGGCGGCCGGCGGCGGCGAGGCGCTGGGCCCCTGGTCTGCCAATACTCAGCCCACCGACGTGGCGAAATCTTACGTCGAGGAGATCACGGCGGGGCAACACAAGTATACGGTCGTCCAGGGAGGCACCATGGACGGCCGCAACTGCCGCTTGCCCATGGGCTGCGGGATGTGCCGGGAGGGGGCCCTTCTGCAAAGCTGGGAGTCCAACCGCTCGGTGCGGCTGGAGAACGTGGGCCAGACCGAGGTCGTTAACCCCTGGCTCTCCAACGGCCGCAACAACTTCCGCAACGTGGAGGAGATCATTTCCTCGGCCGCTGCGCCCGGCATGACCGACGCCGAAAAGGCCTTTGCCCTGTGGTTCCAGGAGATCCGCTATCGGCACCATTCTCCGGGCGACAACGACGAGCTCGGCGATCCGGTAAAGGTCTTCAACATTTACGGCTACAACACCTGCGGCAACGACTCCATCTGCCTGGCCACGCTGTGGCGCAAGGCCGGGCTGAAAGTGGCCCCGGCCCGGGCCCTCGGGCACTGCATTTCCCAGGCATTCTATGACAAAGGCTGGCATTTCTACGACGGCGACCTGCACAGCGTCTACCTGTTGCGCGACAACCAAACCGTGGCCGGCGAGCAGGACATCGTGCGCGACCATGACCTGGTGAAGCGGACCCACTCCAAGGGCATCCTCTTCCCGGACACGTGGTGGGACGGGCCGGGTTTCTGCTCGATGTATTTCTTCGAGGGTGAGGTGACGGGAGAGCGCGGCCGCAAGGACGATACGACCATGAACATGGTGCTCCGCCCCGGCGAGGCGATCGTCTGGCGGTGGGGGCAGGTCAAGCCGCTCAAGTATCATGGGATGTTGATGACCATGCCCATCTACCCGGCCACGATCTGCAACGGTCTGTGGGAGTACCGCCCGGACTTCTCCCAGGAGACTTGGCGCAAGGGGGCGACCAGCGTGGTGAACGTCACTGCCGGCAACGACGGCCTGGCCGCCGAGGACGGCACGAAGGGCACGATCATCTGGACCATGCGCAGCCCTTACGTACTGGTGGGCGGGCGGCTGGAAACGGAGGGCACGGGCGCCAAGTTCTCCATCTCGGCCGACGGCAAGACGTGGCAGGGGGTGAAAGACAACCTGGACAAGTTCTTCTCGGTCGTGGGACCGGCCCGCTACCAGTACAAGCTCAAGTGCCAACTGGACGGGCCGGCCCGGTTGCGGCGACTGGCGATCATCAACGACCTGCAAATGGCCCCCTTGGCCCTGCCGGAGATGGCCGTGGGCGAGAACGCTTTCACCTACTCCGATCAATCTGCCGAGGGCCGCAAGGTGCGCATCACGCACCGCTGGGTGGAGCGGTCGGCTGCCCGGCCGCCGCAGGCGCCGGCCGCCGCGGTCTGGCCGCGCGACGGCGGCGAGTCGGCCGGCACGGACGTCGTCTTCCGGTGGACCGCCGCCCAAGACCCCGACGGCGGTGCAATCGCCGACTACCACTTCGATCTCTCCGGCCGCCCCGATATGCGCTGGCCGCTGTCGATGTCCTTCTACAAGCTCATCTCCCGAACAGCCGACGTGACCAGGGAGAAGGACAAACACACGGGCCAGGAGCAGATCACCGCCAAGGCCCAGTACACGTTGCCTGAGCCGGGCCTGCTGACGCCCGACCGGCAGTATTACTGGCACGTCCGCGCCATGGGCGCCAAGGGCGTGTGGGGGCCTTGGAGCCGGACCTGGAGTTTCACCGCCCGCGGCCCGGCGTGTCCTCTGGACGTCACACTCGACTACGACCAGGCCGCCGACGTGGGGCTCCTCCGCTGGAAGGCCAACCCGGTGGGCCGCGGGCCGGTCAAGTATCGGGTCTACGGCAGCGATGAAAAGGGCTTTACGATCGCCGACGAGCCGTACCAGAGCGCCGTAAACCTCACGGACGAGGAAATGGCGGCCTGGAACCCGCGCTGCCCGGCTAATTTCGTCGCCGAGACCGCGGCCACGGAACTGGCGGTGATGGGCCGCGGCGTCGGTTTGCCCGCGGCCAACAAGACTTACTACCGCGTGGTCGCGGTGGACGATCAGGGCAAGCGGAGCGGGCCGTCCGACTACGCCACCGGCCGCCGGCCCCTGATCTACAGCAAGCCCGTGCTGGGCGCCACGCTCGGCGCCGAGTACCGCTACCAGGTGCGTGCCGTTCGTTCCCTGGGAGATGTGAGCGCGCGGATGAAGGGCGGCGACCAGGTCAGCGGCTATTTTGATGTCGAGAAGCCCCGCTTCGCGCTCGACCAGGGGCCGGCCTGGCTCAAGATCGACCAGCGGACGGGCGTGCTCTCGGGCACTCCCGACGCGGCGGGCAAGGCGGAAGTTACGGTCACCGCCACCATCGACCGCAGCGTGCGGAAACTCGATGAAAAGGCGCTCGCGTGGGGCAACGAAAAGGTGCTCTCCGTCACCCCGCAGCGGATCGGCAGCGCCAGCCAGAAATTCGTGATCGAGGTCCGCCCGCCGAGTGCGGAGCACTGAGAAGTTAACCGTTGAGCGATCAACCGCGGCATCAACAGGCGCCTACAATAGCAGCGACGCCCAGAGGTTCTCGGCCATTTTCCGCTGGATCGTGGCGCTCGGGCCAGACTGGCCCGTCAGGGCCAGGAGTGCAAGATCGCTGACGTCGGGGGTGATGCGGCCGCTGTTGATAGTACCAGGGGCCTTAGCAGGAGCTACGTACGTGAACTGATAGAGCGCGGAGGGGACCGAGGCGCCACTGGGCGTAGTCACCGTAACGTCCACCGGGCCCGCGCTACTGTTTGGAGGGCTCTTGACCACGATCGTGTTGGCCGTATCGCTGGCGTTCGTCGCCGCCACGCCGCCGAAATACACCGTGGCATTGAGCAGGTTCGTGCCCGTGATCGTCACCCTAGTGCCGCCCGCTTCGGGTCCCGATACGGGTTTGATCTTCTTGATGATTGGCGCCGCAGCGTAGGTGAACTTATCGGCCGCGGAGGTGTGCGAGGTACCGCCCGCGGTCGTGACCGTTACGTTGACCGTGCCCGCCGTGCCCGCCGGACTTACCGCCACGATCTGGCCGGTCGGGCTGCTGCGGAACGCAAACGCCTTGACCTTGCCGAACATGACGGCCGTGGCGCCGGCCAGGTTGCTGCCGGTGATCGTCACAAGCGTGCCGCCTGACAGGGGCCCTGCCGCGGCGCTGATCTTCGTGACTGTCGGCGCTGCAAGGTAGGTGAACTGATCGGCCGCGGAAGTTGTTGATTTGCCATTGGACGTCACCACGGTCACGTCGACCGTGCCGGCCGCGCCCGCCGGACTGACGGCGATGATCTGCGTGTCCGTGTCGCTCTCGATCTTTGCCGGCTTGGCGCCGAAGAGGACTTTCGTGGCTCCGGCCAGGTTCGTGCCGGTGATCGTCACCATCGTGCCGCCTGCCGCCGGCCCCTGCGCAGGGGTGATCCCCATGACCGTGGGCGAAAGGGTAGAAAACACGTAGGCCGCCCCCTGCGCGCTGTTGACTCCTTCCGCTCCGGCCACCACCGTGTTGCCGCTGATCGAAACCGACCAGCCAAAAAAGTCACACTCCGCGCCATCGGCTGCGGTGAGTTTGGCAGTCTGAGTCATGTTCTTCGCCCAACCAGCGCCTGGCTTAGTGAACACGTAGGCCGCCCCCGCCAACGCGACGAGGAAGGGGCCGTTAGCACCGTACGCTCCGACAACCACCGTATTGCCGCTGATTGAAACCGACCAGCCGAAAGCGTCGCCCACCGCGCCATCGGCCGCGGTGAGCTTGGCGGTTTGGGTCATGTCCGCCCAACCGGAGCCCGGCTCGCTGAACACGTAGGCCGCTCCCTGATAGAAGTTGCCGTCGACCGTGGCCAACGTAGCTCCGGCCACTACCGTGTTGCCGCTGATCGAAACTGAAAGGCCGAAAAAGTTAAGCTCCGCGCCATCAGATGCGGTGAGCTTGGCGGTCTGGGTCATGTTTGCCCAACCGGAGCCCGGCTCGCTGAACACGTAGGCCGCTCCCTGATAGAAGTTGCCGTCGACCGTGGCGTATGGCGCTCCGACCACCACCGTGTTGCCGCTGATCGAAACCGAGCCGCCGAAACTGTCGTTCGCGGCGCCGTCAGACGCGCTGAGCTTGGCGGCCTGGGCCATGTTAGCCCAACCGTTGCCCGGCTCGGTAAACACGTAGGCCGCACCTTGGCCGGTCTTGCCACCGACCGTGGCGTTCCACGCTCCGACAACCACCGTGTTACCGCTGATCGAAACCGAATGGCCGAAATCGTCGCCCACCGCGCCATCGGACGCGGTGAGCTTGGCGGCCTGGGTCCAAACGGTGCCGGACCCAGTGAACACGTAGGCCGCCCCCTGCTGGCTGTTGGTGCCGACCGTGGCTCCCCACGCTCCGGCCACCACCGTGTTGCCGCTGATCGAAACCGAAAGGCCGAAAAAGTTAAGCTCCGCGCCATCAGATGCGGTGAGCTTGGCGGTCTGGGTCCAAACGGAGCCAGATCCAGTGAACACGTAGGCCGCCCCCTGCTGGCTGTTGGTGCCGACCGTGGCTCCCGGCGCCCCGACCACCACCGTGTTGCCGCTGATCGAAACCGAAAGGCCGAAATGGTTGTCCGCCACGCCTCCGGATGGGGTGAGCGTGGCGGTCTGGGTCATGTTTGCCCAAGCGGAGCCGGACTCAGTGAACACGTCGGCCGCCCCCAGGGCATCATTGACTGAATTCGCTCCGGATACCACCGTGTTGCCGCTGATCGAAACCGAGTTGCCGAGGCTCCCCATCACGCCACCGGATGCGGCGAGCTTCGCGGTCTGGGTCATGTCCGCCCAACCGGAAACGGGCTCAGTAAAGACGTAGGCTGCCCCCTGGAAGGTGTTGGTGCCGACCGCGGCGTACGGCGCTCCGACTACCACCGTGTTGCCGCTGATCGAAACCGACGAGCCGAAGGCGGCGAACGCCGTGCCGTCAGACGCGGTGAACTTGGCAGTCTGGGTCATGTTTGCCCAACCGGAGCCCGGCTTGCTGAACACGTAGGCCGCTCCCTGCTGGCTGTTGGTGCCGACCGTGCCCCACGCTCCGGCCACCACCGTGTTGCCGCTGATCGAAACCGAATAGCCGAAGTCGTCAAACATCTCGCCATCGGATGCGGTGAGCTTGGCGACCTGAGTCCAAACGGAGCCGGACCCCGTGAACACGTAGGCCGCCCCCCGTTGGGTGCTGGCTCCAGTCGCTCCG
>JBEKTY010000204.1:0-12088 GCA_049515555.1 Thermoguttaceae bacterium
TATTCCAAGCGGATGATGCCGCGCTGGATGGCAGCCGTCGCCGCTCCGGTGCGGTCCGCGACGCCCAGTTTCTCCATCAGGTTGCTCACATGGTTCCGCACGGTGTTGGCGGCAATCCTCAACTCCTTGGCGATCTCCTTGTTGCAGCGGCCCAGCACGATGAGCCGCAAAATGTCCACTTCGCGGTCGGTCAATGGCGGCCGGGCTCCGCGGGCGGCCAGCTTGGCGGCGATGGCCTCGGGGAAGTAGGTCCCGCCCGAATGAACGACTCGCACGGCGGCCAGTAGCTCGGTCGGGTCGCTGGACTTCGCAAGATAAGCGACCGCCCCGGCCTCCTTCGCGCGGAACACGTCTTCCTCGGTCTCATAATTCGAGAACAAGACGATGCGGGCCTCGGGACAATTCTCGCGGATTGCGGCTGTGGCCTCGATGCCGCTGATGCCCGGCAAGCGTAAGTCCATCACCGTGACGTCGGGCCGGTGCTGGCGAAACAATTCGATCGCCTGCTCACCGCTGCCGCACTGGCCTACGACCGCCACCTCCGGCTCCTGGTTGATGGCGGTCACCAGGCCCAGGCGCATGATGAAGTGGTCATCGACCAACAATATCCGAATCCTCGTTGACTCGTTCACGTTTTCACCGCCACTAGGATTTCCGTTCCTTGTCCAGGCATGCTATGGATCGCAAAGCTCGCCTGGATCTTCTCGGCCCGCTCGCGCATTCCCAGCAAGCCGAAATGTCCTCCATCGGCAGTCGCCGCTTGTTCGACCTCGAAGCCGGTGCCGTCATCGGAGATGCGCAAAGTGACATCCTCGTGGTTGAACGCCAGCTTGAATTCCACCCGAGACGGCTTGCCATGCTTGAGGGCGTTGGTGAGGGCCTCCTGCGCAATGCGGAGCAGGCTCGCCTCGACGCGGCCGGGCAAGCGGCGCGGTTCTCCCTCGACAATGGCTTCCACGGCAGTTGTCGTTCCGTCCTGCGCTTGGGCCGCGACTGCACGGAGCGCGGCGGCCAGATCGCCGTCTTCCAGGAGAGATGCCCGCAGGTCCGCGACCGAGCGGCGGGCCTCGGCACGGCTGTACTCCAAAAGGGACCGGGCCACACCGAGCACCTGTTGCGCGGACTGGGGCGCATGGGGCAGATTCTTGTCGACGGCGTGCAGATGGAACGAGATGCCGCCCAGGACCTGCTCCAGCGTATCGTGCAACTCGCGGGCGATCCGCCCCCGCTCCTCGTACACGGCCTCACGAGCCAGTTGCTGGCGGATGATTTGGGTCTGCACGGCCACGCGGTAGCGAAGCACCGCGACCCACGCGATCGCCGCCAGGGCCACGACAAGAACCGCCCCCAGGGCCACTAGCACCCGCCGCATATTCCACCAGGGGGGCTTGCGCAATACGGTGACGTCGGCCGGCGAAGCCAGCAAGAGGTGAAACGCCGCGGGGCGGGGCCGTTCTTGCAGCCCCGGCGGAGACTCTTTGAGCAAGTCTTTGCCGCGCCTGTTGACGCAGATGCCCTCCACTCGGAGCCAACTGCCCTCCGCCACCGCGGCCAGAAGGCAGAGATCGGTGGATTCGGCAAAGCTGGCTTGAAAGACCGTTTCCGCCGATCGCAAGACGAGCATCGGCTGCTGCGCAGTGGGCGATGCCTGCACCAAGAGACCTTCCACGGTCACCCGGCGGCAATCGTAGTCTCCTCCGAGCGCCTGTTCGGTCGTGATCGCCAGCGGCTCAGGCAACGAACCCGTTTCACGGGTCTCGTAGACGGCATCCTCCAGAACCGGGTTCCAATTCCCGTGGGCGAGGAAGCCGGCGACGTCGACATGATCGCCGGCCTGCACAGTGGGCGGATCGATGGTCGTGACCAATATGCCGGCATCTTCACCTTGGACGTACATGCCTCGCCCGGCGACCACCTGGGTCACGATTCCTCGGATGCGGACTCGCTGCGACACCGAGTGTTGAGCGTCGAAGTGCATCAGCGCGGCGATCGGCCGTACCGGCAGTTCAAAGGGCCTGCCCGGCGATGGGTGCTCCACCTGGAAATCATCCAACGACGAATTGGCCAGCCACATGCCAAGGAATTGTCCTTTGTCGCTGATGATGGCATTGAACACCCCGCGGACGCGGACGCCGGCGCCGATCAGCTCGGTCGGCAGTTTCTCGGAGGCCGGGCTGCGAAACATGATTGCCCTCGCGCGTCCGCTCGCGGAGCCCAGCGTCACGATCACCTCTTCGAAGTCCGGGGAGGCGGGGTAGACCTGGCTGCTCACATCCCGCACCACTCCGGAAACCTCGATCCATTGGTTGTGATAACGCGGATCGGCGAGTTCGTCCAGCGATAGGTGCAGCGGTTCGGGCGGCGTGGCGCGCCCCAAGACTTGCAGTTGTATTGGCCCGCCCTGACAGCCGCACACGTACGGCGAGAATCGTCCGAACGTGGTCACTCCTTCGATCTCTACAAGCGTTCCCGGCTGCAGCTTCTTCGTGGAAGGAGGCGTGTTGGCGGGTGAAACGTAGATCCCGCCGGTTTCATCCTGCACGAACATCAGCGAAGGGACCCGGAGGGTAACGACGCCGCGAATGCGCACCGGATAGCCGCGTCGGGCCTCCTCGGGCGTCAACTGTCGGATGGCGTCCACCCTCGTCAGGACGGAGAGATCGCCGGAAGGAACCGCGGACCGGTCTTCCCTACCTGCGAGGGGCAAAGAGAGCATGAGGACGCAAAGAATGAAAGGACCGCTCATGGCCTCCATTATAAGAGAGCCCCGCACTGGAGGATGCCCGGGCAGCGAAAAACCAGCCGGCTAGTACAGAAGTACCATTTACTCTTCGGCCAAGGCGTGCAAGATGGAGTGCAAGAGAGGCGAAACCGTCGCCCCGAGCCCCGCCAACACGCCCCCTGCCCTTGTGGTCCCACCCGATCGCTGGGGTGTAATTTCACCTGACCATCGGAACGGACACAAAGGACTTCCACATGAAGTACAGCGGCCGATCCCTTTTGCAACCGTCGTGCTGCCCTTGGTTGCCGTCGACGGCACGGATCGCGCTGGCCGTCTGGTCGCTGGTACTCGCCGCCCAAACCGGCGCTAAGGGATGGGCGGCCGAGGCGTTGGTGCTTGTTGAGAACGGCCAAGCGCGCAGCGCAATCCTGGCGGCGCCGACGATCAGCCCTGCCGAACGCTTCGCCGTCGAGGAATTGCAGAGTTTCATCCGCCAGATCAGCGGCGCAACCTTGCCTATCTGTGCGCCGGGGGCCCCTCCGCCGGCGGCCAAGCCGGCGGTCTGGATCGTCGTGGGCAACAAGACCGCGGCCGATCGCCATCAGGACCCGGGATTGGGCTCACTGGGCGCCGAAGGTTTTGTCATCAAAACGATGGGCGACGAACTCGTGCTGGCGGGCGGGGAACAACGAGGGACCCTTTACGCCGTCTATACCTTTCTGGAAACGCTCGGCTGCCGCTGGTGGTCGGACGATGCGAGTACCATCCCGAGCCTGAAGACCATCCGCATCCCGGCCATCGACCGCCGCGAGGCGCCGAAGTTGGAGTACCGGAACCTGAACTTCCCCGAACAGTTGGGAGCCAATCTCTGGAGTATCCGCAACAAGATCGCCAACTTCATAGTTGGCCAGGCGCCCGAGCGGTGGGGCGGCGCGGGGACGGCGCTTCATGGCCGCAATCCCGTCGATATGTGCCGCGCGAGCAAGACGCTCCGTTACGACGATCGGCCCGAACTGTGGGCGCTGCGGGACGGCAGTCGCGACAGGTATCACCCCTGCACGTCGAACCCTGAGGTCAGGGTGGCGATCATCGAGGGCGCGGTGGAAACGCTCCGCAACTATCCGCAGGACCGTATCCTTGTCCTGGGCCAGGATGAACTGTTCGACTGCCGCTGCAAGACGTGCCAGGCGCTGGTCGATCGCGAGGGATCGGACGAGGCCCCGGTGCTCGACCTGGCCAACGAGGTGGCGGATCGCGTCGCACAGGAGTTTCCCGGCCGCTTTGTCGTGGTCCCGGCTTTCTGCTCGGGCATGAAATTGCCCAAGACCATCCGTCCCCGCGACAACGTGGCCATCTGGTTGTACCCCAGAGAGAACGACTTCGGCCACGCGGTCGCGACAAGTTCGCAAATGACGAGTAGTCAATTCCGCTCTGCGATGGGCCAATGGTCCGGCGCGGCCCGGCGGATCTGGGTGGGCGATTATGTGACCAATTTCTCCCACTACTTGATGCCTCACCCCAACCTCGATGTCCTCGCGCCGAACGTGAAGTACTACGCCGAGCACGGGGCGACGGGATATTCCGCCCAGGGAAGCTACACCAGCGCGGGCACGGAGTTCGCCCGTCTGCGCATGTGGGTGTTGGCCAAGGCGATGTGGAACCCCGAGGCCGACGGCAAAGCGCTCGTGGCCGAGTTTTGCAACGGCTACTACGGGCCGGCCGGCCCCGAGATCCTGAAGTACATTGACACCATCCACAGGCCGGTGCGCGAGAACCCAAGGCTTTACGTCCAGACCTCCTACAACGACCAGATGCCATGGCTGACGCCCGAGGTTCTGGTGGAAGCGGAAGGCCACCTGCGCGAGGCGGAGAGGAAGGTGGCCGGCGACCCCATGTTGACAAAAAGAGTACGCCACGCGCACGTACCTTTGTGGTACATGCTGGTCCTGCGCGGGCCCAGCAGCCGGACGTGGCGAGCCATCGATCAAAGGACCTCCGCCATTGCGCCGGCCGAGATCGCGCGGCGTCTGGCCGATGCAATCGAAGAGAACCACGTCACCGCCCTGGCGATGGGCGACCCGGAACAACGGGTTAAGGAATTTGTTGCGTACCTGCGCGACTGGAGTTCTCGTGCCGGCGCCGACGCGGACGTGCTGCCGCCGGAACTAAGGGGCATCGGCCGCGACGGCTACCGCCTGATCAACGGCGTTCAGATTGATTTTCAGAACCGTGGCTGGACCGGCGGCCCAATCCGCGACCCGGATGCCAGCACCGGCTGGGCATTGCCCTCCCATGGCCGCGGGTGGGCGCTGGCCTATCGCTTCTCGGCCGAAGACGACTTCGTGCCGGGAAGGCGCTACACCGTGCGGGTCCGGGTCAAGTGCCCTCAGCCGACGAAGGACGGCCCAGCGTTCCGGTGCGGAGTCGCGGGCGAAGACGGGTTCCCGGGCACGCGAAGAGCGGTTTCCACCGGCGAACTTACGCCGGGCAGATACCAGGTGATCGAGGTGGGGACCCTGGCGATTCAACCCGGCCACGTCCTCTGGTTCGACTTGAACGCCGACGGAAAAGGAAACTACCCGCTCTCGGAGGTCCGCCTGGATTGCATTTGGCTACGGGAGGTGCGACCGTGAATTGTCTCAAAGGAAACGCGCTTAGTTTCGTCTCACTCGTCGCACCGGCGTTGGCTCTTGTGGCCTGCTTTTCAGCACAGGCCGAGGACACGGCGAACCCGGTAGCGATCAAGGCTTCGCCGGACAAACGGACGCTGCAAAAAGGGCAGGCCGCGACCGTGGTGGTAAAGGCCACGTTTGGCGACGGATCGGAGAAGGACGTGACCGCAATGGCGCGATATCAGTCGCAGGATGCAAAGATCGCGGCCGTGAGCGGCGGCAAGATCACGGCGCTAGGATACGGAGAAACCGCGGTCGTGGCAACTTATCTTCACCGCTCGGCCATGGTAAAGGTGGCCGTTCCGCAATCGCTGCCCCGCGGCTTTCCCGATCCGGGTGTGAACAACAAGATCGACGAGTTGGTCAATGCGAAACTGAAGGAATTGGGGATTCCAGCGTCCGAGTTGTGTACAGACCAGGAGTTTCTGCGGCGGGCGTTCTTAGACGTGATCGGCACCTTGCCCAAGCCAGAGGAAGCGCGGGCGTTCCTGGCCGACAACGACCCGCAGAAGCGGAGTAAGCTGATCGACCGGTTGCTCCAACGGCCGGAGTATGCGGATTACTGGACTCTCAAGTGGGGCGACCTGCTGCGGATGAAGAGCGAGACGCCCATACAGATGTGGCCCAATGCCGTGCAGGCTTACCGCCAGTGGGTGCATCGAGCGATTGTCGAGAACAAGCCTTACGATCGATTTGCCACCGAGCTGATCACCGCAACGGGGAGCAGTTCCCGCGATCCGCCAGCCAATTACTATCGGGCCATTGCGCAACTTTCTGACCCGGGTTTTGCTGGGTCGGGCAAGGATTCACCAAGAGATCCGATGCATCAGGCGGATGCCACGGCCGCCGTCTTCATGGGCGTTCGCATGGAGTGCATGCGCTGCCACGCACATCCGACGGACGGCTGGACCCAGGATGATCACCTGGGATTCTCGGCGTTCTTTGCCCAAGTGGCCTTTAAGAACACGAAGGAGTACAAGGAAGAAATCGTCTGTCTGGACGTGGACAAAGTGCTCACCGATCCGGTCACCAAGGCCATCGTGAGGCCCAAACCCCTCGGCGGCGAGGCGATCACGTTGGCCGCGGGCGAGGACGCACGGGTGAAACTGGCCGTCTGGTTGACCGCGCCCGAAAACCCTTGGTTTGCCAACTGCGCCGTGAATCGTGTTTGGTACTGGCTGATGGGGCGGGGAATCGTGCATGAACCGGACGACTTGCGGCCGACGAATCCGCCATCCAATCCGGAACTCCTGGCCTACCTGGCCGGAGAGCTCGTCGGGCACAAGTACGACCTGAAGCACATCTTCCGCCTGCTCCTCACCTCCCAGACCTATCAGCGATCCAGCCAGACCACCCAGTGGAACGTTCATGACCGGACGCAGTTCTCGCATTACTCGATACGCCGGTTGCCCGCGGAATCGCTGGCGGATGCGATCACACAGGTGACCGGAAGCTCTGACCAATACGGCTTTTTCGTCCCACAGCCTCATAAACGGTTCCCGGACGGTACGGGAGCCATTCAGCTCGACGATGGGACCATGTCGTCGGGAATCCTGGGGACCTTTGGCCGGCCATCGCGGGACTCGCCGTACGAGCACTCTCGGGACAACCAAATTGGCATGTGGCAGGAACTGTATCTGTGCAATGCCCAGGAATTGATGGAAAAGATCAGCAAGGGAAAGCGGATCGGCCAGTGGCTTGCGGAAAAGAGGAGCGACGGCGAGATCGTGGAAGACCTTTACTTGAGCGCGCTCTCGCGCTTTCCTACGGAACCGGAGAAGCAGGCCGCCTTGGCGCATCTGGGGAAGGACCCAACGGCCAGGAGGGCCGCGCTCGAGGATTTGATGTGGGTGGTGCTGAACATGCGGGAGTTCTTGTTCAACCACTAGCAAAGCCGAAATCCGAAGGCCGCATGTTGCAGGAGTGAATGGAATGTTCGAATCCCACGTTAGTCGCCGCCACTTTCTCCAGGCGGGTGGCCAGGCGCTTGCCGGCGCCATGCTGGGCAGTGCAATGGCGCGCCACGCCTTGGGGCAGACCGCAGCCGCCCCCGCCAAGGCCCCTGCCGCCAAAGCCAAGACGGTCATCTTGGTCTATCTGGCTGGCGGGATCTCGCAGGTCGAATCGTTCGATCCCAAGCCCGAGAACGGCAAGGCCAATGGGCCCAAGTGGTTCAAGACCACTGCGACCAACGTGCCTGGAATCGAAGTCTCCGAAGCCATCCCGATGCTCGCCAAGGTGGCTGACAAGTACTCGATCATTCGCAGCATGACTCATCCGGTCTGTCAGTTCCACGGGATCGCCAACTACGTCATGACCACCGGCACGATCCCGTCCAATGACATTGTGTACCCCTCCGCGACCGCCATCATGGCGTTGAAGAAGGG
Source organism: Thermoguttaceae bacterium (assembly GCA_049515555.1). Classification (GTDB taxonomy): domain Bacteria; phylum Planctomycetota; class Planctomycetia; order Pirellulales; family Thermoguttaceae; genus JBEKTY01. Next base: position 7,782 of record JBEKTY010000204.1, read on the forward strand.
CAGCCCGGAGTCGCTGATACCACCCTACGTCTTTCTGACCGCCCCGAACGCGGTGTTTACCGAGCGCAGTTTCCTGCCGGCGTTCTGCGCTCCCTTTGCCACGGGCGGCGATCCCGCCTCGCCGGATTTCACGGCCGGACTGGCGCTTGGGCCTGGCTTGACTACGGAGCGAGTGCGGGCGCGTCAGGCCCTGCTTCGCACCTTGGACCGCGGCCGGGACAAAGCGGACACCGACGAGCAGTTCCGAAAGATCGTCGAATACCAGAACAAGGCCTGCAAGTTGATTCTCTCCGAAGGCCGCAAGGTCTTCGACTTGTCGCAGGAAAAGAAGGAAGTGCGCCAGCGCTATGGGATGAACTGGGCCGGCCAATGCATGCTGCTGGCGCGCCACTTGGTGGAAGCCGACTGCGGCGCGAAGGTCATCAAAATCTTCTGGGCACGCGGTGGCGGTGCTTTTGGCGGCTGGGACACCCATGACGATGCTCAGTTCCCGCAGCAGATCGCGAACCAGATGGATTTCGACCAAGGCATGTCGGCCCTGTTCGAGGATCTGTCCCAGCGGGGGCTTCTGGAAAGCACAATCATAATGGCCGGCGGCGAGATGGGCCGCCAACCCTGCAGCCAGTCAAGCAAAGCGGAAGGGCCTGCGCGCGGCACGGGCGGTCGTGGTCACCACAGCGTAGGGTTCTCCTGGATCGTGGGTGGCGGCGGTTTCAAGGGCGGCCGCGTGGTCGGAAAGACCAACCGGTTCTGTCAGGTCATCGAGCGGCCCGTATATCCATGGGATCTTTGGGCGAGCGTCTATGCCCTGCTCGGCATCGATCCGGCCGACACGCTGCCGTACCCGTTGGGATGCAACCGGGTGCGCGTCTTGCCGCTCCCGCCCACCAGCCGCGAGATGCGCGATCTCGAGGACTGGCAAAAGGACGAGGGCGACGCTGCGATCCAGCCGATCAAGCCCTACGAGAGGACCGCCGAGCGGATCAGCGGCGGACTGCTGACGGAAATCATGTAACGGAGAACCAATGGGGGTCAGAGGAGGAAACATGCTTGATACGTGCGATCGGTGCGCGGGCACGTTAATGGCCCAGCAACCCGTATATTCTCGGTGCCTCAGGGCTGGCGTCTACACGATGCTGGCGATCGTGGCGATGCTCTCAACACTGCCGGGTCGGGTGGCCGCCGATGAAAAGCCGCCGCACATTTCCTGGCTCTTTCCGGCCGGTGGGCAGCGCGGCAAGACGGTCGAGGTCACGGTGGGCGGGGCCGAATTGGCCGGCGCCCGCGCCGTCAAGGTCACTGGCAAGGGCGTGGAAGGAAAAGTGTCCGAGGCGCCGAGCGACAAGATCAAGACACTCAAGCTGACGGTCACCATCGCCGCGGATGCGGAGCTGGGCCAGCGGGACTTGTGCATCCAGACGGCCGCAGGCGTGTCCAATTGGTTCCATTTCTTCGTCGGGCAGTTGCCCGAAGTAAACGAGGTCGAGCCGAACGACGACCTGGCCAAGGCGCAGACGCTGCCTACGTTACCCGTGCTCGTGAACGGCCAGATCAACGGGTCGTCCGACAAGGACTTTTTCCGCTTTGAAGCCAAGGCGGGGCAAACGTTGGTCTTCACGGTCGATGCGCGGGCAATCCTGCCGTACATGGCCGACGCCGTGCCCGGCTGGCTGCAAGCGGTGCTGACGCTCTACGACGCCCAAGGCAAGGAGCTGGCCTGCGCCGATGGCTTCCGGCACAAGCAAGATACGGTGCTGATATACAAGGTCCCGGCCGACGGGCAATATCTGCTCGAGATACGCGACTCGCTGTACCGCGCACGGGAGGATTTCGTCTACCGCCTGAGCATCGGAGCGCTGCCGTACATCACGGACATCTACCCGCTGGGCGGCAAGCGGGGAACCACCGTGGCCGTGGAGTTGCACGGAGTGAACCTGCCGCAGTCGACGATGAGCGTGAAGGTGCCGACGGAGGGGCCGCAGGTCTTATGGCTCGAAACGGCGGCGCAGGGCCTGGCCTCGAACCGGGTGAAGTTCGAGGCAGGCGAACTGGAGGAAACCAGCGAGGTCGAGCCGAACGACACGCCGCAGCAGGCCAATCGCGTCAGCGTCGGGTCGGTCGTCAACGGGCGGATCGGCAAGCCGGGCGACCTCGATTACTTCGTGCTGAAAGCAGCGGCGCAGCAGAAGCTGGTGTTCGAGGTGCGGGCCCGCCGGCTGGATTCTCCGCTGGATTCGGTCCTCACGCTGCTGGATTCTAAAGGCCAGAAGCTCGCGCAGAACGACGACATTGAGAACGCGGATGAACCCCCGCTGACGCACCAGGCGGACTCGCGGCTTGAGTTCAAGGTCCCGGCCGACGGCGATTACGTGCTGCGGATCAACGACGCGCAGCGCAAGGGCGGGGAAGAATACGCCTATCGCCTGAACATCATGCCCGACCGGCCGGACTTTGACGTGCGGCTCGTGTCGGACCTCCCGCAGCGGCTCGCCGCGGGGGACACGGCCGTCGCAACCGTGGCTGCGGTCCGGCGGGGCGGGTACGACGGTGAAATCCGCTTGGCCCTGAAGGACGCGCCAACAGGGTTTGTGATGCGGGGCGGAGCCGTTTCGCAAAAACGTGGTTGGGAGGACGGGAACGAGACGCGGCTGACGATCACCGCGCCGGCTGACGCCGCCGTCGGAACGCTGACGCCACGGATCGTCGCCACGGCCGAGATTGAGGGGAAGGAGGTGGTCCGGCCATTGGTCCCCACGGTGACGATGAAGCAGGCGTTCAGCATCAACCATCTCGTGCCGGTGGCGGAATTCCTCGTGAATGTCGCGGCCAAGGAGCCGGGTTTCGTGTTGGCAACGGACGTGCCCGCGGATCGGGCCCTGGAAGTCGCGCCGGGCGGCGAAGTGAAGATCCCGCTCCAAGCGGTGCGCGGCACGGGCGCTGAGGCAGCCATTGCGCTGGTCCTAAACCAGGCGCCCTGGGGATTCTCGGCCAAGGGTGGACAGATCGAAGCGGGCAAGAGCGAATGCGCCCTCGTGCTTACGGTGGACAAGTCGGCGCGGCCGGGGAGGCTGCAGTCCGTGGTCTTCAGCGGAACGATGGATACCGGCCAGCAGAAGTGGGTGCGCTTTGCGCCGGCGGTCCTGGTCAAGGTGGCAACGCCCGTGACTGCCACAGTGGCCGTGGCCGGCCAGCCTGCGACACCGCCGGCCGAGAAGGTGGCAGTAGCGCCACCGCCGCCCGCAGCGCCGCCGGCTGCAAAGCCCGCAGCGCCAAGCGAGGCGGTGGCGAAGCCAGCGGCCCCCGCAGGTCCCTACAAGGGGACTCCACATGGCGGGAAGCCCTGGCCGATCCCCGGGAAAATCGAGGTCGAAGATTTCGACGACGGCGGCCAAGACGTGGCCTACCACGTCGGTAATCCCGGCAAGGGCGGCGTCGTGCATCGCCCCAAGGAAGTCGTGAACCTGATGCCGAATGGCGGCCGTATCGTGTTGAACGCCAACAGCCGAGGCGACTGGCTCAACTATACGGTGGACGTGGCAGCCACAGGCACGTACGACGTCGTCGTGTGCATGGCAACCGCAGGCGATGGAAGAACGATCCACTTTGAATTGGACGGCGCCGACGTGACCGGCCCGATCGAGGGCACGAACAAGAACTGGGACTATTTTGTCGACGTGGTCAAGACGGGTGTCAAACTCACGGCCGGCCGACACGTTCTGCGGCTGTGTCAGGACACTGGTGGATACGATTTTGACTATATCAAGGTGACCGCGCCAACAGCCAAGTAGGAGGCTCCTATGGCCACGCATACCATCCGCAAGTCGTCCCATGAGGGGATTGGCTACTCGGTAGTCGAGCTGAACGACGTCCGCCACGTGTTCGCTGCCGCGGTCCCACGCCGCGGATTGACGCTCCGTCAACAGGCGGACGACGCCCTGCGGACCATCGAGGCGGTGATCGACGAGGAAGGCACCCGCGGCTCGATCGTCCACCAGGCGGTGTTCGTCCCCAGTGTCAACCTGATCGAAGAGTGCCGCCACATCATGCGCGATTTCTACGGCAGCGACATGCCGGCCACGAGCTACGTCCCTCAGCCCCCATGCGAAGGGAAGCTGCTGGCGATCGAGGCCCTGGGCATCGGCCGTGCCCCGGGCGAAGTCGAGATCGAGCGCGTCAGCGAGCAACTGGTCATCGCCCGGCACAACCACATTGCCTGGTGCCACTGCGCGGAGGTCGTTCCCCGGGACTGCAACGGCAGCGTCTACGACGCCTCTCTCGATGCCTTGCAACAGATTCGATCGCTACTG
>JBEKTY010000205.1:0-12005 GCA_049515555.1 Thermoguttaceae bacterium
ATGGAGGTGGGCGCCGGGGAAATATGGTCGCTTTGGAACATCATCTTGCCGCCCGGCCCGACGAAATGCACGAAGGTCTCGAAGTCCCGGCCCATGGGCTCCGCCTCCCAGCGATAGGTAATCCGTGCTGCGAAGCCGGGTCGGCACGCGGCCGGGTTCAGCACACCGGACAGGAGCGTCGGATGTCCCTCGACCACGGCGCCCGGCACCACTTCCACGTCATCTATGTTGATCGAGCCCTGCCGAGGACCGCCCGCCGGGAAGGAGTCCTTGCCGATGTTCAGGCCGAAGCCCTTGGCCGGGCCGTGCCACTTTCCGTCGTTCGCCCCGCCCCAGTGCTCGCCGCCGGCAATGTCCGCGATCTTCAAGACCACTTCCTGCCAGTCTTTGCTGGCGGCCAGCGGCAGGCCGCTCTTCTGGTGGCACTGATCGCTGCTGTCGTTGATCCGCACCCCGATCTTGGTCACGTTGACCGCCTTGATCCACAGTCGGATCTCGGTGAAGTCCCGGCCCGCCAGCGATGCCAGGTCGCGCCACACGCCGACATAGGCGCCGCCCGTCAGGTCGGCCTGGAGCTTGTAGGACCGCTTGCCGCCGTGCGCGCTGAGCGTGTCGATCGCAAAGCTGCCCTTGGCGCCGGGAAACTCCCACCCGGGCACGTAGTCCCATCCCTTGGGTTCGCTCTCGAAATCATCCAACAGGAGCCTCGACGGGGCCTCTTGCGACTCGGCCCGCAGTGTCACAGGCAGGACCAACAGACCGACGAGGGCTGCGATGGTTGTGTGGCGGTACATGGGCGAAACGCCCCCTTCCGTTATCCGAGATTGTCCATTTGCAATAAATGTGAGGCCGGCTCAGGCGCGCACTGCCAGCCATTGTACCAAGAAACGCTCCCCTCTGGGAGAGACGTGACCGCGCGAGGGATTTTGATGCCCGAACCATGCCGCTCGCGCGTGTCCGGCAGCCTTGACCAGGAAAATGCCGCTGAGGGCCCGCGAAAGAACAGGTTTGACAATTGGGTGGCACGCCCTGAGGAACGAAGGGCGTGGACGGCCCGCAAACCACGCCCTTCGCTCCGCTCAGGGACGTGCCACCCGTTGGACAATTGTAAAGGTTGTTTTTTCGCGGGCCCTGACAATCGACATCGGCCCGCTGACGGGGTAAGATTGTGGCCGCGCCGCCAGCGCGTAACCGTTCACGGCATGGAAAGTAGCACGCCACACTCCGTGTGCCGTCCGCGGGAGCGGAAAAAGACATGGCGGACGGCACACGGAGTGTGCCTGCTACCTTGATTTTGATGAGGACAACGCGAACATGAAAGCTCCATCGGCAAGCCTCGCCCTGCTCCTGATTCTGGGCCACGCGACCCTCGGCGTGGCCGACCCGCCAACGACCACCCGCGACACCGATCGCGTGCTGGTTGTTCGGAACGACAATAGCCGCGTTTCCCAGGCGGTGGCCGATGATTATGCCAAGCGGCGGGCCGTGCCGAACGTCCTCTGCGTGCGGTGCCCGGATAGTGCCGCCAACTCGGAGAACGAGACCATCTCCTATGCGGCCTACGCACAAGCCATCGAGAAGCCCGTTCGCGGCTTCCTGGCCGCGCATGCCAACATCGACTTCATCGTTCTGACGAAAGGCATCCCCATCCGCATTACGGACGCGCCGGGCCGCGGCCTGGGCAACCGTCGCCCTTCGCTGGACAGCTTCCTGGCCGCGTTGGACTACGAAAAGGCCCCCGCCGCCGTCAGCATCCGTCTCACCGACAGCGGATTCACCGGCACTGCCTGGGCCAACCGCTTCTGGAACAGCCCCGCACGGTTCGCACACGCGAAGTTCGGCGGCTACCTCGTTACGCGGCTGGACGGATACACGCCAGCCGACGCCAAGGCGCTTACCACGCGGGCCCTGGCCGCCGAACGGCAAACGGGGAAACCGGCGGCCGGCGGCATAATCCTTCTGGATACCTGCCCGGCCTTCGGCTACGCCGACCGCAAGAGCCAACCCCGCCCCGTAACGGGCGACTCGGGCGAGTTGAACTTCAACGAGTATAACGCCGACCTCGAGCGCGCCGCCGACATCCTTCGCTCGCGGAGCGTGCCCGTCGAGCTGACCCGGACCGACGTCTTCCAGGGGAAACGCAGCGGGCTGTCGGGATATTGCTCGTGGGGCAGCAACGACCGGCATTACGACGCCGCGGCCTATCACTCGCTGTGTTTCGCGCCCGGGGCGATCTGCGAGACGGCCGTTTCCACCAGCGCCCGCACCTTCCTGCCCACCAAGGGCGGCCAGTCGCTCATCGCCGACCTGATCGCGCAGGGCGCCACCGGGGTGAAGGGTTACACGGACGAGCCGCTCCTGCAAGCGGTGGCCTCGCCCAGTATCCTCTTCGACCGCTACACCCGCGGCTGGACGCTGGCCGAGAGCTTCTACGCGGCCTCGCGCTTCGTGGGCTGGGAGGATATCGTGATCGGCGACCCCCTCTGCCGGCCTTACCGTTTACGGTATGGAAAGTAGCAGGCACACTCCGTGTGCCGTCCGCCATGCCTTTTTCCATTCCAGCGGACGGCACACGGAGTGTGCCTGCTACCTTGGCGCGGGTTACCTGCCGGCCCTACCCCGCACGGCGGCAGTAGCCGTTGCCGGGGCCGGGACGGTCGGTTCCGCGACGGTCATTGGCTCTTAGCCGACTCTGCGACGCAGTACAGGTACTTGCTGGAACGGATGAACAATTGGCCGTCGCTGACGGCCGGCGTGCTGCTGAAGTCGCCGCCATCCGCGGCAAAGCGGTTCTGGCCGAGCAGCTTGAACTCCGGTCCCGTTGCATAGACAAACGCCTCGCCGGAGCGGGCGAGGAAGTAAATCTTCCCGCCGGCCAGGACGGGCGACGAATAGTCCATGGAACGCATCATTGCGCCGCCACGGCCGCCGAATCCGCCGCCCGGTTTTCGTGCCGGGCCTCCCGGCCCCGTTTTGCCGGGCTCTGCTTTTCCCGGCCCTGGCTGTCGCGGCCCTGCCCCGGCCGGCCCCGCGCTCTCGGACGCCGCCGGGCCGCCGACCCGGGTTTGATACACTTGCTTGCCCGTCGCGGCGTCGATGCAGTTGGCGGTGCGGCTGCCGAACCAGTAGATGCGGCCATTGTCAAAGATGGGCGTGCCGATGCGCGAGCGTTCAGCCCCGCGCCACAGAAGGCCGGTCTGCGTCACGTCGCCTTCGCCGCCGGCCCGGACGGCCATTGTCCCGCCGCCCCGGGGCCCGGTCTCCAAGACGTAAACTACGTCGTCGTGGGCGAAGGCGCTGGAGCAAATCGTATCGGTAGACAGCCCCTCGCACTGCCAGCGCGGCTTGCCGTCGTCGGGGTTGAAGCCCCAGAGCTTGGAGGGAACCGCGACCACGAGGTCCGTCCGCCCCTTTCCGCATTCCACGAGGACCGGCGTACCCCACGTGCCGGCGAAACCGGAGTCCTTCTGACGCCAGACTTCCTTGCCCGTCTCCTTGTTCAAGGCCACCAGCGACTCGCTCTCGGCGAAGGCCGGCACGATAACGAGGTCCTTGTACAGGATCGGGCTGGAGGCGGAACCCCAGCCATGAACGCCCGACCCCCTGCCCACGCCCGTCTGCCAAAGCTGCTTCCCGTCGAGGTCAAACGCCAGCACGCCGCTCTTGCCGAAGAAGACGTACACGCACTGCCCGTCAGAAACCGGCGTGTGCGAGGCGTAGCCGTGCTGCGTGAAATTGCCGCTGTAAGGGTCTTCCGGCAACAGCGGCGCGACCGGTTTGTCCCACAGCACGTTGCCCGTATCGCGATCGAGGCAGACGAGATGCCGCAGCAGGTCCTTCTGGTCGCCCACGTTGTCGCGATCCACGCCATAGCCCGTCCAGCAGGTGACCAGCACCCGGTGGCCAACGACGATGGGGCTGGACGAGCCGGGCCCCGGCAACTTGTATTTCCATTTCAAATTCTGCGTTTCGCTCCACTTGACCGGCAGCGGCTGCGTGTCGGGGCTGATGCCGCGGCCGGCCGCCCCATGAAAACGAGGCCAATCACTGGCCGGGGCAGGGCTGGCGCAAAAGGCCAAGACCGCCAGGCCCAGAGCCGCTGCGCATACTCGTCTCGCGTAGGTAAGCTTGTTCATAACTTTCCCCCAAGAGGTTCTCGTGGTGGTTAATAGCACAGTTGGAAATAGACGCGGCGTCTCGCCGCGGCGGACGGGCGCTGAACCCGCAGCCCTATTTCAGGTGCTTGTCGAAGAACTCCTCGATCCTCTTGCGGCTCTCGGGGGTCGTGAACCCGGGACCGCCGTGCCCGTTCTTCGGCACGCGGACCAGCGTGCTCTGGGCGCTCGCCTTCCGCAACGCCTCGTCCAGCAGCTCGCTCTGGTTCATGGGCACCAGCTTATCCTCCTCGCCGTGCATGATGAGGAAGGGCGCGGAGTCCTTGCCGACATAGATGATGGGGTTGGCCTTGGCGGCGAGTTCTAATCGGTCCCGCACCGGACCGCCGACGAGCTTTGCCATTGGTGAGTCGGGCTTGTCCTGCCAGCCGCCCATCTGGCTGAAGTCGGTCGGTCCGAACCAGTCCACGACGCACTGCACCCGGCTGGACTGATCGAGGTTCCCGCCCTGGCCTTCCAGTTCCTTCACGCCGCCGGTCGTACCCAAGAGGGCCACCAGGTGCCCGCCCGCCGATGCGCCCCACACGCCGACGTGAGCGGCATCGAGGCCGTACTTCCGGGCGTTGGCCCGCAGCCAGCGGATGGCCGCCTTGCAGTCTTCGATCTGGGCCGGGAACACCGCGTGCTGGCTGAAGCGGTAGTTGATGCTCGCCGCCGCGTAGCCCTTGCCCACCAGCGGCACCGCCGGACAGCCCTCCTTGCTGCCGGCCGACCAGCCGCCCCCGTGAATCCAGACGATGACCGGCAGCGGGTGGTCGGCCTTGTCGGGCAGGTACAGATCGAGCTTGTTGCGGGCGTGCCCGCCAACGATATACTCCAGGTCGCGGTGGACCTGTATGCCCGGAGGCAAGGCCGGCTTGGCTGCCGCTGGCTGCGGCTTCGCCTTGGGCTCGTCCGCCGCCGGAACCGCCGAACCGCCCAGTGCCACGATGATGCCGATGAGCCAAACTCGCCTGTTCATGGTGCGCCTGCCTGTAAGCGGGAAATTGAAGACCGTCAAGCCCATATTAGGGCATAGGCAACACGCGGATGTCAAGTGCCGCGGTTTGACGCCTTCGCCTTTTCGCCCCAGGAAACCGCCGACAAGAGGGGCGCGGCACAGCCCGGCCACGAGCTTCGCTGAGCGGGCCGCGCATTTCTTCGTCACCCACACAGCTTCCCCTCACCCCGGCCCTCTCCCGGAGGGAAAGGCGGACCGCAACGCCGGCACGGCGTTTTCGGCGATCGCAAACTCGATCAGCCATTAGCCCCCGCTTCGCAATGGCGCGGTGCGGGGCCGCGCCGCAGGCCTCCAGCAAGCCCCGCGGGTTCTCCGCGAAGGTCCCCGGCAGCCTCGGGAACTTGTCGCGGCTCGGCCCCGTGGAAGACGATCCCACGCCGCCACGACAAGCTCAACGCAGTGCTCTGGCAAACCATAATTCCGGCAACTTCCGCCAGGGCGTTTGACAAGCCGCAATCCTCGGATCAAGATGGCAGTTGTCGGCCCGCCGCCGAGGCTTCCGGCAGGCATGACGAGGGTATGAACCCCGCCAACGATCACGGAGCAAAGCACCATGAACCGACTCTTGCTGTCTATGAGTCTCTCCTTATTCTGTTTCACCTGGCAGGGCCATGCGATTACCGCGGAACCTGCCGCCCCGCCCGCCGCCGGCGAGTACGCGGCGGGCATGAGTTCCATGTCGCTGTCGGTGGGAGAATCCGGCACTCTGTCGAAATACGTCGTTCCGGAACTGACCAAACTGCTGACGGACGGTCGCGAACCGGTTCGTGTTTGGGCGGCCGAGGCCCTTGGCGGCATGGCCGCCGACGCCAACGATGCCGTTCCCGCCCTGAGCGCACTTCTCGCCGACCAGGAGCCGTCGGTGCGCAGCACGGCCGCCAGGGCCTTGGGCCACATCGGTCCCAAATCGAAGACCGCCCTTCCGGCCCTCGTGTCGCTGCTGGAAGATTGCAACTGGCTGGTCCGCAGTTCGGCCGCCGAGACGCTGGGCAAACTGAAGACCGACACCCGGCCGTACGCTGCCGAACTGGTGCGCATGCTGCACGACGGCCGCTGGGACGTGCGCCGCCGCGCATGTGAAGTCCTGGGATTCATTGGTCCTGGCGACAAAGAGGCCCTTGCCGCGTTGACCGCGCACGTGGCCGACTGCGACCCGGTGGTGCGCATCGCGGCCGCCGAGGCCCTCACCCGCGTCTGTGCCCGTCCGGAGGCGGCCATCCCCGCCATCGACCGCCTGTACCGCGACGTGCATCCCGGCGTTCGGCGCTATGTGGCCGACCTCACCGGCAGCATGGGCTCCGCCGCGAAGACGGCGGTTCCCGCACTGACCCGGCAGCTTCGCGACGAGGAACCGGACGTTCGCATGGCGGCCGCCGAAGCTTTGGGACAGATCGGTCCCGCCGCTTCCTCGGCCGTTCCCGCGCTCCAGCAGCAACTCGTGCAAGGCATCTCCACCGATCGCCGCGCGGCGATCAAGGCGCTAACGAATATCAAGAAGGTCGAGCCCGTGCCCGCGGCCCCCGACGCTCCGCCGCAACCGCGGTAGCCGACCGTTCCACGCCGACTGTGAACGGCTGCCGCGCGATTATTACCGAGGTGTCCAGCTCGCCGCTTCTTGCGACAGGAGTCGCACCACGCCACGCGACAGTCGGCGTCATGTCTTGTAAGTGATGGTTAAATTGTGACTTAGAGATAGCTTGCCCGTGATGGGAGCCAGGCGAGTGCTTCTGGCTTCGACGAAAAAATGAGACTGGTTCTTTTCAGCAGCGTGCATTGGTAATAATATTGGTTCATCGACGCCTGTCAGCAACGGCAACGCACGCGGCAAGGGTGTCTCGCGAGTGCGTTCCAGCCTGTTCGCTAACCACAGACTTTGCATCAAGGAAGCCGGGCATGGTTTTCTTGGGCGGTAAATTTGGGAAGGTGTTCTTGCGCGGCAAGAGCCCGCGCAGGAAGCGCGAAGTGCCGTGGCGAAAACCAGCCATCCGGCCAACTGTGGAACAGTTGGAGCCGCGCATGATGCTTTCCGCCGTCACGGCCCCGGGCGCCCCGTCGTCGTTCACGGCCACGGCCGTGTCAGACACGCAGATCAACCTCTCCTGGAAAGCCGTGTCAGGAGCCGGCGATTACTTGCTTGCGGAATCGACCGACGGCAGCAACTGGTCGCAGATCGCCAAGTTGGGCAGCGGCACCAGGAGCCACGCGGTCACCAAGCTGACTCCCGGCACGCTTTACTATTTTGAGGTGGCGGCTTCCAACTCGGCAGGCACTACCTGGGCCGGCGACCAGAGCGCAATCACTTTGCCGGCCGCCCCGTCGTTCACGGCCACGGCCGCGTCAGACACGCAGATCAACCTCACGTGGAGCCCCGTATCCGGCGCAAGCGGCTATCTGGTCGATCAAAAAATCAAGGGCGTTTGGTCGCAGATCGACAGTCTCGACGGCAGCGGCGCCGGCGACGCGGTCAGCGGGTTGAATCCCGGCACCACTTACTATTTCAAGGTGGCGGCTTCCGACTCGTCAGGCACTACCTGGGCCAAGTCCCGCAGCGCACTCACCATGCCGGCCGCCCCCTCGTTCACGGCCACGGCCGTGTCAGACACGCAGATCAACCTGGCGTGGAAAACCGTGCCCGGCGCCAGCGGTTACCAGGTCCAGGAATCGACCGACGGCATAAATTTCTCGCCGATCGGGAAATTCGGCAGCGGCGCCACCCGCGATGCGGTCACCGGGCTGAGCGTCAACACTACTTACTATTTCGAGGTGGGAGCTTCCAACTCGGCCGGCACTACCTGGGCCAATTCCCAGGCCGCAACGACTCTCAACGCCATCGACCATCCTCTGGCCGCAACCGCCTACACTGTCGTCAGCGGCCCGCTGTTCGACGCCAACGGGCCGTTATACACCGACGTGCATCAGGGCGACGAGGGCGACTGTTGGCTGCTGTCGGGCCTGGCCGAGGTGGCGGCCCGCGACCCGACGGACATCCAAAGCATGTTCACGGCCGACGGCACCACGCTGGAGAACGGCGCCGTGGTCAACCTCTACAAGGTCCGCTTCTACAACGCCGCCGGAGTCGCCGAGTACGTCACCGTCGACACCGAACTGCCCTCCGGCGGCGGCTATTACGATCACCCGGCCAACGGCGTCTTGTGGGTGGCCCTGGCCGAGAAGGCTTACGCCCAGGCCAACGGGGAAGGCTTTGTCAGCACCCAGTACCCCAACACCGACTCTTACAACGCCCTGAACGGCGGCTTCCCCACCTGGTCCTTGCAGGCCATCACCGGAAAGCCGGCCAACGACTACTGGATCGGCTCTTCCGCCGACGTCGCCAGCATGGCCAACGCCTGGAACGCGGGCCAACTCGTCGTCCTGGGCACGACCAGCCCGCCCAGTTCCTACATCGTGCCCGACCACGCCTACGCCATGGTCGGCTACACCGCATCGAGCAGCAAGCCCTTCCAGTTGTACAACCCCTGGGGGACCAACTCTGCGGGCTGGGCCTTGGGCACGTACAACGGCCACCAGGTCTACGGCCTGTTCAACGCCGACGCGACTTTCGTGTTGAATAATTTCAGCGATCAGTCTATCGGGACCGGGGCGGCAGCCGGCGGGGACGGCCTTAGCGACGGCTCGCAGGAAGCCACCGGCAGCTTGGCCAACCACCTCTCACTGCCGGCCGCCGACACCGACGTCCGCTACCAACCCGCCGGCCCCTCGGCCAACAACCCTTCGCTGCCGGCCACAAGCACGCCCAACCTCTACCCAGCCGACGGCCCCTTGCCCCACAACCTCTCGCCGTGGGCCACCCTTAACGTCACGGGTTCTGTGGCAACGGGAACCGCCGATACGCCCCAGGCCACCGACCGGGTTATGGCCGCAGTAGACGATTGGGCCGCGCCCTACGCCGTCTAACTTCCCATGATCGTTGTACCAGGCCAGACAGCGTTGGGTTGGATCGGCACCGGTGTGATGGGGGCCAGCATGTGCGGCCACCTGATCGAGGCCGGCTTTTCGGTCACGGTCCATAGCCGCACGCGGTCGAAGGCCGAGGGGCTGCTGGCCCGCGGCGCCCGCTGGGCTGAAAGCCCCCGGGCCGTTGCCCAGGCCGCCGACGTGATCTTCACCATGGTCGGCTTCCCGGCCGACGTCCGCCAGGTGGTGCTCTCCCCGGAGGGAGTCCTAACCGGCTGCCGCCCCGGCGCCGTACTGGTCGATATGTCCACCAGCGAGCCCGCACTGGCGGTCGAGATCGCCGATCTGGCCGCCAGCCGCGGCGCCGTCAGCCTGGATGCCCCGGTCTCCGGCGGCGACGTCGGTGCCCGCGAGGCCCGGCTGTCGATCATGATCGGCGGCGACGCCCCAACGATCGAGGCCCTCGGGCCCTGCTGGCAGGCCCTGGGCAAGACCATCGTCCGCCAGGGCGGCCCCGGCGCCGGCCAGCATGCCAAGATGGTCAATCAGGTGCTCATCGCCGGCAACATGATCGGCGTCTGCGAGGCCCTGCTCTACGGCTACCGGGCCGGCCTGGATCTCGAAACCGTTCTACGATCGGTGGCCTCGGGGGCCGCCGGTAGCTGGTCGCTGGCGAACCTCGGCCCGCGGATCATCGCCGGCCGCTTCGAGCCCGGTTTCTTCGTCGAGCACTTCCTGAAAGACATGGGCATCGCCCTGGCCGAGGCCCGGCGGATGAACCTCGTCTTGCCCGGTCTGGCCCTGGCCGAGCAGTTGTACCGCTCGGTGCAGGCCCTGGGCCACGGCCGCGACGGCACCCACGCCCTCATGCTCGCCCTGGCCGCCATGTCGGGGATAGAGTGGAAGGCGATTAGGGATTAGGGATTGGGGATTAGGGGCGAGGGATGAGGGATTAGGGGCGGGGGGCGAGGGGCCCGGTCCCCTCTCCCTCCGGGAGAGGACTAGGGTGAGGGCGGCCGCGATAAGGACCGGCGAATCAATTATTGTCGCGTTCACCAACGTACTCATCTCGCTGGAGCGAAATTAGCACATTTATTGCTTCTGTAGTCCCCTTGACAATAGTATCAGTAATGGTATCATTCAGTAATGCCCGGCATCGATGAAATTGTCGGTCAGATGCAACGGAGTCCGCAAGGGGTTCGTTTCGCCGATCTGTGTCGCGTTTGCGATCATTTCTTTGGACAATCGCGTCAATCTGGCTCAAGTCATCGGATCTACAGGATGCCGTGGAATGGCGATCCGAGGGTCAATATCCAGAACGCCAAGGGAATGGCCAAAGCGTATCAGGTCCGCCAAGTCCTCAAGGCAATCGATAGGCTGAAACGTGAAAACCAAAGAAACTGACCGCTATACCTATCGCGTAACATGGTCGGAACAAGACCAGGAGCACGTCGGTCTGTGCGCCGAGTTCCCGAGCTTGAGCTGGCTGGCCTCTTCGCCCGAGGCGGCTTTGCGCGGAATCCGCTCGGTCGTCGCCGAGGTCGTCAAAGACATGCAAGCCAATGGGGAAGCGATTCCCGAGGCACTGGCTTCGCGTCGTTTCAGCGGAAAGTTCATGGTTCGCGTGCCCCCGGAAATTCACCGGCGGCTGGCCGTCGAAGCCGCGGAGGCAGGCGTTAGCCTCAATCGGCTGGCCAGCGCCAAGTTGTCTTGATGGCGAGTAGCAGGCACACTCCGTGTGCCGTTCGCTGAAGCGGAATATGGCACGGCGGACGGCACACGGAGTGTGCCTGCTACTTTCCATGCGTGAACGCGTGCTCCGGCACTCCGCCCGCCTCCCTCATCCGCCCAGGCATTCCCGCAAAAAGCGGCCGGTGTGGTTGTCGGCCAGGGCGGCGATCTGCTCGGGCGTGCCCGTGGCCACTACCCGGCCGCCGCCGGCGCCCCCTTCCGGCCCCAGGTCGATGATCCAGTCGGCCGACTTGATCACGTCCAGATGGTGCTCGACGACCACCACCGTATTGCCCAGATCGACCAGCCGGTTGAGCATGGCCAGCAGTTTCTTGGTGTCGTCAAAGTGCAGGCCGGTGGTCGGCTCGTCGAGGATGTAGAAGCTCTTGCCGGTCTCCAGCCGGCCCAGCTCGTTGGCCAGCTTGATGCGTTGGGCCTCGCCGCCGGAGAGCGTGGTTGAAGACTGGCCCAGCGTGACGTAGCCCAGCCCCACCTCCTGCAAGCTGCCCAGCAAGCGGGCGATGGCCGGGAAGTTCTCGAAGAATTCGGCGGCGTCGTCCACCCGCAAATCCAGCACGTCGGCGATCGACAGGCCCCGGTAGCGGACCTCCAGCGTCGGGCGGTTGAACCGCTTTCCCTGGCACACCGGGCAGGGCACGTACAGGTCGGGCAGGAAGTTCATCTCGATCCGCCGCTGCCCCTGCCCCTGGCACTCCTCGCAGCGGCCGCCCTTGATGTTGAAGCTGAAGCGGCCGGCGCGGTAGCCGCGGGCGCGGGCGTCGCGGGTGCCGGCGAACACCTTGCGGATCTCGTCGAACACGCCGGTGTACGTGGCCGGGTTGCTCCGCGGCGACCGCCCGATCGGATGCTGGTCTACCTCGACCACTTTCTGCACCTGGCTGGTGCCGCGGAGGCTGGTGTGCGGGCCGGGCTTGGGCGCCAGGCCGCCCAGGCGGCGGATCATGGCCCGGGCCAGCGTCTCGCTCAACAGGGAACTCTTGCCGGAGCCGCTCACCCCCGTCACGCACACCAGGGCCGAGAGGGGGAACGTCACCGTGATGTTCTTGAGGTTGTTGGTCGTGACGCCGGCGATGGTGATCGCCCGGCTCGTGGCGACGCGGCGGCGCCGGTCGGGCAGGGGGATCCGCTCGCGGCCGGCCAGGTAGCGGCCGGTCAGCGAGCGG
>JBEKTY010000206.1:0-11955 GCA_049515555.1 Thermoguttaceae bacterium
ATCGACCTGCGGTGTTTCGGCCATGTCGCCGCCGCCGAAGAAGAGGCGGATCTTCGGATACTTGGCCGCCGCCACCTCGTCAACGCCATTTTGCGCCGCCTTGACGCCCATCTCCATGTTCGCCTGCCCCGAGCAGAGCCAGACGTCGCCGACGAGGACGTCCCGCACCGTGACGATGCTTGAGCCGCGGACGGTGAACGTGTGGGGGCCGCCCGGCGTCATCGGCGGCAAGAGAGCTTTCCACGTGCCGCCGGCGTCGGCCGTGGCGGCGGCGCTAGCGCTGTCGAACGAGACCGTCACCTTCTCGCCGGGCGATGCCCAACCCCAGACAGGAATCTTCGTCCCGCGCTGCAGCACCATGTGATCCTGGAAGACGCAGGGCAGCCGGATTCCGGCATGACAGACGGCGGAAGGGGCGAAGCACAGCAACGCGAACGCCACGACACGGTAGAACATGGTTGAGCGAGGCAGCATGGTTCTTGCGGATATACCTTGCGGCGGTTACCGGCCGGCAGGGACTCTGCCTCCCGGCGAAGGGGCAAGAGTCGGCGGTCGAAGCCGATAGATCATTTGTTTTTGAAACGCGCTCTCTTCGCAGATAACGAGGATCTCGCGGTTGGATCGCACGAACGGCCGCACGGCAGAATCGGTGTCGATCCAACCGACGCCTCCGAAGAGCTGCTCGTCCGACTCGACAATGCCGAGCAGCTTGCCGTTGGTCGCATTGTAAACGAACAACACCGAGGTTTCCATTTCGCCGGCAAAGAAACGGTTGCCGTCGTGGGCCGGCTGCGCCGCCTTGATCGACACGGCCCCCTTGGGAAAGACCATCCGGCTGGCCAAGCGGCGATCGCCTTGGAGCCAGCCGTCGTAGCGGATCGCTTCGCGCCCGCAGCAGCCCCATTGCTCCGTGCCAAGCGCCGGATGGTCCCAGGTGATGCCCGACAGGTAGAGCGTGTCCGTCGAAGGATAGTACCAGACGCGGTAGACCTCGACGAACTCCGGCGGTCGCGGGAAATAGCGAAGCTTGTTCAGATCGTAGATTACTGCGAACCTATAGAGCTTGCCGCCGTTGAGTCGCCGCACGAGCACCTGGCCGCCGCTATCGGACAGATCCGGCCAGGTCCGAGCGTCGGCGTTCCAGCCGGTCAGTTCCCAGTCCTTTCCAGGCTCCTTGCCGGACCGGTAGCTGTAGCGGCAATGGCCGGTCAGGATCTCGGTTCCGTCCGATGCCGGGTCGAAGTCGGCCGTGGTGCAGAACTCGATGACATGGAACTGCCAGCGCGGGGCGTTCCAGGTGTCGCCCGCGGGCGAAAAGGCCCGGGCGAAACGCGTGCAGCTGACATGCAGATTGCCTGCATCGTCGACCGACACCGCGCTGGGCATCGCGAGGCGCTGTGGGCCCAGGGTTCCCAGTTTCGGCCCGGCAAAGACACCGCCGCGCTCGCCGAAGGCTGTAATGAGTTTCGGCTCGCCGTGTCCCACATGGGTGTGCCGTGTTCGTCGAACCCCTTGAAACGATGATGATAGATCTTGTCCGAGGCGCTCCAGATGTCGCCGTTGGCGTCGATGTCCCAGGTGCTTCCGGATTTCGTCGCGATCAATTCCTCCTTCTGGATCTGGCCGTCGCCGTTCTTATCGGCCCAGATCCAGGCGGTCTCGCGCGGCTGGTCTTTCGGCCAGAGGGTTTCGCTGGGCTCGCCCGGATACTTGACGAGCCTATCCCGCGCGATCAGGCCGCACCGAATCGCGATTTCCCCGTGTCGCGCGTCGAACCGGTACACGGCCAGGAACGACCCCCACATGTTCGTCTTGAACAGCAGTCGCCGGCCGGCAATCGTCCGGGCCATGGTCGATTCGCAGGCGATGTGATTTCGCGGGTCGTCCGGGAACGTTCGCGGGTCGTAGTTGTAGCCTTTGCACGTAGCCTCCTGGCCCGCCGGCTTGGACCAGTCCATCACGTAATGCATGCTCTTGCTGAACAGGTGCGCGGGATCGGACGGGTCGAATCCGCCGAACTGCACCACCCCCATCGCGCCATGCAGCCGCCAGACCATCTTTCCATCCGGCGTGAACTTGCGGATGCGCAAACATACCCTTGCCACCGGACGAGTTTCAGCCACACGGGAAGCGTGATGCCGGAGCGTTCGCCCAAGGCCCAATCGATTCCTTGATTGGCCAGGCTTGGTCCGAAATCGCGGCGGTTGCCGTAGAGTCTGTTATCTCGGAAAGAGAGCATCACATACTTGGCATCCGCGGCAGCACTCTGTCGCACCATCAGTGCCGCGCGGGAATTCACGATTCCTTCCAGGCTCTTGAGCCGGGCGACCATCGCGAAATCGCCGCTGACTTCCCGGCTCACGAAAAACAGTTCGTCGTTGCCCTTGCGGGCTTCCTGCCCCTCGGGCGAATTCCCGCCGGCCGTGACCGCGGAAGCCCCGCCCTTCTCCTGCACGCTGCCGGCCCCCTTCGGTGTGCCGATCTGCCGTGCGGTCCACTCGGCTGGCGGCGCCGCTTGCGCGGTTTCCACGAGCGCGAGTCCGCCCAGCAGAACAAGTAATGCGGGTAAACTCCATCGCTTCCATCGTGCCATCATGTCGTGTGCCCTTTTATGAATCAATGAATTATGAAGCATCTTTGTCGCAGACGCGGTTCGGGCCGCTGGACAAGCGCGACATCGGCGGGCTGGCCTGGCGTGGCGAGTATCTCTACGCGACCGAGCCATCGGAGAAAGGCTTCAACGGCATTTGGGTCTTCGAAGCGGCACGGTGGTGGCCGGATCAGAAGCCTTCCTACAAGATCGATCTGACCGGCAAGCCGAAGGTGGGCCGCATTGCCGCCGATTCCCAGGGCAATCCGTGGGTCGTCCAGGGCAACGACGTCGTACACTTCAAGCTCGAAAACGGTGCGGAGCTTGCGCGAGTCACGCTCGCGCCGCCCGCGATGCCCGCGGCGCTAGTTGTCGATCACCTGGACCGCATGCTCGTGGCCGATCGCGGACCGGATAGCGATATCAAGCTGTTTGACGCGGCAGGCAAGCCGGTCGGGACCGTCGGCGCCGAGGGCGGCCATCGTGCGGGGCCGGTGCCGGGTTTGATCGGTCCGCTGCGGTTCGACAAGCCTTCGGGCCTGGCGATCGACGCCAGCAAGAACCTGTACGTCTATAGCGCCGGCGGCGCCTGGCCGCAGACCGTGCGGCTGGAATCCTATGCCTGGGATGGAAACGCGTGGTCCAAGCTGAACTGGAAGTCCGAAGGGCTCGTCGGCGGCGACTCGGTGTTCATCGACCCGGGCGACGAGACCCGGAGTGAGCGATGCCTGCATTGCGGTTAGCTGCCCGGCGAAGGTCCGCAAAGACCCTGACGATTGTCACCGGTGTGTGCAACCTCCCTCCACCCCGCCTGCCCCAACGAGTCCTCCCATGAAAAGCCTGTGTATCCTTGCGATCCTGTCGGCCGTGGCCACGACCGCCTGGGCCGAACCGCCGGTCCAAGCGCCCGCCGCAACAGCCGCCAGGAATCTTGACAAGGACTTTCAGACCATCCGGACTCGCTTGATCGAGCGGGCCTTGGAGCCGTGCGTCTACGATGCCGACAAGCTCCGCGGCATCATCAAGAACCAGCGGGACGACGGTAGTTGGGGCAGCATCGACTACCAGGACCAGAACACGGTGACCTGGGCCGCGAACTATCACCTCGTGCTGCTCTTGCACCTGTCGACCGCCTACGTCGACGCCCGGCACCCGCTCCACGGCGACCCTTCGACCAAGAAGGTCATCCTGGCGGGCTACGATTACTGGACCAAGAACGACTTCCGCAACAAGAACTGGTGGTGGAATGTCGTGGCCACGCCGGGGGCCTTCTCGCGAATCCTGCTCATGATGCAAGACCACCTCTCGCCGCAGCGACGTGAAGCGGGCCTGAAACTCTGCAACCGGGCCTTCGACGGCAACGGCCGCAACGGCCAGAACCTGGTCTGGGTCGCCGAGGTTCGCATCGCCCTGGGCGTCCTGAACAAGGATCCCGCCATGACGGCCGACGGATTCGCGCAGATCGGCCGGGAGATCCTCATCGATTCGAGCGAGGGCCACATTCAGCCGGATTGGAGCTTCAACCAGCACGCCAACGACGACAAGCCGCAGTTGTACTCGGGTGGCTACGGCAAGGAGTTCTCCAAGCGGTGCGCCAACTTTGCCCGCCTGGGCGCCGGTACTCAGTTCCAATGGCGGAAGGAAACACTCGACACGCTGATCGGCTACGTGCTCGACGGCCAGCAATGGATGTGTCGCGGGCGAATGTTCGACTACGGGGCTTGCGGGCGGAACATCACGCGGCAGGGCCTCAGCGCCGCCGACCTGGCCGAGGCCTGCGACGATCTGGCTGCGTTGGACACGCCGCGGAAGGCGGAGCTTCTGGCCTTCGCCCGGCGGCTCCGCGGCCAGACCGGCCCGGACGAGGCCGCGCCCTCGGGCAACCGCTACTTCTGGCGCACGGAGTTCATGGCCCATCAGCGCGCGGGCTGGTATGCCTCGGTCAAGATGGCCTCGTCCCGCACGGTGGGCACCGAGAAAATGAATGGCGAGAACCTGCTCGGCGCTCACCTGTTCGACGGTGTCAATTACCTGCTGCGTAGCGGCGAGGAGTATTTCGATATCTTCCCGGTCTGGGACTGGCGGCGTGTGCCCGGTGTGACTTGGCATCTGGCCGACGCCAAGGACCAGCCCTTCTGGCCGTACATGCCCAAGGGACTGGGCGCATGGGCGGGCGGCGTCAGCGACGGCGTTTACGGCATGGCCAGCCTCGATCTGTGGAAAGACGCCGCATGGTACCGAGAACCCGGCATGGGAAAGAAACTCGTGGGCAAGAAGGCATACTTCTTCTTCGACCACGAGTATGTCTGCCTGGGCGCGGGCATCCGCTGCGAGTTGGAGAAACCCGTGGTGGCGACATCCATCAACCAGTGTTTCCTCAAAGGTCCGGTGCGCGTCGCCAATGCCGCCGCGGCCAAGACCGCGGAAAAAGGGCGTCAGACGCTTAAGATGCCCGCCTGGGTGCTGCACGACGGCGTAGGATATGTTTTCCCTGCCGGCGGCGACGTTATCCTGGACACCAGCGCACAGACGGGCGACTGGCGGCGGATCAACTCGAGTGCGGGCAAGGCCGAGCCGATCTCGCGCGACGTTTTTAGCCTGTGGATCGACCAGGGCGCCAAGCCCGACAACGGCGGCTACGCCTATGTGGTCGTGCCCCTCACGAAGGAACCGGACCTGGCGTCCTACGCAAAGCATCCGGCGGTCGAGATCGTTGCCAATCGCCCGAAGCTGCAGGCCGTGTGGAATCGGCAGGCGAAGGTTGGAATGGCGGCATTCTACGAGGCCGAGGCGGTGGAGTTGGGCGGCCGGAAACTGACGGTCGATAAACCGTGTGTGCTCTTGATTCGCGCGCTGGAAGGCAAGCTGGAATTGGCGGTCTCCACGGCCGTCGCCACCACGCTGGAAGCAGGCATCGAGATTGATGGGCGGCTGGAAGGCGACGGCGCAAGCTACGACGCTGCACGCAAGCTCACGCGAGTCGCGTTCCGTTTGAGTGGCGAGCGGAGCAACGCAGGCCGCCCGGTTGTCAAGACGCTGGAAGTGGGAGAGTAACTCCATGAATGTCTTCCGACTCGACGGCCGCCGGGCGATGATCACCGGTGCGAGCAAGGGCATCGGTCTGGGTATTCCGCGCGACCCGTCGAACATCGAGAGCCGCTGCTCGAAGAGCTAATCGGCAAGCCGAACGTCATCCACGTCACGGACAACCTGGCCGCCGTGGGCAATAGCGCCGTCAAGCGCGCCGACTACGTCACATTGTCCGAACCGATACTCAAGCCGCTCGGTTACGCCTTCAACGCCGGTGGCCTGCCGGTCGAGTGCATTGTCTGAAACCTGCCGCAGCAGAAGGGCTACTTGGTCTATCTGGGCAACTGGGACGGCAACAGGGCGGCCCACCCGGTGATTTCCCTTCCGCCGCTGAAGGGCAAGATGAAAATCGAGGTTTACAGCTCGGCCAGCAAGACCCTGGCCGATGCGACCGCCCCCGGACTGACGGCCCTCGCCGTGGAATTAGCCCCAGCCCAGGTGAAACTGCTCCGCATCCAGTCGGAATGAAATGATCAATCGTTTCATCGTAACAGGCCGCCGGGTTCTGGAGGTGGAGCGATGGCCGTTGGAGGCCTGCGCCAGGTTACCGGTCCGGCTGTTCACGGCCAATACCGGTTGTTGAGAATCGACACGATTTTCTGGGCGTCCTCGTCGCTCAGCGCGGGGGAGTAGATCAGGATTTCGGCAGCTTTGCCCTTGAAGTTCCAGCCACGGTAGTCCGGGTTGGCCCCGACCATATACCCGAGGCCGATGAACCTGGGCTGTTCGCCGGGGTCGAACTTGCGAGTGGCAACGGCCACATCGCCCTTCCACCAGCCGATGTTGTCCACCACAACCGCCACGCCACCGACGTAATCCTCTTTCGTGGTCGTAGGAATCGACACCAGACGGTTGCCGCGCCCTTCCTGGATGCGGTTGACCTGGTCCTCAGCGCGAGCGCTGTAAGCTGCGATCACCGTAATCGATTCGCGCTTCCCTTCCGGCATCCGGCAGAGCAGGCTGTTTTGAACGCCGTTAAACTGGACGACGGGGTGGCCATGCCAGGTGTTCTCGACAAGATGCGGCTTGAACTGGTCCTGCGTTGCCGCCAGATCGAGGTTGTTGCCGCTCTGGTCGCGCCAGGCGGAAACCCGGCCTTTGTCGTCGGCAACTACTCCCTGGTCTGCTCGGTACCACGCCAGCAGGTTGGACTTGGGAAGCTCCGAATACGCAATAGGCTTCTTGCTAGGGTCGGTCTGGTCCATGTACTCCTGAAGCAGCGTCTTGCCGCTTGGAGCGATCGTCTTGGGGTCGGCGATTGCGGCGGTGCTCATATCGCCGAACTTGCCGAACCAGTACATCTCGAACCAGTTCGGAAGGCCGTCGTGATCGATATCGCCGTATTCGCTCCAGATGAAGGGCCTGGTTTCGCCGAAATCGGCCTTCCAATGGCGCTCGTACTCCGTCGAGTAGCACGTCATCGCGTTATCTTCCCGGAACGGGCGGTTCGTGATGGGTTCGGGGTGCTCCAAAGCCAGGACGACCTTGCCGCCGCGCACGAACTCGGCGATCACGGGGCCTGCCGTAACGGGGAACTGCTTGCGATAGAACCCCGTGGGGGCCTGGTATTCGGCATTGCGCCCGGGCAGCCGGACCGTCGCCGGGCCGGTCAGGATCGTGACCACTTCCAGCGCACCATCCAGATAAGGCCCCTGTTTGAACGGAAACACCTTAACGTCGCGCGGATACTTGCGCGAGATGAGATAGACTTTGTCGTGATCGGGCTTGGGAGGCTCGCCGGTCTTCCACCACTTGATGAAGTAGCCGGTCAGGTCGAAGAGCGTGTACCGCGTGTTGTATGCCGGTGCGATGTTGGAGTTCTCGCCGTAGTCATTCCAGGTCACGATCTGAAGCAGCCGGGCGTCCGCTTTGCGGACCTCCTCCCAGTTGCCTACCATCCAATCGAGGCCCTTTCCGCCATAGAGCTCGTACGGTATGTTCTCTTTCTGGAACATTCCGAGCGGAGAGGCCCACTCCGCGCCCGCTGCCCTGACGGCTTTCGCGCAGAGAGCGTCCTGCTCCTGGCCAAGCTCCTGGAATGCCCCCAACGCCTGCACATGCCTGGCCAGAATCCCAGCGGCCTGAGAGTAGGAGTCCTTCGTGACGAGACTTCTGTCGACGCCGTGGAAGAACGCGTTCAGGCAGAAATGCCAGTAGACCGGCTGTCCAAGCTGCCTTGCCGCGTCATCGAACGCCTGGCCCATGATCTCCCAGCCTTCCGGGGACGTGCGCAACTGCTGATATTCCTTGTCCGTCTTACCGGGCATCCTCTTCACCAGATATTCGACACCCGGCCAGACTGATTGATATCCGAAAACGAGAGGCTTCCCCTCGCGGCGCGCGAGTTTTGGGCTGTTTCCATGTTTGTTGAGAAGCTCCTTGACAGAAGTGACGATGTTCCCGCCACACGTGGGGTCGATGCAGATCGTCAGTTCAAAGGGATAATTCTTCTCTTCGGCCACTTTGAACATCGCGTCCAGGGTATTCCTGGCGTTGTTGTCACCGGCCCAGGCGTCTACGGCGAAGCCGTCGATGCCGATGCGCAGCCCGCGCCGGATTTCCAGGTCCGCGCTCTTCTCCGGGGTCAGATTCGTGCCGTATGTTACGAGATCGTAATTGCGGACGTGCCCGCCACGTTGCGCAGTGCGATTCGTGCTGTCGTGACGCATTTCTTTGGGCTCGACGGCCTTGCTGTAAGGGAGCGAGCCATTTGCGATTGGCCAGCAGCCCATATAATGGGCGAATATCTTCTTCGGTCTCGCCGGATCATTCTCAGCCGCCGAGACTGTCGAGAGCAAAGATACCGCGACGACAACGCATACTACGCTTCTCAGGTTCCACATACACTATTGTTCCTTGAACATGTTCGCGATCGGCAGCCGATGGCCGTTGGAGGCCCAGTCCACGTCGAACGGTTAGCCACGACGGCACTGTTATGAGTCTGGTTTGGCGCCCCAGGGAAGTCAAGCCAATAGGCAGTCCCGAGAGATGTTCCTTTGATGGACCCGGGGCCGATCTGCGACCTTTCGAGCGGTTCAATTCGGATTGATCCGTTCTGCAATGCCTTCTCAATTTCTGCTCCGATCAAAATACTCATGTCAGCGAGCCTTTTTCCTTTAACCCTTGGCTGGCGGGGTTTGGAGCCGTCCTGAGATCATCACGACGATCGACATGATCCCCATAATAGTGTCGGCACATGTCTTGCCGCATCAACGAGCCTTTTGAGCATGTTGTCGAGGCCCAGCCTTTTCAGGCCCCCCAAATCCCACGGGGTTGAAGATTGCCGTCCGGCGCACCAGACAACGGCCTACGACCAGATGCAAATTCCCCGGATCAAGGGGAATCGCCTCGCGAAAGGGGCGGCCCGAACGCCGGTTGACGCGGCGGTGTGCGGCGCTGAGAATGGAGCCGACGCACCTACCAACTATCACACCCTGGACTCCATCCTGCCCGCAAGAGAGGTTCGCCGTGAAAAAATCCGTGTCGCGGTACATGGTTCTCGTCTTCCTGCTTGTCCTATCGTCCAGCGTGCCCCGGGTCCAAGCCGACGTCACGCTGCCCAATGTGCTCAGCAGCCACATGGTTTTGCAACGCGACCGGCTGCTGCCAGTCTGGGGCTGGGTCGATCCCGGCGAAGAGGTCAGCGTGAAGTTCGACGAGGCGACCGCCACGGGCAAAGCTGACGCCCAGGGCAACTGGAACTTGGTGCTCCGTGCCTTGGCGGCTGTCCAGGCCAAGGATATTGTCTCGCCCACCCAGGTCCGCTTCGGCTGGCGGAACGAGGCAAATCCGAATCTGGTCAACAAGGAGGGTCTCCCCGCCTCACCCTTCCAGACCAACGATTGGCAGGGCGGCACCAGCGAATGATCACCAGTTGGAAAGTTGCGGTCCCGGCGAGCCGGTAAAGTTGTGCGTTCAATCCGTTGGCCCATCGCGATCCTCATCACCGTAGCCGTTGCGATCGGCTACCTCGACCGGCAGACCTTGGCCTATACGAAACAGGCCATTCATCGCGATATACACCTATCCTACGGCGACTTCGGGACCCTGGTGTCGCTGTTCTACTTCGCTTATGCCTTGATGTACGTCGGCGGCGGGCGACTGATGGACCTCCTGGGTACGCGGAGGGGCTTTCTGCTGATTGTAGTCTGGTGGTCGGTGGCCTGTGCCGCTCATGGAGTGGCCCAAGGATTGGTCATGCTCGGAGCGGCCCGAGTGATGCTGGGGCTGGCCCAGGGCGGAGTCTTCCCAGCCGGCGCAAAAGCCGTCGCCGAGTGGTTCCCGGCTCGCGAGCGGGCCACGGCCATGGGCATGGTCAACGGTGGCAGCTCGATCGGCGCGGTCATTGCTCCGCCGGCCATCGCGCTGGTGCTCTGCTACGCCCGCTGGCCCTGGGTCTATTACCTCTGCGGTGCGATCGGGCTTCTCTGGACCGTCTTCTGGTTGTGGGAATATTATCCGCCGGCCAAGCACCCGCGACTTTCCGACCAAGAGCGGCGTCAGATCGATGAGGTGCTTTCGTCCGCCTCGCACCCGAAAACAAGCGTATCCTGGTGGCGGCTTCTCCGTCTGCGGGAGGTCTGGGGCATGGTGCTGGGCAAAGCCTTCTGCGACGCCGTCTGGTTCACCTACACGAACTGGCTGCCACTCTACTTCGCTGATATGCGCCACTTTGACAACGGGCAAATGGGCTCCATCACCTGGATTCCTTACGCCGCGTCGGGCGTGGGAAGTCTCGTCGGAGGCTGGTGGTCCAGCCGTCTCCTGCACCAGGGACACTCGCTTAACTTCTCGCGCAAGGCCATCTTGGGAGCATGCGCGGCCGTCATGCCCTGCATGTGCCTCGTGACGCGCGTAC
Organism: Thermoguttaceae bacterium; assembly: GCA_049515555.1. Classification (GTDB taxonomy): domain Bacteria; phylum Planctomycetota; class Planctomycetia; order Pirellulales; family Thermoguttaceae; genus JBEKTY01. The sequence continues at coordinate 10,539 of JBEKTY010000206.1, forward strand.
CGGCTACCTGGGAAATAGGGCTGTTCAGCCTCGCGTTCTTCGCTCACCTCGCGTTCTCCACGATTGTGATTAGCTTGCCCGCCGACCTCTTCCCGCGGGGCATGGTTGGCTCCGTGGTCGGCCTGGTCGGTTTTGGCGGCTCAATGGGCGGCATGCTTTTCAACTGGTTTGCCGGCTTCCTGATGGAACGCCTCGGTCCCACGGCCGGCTACCCCACGCTCTTTGCCATCGGCAGTGTCTTTCACCTCCTGGGATTTGGCTGGATCTTGTTGACCATTCGGAAGGTCGAGCCGATTCCGCTGGCCGAGCCGTCGTCATCCCCCGTGCTCGTATCGGTGGAGGAATCTTCATGACGCACGAACAACACATGCTTGCCGTGCTCCGCGGCCAGCCGGTGCCTCGAATTCCGTGGGTTCCGCGTCTGGATCTCTGGTACCGGGCCCATCGCCGCGCGGGGACTTTGCCCCGGCAATACGCCGACGCTTCGTTGGTCGAAATGCTCGACGATCTCGGGTTTGCCTATCACGCGGTGATTCCCGACTTCAAGGCCCTGCGCACGCCAGACGACGAGGCCCACCGTGCCCTGGGAATCTACAACCTCTCGTGCATGCCCGTAAGGACCGTCTTTGAAGGCATCACGTACCGTATGAGCCAGGACGGTGACCGGCAGATCGTCGAGTACGACACGCCGGCCGGCCCTCTGAGCACGGTCACGGTCTACGACGAGGCGATGCGCGCCGCAGGCGTCACGATCACGCACGTCACGAAATACGCCTTCGCCGGCCCGCAGGACTACGAACCGCTGTGTTGCCTTTTTCGCAGCGTCCGGGTTGTGCCGAACTACGAGGGCTACGCGGCGTTTGCCCGGCAGATCGGCCATCGGGGGTTCGCGACCGCGTACCTGAGTTCGGCCGCCTCTCCGATCCACTTGATCCAGCGCGAATTGATGCCCCTGGACGTGTTCTTCTACGAACTCTGCGATCGGCCCGACGAAGTGCGCCGCCAAACAGCGTCGAGAGATCCAGCACAGCATCCGCCTGGTTGACCAATGCCCCGTCGTGCGTTTCCTCGACAAAGCCCAACTCCTTGAATTTTTTGATCTGTTTATGGAAAGTGCTCTTGGCTGCCCCTGCTGCGCCCAGTCCTTCCGTCCAGGTGTACTTGTCCATCCCGAAAGTCCGAAACAAGGTGTCCAACGTTGCCCGCTGCATCTGTGTTAAACCTTGCGCCTTGAACTCCCAGGCATCCGCAGGCACCAATACCAGCGACCCATGCTCGTCGAAGGGCAGTTCCCTCAGGGCGATTGCGCCATACTGGGTAATCTGGTATGAATGGGGCATTGCGATTCGCGGTATCTGCCGGAGGGTTTCCGGGGCGCGAGTCGCGGCAGATCAGGAAGGTCGCCATGCCCAAGAAA